>OMZE01000001.1 GCA_900315455.1 uncultured Prevotellaceae bacterium | reverse complement strand
AGGGAAGAACTCTCGTACCAGAACCGGAGATATCGTCACCCATGCCCCCCGGGGATTCCGCCTCCGTGGAAGAAAGGTCCCCGCCACCGGGAGCAAGCATGGGCAGGAAACGGACGACGTACCTCGTCGTCAACTTCTCTCCCGTCGCGCTGTAGGTGTAATAGATGTAGGTGTTGTCGCCGAATGCTATCATCGACGGCAAATTTAATGAATTATATCGGATTTCCGTTATGTTACGGTTCAAATCTTTCGTCATGTTGCCGTTTCCGTCATATTCATACTCCACCGTCTCGTCGGCACCGTCCTCGAAATGGAAAGCCCCTGCATAGTCGTGCCCCGAGGTCACCGAGTCGGTGACGTGCACCAACTGGTTGCCTTCGTACTCCAGCCGCAGGCGGTCGGAAGGCGAAGAGGGGCGGATGTCGTTGATGATGTCCGGACTCCTGCGATAAATCCATGTGGGATTTCCCATGCAGTCGTACTCCGCCTTTTCGTCGTACTTCGTATGGTAGGATTCAAGCGAAGGCCCCTCGCCGTAGCCAGACCCGGTGCCAGCCCCTCCACCGGCGCATTGTAGCACAGCCGCTCAGTGAACCGCTGGCCGCTGATTTTCGTTGGCCACGACCGCACGTTGTAGGCATAGGTGCTTGTCTCCAGTCCGCCGACGGTCTTTGAGGAGACACGCCCCACCGCATCGTAGGTGTACGAGGCCAGCGTCACGGGAGTGGAGCCGTTGATGCTGTTGGTGGTGGTGAGCAGCCTGCCCCATCCGTCGTATGCACAGGATGTCGTTTCTGTGATTGATGTCCAACCTATGGCCGTATGGTCATGCCTCTTTGCCAAAACCTCTCCGTTCAATCCAAGGGAAAGCATGTTTATGTCATACCCTCCCTTAACATTGGTTTCCCTGCTCTGTATGACTCTCCCCCGGATGTCATGGTAAAAGGCTATGGTGTCATAGGCTCCAACGCCTAAGGATGAAAGCCTGGCAGTAACCATACCTGTCTGGTAGCCTCGGGAACTGCCGCCCCGGGCATCATATTGAGGGTTGGGAGAATAACCCAAGGTGCTGTTGTATCCAATGAAGGAATGCGAGTCATAGAACATGGCTTGGAGTAACTCCGGATTGCTCAGGCTCATTCCATTAAGATTATAGCCCATCATGTTGCCCGTACCCGTGTAACGGCAAAGAACTATCCCACTGACACCAGTATTCGCCAAGCCTGTGCTCACGTTCCCATGGTGCAGTCCTCTTACGCATTCCCTTCCCATGATGTCGTAGGCATAGAAGACAGACTCGCCTTTAGCGTACATTTCCCTGTCCTGGCTGAGAACGACTCTGTCGGCATCGTCATAGGCCATGTACGTCCATCCCACTCCCGGAAGCTTTTTGGCTGCAATTCTCCCTTTCCTGTCATATTGGTACTGATAGGCATACTTTGACATGAGTTGTGTGAGGACGAAACCAGCCTGTTTCGGAATGGCGGGTGGCAGTACGGCACACAGCCTGTCTCGCTGGTCATAGACATAGTATGTGTCAAGGTATGTTCGCACCCCACCGTCACCAATCGGCTTCCTTACCAAAAGCATCCTTCCGCACCTGTCGGTGAATGTGAGGGTCACATGTCCATCCTCGTCGGTCTCAACCTTTACGGAGAGCGATCCCGGTTCGTAATAACCATTGAGATTAACCACAACATTGGAGAATGGGACATATCCCATGCTGTATTTCATGCACCTGAGGCTGTCAACGCCATTGTTGTTGGTGAGATATGAAGTGCTCACTGTCTTCCCTGCCAATCTCCATGCCGCGCCGGGCCTTGTCTCCCCGGTAATCCTTGAAAGTGGAGAGGCCTCGTAAGACCAGTTGGAGAAAGGTGCCGTGTCATTGTAAATTGACGTTGCGGCAGACGAGCAGCTGGCTTTGTTCACGAATGCTCCTGCTGCCTGTGAGACAGGAACAGGGAGCCATTTGTTCAAGACTCTGCCAAAATTGTCCAGCTCATGGTAAGTAACGATGTCGTTTTCCGACTGCTCGTATGCAGTCGTGGTGCTTTCTTCCATCCTGCCGAAGCTGTCATAGTAATCGATGCCCATGATGAAAGCCTCACCCGTCTTGCTCATGTTGCGCCTTGATACGACGTAACTATGTCCGGCAGTCGCACATATTACCGCAGCTGGTGTTGAATCTGCGGGAAGGTAAGCTGGAAAACTCTCCTGGGCGGCCACGCTTCCTTTTCCAAGGCAAAGAGCAGACAATATTGATATGCCTATTTTCATCCTGTCAGTATGCATAGTGGTAGTCGTATTGGTTGGTTATGTGCTTGGTTCCTTCGGAATCATAGAAATACTCTTCTTTCAGCCTTCCCCATATGTCATGTTTGTAATAGGTAGTATGCCCGTCAGGTGTCGTAAGTGAGAGCAGGTTCAGCCATCCGTCGTAATGATAGATGTAGACATGAGTTTCAGGCATTGAAGCCCTGAGTTGGGTGATTGTCGCATAGTCGCTGGGTAAAGGGTCGCGGGCGGAAAGAGCCAGAAGCCATTGGCTGTATTGGGCGGCTGTACCAGAAGGCACATTGTCCAACCTCGCAATCAGTTTCTGCCCTTGATATGACCAAACCAAGACACTTACAAGGCTGTCGGACATTATTTCAAGCGGGTTGCCATAACTGTCGGCTGACAGTATCCTGTATTGTTCTTTACCTATGGTTCTTCCGGCATCCTGGAAAACACTGGCGGATGAGGCAAACGGCACTCCATTGGGGGTGACGGCGTATGTCATCGCGTCAATTTCCTTTGTCTGGGTGCCCGTCAGTTTTGTCACGGACTCCAAAGGTGCCAATATGTGTTTTTCTTCCATGTAACTATAGGGATTTCCCCATAGGAATGCCTTTTCATACGCATAAGTGTACGTCTCCTTCCTGTCTTTGCCATCGCTTCCATTTGTTGTAATGGACATTGGCAGTTTCATAGTGTTGTAAACCATACTCTTCTTGGTCGAGAATATCCCCGTAGGAGTAATGACGGAATCCTCTACGGAGGTTTCAAACAATCTCCTTACATGGGTTTGTGTCATACATCCTGACTGAAGGTATACTGTCTCCATCCCGCCAGAAGTGCTATACAGCGATTCCTCATGGTTCATGGTGGGCAACGGACTTCCATTGGTGTATCCGTATCTGTGGGAAGTCTTCCTTACAAGGGTGCCCGTGGCATCGAAGAATTCCTCACTCATGAGTTTTCCCCTCTCGTGGGAAAGGCTTGTAACGGGTGAAATCTGGGCACTGTCACTCTCTACGAGCCTATATATCGGCTGTTCGTCTTGGTGTGACATCCCATATGGGTCTGTATCAAAATTGGAGAATCTTCTCCGTACCCATCCCTGCGAACTGCCGTCTGGTGCCAATGTCTGTTCAATCACACAGGAATACCCTACGGAAGGGGTCTCGTCGGCTGTAACAGGTACGGAGAATGCGTCTTTCGACTTGACAATTGCGAGAAAGTTGCCATTGGTACTAATAATGTTCTTAATGTGCATGGGAAGCTGCGAGAGAATCCCACTGCTCGCAAGCAGCGAGTTTGCGCTGTCCGAGATGTTCTCACAATAAAAAAACCTTCTGATATTGTCTATGTTCCCGTTGCTCTTCCTGTTGACAATTCTTGACACCCTGAGCCCTCCAGCCAGTCCGCTTCCGCTAATCAAGTGCGAGGCAGAATAGCTGGCTCTCTTGGAATAGGTGTTAAGTTCATACTCGAAACATGATTTTCCTCCCGTAGGGTAGGTGATTTCTGAGAGTGTCTCACGCTTCAAGGCTACAAGCGATGACGGGATGTAGTTGAAGGTTGGTGTCTCGCTAAGGTTTACATGTCCTCCCGTACTGTAACCCCATGAGTCCGTGGCTGCCATCGGATAATAATAGTACATGCCTCCCGCATTGTAATTGAAAGCATACTGTTGTAGAATTTGGCTATTGTCTCTTATGGTCAGTCCTGTCATCTTTCTCCTATATACATTATTGTAGCTGAAAGCTGCTTTTTTACGGCCACTTCCTCGGGAAGAAGAAATAGTGACAGAATCAAGCATGAGGTCGGTCATGCGGTCTGCCAACCTCTGTCTACGCTGAAGATCTGTTCCGTCGGAGTTGACACCGTCCATGAACATGAAAAACTGGGAGGCCGGGACAAATGACCCGAATCTGCTCATCGTCTCGGTCTGCTCTCGCCAATACAGGGCATGGCAACTGTAATTATCCTGCAACATTCGATTGGCATAGGTTTGATCGCGCCTGTAACTCAGCCTGACTGTTTCATTGGTTGTGGTTACCTGTTTCAGATAGGAGGGGAAAAGCAGGTATCCCGTAAAGCCGTTCCACCTGTCATTCATGTAATAGCCTCCGCCTTCCAAGGTGCCATTGTCGCTGTCGTAGTAACCGTATGTAAGGCTTTGCGGGGAGTATCTCAGGTCGCACATGATGAGGGCACGCCCGTTGTCGTTCTTGCATTTGTATGTAAAGTAAATTTCCCTTCCCTTTGGAGTAGTAATCTTGGAGAGATGCCAGGTCGTTGCAACAAGGTAGCTGTTGGCACGGTTATAATATGAAATGCTGAATTCCGTGGCATCCAAGCCGCCGAACTCATACTTGCATCCGTCGGGGGTTATAAGGGTAAAACCGGTAATGAATCTGTTGTTATGACCGCTATTGGTCCATCCTATCGTGCTAAGCCTACCCGATTGCGTGAGTTGACTGAGGTTGACGGTATTGTCCGATAAAGAGAAGACAACTTTGATGTCTTCGTCGGAAACGACAACCCAATTACCTGATGAATTCAAATAGAAACGACCCGAGTGTCCACAGAAATTGAAACTGTATTCATCACTCATCAACTCATACTCATTTCCCTCAATATTGTCCTTGAAGGCATTACATACACCATTGAGTGCATTGACAAAGGCATTTCTGGATGTCACACCTGCTACTTCCCCATAATGTTCAAGAAAGCCATAAGCATGTCCCTGTATGTCTTTCATCTCGTCAGGAAAGCCCCGTACGGTTCTGGTGATGTGTCCTCCTGCATTAAGGTTCCATCCCAATCCGAGTATACCTGGCGTTGGGAATGGTCTTACATTGGCCAAATGGTAAGAAGCCGAGATGGGCATCGTATAGTCACCAACTGAAATTTCAAACATGGGCACAGTAATGTCGGGGGTGCCTGTGAAAAAACCGACGGGGATATTGCCATAGGTACCCAGACTTGCCACTTCAGGAGTTTGGAAATTGTTGAAAAGCGTTATCTGGCTTGATGCCAATGAAGGGATAACTAAGGTGGCTGACAACAATGCTCTTTTTATTCCTCTCATAATACTATTTGACATTGAATTTATCTGTTATCACATCCGTCCCGCACGTGATGCGCAGGGCATACTGGCCGTGTGGAAGACCGGAACAACTGAGCGAGAGGGAGAACCTACCGCCAACATCGTATGACTGTTCCGTGCTGCGCCAAGCCACTCCTGACACGTCGGATAGCAACAGGGATACTGATGCCGGACGCGAAAGGGCGAACACCACGGTGACAGTGCCAGTGTAGGCATTGTAGTTGGTGGAATGAGAAGTCATGGCATTGGCACTGTCATCCTGTCCGTCTCCAAATGAACCTGAGCCATCCTGCATGGCAGTCTGCTGACGCAGCAGGGCGTTTTCCATATCGTAGTCGAGATCCATCTGAGATTCCGGGGGGTATAACAGGGCAAGCGTGCTCATGTCCATGCTGTCGGAGGCTTCCTCTATCCTCATTACGGGATAGCGCCAGCCCGGTGCATACAAGGTGTAGGTGTCGATGATGACAGGTGTTGTCTTGGAAGCATCGGTGATGAATCCCCTCATCTCTTCATGGCGCACAACTTCGCGCAGGCTTTCCCAAGTGCGGATGGTGTCATAGTTGGTCTGCCATGTGCACCCCAGACACGCATGAACGTTCGGTCACACCACTTCCCGATGCCATGGAAACTGCCATGTATGCTGTCACCATAGGAGAAGGGATAGCGGAGAAGGGGTAGCGGCTCTTCATACTCCATGAGAGTATGGCGGTTTTCGAAACCCGTGAGCCATAGCGTGTCACTGTTGACGACGGTGCGCCACGACGTGCCATCCTCATGGGCGGAGAAAGTGTCTTCTTCCAAATCGTACAGTAACGTATGGACACGTCGTGTCACAGCATCACTGAAGTCCCAAACCGCATCCCTTCCTGACATGCCGGGCTGCACACCATCGACTTTCCGCATGACAAGGCTGTCACCATCTCGGAAACCATTGTTAGATAAGGCGATGATAGTTTGGGCCATCGAAGGAATAGATTGTAATATAAATAATAACATCAGAATCAGGTTCAATAGCAAGCCCATTCTTATCTGTTTGGATGCTTGTCTCATTTTTCTATTATCTTTAATCTGTATTTACCTTTATGCGGATATACTGTGGTCATTAGTGGCATTGTATAATCTATAATCCACGATTATCAATAAGAAATCCCATTGATTACTTAGATTTCAACGTCTCCAACGTAATAAAAATCATCTGCATCAAGACGTAACTCGTATTCCCCAGAGAGTGAGTTCGGCAAATCAATCTGGGTTGTCACGGAAGATATCGCTGTATTATAAACAAGAAAACCATTACCGTCATATATAGTCAACGTAAAGTCTTCCTCTACATTGGAGAAGAAAAGAGTATGATCCAAAATGGATACAGAAAGATTTGGGGACTTGGGGTAGTTGTTTGTCTGCTTATCCTTGTTAACAATGAACAAGGTGAGTGACACATCAATGGGTTCCACTCCATCGTTAATTTTGGAATACCCGCAGGTCGTCAGCAGGGAGAAAAACAGAATAAATAAAATTTTTGTCTTCATAACTTGTATTAAATTTGGTTGATGAAGGCAAAAATAACGGAATTATCACTAAATTCAATGTGATAGAGTGAATAATAGTTCACAAGAGTTCACAAACTGTCGCAACATATTGATTATAAGGGTGTTGTTATTTGATTATTTTCAATTAAAAATTTTGAGGAAATACGGTTCCCATGCAATTTGGATTATTATAAGAGCGGAATGGAGAGCAGGAACTGGTCGAATTCACTGGCCTTCCCGTCCTTTCCCGTCAATTTGGCCAACAGACGCTTGCGTATGTTGGATGCGTTGGACTTGTTGAAGCCCATCAATGTGGCAATACCTTTAGGGGATATCCCTGCGAATACCAACTGGCACATCCTATATTCTTTAGTGGATAGATGGTACGTGTCTTGCAATGTAGTAGGAAAATTTGGGTGAACCTCATGGAAAAGTTGATTAAGTTTGTCCCAGTCTTCTATTGTGGGGATATGGAGAGGATGAGTCACATAGAAATTGAATTTCTGGACGATATCAGATTTTTGTATGGCTTTCATAATATCATCTCTTGTCTTGTTTTCGAAGAACTTGTCGTATTTTTCGTGTTTTGCGGTCAGCCGTCTGATTTCTTCGTTCTTGGAAGATATAGCCTCCAATGTCAGACGCCTTGATTCCTCAAGTTTCTCTCTCAACTCATGGGTATATCTCTTTATATATTCGATGTCGTTCTGCTGCATGGCACTCTCGCAGGAAAGATTGACAGCAGTAATTTCATTATTATGGATAAGTTCAGCCATTTCCATCTTCAATTGGTGGAGATGGTCGAGATTCTCGCGATATTCTTTGAGTTTGGCCTCCCTTTTCCGTCTTTGATTATGGAAAAAGGCGACTGAGGCAATAGCAACGGCAATGAAAATGAAGATGATGACAAGCAAGAGTCTGTCTTTTCTTTCACTTGAACGCATCAGTCGTTGCTCGTTCTCAATATGCCTTGAATAATTGAAATGCTTCTGTAACTGTTGGACATTGGCCTTATAATGCTCAATAAACAATGAGTCATTACTGCTCTCACTGAGCATGGCGTATTTTACCAAAGAGTCTTTAGGACCCGTTTGGAGATACTTCTTTCTCAAACCAAGATAAGCAGCATGAATATCGTTCATGTCTTGTGCTTTATCCAGTAGTTTCCTAAATGCGAAATCCGCTGAATCGGCACATCCAATTCCAAGGTAATAGATACCTTTGCTATAATAATAGATTTCCCTTCCATTTTCTATCTCATGATGATTGTCAAAATACCCAGAGTAACCTTCATAACATCTGATAATATGTGAAGCCTCTCCAAGATTTCCTTTATCCACTTCGTCTTCAATCAATGTGGATAATGCTTGCGAAGCAAGGTCTTTTCTCCCATATGCTTCATATAATTGAGATGCATCTCTAATAACTATGGCAGCCGAGTCTCTCTTTCCAGTCAGTTCATATACCCCATATTGCTTGGCAATAGATAGTATTGAAGTAAGAGTGTCTCCTGCATGCATGGCCGTGGATTGTGAGAGTCGCAGTACTTCTGACAACTCTTTTGGCATATATGATTCGTAGTATAAATATGCCAGTTGAAGGTAAATCCTCGAAAGGTTCCACCAATCGCAAGAGATAGATGTGGTATCAGCACAATCCGTCGCTTCTTGATAGCATCTCATGGCTATAGGAGCCTCGCCCATATCGCTATAGGCACGACCCAGCAGATAATGTGCTGTCATCCGTTCGTTGGGTGTGCCGTATCGGTCATAGTATTTTACCAGTTCCTTCTGTAGGCTGTCGTCACTGAACACGGTGTCGCATTTGTTTTGTGCCATGAGCCTCAGGAGTTGCCATCGACGGAGGTTTTCTGTTGAAAAATCATGGGATGACGGTTCCAGAGAGTCGAGCATGGCAAGGGCGGAGTCGGGATAGTCGTTGATAATACGCTGCGCCTCATCAAGCATGGCTCGTTCCTTTCCGTTGCCCACACAGGCAGCGAGTATTACTGTCGTGACTACTATGTATAACAGGTTCCGCATTTTTGTCAAATAGTATATCTTAGTTTATTGCTTAAGATAAGTCATGGACGCAAGTACAACGTATTACAGGTGTGTTTCACTTCACTCCAAACCGACGACATTGTATTTATACATCGTGGCGTATAAGGCACATTGTTGGCATAACCTGATGTTCTCGGCTGTCACGCGGACAGTGCCCTCTACCGCCAACTCCTCGTCAGAGAGTTTCACCAAGGCGTTGTTACCATAGACGGAGACATGGAAAACGGGCTGTAGCAAAGACTCAAACACGGTGCAGGCTGCCACATACCGCCCTACCCCATGCGTGATGTGCCATTTGTCGCGGAGAAGGTAGGTATCATTCAACAGCGAAGAGTTGCGGGCGTTTTGGATGGCGATACCAACCGAAACGACATTGCTGATACCATATTCTGCCGCCAATCGCTTTGCACAACTCACGTTGCCCACCAATTCTTTAGGCGTGATAGCAGGGGTGTGCCCCCATGGCATCTGATAGGCAATCCTCACCTCCGGATTCTTGCAACAAGAAGTGATGATGTCGAGGAGTTCAGGTGTAGTGTCTTTGAATGATGACCATTCGTAAGAGAGGTCACTTCCCTGCACAATCATCACCACATCCCAATGTTGGGAGAGCACTTGATGCAATGTCCCCTCTCCCCGCATTTTCAATTGTCCCACCGTATTGTACACGCTTATCGTCTCTTCCGACTCATACTTGTCTATCCATGTCTGGAAATTGGAAGCGGGAATGAAAAAGTTGTAAATGCCCAATCTGCCCTGGTCGATATCAGTGGAGTCGACGATGGCTTGCAGATAGCACGTGGAATCGTAGGAAAAACTATTTCCCAGAATGAGAATCCTCAAGGAATCTGTGGTGATAGGATATGGATGTTGCATCATCAACTCACCCATACGCTTGTCGTAGTCTTGGGCATCGGCAGTGAAGGTGACGCTATCAACAGCACCAGATTCAAACGCGGCCACAGAATGGCCTTGATGAACATTCATCATCACCACTTCCTGGGCAAAGCCCAACCATGATGACATGGATAATGACAATACGATGAAGAATCTTCCAATTATACTATTCATATTCATAAATGCCTGATTGTCAAATTGAAAAAAGGAGGGTTTTTCTTTCATTGCAAAAGTACTACATTTCCTCTTCACCACCAAAAAAAAGCATGATTTCATTGCCGAAGGGCAATAACACTTGTAAATGTCAATAATTATTGCTACTTTTGCAATCCACAAACAGCATGGGAGCAGAACGCTTGCTGCCACCATGGAAAAAATGCAAATAATGAAAAATATCGTCATTGCCGCTGGATATGCCACAAGGCTTTATCCCCTGACAGAAAACTTCCCCAAGCCACTGCTCAACATCGGTGGACGCTCGATACTCGAGCGGATGCTCGACGACATCGACAACATCGACGACATCGACGAGCACGTGATAGTGACCAACCATAAGTTCGCCGCCATTTTCGAGGAATGGAAGGCAAATAGCACTTACAAGAAGCCCATCAGAATCATCGACGATGGCAGCACAAGCAACGACACCCGCCTCGGCGCCGTGAAAGACCTGTTGCTTGCCATCGAGGAGAGTGCAGCCGACGACCACATCATGGTGGTAGCCGCCGACAACATCCTCGACTTCTCTTTCCAGGGATTCGTCGACTTCTTCAAGGAGAAGCAAACCTCGGTAATCATGTGCTATCACGAGCCAGAACTGAAACGGCTCCAACGAACTGGAGTGATCAAGGTGGATGATGACATGCTGGTGCTGGAGATGCAAGAGAAACCAGAAAGGCCTGTGTCAGAATGGGCAGTGCCTCCCTTCTACATCTATCACCGCTCCGACCTGCCGCTCATCAAAGACTGCATGAACCATGGCTGCGGATTCGACGCGCCGGGCAACCTTGCCCATTATCTCACCACCGTGACGAAGATTCACGCCTGGCAGATGCCCGGGCACCGCTACGACATCGGTTCTCTAGACAGTTACAAAGAAGCACAAGAGCGTTTCCGCATTTAGTGGGAACGCTCTTGTTTTTGAAGGCAGAACGGCAAGTTATGAGGACTACAAGCCTGTTCGTGCCTCGACTACATTCACCACATAGTCGCCCAGTTTCTCGCATTCAGCAATCAAGTCGGTGAACATCGCGCCTACGGCATAGTCATACTCGTGATTGTTGATGGCCTGGATATTCTCCGCTTTCAGATTGTTGCGCAACGCATTGATATCAGCCTCTATCTTGAACGTCTCCTTCACGTTCACTTCCTCACGGCGACCATTCATCACCTGATTCATCTGAGTAAGTGAATTGTCGGTGAGATGGAACATCTCCTGCACATTCTTATGCAGCGTTTCCGTGAAAGCCTTGCCCGACTCCTTCTTGCGGCGGATGGTCCTTGCCAGGTTGTAGCAAGCATCACCAATACTCTCAATCTCGCTGATTTCACGCATCATCTGACGAATCTTGCCTTTGGTATCATCGGAGAGATGGGCATTGCTCACTTGTTCCAGATAGCGGGCTATTTCAATCTCCATATTGTCGGATATGCCCTCATATTTCTCAATGCGCGCAAACAATTTGTCAAAGTCGGGATTCTCTTTCTCCTCGTCAGACATATCGTACAACTGCTTCACCATGTCGAACATGCCCTGGATACGCTGGCTGAAAAGGGTAATCTCCTTTTGTGCCTGATAGACGGAAATTTCCGGTGTCTTCATCAGACCACCCTGGATATAGCGTAGACGTGGCTCGTCTTCCTCGGTAGTGGCTTTCGCCTTAATCACCTTACAAACCAGTTTCTCAATGAGCGGGATGAACCAAATCAAGATGAAAGTGTTGATCAGGTTGAAGCAAGTGTGGAACGCCGCCAGCACAAAACTCAACTTGGCAGCATTGGCCATGAATGCTGTCTCTCCCACACTCTCCTTTGTCATGGTGACATCATATCCCACCAAGCCGCAAACCATGTTGACGAAGGGATGGAAGATGATGAGAATCCACACCACGCCGAATATATTGAAGAACATGTGGGCGAAGGCAGCCCTACGGGCTTGTGTGCCAGCCGACAATGCCACGATATTTGACGTTACGGTGGTACCGATATTCTCACCCATCACCAACGCTATGCCCTGGTAGATGGGCAACACCCCACTTGAACACAAGATCATGGTAATGGCCATCACTGCTGCCGAAGACTGCACGCACATCGTCAGGATACCACCGATGATGAGGAAAGTAATGGTAGTGATAAAACTGTCGGGGTCGAAACTGGAGAAGAAATTGAGTACGGCCTCCTGCTCACCAAGGTGCATGTCGATGCCAGTCTGACGGAGCGTACCCAGACCCAGAAACATGAAGGCTATACCATAAAGGAAATCTCCAGCCGTTCGGCGTTTCTTGCTGTAAATAAGAATGATAGCAATAAAGAACGCAGGCCATACGAAGTCACTGATGTTGAATGAAAAGCCAGCCGACATAATCCATGCAGTGAGCGTGGTACCGATATTGGCACCCATAATCACACTGATGGCCTGTGCCAATGTAAGCAAACCTGCACTGACAAAAGACACCGTCATCACGGTAGTGGCTGTTGATGACTGTACGGCCGATGTCACGAACATACCAGTGAGCATACCTGTGAAACGGTTGGTCGTCATCGCGCCAAGCACGTGGCGTAGTTGTGGACCAGCCAATTTCTGCAGAGCATCACTCATGGTTTTCATACCATACATCAACAATGCCAGGGAACCCAGCAATTTGAATGCCAAAAGAAGATAATTCTGTGAATCCATAGTTATTATTATTTGTATGTTATATCTTACTTTACATTGTGCCCAGCCGAGCAGTTTCGCCGGGAAAGTTGGGCTATAGTAACTGCGAAGAGGCATGCCGTCTCTGTGCGCAACCTGCATTCGCCAAGAGAAATGGAGATGAATCCATGACTTTCTGCCATTCTCACCTCATCAATGGAGAAATCTCCTTCAGGACCTATCATTATCGTAATATCCTCATCGGGGAGCACATCTGGTGATTGGAGCAGGTCATAGAAATCGGTCCTTGCCACCTCTTCATAGCAATGGGCGATGCACTTGACCCCCTTTCTTGGCTGACAGACGAACTCCTCGAAATTCATCATCTCGTTGACAACCGGTTTCCATGCCTTGCGGCTCTGTTTCACGGCCGACACCACAATTTTCTCTATACGACCGCATTTCACCACCCTGCGCTCAGAGAAACGGCAATTGAGAAACGACAATTCGTCGAAACCTATTTCGGTGGCTTTCTCTGCCATCCACTCCACCCTGTCGATGTTCTTTGTTGGTGCCATGGCCAAGTGGATGTGTGATTTCCACAGCCTGGACTGAGGCATGACCTCCAATACATCATAGCAGCATTTCTTTGAAGTGGCCATCGAAACCACGGCATGATAGAAACTGCCTCTGCCATCAATCAGGTAAATGTCATCACCCTCAGTCAACCTCAAAACCCTCAAGGCATGCTGCGACTCTTCTTCAGGGAGAATGCCTTTATCTGTCTCAGGGACAAAGAAATACCGCGATTCTTTCATGCTTTGCTTTCACTTTTTGATCGCCGCTGGAGTTCATCTCTCAACTGTGAGGCCTGTTCGTAGTTCTCTTCATTGACGGCTTTTTCAAGTGCCTTCTTCAACATATCGGTAGTGATGACATTGACGGGTATCGACACCGCCACTGATTTCTCGTCATGAGGCACACTCTGTCGCAGGAGAAGGGTCTCCTCTATGAAGACCGGAATATCAGCAATTTGGGCCAGCAATATAGCATCGCTGGCCCTCATGGGAATGGCTTGCAAGATATCGGGCATGTAGAGGAGAGTCTTGTACTGGCCATCGATCAGGTCGTTGATGACCACTTGAAACCGCATGTCAAGATTTCTCACCACTACTTGCCACAATACCTCAGGCAATAATCTGTCGATAATCTCTGCCTTCGACAAACGAAGCCTGAACTGATAGACCATGTGTTTGTCGCAGACCATCGACAATTGACGTGTACCGTCCTCATTGGTCAACATAAGGACGCCCACATCGTCGTTGCCGACGATTTCGTTTACATTCTTGTAGTATAGCCTTACCAAGGCCATTATTTCTTCGATTTTTCAGGATGGAACACCAGCGCGAAGCATATGCCCACCACAAGGGCAAACCCAGCGAAAATAAACCAGCATGTCTGCCACTCTCCCAAGAGATAGTCGCCTTGCCAAGAGCAGAAGTGGTTGATGATGGCACCTGCTGCCAATGTACCGATTGTGGCTCCCACGCCATTCGTCATCATCATAAACAACCCTTGAGCCGATGCTTTGATGGAAGGTTCACACTCCTGGTCAACAAAGATGCCACCCGAGACGTTGAAGAAGTCGAAGGCCACACCATAGACGATGCACGAGAGGATGAAGAAGATGACACCTGGCATGGCAGGATTGCCCACGCCGAAGAAGCCGAAGCGGAACACCCACGCAAACATTGACATGAGCATGACCCCCTTGATGCCGAACTTCTTGAGGCAGAAAGGGATCATCAAGATACAAAGGGCTTCGCTCATCTGCGAGATAGAAGTCAGCAACGTGGCATTGTTGGCGGCGAAAGAACTGGCCACTGCGGGGTCAGTACTCCCCTTGAAACTCGTGATAAACGGTCCGGCATAGCCGTTGGTCACCTGCAGGCACATGCCCAACAGTGCTGAGAAGATAAAGAACAATGCCATCTTCTTTGTCTTGAACAACTTAAAGGCGTTCAAGCCGAAAGATTCGATCAAAGAAGTCTTGCCTTCTTTCTTTACCAGCGGACAAGCGGGCAACGTGAAGCAATAAGCAAAGAGCACGAAACTGAGCAACCCAGAAACAAAGAACTGCATGTGGGTGTACTGGAACTTATGCGCGTTCTCTCCCAAGGTGAACAGGAACGAGCCTCCATCCCATACCGCGCAGTTGACGAACCACATCGTAGCAATGAAGCCAACGGTTCCGAGCACACGAATGGGCGGGAAGTCCTTGACCGTATCCATGCCGTTGCGCGTCAGGATGGAGAAGGCCGTAGTATTGGCCAGCGCAATGGTGGGCATGTAGAAGGCGACACTCAGCGTATAGAGCGTGATGAACATGGCTTTGTCGGGGGTGGGATTGTTCATACCCATCCACCAGCAACTCAACATGAACGCGCCTGCGAGCAAATGACAGAGGCCAAGCACGCGCTGAGGCTGCATGTATTTATCGGCAACAATACCCATCAGCGTAGGCATGAAAATAGAAACAATACCCTGAATGGCATAGAACCAAGGCACCTCGGCACCCATCCCTGCTTTTCCAAGATAATTGCTCATGCATGTGAGGTATGCTCCCCAGACAGCGAATTCCAAGAAATTCATCACTGCCAAACGAAATTTAATGTTCATATAGTATATCGTTTTTGGTTTAACACAACAAATCCTTTTGGCTACAAAGATAATAAAAAAATACGGAAACTTTGACAAAAACCAAAGACAAAAATGGAATGGATTTGATGTTTTTTATTCCATATTATCAAATAAAAGGCGGAAAACGCAGACACGCGTTTTCCGCCAGAAGAATGTTCCTGATATGGCAGGCGTCAGTTGTTCACCGATCCACCTACGATATCGAGCAGTTCGTTGGTAATCGCCTGCTGGCGACTCTTGTTGTACTGCAGGTTAAGTTCCCTGAGCAACTCATCGGCATTGTCGGTAGCCGTCTGCATTGCCACCATCCTGGCGGCATGTTCAGAAGCATTGCTGTCAAGCAAAGCCGTATAGAGTGCCAGGTGCACGACTTTGGGAACGAGTACGCCAAGCACAGTGTCCATGTCGGGCTCAACAATGAAATTATCGTTGAGCGGCTTGGTTTCCGCACGTTCCACTGCCTCTTCCTTGTGGTGCTTCTTGAGATAGTCTTGCGCCTTTTTCGTGATGACAGTAGAAGTAAGATCACGTTCATGGTCTTCTTCGACTATGGTTTCCACGTCAATTGGCAGCAGTGTCTTTCTCGTAAGGACCTGCGAGCCGGCACTCTTGAAATGATGGTAAATCAGTTCGACTTTATCTACCTCACCCGTTCTGAACATAGCCCCAAGTTCTGTCGCTATTCTGATGCATTCAGCAGAATTGGGCTTGTCGGCCAGTCCAGAGAAGTCACCGGCAGAGCGATAACCAAGCTTCGTCACCTTTTCTGCCACCTTGCGGCCAATGGGATAAATGAGGATATTCTCCCTGCCCAGGTGTTCGTATTCCGCAATGGCCTGCTGCATGAGTTTGATGATGTTGGAGTTGAATCCACCGCACAGACTACTGTTCGAGGCGAAGACCACGAGCACCACTTTCTTGACCTCTCTTTCAAGTTCATAGATGGTGCCGGCATCGGCATCAGAAGCGAGGAAAGTCTTTACGATATGCTCCAACATGCTCTCATAAGGCAGCATTTTCTCTATCTGAACCTGTGCATGGTGCAGTTTTGAAGAGGCTACCATTTTCATCGCACTCGTAATCTTGCGGGTGCTGTTTACAGAGGCAATGCGGTTTTTTATCTCTTTTAGTGACGGCATAGGCGATTACTTAAATTGTCCGGCAATATCGGCCATAACCGACTTGATGACATTGGTGGCATCATCGTCGATCTTTCCATTGCCAAGCATCTCGATAATCTCAGGATGTGAACTCCTCATCTTCTCAAGGAACAAGTCCTGGCACTTGCGCACCTCAGTGACAGGTACCTCATGCATCAAGCCATTTGTACCACAATAGAGGATGGCAATCTGCTCACCCACAGGCATAGGACTGTACTGGGGCTGGATGAGAAGTTGGTTGTTCTTGCGGCCTCGGTCGAGAGTCATCGCCGTGACGGCATCCATGTCGCTGGAGAACTTGGAGAAAGCCTCCAACTCACGGTATTGTGCCATGTCGATTTTCAGTGTACCGGCCACCTTCTTCATACTCTTGATCTGTGCCGAACCACCCACACGGCTCACGGAGATACCCACATTGATAGCCGGGCGGAAGCCTTGGTTGAACAGGTCGGTCTCCAGGTAAATCTGACCATCGGTGATGGAGATGACATTGGTGGGAATATACGCCGACACGTCGCCAGCCTGAGTCTCGATGATGGGCAACGCCGTCAGTGAGCCACCACCCTTGACATGACCCTTCATGCACTCGGGGAGGTCGTTCATCTGTTCGGCCACCTCTTGCTGGTCGTTGATTCGGGCAGCACGCTCCAGCAAGCGGCTGTGCAGATAGAACACGTCGCCAGGATAAGCCTCACGGCCAGAGGGTCTTCTCAAGATAAGTGACACCTCACGGTAGGCCACGGCTTGTTTTGACAAGTCGTCGTAGACGACAAGGGCCGATTCGCCACGGTCTCTGAAATACTCTCCGATGGCAGCACCGGCAAAAGGCGCATAGTACTGCATGGCAGCCGGGTCGGCTGCTGTGGCAGAGACGATGATGGTGTAAGGCATGGCACCATGCTCTTTCAGGTTCTGCACCAGGGCAGCCACGGTAGAAGCCTTCTGACCGATGGCCACGTAGATGCAGTAAACGGGTTTGCCCGCCTCGTAGAATTTCTTCTGGTTGATGATAGTATCGACAGCGATGGCCGTCTTTCCCGTCTGCCTGTCGCCGATGATTAACTCACGCTGGCCTCTTCCGATGGGAATCATGGAGTCGACAGCCTTGAGGCCTGTCTGCAGCGGTTCTTTCACAGGCTGACGGAAAATCACGCCAGGAGCCTTTCGGTCGAGAGGCATTTCAAAGGCATTTGAGAGGTCGATATCTCCCTTGCCGTCGATGGCCTCGCCAAGTGGGTTGATGACACGTCCGAGCATATTGTCGTTCACACGGATAGAAGCAATACGCTTCGTCCGTTTCACGACCATACCTTCTTTGATGCCAGAGGTAGTGCCCAGTAGCACACATCCCACATTGTCTTCCTCCAAGTTCATGACAATAGCCATCGTTCCGTTCTCGAATTCGAGCAACTCGTTAGCCTCCGCATTGCGGAGTCCGTAGATGCGGGCAACGCCATCGCTGACCTGCAGCACGGTTCCCACTTCATCGAATTGCTCGTTGGTGCTGATGCTCCTCAACTGTTGCAGCAACACTTCGGACACTTCGCTTGGTTTTATTTTGTCAGACATTTGCAAATTCGTTTTTCTGTTAATGTGGACGCATGACATCCACAAAAAATTAACTCAACAATGGGCCTTGATATAGAGGTCCACCTAAAATTATACAAGATTATTTCTTTAACTGTGTGAGGATATTGCGCAGTTGATTCTGCACACTTGCATCCATCCTATAAGTATCATACTCGAGAATGAACCCACCTATGATTCCAGGGTCTATCTCGGTCTGAAACTCCACAGTTCCCTGAGTTCTGCTCTCCACACGTTGCCGCATCTTCTTTTCTATCTCAGGAGTGACGGCAACGGCGGTGATGAGCCTGCCGCGTGTGATGTTCTTGTGTTTTCTGTACAACGTCACATACGAAGCAGCCATAAACTGAAGGGTGCTCTCCCTGTCCTCGTTGAGCACCAGGGCGATAAAACGCTCTGTCAGTGAAGAGACTGTGCCGCCAGAAGCGGTGATAAGCAGACTCTTCTTCTTGCTTTTCTCGAGCATAGGGTTGTCGATCGTGAATCGGAGATTGGGAACCTTGAGATAACTCTGGTAGAGGGTGAGCATCTCTTGGTAAACCTTCTCCTCGATATGTTGCTCAAGTGCGCTCTTCAAGAGTGCCCTGGCATAACGAACCGATAATACACCTATCTCCATAATGACTATTTCTTAGTATTGTCGACAGACACCTCATCCAGCAGTTTGTCAATGAGATCCATCTGCGCTTTGTCGGTAGATAACTTCTCGCGGAGCACTTTCTCTGCTATCTGGACAGAAAGGACGGCCACCTGTGAACGAATGTCGTTGATGGCATTCTGGCGTTCACTCTCAGCCTCGGCCTTGGCTTCGCCAATAATCCTGGCACCTTCGGCCTTTGCCTTCTCCTGTGCTTGTCCCACAATAGCGTCACGGGTGCTGGTCGCCTCTTTCATGATGCGAGCCTGCTCTCCACGAGCCTCCTGCAGAATGGATTCACCTTCTTGTTGTATATTGGCAAGTTTGTCGTTGGCCTCTTGCGCCTTGCGCAGGCTCTCGTCGATGAAAGCGTTGCGCTCCCTCACCATATCGGTGATGGCAGGGAACCCCCACTTCCATAGGATGAAGAGCACTACGAAGAACGTAATCGACATCCAGAAAAGCAAGCCGGTACTCGGAATCAATAAATCCATACGCTTGAATTTGATTGTTCAATAAGACTGGTATCTACGACTTATCCTACGCAGAGGAAAGCGATAACGGCAGCGAAGAGTGCGACACCCTCGATAAGGGCGGCAGCAACAATCATGTTGGTGAACAACTTGTTCATTACTTCGGGCTGGCGTGCCATGGCATCCATAGCCTGACCGCCGATTTTGCCGATACCTATACCTGCACCGATTGCTGCGAGACCTGCGCCTACAGCGGCGCCAAATTTTGCGATGCCTTCAATGGCTAACAATAATGAAATCATAATACTTGGTTTTTAAATTATTAATTAATGTTATGTTGAATTTCTGTTTTTTCAAAAATACTTTTTGGAGCGAAGCCCTTATTCATGTTCCGGCTCCGTGCGGGCCAATCCGATGAAGATGGCACTGAGCATGGTAAACACCATGGCCTGGATGAAGCATACCAGCACCTCAAGGGTAGACATGAACACGCTCATGATCACACTCACACCACTCATGCCGAGAAAAACCCCGATAGGCTTTGCCGCCACGAGGAAGATGATGCAGACGAGTGATATGGCTATGGCATGGCCTGCCATGATATTGGCGAAGAGACGGATCATCAGGGCAAACGGCTTTGTGAATATTCCCACAAACTCAATGGCCGGGATGAGGGGGAAAGCCTTCAGGGCCATTGGCACATCGGGCCAAAAGATATCCTTCCAGTAATGCTTGTTGCCACTGAACTGCACGATGACAAACGTGCACAGGGCCAGGAAGAAAGTGATGGCGATATTACCGGTCACATTGCCTCCGCCTGGAGGGAAAGGAATAAGGCCCATGATATTGCAGGTGAAGATGAAGAAGAAGCAAGTGAGCAGATAGGGACAATACTTCTCATAGCCTTTTCCTACACCAGGCTTGATAATATCGTCGACCACATACATCACGAGCATCTCGATGAACCCTGTAAAGCCCTTGGGCGCATTGTCACTGGGCTTGTGCTTGCGATACCAGCGGGCAGGCAAGAGGATGCACAGCAACAACACAATGACACTGATAAACATCGTGGCCACGGTCTTCGTGATAGAGATGTCGAAAGGACGTTTTTCCTCTCCACCTACCAGTTCCACAATCTTTCCCTCATTGTCACCTTTGGTGGCTATGGCCAAGCCATGAGGTCCCGACTTGTAACCATTGGCATCCGGTTCCTCCTCAAAAGCGGAACTGCAGAACACATGCCAACCAGTGGAACTGTGCACGATGACGGGCAGGTGTATCACTATCGACTTGTCTCCAATATCGGTGACATGCCACTCGTAAGAGTCCTTGATATGCTCAAGGACAATATGCGAGATGTTGAGTTCCTCCTTGGGTTCCGAAGCCATAGAGGGAACTGCCGTCCACAGCAGCATTGCGAGGCAAAGCAGATGTTTGATATAATTCATTCGATTCAATGTTTAAATATAAGCGTAATGACTATCATTGCAAGATATAGCACGAGGATCAATGCGGCAAATTGCATGGTTTCTTCCCTATTATCGGCAAACATGGTGTAGATGCCGACAGCCGTTACAGCCAACAGGAAACGGATGGCCACCATAATGAAATGGAATTTTACCATCTGGTCGGGGGCATTCCTCATCACGAAGCGGTATCCCCAAAGGTAGGCCAGCGTGAGCAACGCGAAAGCAAATGTCGTGAAGAAAACCGTCAGGAAGCCCATCAGCATTGCTCCATCGATTTGTGCAGTTTCACCACAAAAAGCGTGTCGAGCACGTCTTGAAGGATGAAATATACGGATAGCACGATGACGAACGGCAGCAACTCCTTCCCACTGAGATGGCTTACCCACGCATACCCCACTATGAGGAGAATGGCAGCCAACAGCCTGACGTTGGAGAAGATGAAGAAGGCCTTCATCAATCCTGGGCTCTTGGAACCGAGAACCGACTTCAAGACCATCAGGAGCGCCACACTCGACAACAATGCAAACAGCACCGAAATGAAGACATGCATCACGTCGAGTTGGAAGAGAACCACATTATAGGCGAGGAGAGCCAGCAGCGTGACTCCTGCCACCAACCACAGAGAGTAGGTCCAATACCGGTGGGCGACTCTGGCCGAAGGGGTCTCTTCTTTCAGAGCACCTCTACGCATAGGCTCACCTTGTTCTTCTGCACTTCCACGAATCCTCCATGCACGTCGAGTTCGTGCACTCCCTCGTCGTTGGTGAACATCACCTTGCCCACCTGCAGTGCCGAGATGATGGGAGCATGGTTCTGCAGGATCTCGAAATTACCCAAGATACCGGGAACCTTCACGCTCACCGCGTCCCCATCATAGACAACTTTCTCAGGAGATACTATTCTTAACTTCAGCATAGTCTTTTTCTTTGTCTGATTAACCCTTAGCCTGTTCAAGCAGTTTCTTTCCCTTGGCAATGGCTTCCTCTATGGTACCTACGTTGAGGAATGCTTGTTCGGGCAGGTCGTCTACCTCGCCATCGAGAATCATATTGAATCCCTTGATGGTGTCTTCTATGGAAACCATCACACCCTTCACGCCAGTGAATTGCTCTGCCACGGTAAACGGTTGTGAAAGGAAACGCTGCACGCGGCGGGCACGGTTGACGGTAACCTTGTCTTCATCGCTCAACTCATCCATACCGAGGATGGCAATGATATCTTGCAACTCATTGTAGCGCTGGAGAATCTGCTTCACTCTTTGGGCACAGTCGTAATGTTCCTTGCCTACAATCAGCGGGTCAAGGATACGCGATGTACTGCCAAGGGGATCTACAGCAGGATAGATACCAAGTTGGGTGATCTTACGGCTCAACTCCGTAGTGGCATCCAGGTGCGTGAAGGTAGTGGCAGGAGCCGGGTCGGTCAAGTCGTCGGCTGGCACATAAACGGCCTGCACAGAAGTGATAGAGCCCTTCTTGGTGGAGGTGATTCGTTCCTGCATGGTACCCATCTCTGATGCCAACGTAGGCTGATAACCCACGGCAGAAGGCATACGGCCAAGGAGGGCAGAAACCTCTGAACCGGCCTGGGTGAAACGGAAGATGTTGTCGATGAAGAAAAGAATATCGGCTGCCTCACCGTCTTTTCCACCATTGTCGCGGAATTCCTCTGCCACGGTAAGTCCGGAGAGGGCTACGGAGGCACGAGCCCCTGGAGGCTCGTTCATCTGGCCGTAAACAAGCGTGGCCTGGCTCTTCTTCAACTCCTCTGGGTCGACAAGCGAGAGGTCCCACTTGCCCTCGTCCATGGCTTTCTTGAATTTCTCGCCATAGCGCACCACCCCACTCTCTATCATCTCACGGATGAGGTCGTTGCCTTCACGTGTGCGCTCGCCCACGCCGGCGAAAACAGAATAACCGTTGTGGCCCTTGGCGATGTTGTTGATCAACTCCATGATGAGCACCGTCTTTCCTACACCGGCACCACCAAAGAGACCGATTTTTCCACCCTTCATATAGGGTTCGAGCAAGTCAATCACCTTGATACCCGTGGAGAGCATTTCCTTCTGTGTGGAGAGTTCTTCAAACTTGGGCGCCTCGCGGTGGATGGGATAAGCCCCCCGCATGTCGAGTTCGTTCATGCCGTCGATAGGCTTACCAATGACATTGAGCATCCTTCCCTTGATCTGGTCGCCAGAAGGCATCAGGATGGGGAAGCCCGTAGTGATAGCCTCAAGACCTCTTTGCAACCCATCGGTATTGTCCATGGCAACGCATCGCACGGTATCCTCACCGATATGCTGTTGCACCTCTACGATGAGTTCACGCCCATCGGGCTTGACGATTTTCAAGGCATCGTGGATTTTCGGCAGCACTTTCTCAGGGTCAAGTCCGTTGGTGTCATAATAGACGTCGATTACCGGACCGATAATCTGGGATATGTGTCCATTGATTTGTGACATAAGCGTAATTATTTATTATTAGTTTAAGATTTTCTCTTTAAAATGCCATATGATTAGTATTAAGCAAGGTCTTTCATCACCGAAAGAGATAATGAATTCCTCGCAAAAATACGACAAAAATCACAAAATGGCAAATAATATCGGTATAAAATCTGTTACAAGAACATTTTGGCAGGACAAGAGAATGTCAAATGCTCAGTTCGTCGAGCACCTTGATCAGTTTCTTGTCAAAAGGTTTGTCGCTGCGAATGGCCTCACTCAGTGGAACATACACCACTTCGTTGTTGCGAACGCCCACCATGATATTGCGCTGCCCCTGGATGATTGCCTCAATGGCTCCTACTCCCGTGCGGCTGGCAAGGATGCGGTCGTGCGCGGTAGGACGTCCACCACGTTGCAGATGGCCGAGGATGGAAACCCTCACGTCGAAATTGGGGAACTCTTTCCTTACGCGGTCGGCATAATAGAGTGCGCCGCATTTCGGACTCTCAGAGACGATGACGATGCAACTCTTCTTCGACTTGCGAATGCCTCTTTCCATGAAACGTGCCAATTGGTCGACACCGGTGGAATCCTCTGGAATGATGGCTGCCTCGGCACCACTGGCGATGGCACTGTTCTGTGCCAGGAACCCGGCATCCCTGCCCATCACCTCCACAAAGAAGATGCGCTCATGACTCTGGGCTGTGTCGCGGATACGGTCCACACAGTCCATGATGGTATTCATGGTAGTGTCATAACCGATGGTGGAATCTGTGCCATAGAGGTCGTTGTCGATAGTGCCCGGCAATCCTATACAGCACACATCGTATTCCCTCGCAAACTCCATGGCACCTGTGAGGGAACCATTTCCCCCTATCACCACCAAAGCGTCGATGCCATGCTTCTGCATATTGTCATAGGCTTTCTGTCTGCCTTCCGGTGTCTGGAACTCCTTGCTCCTTGCAGTCTTGAGAATAGTTCCACCCGACATGATGATACCACTTACGTTCTCAGTGGTAAAGGGCTTAATTTCGTCGTTGATCAAGCCATCATACCCGCGGAAGACGCCCATGATTTTGAAGCCATTGCATATTCCGGCACGAGTGACGGCTCTGATGGCCGCATTCATTCCAGGAGCATCGCCACCCGAAGTCAAGACTCCTATCGTTTTAATCCTTGCCATATCATATAGTTTTTAAGGTTATTCAATGAAGAACGACATGCTGAACATCACCGCCAGTCCCAGCAATCCACCTATGAGTGCCTTCAACCCCACATTCTTGAAGAACCATCCGATATGGATGCGCTCCATTTTCATCAAGGCTAGTCCACTCATTGAGCCGAAAGCCAGAATGTTTCCACCCGCCGCCGTACAATAAGCCACTACTTTCCAATAAAAGCCATTCATGGCAAAGGCGTCGCTGTATACATCGCCCGTAGTTTCTGCCAAGGGGTAGATGGAGATAAAACTGAGTGCTGTAGCGAAGTTGTCGAGAACGCTGCTCACAATACCGGCAATGGCACCCATTATCCAGATATTGTGGATAACGGCATCACACTGATAGGCAAGCCATCTCACCGCTCCTGTTTCCTCCACTACTCCTACAGCCAGCATAAGTCCCATCACGTATAGCATCATCTGCAACACACCATATTGGAGCACACGGGGCATACGCCGCTGAATCATTTTCTCCACGTTCATCAACTTGTGGTTGAAAATCTCATTGACTATCCATAACACCGCCAACACGCACAGGGCACCAAGAAACGGACTGAGTTTGGTGATGTTGTGAAAAGTGGGGATGAACCACAGGCCACCTATGCCGACGAAAAGCATCAGCAGGCGCTGCCATCCGTTGAGGTTGGTATCATCACCACGGTAAGGCATCGACTGCCATACAATCTCTACCCTCTCGGGGAGCATACGCCCAAGAAGAAAGGTGGGGAGTCCCCATGCCAGAAGACAGGGAATAAGGAGCCACATCGAAAAGTTGGTCGCGGTCACGGCATTCATGTTCCACAACAGCAAGCCTGCCGGGTCGCCAATAACGGTGAGCGCTCCTCCCATGTTGGCAGCCAGCACCACAGCGCTGCCATATATCATGCGTTGCCGCCTGTTTGCCACCAAGTTGTGCATCACCACCAGCATCAATGCCGTAGTGGTAAGATTGTCGAGGTTTGCCGACAGCACGAACGTGATTCCCGAGAGGCACCAAAGCAACTTCCTGCTGTGGCGAGTGCGCACCCAAGGTGTAAGGAAATCGAAACAACCGTTATTATGCAAAATCTCCACAATTGTCATGGTTGCCAAAAGGAAAAGCACCACTTCGGCTGCCCTGCCCACATACTTGAGGAAAATGTTTTGCGCGATATAGTGTTTTACTGCCGTACTGGTAGCCACTGCACCGTTAAGGAAATCCACATAATCGCCTTCATGCTCGCTCATGACGAAATCGGTGCCGTAGCAGATATAGAGAACCCATCCCATCGTACCGATGAAAATGGCCACTGCCGCCTTATTGACATTCGTAACCTTCTCCGTTGCGATGAGAACGAAGCCGATAAGCAATATGGCAACAATGATTAGCGTCATGAGTTGGGTTTTTCAGAATACAAAGATGTCGATAGACATTGCAAAGATACGAAAAGTCGAGCGCAGAACAAAAGAATCTTGTTCTTTTTTATGCCGAGACAAAGAATCTTCGCCACGCAGTGGCAAAGATAGGAAAAAAACTGCGACACGACGAAGATTTGCACAATTTATTTTACAGTGGAATGAAAAAAACGGTTCAATTCCGTCCCACGAGCGCTCTCAAAGTGAAATAGAATTGTTCCTGAGCCCTGAACAACCACCAAAAAGGGCGCAAAGGCCAATAGCCAAACTTCATCTTTAGCCCCCTTTTCAAACGCCCCGTATCTATGCTTTTCCATATCCTATGCATCTCTCCCATCCCATATTCCCTGTCGCTGGGTGAAAGTTGACGATGGTACTTGTAGTAGAACAAATAGGTATCAATCAAGTTGAGCCACCTGATGTTCTCGTATTCGTCAAGAAGATGGGCAGATACGCCGGCGTCCTTCATCTGGCGGAGCATGCTCTCATTGGCCTTAAGATAGTCGAAACGTGCCACACCTACCTGATGCGTCACCGAACTGTCGTGCTGCCTGTAATAATAAGCCCCTTCACACTGACGGACTTC
The DNA here is from genome assembly GCA_900315455.1 of uncultured Prevotellaceae bacterium. Lineage (GTDB taxonomy): Bacteria > Bacteroidota > Bacteroidia > Bacteroidales > Bacteroidaceae > Prevotella. The sequence goes on along the minus strand of OMZE01000001.1, from coordinate 275,349 downwards.
CCGAGACTTCAGAAAATGCATCCGGGTGGTGTTGTCATCGCTGTAAGCACGGGAGGAGTCGTCGTAAGGCATACGCCGATGAAGGTCTCCCCTAATCATATACAATCCATGAACACGCCAGTCCAGACTATACTCAAATGCCTGCGTGCCAGAGATGGACTCGAAACTGGGCATAGGATACCTGCGCACATGGTCGGCATACACTTCATCGACCTGGAAAAGCACACTGTCGGTTTCCGGATGATGGTCAAGCACGTCGACAGCAGCCTGCAGGGCATCAGGTGAGAACCAGTCATCGCTGTCGAGCATGCACACATATGCGCCACCCGACATAGCCAAGGCAATATTCCTTGCCCTGGCTTGTCCCACGTTCTCCTTGAGATGCCTCACCATCACCCTGCTGTCGGCACGGGCATATTGGTCGAGAATGGCAGGGGTGCTGTCGGTAGACGCGTCGTCAATGCAGATGACCTCTATGTCCGACATCGTCTGGGCGAGCAGTGAGTCGATACATTCATGAATATAAGATTCGGCATTGTAGGCCGCCACAAGCACGCTCACCTTACTCATGCCTGAACCTCCTGAAGAAACGATACTTCAATGAAGCCCACAATGTGGTCTTCTTCCGCAAAATCTGCACTGATACAGCCAGACTGGCACAACCCAGCAACAACCCACCTCCCCAATACAGCCAAGGCGAATCTACAAAGGTAAGTAGGTAGGCCGCAATGCCAAAAGGCAATTGGAACAAAGCATACAACTTGACCCGCCATGAAAGGCGGAACTTGTATTTATAGGTCATGTAGCACCAGATGATGGCGAAATCGAGGATTCCTGTCACCGTGATGGCAATACCACAACCCAACAGTCCCCATTTGTTGAAAGCGACAACAACAGCGAGCACCAACACTATGTCATAGATGGCTTCGAGCAACAAATAAGACTTGGAGTCACCCCTTGCCAAAGGCATATATGCCATAGGGAGTTTCAAAGCCCTGAAATACATCGCGAATACCATGACCTGCATCATCCCTATCACAGGAGTGAACTTCCCACTATAGAGCAGGGGCATGAGAATGGGAAGCGAAATGGTGAAGAATACGAGCAGAGGTGCTATCAGTAAGAACGACACTTCTATCTGCCGGTTGACGATGGTATTTGAAGAAGTAGTAAGCCCATTGCATGCAGAAAGACGGGGGAAGAAGTCGGTCTCCATTGCCGAGAACACCATTCCTGCATAAGTAATCGACATCATGTATCCAGCAGAGTAAAGTCCTACGGTAGAGAGTGATGAGGTGTAACTCAGGTAGGAACGGATGAGGAATTCAGCACCGCTTCCCAGGATACCCGCCACGACGAAAGCCACCCCCAGTTTTACCATACTCATGCCCTCGGCAAGCACCTCCTTGTCGTGGGAGACACGAAGCGGAAACATCTTGTAGGAATGGTTGATTGTCAGTGCCATCTGTATCAAAGCCATCACCACCAAGGATGGCACAATGGCTGCCTCGCCAAAGAAATAATAGAGCGGAACAGAAGTAAAGAGGGCAAACAGCACATTATAAATAGACACCGATGCCAAAGGACGCAGTTGCCTCGTTCCTTTGAGAATGGCCATCTCGCCACCTGTTATCGCCATGATGGCCACCACCGGCGAGAGCAGCACGAAATGAAGTGTGTGATTACCCCAACCGAAGGTCCACTCACTAAGCAGCGGACTGAGAACAATACAAACCAACATTCCCAACAAGGCAGTGAGCAAGCACCATGAACGAATCATCCGGATGATGCGGCACAACTCTTCCTCCTTGCCACTGTCGTAAATCTCGGAGATATTCTTCACCGCACTCATCGAAATGCCAAGGTTGGTAGAATTCGACAAAAGGTTGATGGTGGAGTTGAAAAGAGATATAAGTCCCATACCTGCGGGGCCGAGTATCATGGCAACCAATTTGTTGCGTATCAGACCTACAAGTATGTTCATACCTTGAACCCCACCAAAAAGGCCGGTATATTTGAGCACGTGCGAATAACTGTCGGTTCGAGGCGTCTTTTTCATCGTTTCACTAATAAAACGTCAAAACACGCAATTTATTGCGTCTTTTCCTATGGTCAGCCATTTTTTATCCGTTTTATTTTGCCATGTTTGGCGATTATGCTATCTTCGCATTATGAAACTAAGCATAGTGATTCCCGTATATCAAGTGGCAGCCACACTTTCACGGTGTGTGGAGAGTGTGTTGGCACAATCATTTTCCGACTATGAGATGATATTGATTGACGACGGGTCGACTGATGGCAGTTCAAAAATCTGCGACGACTATGCCGAAACCGACCACCGCGTGAAGGTCATCCACCAGCAAAACGCAGGGTTGTCTGCGGCTCGCAACGCTGGACTGCGCGTGGCAAAAGGAGCATACATCACCTTCATCGACAGCGACGATTTCATCGGCGAGAACACACTCTCCATCTTGATGACCCGCCTTGAAGCCCACCCTGATTACGACATCCTGGAATACCCCGTTTTCTGGCATTATGGCATGGACGAGCAACGGCTCATAAAATTCGGAGTGAAGGCCTACGACAATATGCGCGCTTACTGGCTCGAATGCAAGGCCTACCAACATGCCTACGCATGGAACAAGATCTATGTCAGAAGACTCTTTGAGCATGTACGTTTTCCCGAAGGACAACTCTTTGAGGATGTCTACACGCTGCCCCTGCTGCTGAAACAGGCAAAACTGATAGCGACAACAGAAGAGGGGGTATATTACTATACCAGCAATCCCGACGGCATAACCCACCATCCGGGGAATGGCATCACCTCACTTCTCGACACCCATATCCGACAACTCCAGGACCTCGGCCTGACGGAAGAACTCTCGGAATATTATGCCCATGTGCTCAATATTCAACTGGATGTTTACAACGTCACCCGCGCCGAGCCCATCCTCCCAGTTCCTCACATCTCTTCCAAATCAATGCGGCTTTTGCAACTACCATGGAAAAGCCGTGTAAAACTCAGACTCCTCAAGATTATCGGCATGAAAAACCTGTGCCGGCTCAACCGACTCGTCCACTCATCATGAAACAACCACTCATCACCTTCATCGTCACCTATTACAACCTTCCGCCACAGTTCCTCCATGATTGTATTGAGAGCATCCTGGCCCTGTCGCTCCAGAAAGAGGAGCGCGAAATCATCGTTATCGACGATGGCTCAAGCGTATCGCCAACCGATGCCCTGAAAGACCTCATCGACGAAATCATATACATCCGCCAGCCAAACAGCGGATTGAGCATATCACGGAATTTCGGCATCGAAGCCTGCCGAGGAGAGTTCATACAATTCATCGATGGCGACGACAAACTCAACAGCAGTGTTTACAACCATTGCCTCGACTTGGTGAGAGACAACGACCCCGACATCGTCACCTTCTTCCTGTCCAACAAAGAAGAGCTAGACACAGGCTTCGAATACGAGGGGCCTATAGAAGGAGCAGAATATATGAGGAAGAACAACCTCCGCGCTTCGGCGTGCGGATACATCTTCCGCAAGAAGACCCTCCTTCACCTCAGGTTCACGTCAGGTATCCTGCACGAAGACGAGGAGTTCACGCCGCAACTGTTCCTCCGGGCAGAGAAAGTGTTCACCACAAAGGCAAAAGCCTATTTCTATCGTGAAAGGAAAGGCTCCATCACCCATGAAAGCAACAGGGAATGGGTGCATCAACGCCTCTCCGACACCCGGGGTGTGCTCTTCCGCCTGACCGACATGGCCGACACGCTGTCGGTAGCCGAACGTGCCGCACTCCAGCGCCGCATCGACCAACTCACCATGGACTATATCTACAACATCATCACCCTCACCCACAACGGGAAATACCTGGAACAATGTATTGAGGAACTGAAACAAAAGGGATTGTTCCCCTTGCCCGACAAAGACTATACACAAAAATACAAATGGTTTCGCAGACTGAGCAGCACCCGTCAGGGGCGACGCATGCTTTGTATGCTTTTGAGATAGACGATGAGAATCTTGCTCTTGGGTGAATACAGCAACGTGCATGCTACCCTCGCCAAGGGATTGCGTGTGCTGGGACACGAGGTCACCGTAGCCTCCAACGGTGATTTCTGGAAAGACTACGAACGAGATATTGACCTCAGCCGCCGGCCAGGTAAAATGGGCGGCATTTCACTCTATGCCAAGGTACTGTCATTACTGCCGCAATGGCGTGGCTACGATGTCGTGCAACTCATCAATCCCATGTTCCTGGAGTTACGGGCCGAACGATTATTCGCGATATACAATTTCCTCCGTCGGTACAATGGCAAGGTAGTGCTTGGGGCTTTCGGCATGGACTCCTACTGGGTTTCCACCTGTGTGGAAAAGAAACCACTGCGATACAGTGATTTCAACATAGGCGACACCTTGCGCACCAATGCAGATGCCCTTCGGGAACGGGCCGACTGGTTGGGAACTGCCAAGGAAAAACTCAACAAAGAAATTGCCGCTACCTGCGACGGCATCGTGGCCGGCCTCTACGAATACTGGTTGTGCTACCAGCCCATATTCCCCAAAAAGACCGTGTTCATCCCCTACCCCATGGAGATTCCCGAAGGAAAGACGCAGCAGAGAATACAGCAAGACAAGATACATCTTTTCATCGGCATCAACAAGACACGAAGCGAATACAAGGGAACGGACATCATGCTGACAGCAGCACAAGACGCCGTTGCCCAATATCCAGATTCCCTGCAGTTGGAAATAGCCGAGTCTCTACCATTCAATGAGTATAAAGAGCGGCTCGACAGCGCTGACGTCATGCTCGACCAACTATATAGTTACACGCCATCCATGAACACATTGCTGGCCATGTCGAAAGGCATCGTCTGTATCGGAGGAGGAGAACCAGAGAATTACGAAATCCTCGACGAGCACGAACTCTTCCCCATCCTCAATGTCACACCCTCCTACGAGAGCGTCTTCGAGGTGTTGAAAGGCATTGCCCTTCACCCAGAACGCATAGCCATGTTAAAAGAGCAGAGCATCGCCTACGTCAGGAAGCATCATGAATATGTAAGCGTTGCCCGCCGCTATGAGGAGTTCTATTCTATGCTCCTTGGATAGGGTACAAAAAAATAGGAAGAAGTCTTGATGACCTCTTCCCATATTTCCTTTGTCTGGAACTTTATGCCTCAGCAGGAGCCTCAGCGGGAGTTTCAGCAGCAGCCTCTGCCTGGGCAGCAGCCTCAGCGGCTTTCTTCTCCTGCACTTTCTTTGCGATAGCCTCGTTGACGGCTTTCTCAGCCTTGAGTTTCTGCTCGTAAGCGTCTTTCTTTGCCTTGGCTTCCTTGGCACGGATGTTGTCGTCACCCTTTACCTTGGCGTCCTTCCAAACGTCGAATTTCTTCTGAGCCTCAGCCTCGTCGAAAGCACCTTTCTTTACACCACCGCGGAGGTGTTTCATCATGTAGACACCCTCATGACGGAGGATACTACGAACGGTGTCGGTAGGCTGTGCGCCAACTTCTACCCAGTAGAGGGCACGGTCGAAATTCAAATCCACTGTTGAGGGATTGGTGTTGGGGTTGTAAGTACCCACTTTCTCAATGAATCTACCATCTCGTGGTGCTCTTGCATCAGCGACGACTATGCTATAGAAAGCATATCCTTTGCGTCCACGACGCTGCAATCTGATTTTTGTTGCCATTTTAAAATTTGTTTTGGGTTTGAATTAAATGCTAGTATCTCGTAAAAGCGGCGCAAAATTAACAAAAAATCGCGAGACGATGGAACGACTCGCGATTGATTTGTATGGGAATTAACAATTATTAGCAATACATGTTGTCAACGTCCTCATTTCACATACATTTTCCTCGATTCGCCATTGCGGTTTCTCAAGATATATGTACCGGGACGCAGACCATCGATTTGACCAGAAGGTATACCCGACAGCATTTTCTTGCCATCCAAGGTATATACATCCACCATTTCATTATCTGGGAATGCCAACTCTTCGATGCCAACAACACCGTTGTTCTCGTTCTTGAACATGAATGACACATAGCCCGTTTCCTCATTGCGTGTAATCTGGGTGATAGGCTTGTGCATCAGGTATGAACCATCGATATTGGGATTGTATAGACTGGCTGCCGGAACAGAGTTGTCGGTGAGGCTGTCGTTGCCGTTATAAGGATAAGCCTCATTCCCTCCACGGTTGGAGTTGCTCGCATGGAAGACCGTGAGACGCTGGTGGTCATTACTCCACCCCGTGGTATTCACGCTATTCTGCGCCCAAATATTCGGGTCATAATCCACGTGCACGATCAGCAAGCCCTCACCGGGGAGGAATGCGTCCCATCCTTCCAGGGCACGATTTTCAAGCAAGTAGTATTCGTCGCGGCAACTGTCATTATAAATCACATAGGCATTACCTCTCGACGTGAGGGGTTTCTGGTTCAACACCCGGCGATTGGTCTTCAGTTCGGTATATTTCAGCCAACCGGCATAATTGCGCTCATAACTGCTGTAGCCTGCAGGCACCCATCCTATGCCCATTGGTCCGTTATAACTGCCACTGTCGAGGATGTCCCATTCGCCCATACCGAAGTTGTGGCTATAACTGGTGTCGTAAAGGTCGGGAAGACCGAGGCAATGTGAGAATTCGTGGCAGATGACGCCCAAGCCCATCTCTGTTGTCCCAAAACTGTTGTAGAGTTCATTGCTGCATGCATAGACATCAATGAACACGTCGTCGAGTTGGAAATTTTTTGGTACCAAGTCATTGTAATGCGAAGCATCAGTCAGCGTCCACATGTGAGGCCAGATAGTATTGTTGGCACCACCGGTGGCCTCGCCATATCCTGCATAGAGCACAAAGACTTCCTCCACCACACCGTCGTCGTCCCAATCGTATTCAGTGAAATCCACCTCGTCATCTACGGCTTGGCAGCATTCGACAATCATCTCTGGGGCGTTCAAATCATCATCGCCAGTATTCTTCCCATAATATGAATATGGTTTGTCGAGATTGACAGGTCCTACTACATCGAAAGTGAGATTGAACTTATTATAACTCTGGTCGAGGTAATAGTCGTGCACGCTTCCGATAGCACCATATTCGTTGGAATAGCCTTCTTCGTTGGCAAGAGCATCATAACGCTCCCATGTGGCATTTCCTTGATCAGCCGCAGAATAGTCGAAGAATTTGACATCACTGAAATTGGCAAGGATGATGAGACCTTTCTTCTTACCAAGATACTGGGGATGATCGGGCTCACCTAACTTTCTGATGCCGCTTACCCCCTTTATTTTCCTATAGGGTCTCACGCTCTCTATCTCTGCTACATCAGTAAGATGCACGTTCTCGTTAGCACTGCGCAACGTGGCTTCATGCGCCAAGACACCCGTCGACATGATGCCGAACCCGGCCTTCTTTGCATAGCAAAACAGGTTGTCGCCATCACTCACCACAGGCACATTGTCACGGGTGACATAATAGTGAAGGTTTTCATCACCTACGAGCATCAGTTCGATAGTGCTGCCGTCAGATTGCGTAAAAGTACGCCATTGTTTCTTGGCAGGAACGGCAAATGCCATACAAGCCACGCACAATAGTATTGCTATTGTTGTTGTTTTTTTCATTTGAATTAATAATATAATAAGGTAATGTTCCCCATAGAATAATAGAAACCCACCTTTATGCAGTTAAAAATTTTTTATTTTGCGTGCAAAGATAAATCAAAATCGTTGAAATTCAAAAAAACAATGAAATAAATACATAGAAACAATCAGAAATAGTTATTTTTGCAATGATTTATCATGTCTTGCCATGCCACAGTCGAACCACCATCTCAGCATCCTCATACCCACATACAACGACATATGTGTGCATCTTGTGGCTTCTCTCGTCGAACAAGCCAGCCAGATTGACGGTTTGACCTACGAAATCCTGGTTGCTGACGATGGTTCTACCTCCAAGGAGACAATAGTTGCTAACCAAGACATCAACACGTATCCTCATTGCCAATATCTCCTTCGTGAACAAAATGTTGGCCGCTCCGCCATCAGGAACTTTCTTGCCCGTCAAGCCCAATATGACTTGCTGTTATTCATCGACAGCCACATGTCGATAGTCAACGATGACTATCTTTCACATTACCTGACATACCACGACCGGCAATTGACATACGGGGGATACACCATCAAGAAAGACCCCAACCATCAAGGCAACCTGCGCTATGCCTACGAATTGTCGTGCATCGCTGCACAAGACGCAGAGCATCGAGGCCGTTCGCCCTACTCCAACTTCCATACTTCCAATTTCATGATTCAACGTGAAGTGATGCTTGCCTTTCCTCTTGACGAACGGTTCAAGCATTATGGTTACGAAGATGTGCTCTTCGGGAAAAGGCTGCAGGCTGCAGGAGTGACTATCACGCATATCGACAATCCCGTTGGTTTCGCCCGTTTCGAGAGCAACCGCCGTTTTGTGGAGAAGACAGAAGAAGGACTGAGGACGCTTTCCGAATTCCAGGATGAGTTGAAGGGCTACTCCCGCTTGCTGGCAATAAGCGAACGGCTGAAACGCTATCACCTTACAAGATTGCTCCAAATCATCCATTCATGCCTCGGGCGGCCAATAAGAAAAAATCTCGCGGGCAACCATCCTTCGCTCTTTCTCTTCAAAGTGTATAAACTCATCTATTTCGCCTCACTCAAGGAATGAGAAGATAATCATTATGCCATTGCATAGCAAAAAAGAACGAGATTCTTTTGTTCTGCGCTCGACTTTTCGTATCTTTGCGGTAAAACCGCGAAGATACTCCGTCTCGGCATAAAAAAGAACGGGATTCTTTTGTTCTGCGCTCGACTTTTCGTATCTTTGCGATAGAATCGCGAAGATACTCCGTCTCGGCATAAAAAAGAACGGGATTCTTTTGTTCTGCGCTCGATTTTTCGTATCTTTGCGGTAGAACCGCGAAGATACTCCGTCTCGGCATAAAAAAGAACAAGATTCTTTTGTTCTGCGCTCGACTTTTCGTATCTTTGCCAATGATTTATATCAACCCATGTATAATCACTAACCATTATCAATGATGAAAACGAAAACTATAATCATGATTGCTTTGGCAGCATTCTTCTGCCTTACCAATCTTCATGCCCAGACCGAAGTCACACCTCCACAAGGTGAACTCACTCCAGAACAGCAGCAAGCCCGGGAGGCCCAATTGAGAGAAGCCCAACAGGAAAAGGAAAGGGCTGCTAAATTGGAGAAAGAGCAACGCCAACAACTAAAGGAGGCCAAGAAGAAGGAGAAGGAGGCTAAGAAGAAGGAGAAAGAGGCCAAGAAGAAGAAAAAAGAAGCCGAGAAGGAAGCCAAGAAGCAGAAGAAACTCCAAAAACAAGCCGAAAAGGCTGAAAGAGACCGGGTGAAGGCCGAGAAGCGGAGAGCCAAGGCGCTCAAAGAACTTCGTGATATGTAGCCTTGCCATCAGCATACACTCAGGCAGCCCTCCCTGCCTGAGTTTTTGGTCAAATGCCGCTAACATGTCTACTTCAATAATCACCCCAAGACAATCCCATTACATATGAGAATCACAAAATCACTTTTTACCATCATCCTGGCCATAGCAACATTGCCATCACCTGCCAAAGGAATTGAATTCATGAGCACAGACGACACTGCCAACCCATTGCTGCAACCGAGCACGTTGCCATACGGCGCCCCCGACTTCAGCAAGATCAAGCCATCCGACTACCTACCTGCCATAGAAGCAGCCATCCAACAACAACGCGAGGAAATCAACCTCATCGTGGCCAACAAAAAGAAGCCCACTTTCGAGAACACCATCCTCGCCTATGAGAAAAGCGGTGTGCTTCTCGACAAGGTAACCAGCATCTTTTACGGACTGGTAAGTGCCGACAAGACTACAGAGATAGCAGAAACCGAAAAGAAAGTGACCCCCATGCTCACAGAACTGGAAAATGACATCACTTTCAACAAACCGCTCTTCCAGCGCATCAAGTACGTTTACGACCATCAGTACAAGTCGTTGAAGGGCGAAGACAAGAAACTGCTCGAAGAGGTTTACAAGAACTTCGTTCGTTCTGGGGCGCTTCTTTCCGATGAAAAGATGGAAAGGATGAAGGAAATCAACCTTCGTATAGCCCAACTCCAACAACAATGGGGTGATTTGTTGCCCAGCGCCACCAACAATTCAGTGGTGTGGGTGAATAACGAGGAAGAATTGGCTGGTCTGAGCGAAGCAGACATTGCTCAATGCAAGAAAGATGCAGAGAGCCGGGGTGGAAAGACACCCTACTGCATCGTCATCATCAACACCACCCAGCAACCCATCCTCGCCTCACTCGACAACCGCCAACTCCGCAAGCGAGTCTATGAGGCTTCCATTCACCGCGCCGATGCTACGAGGTCGTTCAACACCTACCCCATTGTAGTGGAAATAGCCCAACTGAGGGCGGAGAAAGCCAAACTTATGGGATACGACAACTACGCCTCCCTCTCACTGGAGAAGACGATGGCAAAGACTCCCGACCAGGTATATGCCTTCCTCAAGCAACTGATTCAGGAATACAAGCCCAAAGCCGATGCGGAGACAAGAGCCATCGAGGACTATGCACGAAAGGTAACGGGTACTGATATTGACCTCCAACCTTACGATCGGTTCTATTACTCTGCCAAGATGAAGAAAGAAACGTTCAACTTCTCCGAAGACGACGTAAAGCCATACTTCAACATCGACAGCGTTTTGGTAAACGGTGTGTTCTACGCCGCCAACCGTGTTTATGGCCTTCAGTTCAAGGAGAGGAAAGACATTCCTGTATACCACTCTGACATGAAGGTTTGGGAAGTGACCGACAAGGACGGCAAGACCCTTGCCCTTTTCTACAACGACTATTTCCGTCGGCCCACGAAACGTGGAGGTGCCTGGATGAGTTCTTTTGCCAAGCAGAGTGGGTTGAGGCAACAGATACCCCTCATCTACAATGTCTGCAACAATGCCAAGGCTCCCGACGGACAGCCCTCACTCCTCACATGGGATGAAGTGACCACGCTCTTCCATGAGTTCGGGCATGCCCTTCATGGCATCCTGTCAAACTGCAAATACAATACGTTGAGCGGCACTGCGGTAGCGCGCGACTTCGTTGAGATGCCTTCCCAGTTCAATGAGTTCTTCGCTTCCGTTCCTGAAATCTTCAACCACTATGCCAAGCATGCCGTCACAGGTGAACCCATGCCCGAAGAACTGAAGGAGAAGATGCTACAGTCTATCAACTTCCACTCCGCCTATGCCTTGGGGGAGAATCTGGCAGCCACCTGCCTCGACATGGCATGGCATATGCTCTCGTCGAATGAGATACCTTCAGCACAATATGCCCCTGCTTTTGAAATAGCCGCGCTGAAAGATGTCGGTCTGTACGACGAACAGATTCCGCCACGCTACTCCACTTCCTATTTCAATCATGTATGGGGTGGTGGATATGCCGCAGGTTACTACAGTTACCTCTGGACGGAAGTGCTGGCCGTCAACATAGCCGACTATTTCAAGTCGCATGGACCTTTGAAGCCGGAAGTAGGTCAAGCCTTACGCGACAAGATTCTCAGTCGTGGCAACACGAAAGACCTGATGGAGATGTTCACCGATTTCACCGGGATGAAGACACCCGACACGTCTTCACTGCTGAAAGCAAGAGGGATGTAAAAACAACTAAATTCATCACTAAATAGACACATTAAAAAACAACAGACAACATGAAAAGATTTTTTGTATTCTTCGCAGCCCTGATGATGGGAGCCACTATATGGGCTCAGCAAGTGTTCACCGTTGTATACGCCACTTCTGACGATGGCTTTGTGAATGTTAGGCAACGGCCTTCTACAAAAGCACCTGTCCTGACCAAACTCTACATGTTCTCACATGGACTTGGATCGGGCGTGCTGCGTGGACAGAGTGGCAACTGGAGCAAAGTGAGTGTAGGCAATATCACAGGTTGGGCCTACAGCAAGTATGTAGGCACACAAGACTGGTATCAGGGCCAAGGCCACGACAAACTTGTTGCTTTACGCGACAAAACCCCTATCTATCGCGAGGATTTCAAGGATGGTTCCACGGATCTGCTATTTTCTACTGTGAGCAAAGGCACCATCATTGCCGACCAATACGAGGAAAACGAGGAATATTACATCCTTACCACCGCCCACGACAACCTTTACATCAAGAAGACCGATGTGAGGGTGGTCAGTGCATTTTAGCATCTGCGGTAGCAATCCTTGAAATAAAACCGGGCACTTACCACATTGGCAAGTGCCCAGTTTTTCTTTATCCATCCCTATGCTTTGCTACCTGCAAGAGGTATGATTTTCCTCGTCTTTACAACGGAAACTTTTCCATCATCTTCTGGTAAAACGTACGCTGTTCTGCATCACTGCATGCCGACACCCCTGCCAACCGGTCTTGAAGTCGACGCAACTCATTGGATACCGGATATCCAAGAGCCTTACGTACGGCAAGGCATTTCTGCAGTTCGCAAGCAGCCCTACGCTTGTCTTTTTCAAGAAGCAAAATAGCAAGCGCCTGCCGATAACCCGTGTTGAACTTTTCCTGACGCTGGTTGACAATGGCCCTGCACAATAAAGCAGCCTTAGGTCCATCATCTGCAGTCAACTCTGCCAACTCGGCAAAGAGGAAACTGTCACGATGGCGTGTCAGCAATTGGCGATAGATGTCTATGGCTTTCTGCCGTTCACCCATAATCTTATATATCACCGCCATATAGCGCAGGTTGTGCTTGCTCCGTGGATTCCTTCTGACAGCCTCCTGCAACAGCGGCATTACCTTAAGCGCATTGTCAAGAGAGGGCTGCCGCTGTATTTCATGGAAACAGCAGGTAAGCAAACGCTGTGCCGTAGACGGTAAAGGATGGGGCTTCTCATTCGTTGATGGTGAGGGGTCTGTCTTACCGGCTTTCCAATCATCATCAGTCAGTGTTTCCACCTGCAGTTCTTGAACAAAGCCAAGCATGGAGAATGTCTTCGACTCCTGACTCAACCGCAGCGCGGCGTGCAAGATAGCCGAATGTGCCTTTCCATCCTTGTCCTCCACATTGGGCCACACACGGAGCAAAGCCTGGAATATTTTCTCCGCCTCGGCAGTCTTTTTCTCCGTGAGCCGTTTCTTCAGGATGTCGCTCGCCGTCCAAAACATGCAGAGGGTTGTGTATTTTCCCTTGTGTACGGCATACATGGGACGTATGGCATCATACGCCTCTTCTATCTTACCCTGCTTACGCAGTTCAAAAACTTCTTTTACTGTCATGGTTATATCGTTCTAGTTTCGCATACACTCCACTTTTAGGTTCCTGTATCGGGCATTCCAATTTCCTTTACCTTGCGCTCGAATTGTTCACGGTTGCCTATAGCACCGTTTTTAATACGTGCCCTATAGTTGTAGATAGTGTTCACCGAATAGTGGAGGAACTCTGCTATTTTGGAGGAGTCGTCGATTCCGAGTCGAATGAGGGCAAAGATACGCAAGTCGGTGGAAAGGCGGTCTTTCTCCTTGGGATGTATCTGCAGGTCGGGCATGAGAAGGGCGTTGAAGTCGTCAACGAAATTGGGAAAGAGGTGCAGGAATGCGGAGTCGAAATTCTGGTTGAGTTCTTCTATCTCGCGTTCTTTCAACTCAGTAGACCTCGACAACTGCAACACATCTGCCAACTCGTTTTTCTTCATCTTCTTATTCACCATCTTTCGATAACTGTCAAGTTTGTCGACATATTGCGCACACAGCGACAGAAACCGTCCGATATACTCGTCTTTCACATTGTTGGCATCCTTGAGTTTGGAGTTGACGACCGCCAGTTGGCCGTTGGTCGTCGACAGTTGTTGATTGGCCTCCTTCAGTTCGTTGTTGAGGGCGGCAAGTTTGGCATTGGTGTCGTGGAGGGCATTCCTTGCCACGGCCAACTGCCTGTTGCGCCGGTTGAGGAAGAATAGCACCCCAAGCAACAACACGAAGAGCAGACTGATGGCAGCGATGAGCAACCACAACTGTTTGGTAGTGTGCTCACTTTTCGCTTTGTAGTTCTTGGCAATCTCGTTGAGCAATGGTGAAATCTGCCATTGGCGCTGGCGAGAGCCATAGCGTCCGGCACAATCACTGGTATAACTGATATAGCGATAGGCGCGGTCGATGTCGTTGAGAAGAAGGAGTTGATTGGCCAGTTCCCACATCGACCCCTGGTCCATCACCCCGTTTCTCACATCGGCGAGAACCGACTCACACAACCAGTTCATCATCTGCACAGAGTCGCCCATGGCTTTGTAGTCGAGGTACCTATAGAGTGTGACAAGTGCATAGGGATGGCTCCCCTTCTCCACGGTCGTCATCCATTCGTCGTTCACTTTCAAGGCGGCTTTCAGGTCGCCTTTCGCATTGAGGCTCAGTTCACGATGCGCAAAGCAGTCGGGGTCATCGGGTGGCAATGTCTCATACATCAGCGCTTCATACTTGCCGGCTTCCTTGTAATAGGCCTCGCGCATATTGTCGAGACGGGTATAGTAGGCCAACTCATTGTACACATTGTTGCGTGCCCTGTAATATTCGCCCAGGGCTTGCTGAGAGATACCTGCGGTCTGTATGCTGTCGAGTATCGCGATGGCCTCGTCGTACATGCCGATGTTGGAGCAGCGCAATGCCATCATTGAGCGGCACCTCACCTTTTCGGAAGCATCGCCCATGATGTCAGCCAACCGTATGGCCTCGCGCAGGAAGAAGATGGCAGAGTCGCTGACGAATGGGCGGTAGAGGTCGTAAAGTTGCAAAACCGTCTCATATTTTGCCGAGGTATCCTTTACTTCGACAAAGGTCTTACGCGCTTCAGTAATCCGCGCCTCGCGTTTGGTCACATATTCCGAAGAATTGGCTATCGCACGGTCTATTTCCTCCAACTTTTGCAAGGGGAGTTGATATTGTGCAAATAGTGTTGGTGACATGAGCACAGCGAGCAAGATAAAAAGATGTCGCATATCGTTTCAGGTGATTGGATTGGCAAATATAGTGAAAGCCGAGTGGAATACCAAACAAAAGCCGAAGTTTTTGTTTGTATACCCGAGGCGCATCCTATATTCGCCACGAAGTGGCAAATGAGTGAAAGCCGAGTGGAATACCAAACAAAAGACGAAGTTTTTGTTTGGATGCCCGAGGCGCATCCTATATTCGCTACGATGTGGCAAAGAGTACCCTTTAAAATAAAGCAAGACAACCGAAGACATTATCTTCGGTTGCCTTAACACAGAAACTATCACCTCTACTTCAGTCTGAACTTCAGTTTCGACTTGATGTCGTTGGCAGAAAATCCTATCTGGGCTACGAAATCACCAGGTTCTGCCGTCCATTGCTGCGTGCGGTCATCGTAGAACGACAAGGCACTCTTGCCGATGGTGATGCGCACATTCTTCTGCTCACCTGGCAGAAGGTAAACCTTCTGGAATCCCTTCAGTTCTTTCTCCGGACGTGGCAGCGAACATTTCGGGTCGGAAACATAGAGTTGCACTGTTGTGGCACCTGCCACAGAACCCGTATTGGTCACGCTCACCGTCACCGTCAGGGAGTCGGATGCTGAGAGTTCATTCTTATCCAACTCAGCCTTGTTGATACGGAAAGTTGTGTAGGAGAGTCCATGTCCGAAAGCGAAGAGGGGCTTGATGCGGTTCTTGTCTGCCCATCGGTATCCCACATAGATATCTTCCTTATACTCTTCGTCGATGACCTGATGGTCGGGCCGCCATGTGCCGGGATAAGAACCTGTGGCATGCGCGCCACAGTCTTCCAACCGTGCATACCAGGTGAATGGGAGTTTTCCGCTTGGGTTAACAGCACCTGTAAGCACATCGGCAAGGGCTTTACCCGCCTCCGAACCCAGGAACCATCCCTGTACCACTGCAGGCACCTTGTCGAGCCAAGGCATGGCCACGGCATTGCCCGAGATATTGACGAACACTACGTTTTTATTCACCTTTACAAGAGCCTCCACCAATTCATTCTGGGCATAGGGCAGTCCATATTCTTTACGGTCGTGTCCTTCACAATCCTGATAGTCGCTCTTGTTCAATCCTCCGATAACGACAACATAGTCGGCTTTCATTGCTTTGCCCACGGCCTCGCCGAGGATTTCGCTTTTGCTCCTGTTATCGGCCAGATCCTGTCCGGTGGTCACGCCATTATACGCTCCCGTGGTGTCGCCCACATATCCACGGGCATACTCCACACGGTCTCCCAAACGCTCTTTCAGGCCTTGCCACGGAGAAATCTCATGTTGTGCTTTCAACGATGAGGAGCCACCTCCTACAGTCATCATCTTGATGGCATTCTCACCCACGACGAGCACCTTGGCTCCCTCACGGAGGGGAAGCACGCCCCGGTCGTTCTTCAGCAACACGATGCCTTCCTGTCCCACCTTGCGGGCCACGTCGTAGTGGGCCTCCGAGCACATGGCTCCATACGGACGGTTCCTGTTCATATTGGTGTGCATCATCAGGCGCAACACTCTCCTCACCTTCTCGTCAAGTTCTTTCGTAGTGAGTTTGCCTTCCTTGATGAGTTGCTTATAAGGCTGGGCCATAAAATAGTTATCGTAGGCGTTGGTAGACCCCATGGTCAAGCCATCGGTCCATGTGCCGAACTCCAGGTCGAGTCCGTTTTTCACGGCCTCTAAAGTGTTGTGCGCCCCACCCCAGTCGCTGATGACCACACCGTCGAATCCCCATTCCTGTTTCAGGATTTTGTTGAGGAGAATCTCATTGTGGCAATTGTGCTGGTTGTTGTAGAGGTTGTAAGCACCCATGATGGCCCATGCACCACCTTCGGTGACAGCAGCATGGAATGCAGGGAGATAAATCTCCCGCAGTGCCCTGTCGCTGACGACAACATTCACCTGATGGCGGTATTCTTCGTCATTGTTGAGTGCATAGTGTTTTACACATGATGCCACACCTTTCGACTGCAATCCCTGTACATAAGGCACCACCATACGAGATGCGAGCCATGGGTCTTCGCCCATATACTCGAAGTTGCGCCCATTGAGCGGAGTGCGGTAGATATTGATACCCGGTCCGAGCATCACGTTCTTGTTGCGGTAGAGGGCTTCCTCGCCCAGACTCTCGCCATAGGCGCGTGCCAGCGAGGGGTTCCAGGTGGCTGCCAAACAAGTGAGGGCGGGGAATGCCACGCACGAGTCGTTGGTCTGTCCGGCCTGTTCCCATTCATCCCACAACACGTCGGGGCGAACGCCATGTGGCCCGTCATCGGTCCAGAGGTCGGGGAATCCAAGACGCTTTACTCCCGGTGACGAGAACTTCGACTGAGCATGGATGATGGCGATTTTCTCGTCGAGGGTCATCCTTCTCAGTGCATCCTCCACTCTCTCCTCGATGTTCTTCGACTCATCGAGGTATACACACCTGTCAGGGGCCTGAGCGTGCAGGCCCGAGACAAGTGCTGAGAGGAATAAAGTCACTAATATTTTTCTCATTTCTTCTTAAATACACGTACATAATCTACTTCCATAGTCACCGGCAGCGCGCTCTCGTCGACACCTTGTGCGCCACCCCAGTCACCACCCCATGCGAGGTTGAGGATGACGTAGAACTCCTTGTTGAAAGGCCAGGTGTTCTTGTTGCCCGCCCCGTCGTTGTCGAAATGCAGCAGCGGGTTGCCATCAACATAGGTCTGGATATAGTTTTCGGTCCATTCCAGTGCATAGACATGGAATTCGCCTTCGGCTCCTGGAGTCAGTCGCTCAGCCGTCTTCTGCGTGCCTTTGGTATGGTTGTAACTGTTGCAATGTATCGACGAAGAGGTATAATTGGGATGGTATCCCACCTCTTCCATGATGTCGATCTCGCCACAGGTAGGCCAACCGTCACTCTCATTGACAGGCATCATCCAGAATGCCGGCCATGTGCCTTTTCCTTTGGGCAGTTTGATTCTAGCTTCCACCCATCCGTATTTCCATCCCTTGTTCTTTTTGGCATAGATGCGTCCGGAATAGATTTTGCCATCCATCTTCTTGCAGTTGATCTTGAGTGTGCCGTTGCTCACTTCTGTCACGCCATTGCCGTTGACATAGTTCTGCTTTTCGTTGTTCACCCATCCGGCATTCTTCACCTCATAACTCCAGTCGGCTCCGAGTGAGATACCAGTGAACTCATCAAACCAATCGATTTCATATCCTTCGGGGACATTCATCGTGGGATCGACAGCCGGGCGGGGAATGCCCGGCTGTTTCACGTTGATGACCTGACGGGTGTTGCCTGTCTTCACCGTCACCGTACCCTCACGGTCGTCGTAAGTGCCGTTTGCGTCTACTTTTACAGTAAGGACACCGGTTTTCTCTGTGGAGTTTTGCGGATTGACTTTTATCCATCCGTCGCTGGTGTAAGCCAGCCAATCTCCACTCGACTTTACGTTGACCGTCTGTTCACCACCATTGGCAATGAACGTGAGTTCGGTTGGCGAGCAGGTAATCTCCCCCGTGGATTTATAGTTGCCGTTGTCATCGTCGCCTCCACAGCCGAGAACAGCCATGAGACAGGCGAGGAAAGCGCTATATATCATCGATTTTCTCATTTGTCTGAAAGGTTAATTCTTTTCCAAATAAATCTTGCTCAACACCACTTCGGTATTATCGGGATTACCTCCAAAGTCGAAGAACAGACTGATTTGGGGCATATCGGCAGGACATGCCTTCGCCTTGAACTTGATGACATTGTCCTCGTAGGCAGCCAGGTCGACACGCTCTGCGAAGAAGTAGTTGTTGTCGTCGCCGGTCTGGGTGAGTTTCACCGTCACACCATGGAGGTCAACGTTGGGCGTCATCACACAGTAGAAGTTGTAGGTCTCGCCAGCCGCTGCCGACAGATTGGTACGGAAGGCCATCTGTGCCTGCCACTGATCGGTAGTGGCCTGCGGCAACTGAAGGGTATAGGTATCGCCCTTGTGGGTGAGCGACGGGTCGGGCAACTGTGACCATCCCGGAGCATAATAGAAGAACATCTCGCAGTCGGTGGCATCGACGCTCTTCCACAGGTTGCTCGCCGAGTTGTAGTCCCAGTCCATCACATTGTCTCCGCCAGGACCGGCGGCATCGCCCGGTTGTCCGGCACCGTCGTCACAGTCATGCTCCTTGAGCACGATGTCGCGGATGGTGATTTCGGTTCCTGCCTCATTTCCACCGAAGTCGAATACGAGTTTCACGCTGGCGATGTCCTTGCCCTCCATGTTGCTCTTGCAGAAGACATAGTCCTCATAGGCCTTGAGTTGGATGACCTCATCGAAGTAGAGCAAGCCGTCGTCGGTCTCCTCACAGATCTTCACCGTCACGTTGTTGTGGTCCTTGGTGGAATTGAAGATGCACGAGAAGTCGTAGTTGGTAGACGAGTTGGTGGTCATGTCGGTGTGGAAGAAATACTGGCACTGCCACTTGTCGGTAGTTCCCTCTGGCAAACTGAGTGTAAAGGCACTGCCGCTGACTGTCTGCACGGGGTCGGCTATCTGGTTCCAGCCCGGAGCATACCAGTAGGTATTGTTGAACTGTGCGGTGCGGAACATGTTGCAGGCATGGTCGTAGGTATAGCCCTTGAACTCCTTGGTGGGGATATGGGTGCCATCGTCGCAACCATGCTCCTTGAGCACGATGTCGCGGACGGTAATCTCAGTGCCTGCCTGGTTGCCACCGAAGTCAAAGACGAGTTTTACGCTGGCGAGGTCGAGACCCGGCATGTCGCTCTTGTAGAACACATAGTCCTCGTAGGCCTTGAGTTGTATCACTTCATCGAAGTAGAGTTTGCCGTCGTCGGTCTCCTCGCAGATCTTCACCGTCACGTTGTTGTGGTCCTTGGTGGAGGTGAACACGCACGAGAAGTCGTAGTTGGTGGCCGAGTTGGTGGTCATGTCGGTATGGAAGAAATACTGGCACTGCCACTTGTCGGTGGTCGCCTCGGGGAGTGCAAGGGTGAAGGCACTGCCGTTGACAGTCTGTACGGGGTCGGCAATCTGGTTCCAGCCCGGAGCATACCAGTAGGTGTTGGTATAGTGGGCGGTGCGGAACATATTGCAGTCGCTGTCGTACTTGAATCCCTTGAAATCTTCTTCTGCAGCGGATTTCTCGGTTACGAGGATATAATGCCACGCAATGGACCCGTTGTCATAGATGAGTTCCATGTGCTTGGGCTTGAGGTCCACAATCTTGAACTTCGGCGTATTCCACTGGTCATCATTGGAGATGTAGGGGAACTTGGTGTGGGAAGGCAACACGAGGAACACGTCGTCGCCCTCCACGGTGAAGTCGTAGGTGGTCTGTTGCTTGTCGGTGGGCACCATCACGTCTTCAGGGGCGGTACCGTTGTTGGTCTCAGGGAATGCCTTGACTTCCTTGTTGACATACATCGTGCCACCTTCTCCCGGATCATAGACATAAGTTCCGTTGGGCATGAAGGTCACCACATCGTCATATACACCGTAGTTGGCCTTGTCGTTGGGAGCAGCCGACCACCACTCGGTGCCGTCGGTTCCCGAGGGGCCACATCCCAGATGGGCGGGTTCGGCACTGGCAATAAACCACTGTTTGCCTTCTGCCTCGGCTCCTGCCATACGTGTGATATAACTGGAGAAGTCGACAATGGAGTTGTCGAAATGGAAGGTCTTCTGTCCCTTTCCGTCACTGATGCCGTTGCGGTTGCCCACGCGGTACTCCACGGTATAGTCGCCGGAGTTAGCATAGATTTTGGTAAATGGATTACGTGTGGAATAGGTCTTTCCGTCAACAATCCAAACCGGATATTGCGCGGTGTTGTTGAGTTTGAGTTTCACCTGGTTGATTTCCTGGTCAATCTCCACCGACACATCGGCGTCACCTACGTTGGGTATTCCGTTGGGGTCGAGTCCGGCGTAGTCGTCGGGCGAGCACGCCGTCATTGCCATGCCAGCCATCAGGAAACATCCGATATATTTTGCTATTTTCTTCATAATCTTCATCGGTTTAATAGTTGTTTTGCGTTAATGTACCCTGGGCGGCATCGATCTCACTCTGCGGTATGGGCAGGTATTTCTTGCTTTCCGTCCATGTGTTAGTGCGATAGCCATAACTGTCGGGAACAAGCACAGATGCTGCCTTGCCCGTACGAACGAGATCCCAGTAGCGCTTTCCTTCTCCCACAAACTCGAATGCCCTTTCCTGGAGGATATTGTCCTCGGTGGCAGCGAGGTTGTCGGTAAGTCCGGCACGATGGTGCACGGCGTTGAGATAGTCTGCAGCCTTGGAAGCATCGCCGCCAGTCTTCAGCAGGAGTTCGGCAGCGTTGAGGAGTGTCTCAGCGAAACGGTAGATACGCAGGTTGTTGTTCCAGTTGAGGTCACCGTCAGCAATCTGGTCTTTGTTGTCACCTGTATGGGCAACATATTTCTCCAGGAAGAGACCGGTATCTTGGTAACGAGGCTTGTAACTTCCCACGGCAGCGGCATTCCAGCAGGTGGCGTCGCGGCGGGCATCTTTGGCATCATACATGTCGTAGGTCTCCTGTCGCACGGGAGCGAATCCCCAGCCATTGTCGTGTCCGTCGGTACCGTCGGCCCAACCGTTCGGACTGATGAGTCGCGGCAGCACCGTACCACCGGCGTTGAGCGGAGAACTCCACGAACGGTATGCGCCATCGTCCTTGTAGTTGATTTCCCAAATCGACTCCACGCTCCACTCACCACTCTCCTTGAAGATGCCGGTGTAGTCGTCAACCAGCGCATAGGCGGTGCTGCTGATGATTTCCTCCATATACTGCAAGGCCTTCTGATAACGGCTCTGGTCTTTCTGATACATCACCATCTCTGCATAGAGCATATAGGCCATGGCCTTGGTCACCCTGCCATAGTTCTCCGACGAAGCCTTCAAAGGCAGCGCATTCAATGCGATGGCACCCTCGAGGTCGGTGATGATACGATTATAGACCTCATCGGCAGGGATTTGCTCTGCGAGATAGGGAGATTCGAGGTTGACCTCATAGTATGGGATGTTTCCCCAGAATTTCCACAGCCAGTTGTAATAGAAAACGCGGAGCACCCTGGCCTGTGCCTCATACGAAGCAGCAGCCTCGGCAGTGATGTTCTCTTTTGCCCAGCCAAGATAGGTGAGGACATCGTTGGAGCGTTTCACACCACTGTAGCCCACGCTCCACAGCCAAGACATACAGTTGGTGGGCAAAGCCTCATAGTTCATCATGAGATGCCAGAACTGGTTGTCGGTCTTGTCGGCACCGCCTACCCAAATCTGGTCGGCCATGATGTCGCTCATGATATTCACGGGAGTATATTGTCCTCCCCAGTCGGTCCACTCGAGGGGGTCGTAAGCAGCGACGAGGGCTTCTTGCACATGCTCGTCGTTAGTGAAATAGGTATTTATGAAGTCCTGCGTAGGCGATTCCACCTCAAGGAAACTGTCTTTGCAACTGGTGTTGAGCAGCATGGCTGCTGCCAGCAGGGCTACGGGAATATATTTGATTGTTTTCATGATTGTAGTCCTTTAAAAATTAGAATCCGACATTTACGCCAACCGTCCATACACGAGCCTGTGGATAAACGCCATAGTCAACGCCAAGTGAGGTGGCTGAAGAAGAGATTTCAGGGTCAAAGCCATGATACTTCGTGAAGGTGAGCAGGTTTTCGGCTGCCACATAGAACCTGAGTGTAGAGACGAAGAACTTGCTGGTAATGGAATGCGGGAGGGTATATCCCAACTGTATGTTCTTCAGTCGCATATAACTTCCGTCGTAAACATAGAGGTCGTTGGACTGCCAGTTCTGGCTGTCGCCGAGAGCGAATCTCGGAATCTTGTTGCTGGTACCTTCTCCTGTCCATCTGGAGAGCATCCATGAAGGCAGGTTGACGGTAGAGATGTCAGTACGTCGGGTGGCGTCGAAGACATCGTTGCCGATTGTTCCCTGCAACATCATGCTGAAATCGAAGCCCTTCCAACTGGCATTGAGGTTAAGGCCGAACGACCAGTCGGGCATGCCGTTACCAATATCGGTGCGGTCGTCGTCGGTTATCTTGCCGTCGCCGTTGACATCCACATACCTCACGTCGCCGGCTACAGCATTGGGCTGGATGGGTGTTCCTGCCGCATTGAGATACGAATCGATTTCGCCTTGGTTCTGGAACACGCCGTCGGTCTTGTAGCCATAGAAGTAGGGGAATGGTTTTCCATTCTCAGCCCTTGTGATGGTTCCTGCGCCCTGGAAGGAATCGTAGTTGGCCCATCCTGTTTCGTTGCCGTATTCAATAAGTTTGTTCTTGAGATAGGTGAGGTTGCCACCGATACGGAAGTTGAAATCGCCGGCGTGGAACTTCCACACGGCCTCCATTTCAATACCCGAGTTCTCCATCTTTCCTACGTTGCCGATGGGTTTCGACTCGCCGACATACGACGGGATGTTCATTTCCATGAGCATGCCGTTGGTGGTCTTCTTGTAGTAGTCAATGGTGAAGGTAAGGGCATTGTGGAAGAATCCGAAGTCGAGACCGAAGTCGAGTTGTTCGCTCTCCTCCCATTTCAAGTCGGGGTTGGGCAGTCCGCTGGCTTTCACGCCCGGAGTGTTGGTATTGCTTCCGAAGATGTAGTTGTTGCCAGAGGCGGTCATTACAGTGTAGCGGAAGTTACCGATGTTCTCATTACCGTTCTTACCCCATGAGAATCTTGCCTTCAGGTTAGTGAGCCAAGAAGGACGGTTTTGCATGAACGGTTCATTGGTGACGTTCCATCCCAGAGAGAACGAGGGGAAGGTGGCATAGTGGTTGTTGGAACCGAAACGGCTGGAACCATCCCTACGCACTGTGGCCTGGAACATATAGCGCTCGTCGTAGTTGTAACTCAGTCGGGCGAAGAGCGATGAGATAGTGGCATATGGGTTCTTGCCGCCATAAATGCTGATGTTCGTGGTATAACCATCGAGCACATCCACGGTCTGCTCCTTACCTTTCTCATCTACGTAGACGAGTTCATGGGTATCGATGGTGACGGGAGTTCCCACACCATAGGTATAGTCGATATAAGGTTTCGAACCGGTGGGGTCCTTCATGTTCGAAGCCGAACCTCCCAGATAGTATCCCCTGGTCTGCTTGGCACTCTGACCGAGAATAATAGCAAACGAGTGTTTGTCGATGGTCTTGTCGTAACTGAGCACGTTTTCTATCTGCCACACGGTGCCACGGTCGCTGCTGGAACTGACACCCGTACGGGTGGCCTTGTTGTTGCCAGAGAGGTAGAATTTCTTGGTATAACCGTCGCTACCCCAGAAAGAAAGGTCAGTGCCGTATGAGGTGCGGAATCTGAGGTTATCATAAAGTTGGAGTTCAGCCGAGAAATTCGACACAAACTTGTGGCTCCATCCTTTCGATGCGGGGAGAGAGAGCGAAGCGATGGGGTTCACCATCTCATTGTAATCGGTTCCCGGCACCATGAAGAGGTTGCCATTTTCATCGTAAATCGGTGTATAGTCGATATTGTCCTTGTAACGGTCTAATTGTGCTGCCGGATCCTGTTCTAAGACAGTGAGGATGGGCGAGAGTGCGAGTGCCGACCCCAGAGGGGAGCCCCACTGTGAGTTGACATCGATACCTGTGCTCTTCACACGGGCATAGGAGATATTGGCTGTCAACTTCATGCTGTTGAGGAAGTTGCGCTCGTTGGAAACGTCGAAGAGTGTCAAACCGAAGTTTCCGCGCAAGGTGAGGCGTTCGTAGTTCGACCGTCCGTAGTTACCACCGATGATACCGTCCTGGGTGTAGTAGCCACCACTGAGCAGGTAGTTGAGCCTTTCAGAAGCCCCACTCACGCTGATTTGATGGTTGACGACGGGAGCGTTATCATTGAATACTTCGCTCTGCCAGTCGGTACCCTTGCCAAATTTATAGGGGTCGTCGTAGATGGGAGCCATGCCGGCATTTACCCTACCCTCGTTCATCATCACGGCATATTCACTGGCGTTGAGCACGTCGCGATGACGCCATGGACTTTGCCATCCATAGGAGAAATCATAGTTCACACGGGTTGCGCCCACTTTTCCGGTCTTTGTTGTAACGAGGATAACACCGTTAGCAGCACGAGCACCATAGACGGCACCCGAAGCAGCGTCCTTCAGCACCTCGATAGATGCGATATCATTGGGGTTGAGGTAGTCGAGACCACCCTCGATGGGCATGCCGTCGACGATGTAGAGTGGTTCACTATTATTTATAGTACCCACACCACGCACACGCACACGCGCTGCGGCACCCGGTTGTCCGGAAGACGAGGTCACGGTGACACCCGAAGCAAGACCCTTGAGAGCGTTGTCCATACGTACAGGTGCCGTTCCTTCAAGGTCTTCTGCCGTCACCTTAGCGATAGATGCGGTAACCACGCTCTTTTTCTGAACGCCATAACCGATTACCACCACCTCATCGAGCATTTCCTGGTCGGTTTTCAAAATGATGTGCATCCCATCGGCAGCCGTCACTTCCTGAGAGGCATATCCGATGTAGGAAACAACCAGTGTGGCACCCTCATCAACAGAGACCGAGAAGTTTCCATCGATGTCGGTGACACCACCATTCGAGGTGCCCTTCTGTATCACAGAAGCACCTATCACGGGCTCATTCTGGTCGTCGACGACCTGTCCCGTATATACCCGCTTCTGTGCCAGGGCCGTTGCCGATATCAACATGAATGACATCAGCAAGAATAAGAACTTGTTTAATTTCATACGATAATTTTATGTATTGTGATTAGTATAGGTTTTCTTGTATTTAGGTTATCTGTGGTTGCGATGAAATCACAACCCGCGACGGCTTTTCTGGTATAGGTTGGTGGTTTCCTTTTGCAAAGATATTAAAAAAGTAATAAGGTGCTACAGCAGTTGGTGTAAAAAGTGGATAAATAAATTGGAGCCAATTATTCAAAATGCTGAAAATCAACACTTTTCAGCAATACTAAATTATAAAAAAGTGGCAAAAATATAGAGGTGTAGAATTTACAACCAATCAAAAAATCCGACAAAATAATAAAAATATCTATCGATTTTGGTTGTAAATTCCACACCTTTTTCGTACTGATGTGGGTAAATCCAAAGGGTTTAGAAAGTATGGAAATCCACGTTCTCTATCTTCACGTCGCAGTCGGTTCCGATGTCAGTTGACTTGTTGGTATAGAAGAAGGTGGAATTCTCCACAGTCACGTCGTGCACCATCCCTTTCGCTCCACTGGCCTTGATGCCCGTATTCGTGCCTCGGCATACTACACGTGAGATATGAATGTCACCGAAGTCGGGCAAGAACAGCGACTCTTTCGGGGTGTCCTCTCCTCTGGGGGCAGCGCCAACATGGTTGTCAAAATAAGTGGTCTCGAAGACGATGGCCTGGTCTTTGATATCATTCATATAGATATCCGAGATGAAGATACTTTCGGTCTTTCCTCCTCTGCCCTCGCTGCTTTTGAAACGAAGGCCGGTATCGGTACCGCTAAAGGTGTTGTGGCGCACCACGATGTTTTTCATCCCACTCGAACAATCCGAACCGATGACGAATCCGCCATGAGCATGATACACCGTATTGTCTTGGATGAGGATGTCTTCGCATGGACCATAGTCACGGGCAGTCTGCCCCACTCCACCTTTCATGCAAATGCCATCGTCGCCGCAGTCGATGACATTGTTGACAATGAGCACTCTCCGGCATTGACCGATGTCGATGGCATCACCGTTCTGGGCGTTCCACGGACATCTCACCGTCACGCCGTCGATGATGACATCATTGCAGCGTTGGGGTACAAGATGGAAATTAGGTGAATTCTGCAAGGTCACTCCGCTCACGAGCACCCGCTCACAATCCGTCAGCCTGACCATGTGCATTCGCAGTTTGATTTCGTCTTCGGCACTCTCAGTGATATTGGCAAAGTGTTTCAGTGAGAAAGGATACCACAGGTCGCCTTTCTCACTCAAGGTGCCACCCATGGAGCGGTATTGGTTCCATTCTGTGTCACTCACCTTTCCACGTTTCACGGGACGCCACCACTTGCCGTTGCCATCAATGGTGCCTTCGCCTGTGATACTGATGTTCTTGGCTTTGGAGGCCTTGATAAATGGTGTGGCTCTCGACTCACGCTTGCCCGTGGTCTTATTGACAAGTATATGCTTTGTCTTGTCGGGCGTAGCCATGATGATGGCGTTGCGTTCAATGTGCAGGTCGATGTTGTCGCGCAACGTGATGGGACCGGTGAGATAGATGCCGGCTGGCACGTTGAGATGTCCTCCACCCTGTTTCCTCAGGTGGTCGATGGCTTTGGCGAAGGCATCGGTGTTGTCGGTCACGCCATCGGCTTTGGCTCCGTAGTTTAAGATGCTGATAGTATAAGAAGGAATGACAGGTGCTGTAGGCTTTTGAAGGCTAACAGGGAGGTTGTCGTAATAACTGTCGTAGTCGGCAGCATTGGCTGTCAAAGACACAATGGTGCAGAGTGTAAGGAAAAGTATTCGTAACATAACTCTTGGGTTGAAATTTGAAATAAAAAATGATTTGTCTTAATATGGCCCAAAAGTAACTAAAAATGGTTTCATATCCAAATGAACGGGGAAAAAAATATCAAGATTCTACTTCCCTTACGTTACAACTGCTCTGTGATGGGCAATAGGAATAAACTTATTTTTTGTTTTTTTCTACAAAGTGTCGAAAAAGTGTTGTTTGGATAATCAATTTTTCAAGTTTTTGTTTTACTTTTGCACCATATTAACACTAAAACGTGATTAATCAAAGAACAAATTCAGGAAAATGAAGGCTATCGGTTTTGACAATGACAAATATGTGAAGATTCAGTCGGAGCATATCAGAGAACGTATTTCACAGTTTGGCGGCAAACTCTATATGGAGTTAGGCGGCAAACTCTTCGACGACCATCACGCCTCGCGCGTGCTGCCAGGGTTCAAGCCCGACAGCAAACTGTCGATGTTGCAGCAACTGAGCGAGAGCATCGAGATTGTCATCGTCATCAGTGCGGAGGATATAGAAGCCAACAAGGTACGTGCCGACCTTGGCATCACCTATGACGAAGACGTATTGCGCCTGCGCAGCGAATTCCTCAACCGTGGTTTCATGGTGGGCTCAGTGGTCATCACTCATTATACCGGTCAGCGGGCTGCCGACAACTACCGCATGCGTCTGGAGCGCATGGGTATCAAGACCTATATCCACTATCTCATCGAAGGGTATCCCCACAATGTGGAGTTGATTGCCTCCGACGAAGGGTTTGGCAAGAACGAGTTTGTAGAGACCGTGCGCCCTCTCGTTGTCGTCACCGCTCCCGGTCCTGGCAGTGGCAAGATGGCGGTTTGCCTGAGTCAACTCTATGGTGAGAACAAGCGGGGTGTGCGTGCCGGCTATGCCAAGTTCGAGACCTTCCCTGTATGGAGTCTCCCGCTGAAGCACCCCGTGAACATCGCCTATGAAGCAGCCACTGCCGACCTGAACGACGTGAACATGATCGACCCGTTCCATCTCGACGCTTACGGCAAGGTGGCGGTGAACTACAACCGCGACATCGAGATATTCCCCGTGCTGAATGCCCTTTTCGAGGGTATCTACGGCACCAACCCCTATAAGTCGCCCACCGACATGGGCGTAAACATGGTGGGATTCTGCATCTCCGACGACGAGGTTTGCCGCAAGGCTTCCGAAGACGAAATCATCCGTCGGTATTACACCGCCACGAACAAGTTGGCCGACGGAGCGTGCAACGACAAGGAGGTGAAGAAGATACAGATGCTCTTCAACCAGATGAAGATCACCACCGCCAACCGCCCCTGCACCGTGGCAGCCAACGAGCGGAAAGAAAGGAGCGGCCACACCTCTGCCGCCATGGAACTGGACGACGGCACCATCATCACCTCACAGTCGAGCGAATTGCTGGGCTGCTGTGCTGCCTTGCTCTTGAATGTCACGAAGCATCTGGCGGGCATCGACCACAATGTGAAACTGATTCCCCAGAGCATGATAGAGCCTATCCAAAAGACGAAAATCGAGTATCTTGGTGCCAGGAACCCCCGCCTTCACACCGACGAAGTGCTCGTAGCCCTCTCAGTGCTCTCACCCCACGACGACAACTGCCGCCGCGCGTTGGAGAGTCTGCCCAAACTCCGTGGATGTCAGATTCACTGTACGGTGATGCTGAGCGAGATTGACCGCAAAATCCTCAAAAAACTCGGCTGCGACCTCACCTGTGACCCTGTTCGCAAAACACCTACGAAATAGATTCATCCCAAAAAGACGACCACGAATCTACCAGAATAAGCACCATTGATTTTTTCGTGCAATGAGGTAGGTTCGTGGTCGTCTGTTTATTATCCCAATCCAACTTTACGGTTTACTATTACCCAACAGTTGTTGGGCAGCCAGCACGAGGAACATATAGTGCGAGGAACCTCCACCCAATACATACTCTGTCTGCTGCCAGAGGAACGGAAACTCCAACAACTCGGGGAAGTCGGGACGGATAAGGGCAGTGCCCGAAACCACACCACCGGGGATGTACGACCAGTCGGCCCTGTTGAGTCCGTATGCCACCGTTGCCGACTTCGCCCCCACTCCTGAAGCGAATGATGCCGTATTGGTACCCGGATGGCATCCGAGGATGAAGTTGAGAGCATTATATACCGTCTCCTTCGGGAAGACATCGGGGAAGGCACTTGTAAGGAAATAATACTCGAAGCCAAACCTTTGGATGTCCCATCCTGCTCCCCAGATACTGGGTCGGTAAGGTACACCATAGGGAGTCTCTGCTGCCTGTTTGTCGAGACTGGCCTTATAGCCAGCAAGGGCATTGCGGAAAGCCGTGCAGAAATTCCTCACCTTTTTCTCTTTCGATGCAGACAATTGTGCAACGAGCCGTGCCAACACCCATCCAGAGCGGCTGATGCTCGCAACAGCCATCTCCTGGTTGTCGAGCACGAAATCAAGATATTCTCTTTCTTTCGTGGTGAGATAGAGTTCCACTGCAGCCTGCAACTTGAACATTCTTAACTGTCCGTCCACTTGCGTGTTCTTGTAAATAGTAGAGGCGATGTCGAGACACTCCTTGCCCAACACGTCGTTGAAGCCCATCAACACCCTTGATGCCCCTGCCAACTGTGCCGCCGTCGACAACTCCCGCATGGGATTCTCCTCGGTGAATATCCAGCGGTCGTCGTCGTTGCCAATGGAGCCGTCGGTCATCGCGGCAGCGTCGCCAAGCAGCGCATACTGTCGGAGTTTGTTGCAGATGATGCCTCGGTAGAGACGTCCCAGTGCCTGATACGACCTCACCACCGTCAGCGCGCCATTCTCCACCTGTTGCAGGATGTCGTTCTTACCGTCGGGTTCATGTATTTCCACGACACGACGGTTCTGGTCAATCTTCGTTACGTCGATGTCGGGATGGAAAGCCTCATAGGCAAGGGCGAGGATATACGCCTCTCCTGCCTGTGACTCCACGCGCAGGTCGAAGTCGCCGGCATCATGCCATCCGCCGATGTTCACGCCCGGCACGATGTCGCCGGCTGCATATTTCGACAGATTGGGTTTCTGCACGTATCCGTCAATATGGTTGCCGGCAGGTGCCATCCTTGCATCGTCCATATGACAGGCATCGTGCCATACACGGTATTTCTCATTCACACGCATATGGCACATCTGCACCGGCAGGAAATACTCTATCACGGGTTGCCACACACCGCGGTCGTAGACGGTATCGTCGATACGAAACACCGATGACTCCGACTCTCCATACCTTATTTTATATAGTCCAGGGGTCTTCACGTCAGAGAAGTCAGCGGTGAGGTAATTGTAGCGCAGGAAGGTGCCCCATGTCTCCGTCGGCAGGGTCTTCACCATCTGTTCACCATTGGCTACGATACGCACGAGTGCGGCCTGCCGTGACGCGCCATCACGCCTGTCGGTCTCGATAATGGCTTTTTTCTGTTGTTGGGTGTGATATCCCACCTGCGAGGTCTGCACCACGGGCTGATACACCCAATTGTCCACCACATTGGGGGTAATCACCCACACCACTGCGTTTTTCGTCGTACCCGGGGCAATCTCGCTGCGCAGCACGAACCACCCGTTGTTGTGGTTCATCCGTCCATCGAAGAGTTGCAGTTCACCGGTCTTCGACTCTATGGTCAGCCGGCTGTAGGGGTCGTCGGGCTGCGACGTGAACACGTGTCCTGTTGCATAAGGAGCGGCTATCACGTCATCGGCTATCAGCGGAGAGTAGCCTTCGCCGTTCAGATGGTCGATGTCGGCCTTGTCGCCTTTTCCCGTGAAGAAGTCACCGGTATGCAGGATGTTCGGTGTGGCATGCATCAACGGCGTGTTGGGCTGTTGGGGATAGATGCCGGTCTGGCTATCCATCATCCATGGTTTCCCGAAGAGCCGTCCGGGGAAGAACTCGAGGTTGAAGCCCACCTTTCCCACGAGGAAGTCGGGCACGGGTTTGTCGAGGTCAACGGTCACGACAATGCTCTTGCCCTGACTCTCCACCCGTACCTCATAGCCGAACTGATAATCAGGATATACCATCGGGTTGAACCCTGTCATGTGACGGGAGGAGTCGGGATAGCACAGGCGGGTGGTAATAGTGTTGCCTTCGGCTTTTCGGGAGAGTTGTTTGGGAACGGGCTGCCATTGTCCCGGTGTAGCCTCCATGCGGATATCACCATTGGTAGCCACGCGCTGACCGTTCATGATAACGCACACCCCACCCTGATGCCCTTCGGGGTAAAAGTCGCTGAATGCCATCACGTCAACGCCATGGTCATTGAAATAGCCGTCGGGCAGCAAAGTGAAATTTTGTGCAGTAATCGACTGCACCAACAGCCATAATAAAGTGCAGGAAAAAAAATACTTCTTCATGTTCTCCGTTTTTTAGTATTATGGCAACAAAGATAGTGAAAGCCAAATAGAAAGCAAAATAAAAGACAAAGTTTTTTATTTTCTAACCTGAGGCAGTAATACCACTCACTTGTTAACAATCCATAAAAAATCATTTCCTGATTAGACATTCCTGCCGCCATCACATCAAATAAACGTATTAGGGTCAGAAAAAGAATCGCTGAAGCCATTCAGAAGAGGATTTTTCCGCCCTATATACCTATTTCTTACCAGTCAACTCACCCTATTCAAAGCACTAATATCAAACCTAAGACATTCATATGAAAGACGATAAGATTATGCGTGTCGGCATCGTCGGCACAGGATGGATAGCCGAAAAGGCAGCCATCACCCTGAACGGACTCGACCAGTGCGAGTGCCGCGCCGTGGCATCGCGCACGCCAGAACGTGCCCTAGCCTTTGCAAAACAGTGGAACATCCCCAAGGCATACGGTTCCTATCAGGAACTTTATGCCGATCCTGACATCGACCTAGTGTATGTGGGTACCCCCCACTCCCATCACTACGACGTTGCCCACGATGCTTTGATGGCCGACAAGCCCTGTCTGGTAGAGAAAGCCTTCATGGCCAATCACAAGGAAGCAGCCGCCATCGTCGACCTGGCACGCGAACGGAAAATCTTCCTCGCTGAAGCCATCTGGACCCGCTACCAGCCCGTTGTGAAAATGGTGCGCGACCTGATAGCCAGCGGTAGAATCGGCACACCACGTCTCGTCACCGCCACCTTGGGTTACAGCATGGGCGACAAGCCCCGTATCATGCGGGCAGACCTCTGCGGCGGTGCCCTCCTCGACCTCGGCGTGTATGCCCTCAACTTCGTGCGTATGTTCTTCCCTTCAAATATTGTGGAGATGAAGAGCCAATGTGTGAAGAGCACGACGGGCATGGACCTCACCAACGCCATCACGCTCGTTCTCGAAGACGGATTGCTCTGCAACCTGCAGTCGAGTGCCGCCTGCGTGGGCGACAACATCGGTGTCATTGCCGGTACCGATGGCAACCTCATCATCGACAACATCAACAACCCACAGAAGATAACGGTGAACACCCACGACAGGGTGTTTGTCGAGGATATTCATGTGCCACAGCAAATTACCGGCTATGAGTACCAGTTCGTCGTCTGTCGCAACGCCCTCCTCGAAGGTTTGCTCGAGCCCCGTGAGATGCCGCTCGAAGAGACACTCTATATCATGCAACTGATGGACCAGTTGCGCAAGGAATGGGGAGTGAAGTATCCGATGGACGATTTTTAGAAAGGATATTTTGGAGGATATTTTAGAGGCATTTTTAGAGGTATTAAAAATGAGTTAAAGGAGAGTTAATGAAACAATAGAAAAGCATGCCTCTAAGCCTCAGTTTCTCTGTGTTGAATTCTTCATAGGGAAACGAAAAAGGACATCAATCAAGAAAGAATATGAAGAGAATGAGAACATTAATGATGATGATGAGCATGTTGGCCTCAATGTGCCTGTATGCTGACGACCTGCGTCTCAACGACCTCGGCTATTTCGAACGGCAAGGTGTCAACGTGCTTGTATTCAGCAACAATTTCAACGGCGGGTTCAACGACGAGAAGAACTCCGGCATCGAAATCATCCACCACGGCGTGCGTACCGTGCAAGGCGGTGCCGTCAGGCTCAACAACACCCCCGAGCAGTGGGACCTCGTGCCAAAGACCATCAATCGCAAGGTAGACCGTGAGAACGGCAGCATAGAGGTGGCGATGCGCTACGACGACTACGACTTCGACAGCCGGGTAGTGGTGACCGCCAAGGGCGAGGCGGTGGAGATAGCCGTATGGCTCGACAAGCCTGTGCCTGATGCCCTCGCTGGCGAGGCAGGCTTCAATATCGAATTTCTCCCCTCGCAATACTGGCAGAAGACCTTCACGGTAGACGGACGTCTAGGACGTCTACCCCGCTATGCCACCAGTGAGACCATCACCCGGCCGAATGCCGAGAAGCCACGACAGTTCAAGGGCTTCAAAACCTATGACGACCGGGGCACAGGACGTTTCATCGACCCCCTGCCCATCGAGAGCGGTCATGAAATGACTCTCGCCACCGACGACCAAGAGCGGATGATTCGCATCAGCAGCGAGGATGCCGAACTGCGCCTCTACGACGGACGCATGCTGGCACAGAACGGATGGTTCGTGCTGCGCAGCGTGCTGCCGAAGGGCAAGACGGGCAAGGTGCTCACATGGACCGTGGAGCCTCATGCCATCCCGGGATGGATACGCCAGCCCAACATCGGTTTCTCTCAGATTGGCTATATCCCCGAACAGCCCAAAGTGGCTGTCATCGAACTCGACAAGAAAGCGCAGCCCCTCTCCACTGCCTCACTGATGCGAATCAAGGGAGACGGCACCGCAGAAGAGGCGTTCCGTGGCACCATCCGCTCATGGGGAACCTATTACAAATACAATTACGTGAAATTCGACTTCTCCGAGGTGAAACAGCCCGGCATCTACTACATCCAATATGGCTATACCCGCACCAATGACTTCCTCATCGACGCGCATGTCTACGACAAAATCACCGATGCCACTACTGATGTGTGGGTTCCTATCCACATGAACCACATGTACGTGAACGAAGGCTACCGCACCTGGCACGGCGAGCCGTTCAAGGAGGGATACCTTCAGGCACCGCCCAGCAACCATTTCGACCTGCATTCGCAAGGTGAGACCACCGATACGAAATACAAGCCCTATGAACTCATCCCCGGACTGAACATCGGCGGATTCTTCGATGCCGGTGACTTTGACATCGAGACAGGCTCGAACATCAACGTGGTGCAGAACTTCATCCGCACATGGGAACTATTCAGACCCCAGCGCGACGAAACCTTCGTGAGTCAGCAACAGCGATACGTCGACCTGCACCGTCCGGATGGCACGCCCGACGTGCTGCAGTTTATCGAGCACGGCACGCTGAACCTCGTGGCTCAGGCCGAGCAAATCGGGCACATGGCATCTACACTCTCCAACTCCGTCCTCGACAACTACCATCACCTGGGCGATGCAGCCAGCATCACCGACGGGCTGCATTACGACCCCTCGCTGAAGCCCTATGAGGTGTCGGCCGACGGCAAGCGCAGCGGTACCCCCGACGATATGTGGGCATTCACTACACGCAGTCCACAACTCGATTTCCGTGCCGCCACGATGTTTGCTGCCGCCTCGCGCGCCCTCGAAGGTTACAACGACGACCTCGCACACCGCGCCCTTACCCAGTCGAAGCGCCTGATGGAAGAGGCCACCGAACTGATGAAGCAGCGGGCTCAGAATGCTTCACAGGACGACTACAGTTGGCTCGACGGCAACACCGACAACGACAATGCCTCCACAACGAGCCAGCGTCGCGGTCGCCGCAACAGAAACCCTCAGCAACTGGGAAATATGGCCACCAACCTGCAACTCTACGGCGCCACCCGTGAGAAGCAGTATCTTGACCACTTCACACAGCAGATATGGGCAGCCCTTGACCGCAACGTCGCCAACAACATGCAGACCGCGCTCGATGCCATTCCCTACATGGATGAGGCCTACAAGAAACGGTTGCGCCCATACGTGGAGAAATACGAGGAATACATCAAACGCTTCGACGAGCAGAACCCCTATGGCGTGCCTATCGGACTGGGCAACTGGGCAGGCGGAAATGCCGTGCTCAGTTTTGGCACCACGGTGTGCTTCGCACATCTCTACTATCCCGATATCGTGCCCAAGGATGAGGTGTACCGCGTTTCGAACTGGCTCTACGGCTGCCATCCCTACCACAACTACTCTTTCGTGGCTGTGGTGGGCGCCACACGTCCAAAAGCCGTTTTCTACGGCAATAATCGCGCCGACTTCTCCTTCATTCCAGGAAACGTGGCACCGGGACTGCTCTTCCGCCAGCCCGACCACTTCGAGAACTTCGACGACTGGCCTTTCCTTTGGGGACAGAACGAGGGTACCATCGCCGGCAATACCCAATACATCATCTTCGGGTCGGCACTGAAGAACATCGTCAACGAAAACAGATAATGACCGTAATAATAATGAAAAGAATTATACTCATGATGCTGCTTCTGGCAGCCACTACCGGTGTTTTTGCCCAAGAGGAAGAAGACCCCCATGAGGGAATGACCATCACCGGACATCTTACTGATGTTGACGACAAAGAGGCGATAGAACAGGCTACGATACAGATGTTCCGAGTGAAAGACAGTACCTTCGTTGGCGGAACCCTCTCCGACATACGCGGAAACTTCTCCGTGGAAGCCCCATCAAACGGCACCTACCGTCTGCGCATCTCATCGATAGGCTACCAGACGCTTGAACGCGAGGTAACCATACGGAGAAACCAAGACGTTGACCTGGGCACGCTGCTGATGTCGCCTGAGAGCATCATGCTGCAAGAAGCCGTTGTCACTGGACGGGCAGCGCAGGTAGTGGTGAAGAAAGACACCCTCATCTTCAACCCCGAAGCCTACCGCACCCCTGAGGGCTCTGCCATAGAGGAACTCATCAAGCGCATCCCCGGCGCGGAGGTTGACGAAGACGGCAATATCACCGTCAACGGCAAGGAGGTGAAGAAAATTCTCCTCGACGGAAAGGAATTCATGCTCGGCGACGTGGAGACAGCCCTCAAGAACATCCCCGTCTCTATCATCCAAAACCTGAAGTTCTACGACCAGCAGAGCGACCAGTCGCGCATCACCGGCATCGACGACGGTGAGAAGGAAACTGTGCTCGACTTCACCATCAAGAAAGGCATGAACCATGGCTACATGACCAACCTCGACCTCGGTGTGGGTAACCACGACCGCTACGCCTCACGAGGCATGGCCAGCCGCTTCACCGACAAGACCCGTTTCGTGCTCATGGGCAATGCCAACAACAAAGAGGAGAACGCCGGATGGTGGAACCGCCGCGGACTGAACACCCGCAAGATGTTGGGCACCAACCTCAACTATGACGACGGCGACAAACTCAAGATTGACTTCAGTCTGCGATGGAACCACCGCAACGGTGACAATCAGAACAAGAACACCAGCGAGAACTTCTACAGCGAGACCTCGCGCACCTTCTCCAACAGCGACTCGAAGAACTTTACCCGCAGCAACAACTGGAACGGCAATATACGAGTGGAATGGAAGCCCGACTCACTGACCAACATCCTGCTCCGTGCCAACGGCAGTTACGGCACCAACGATGCCACCGCCACCTCGACAGCCGCCACGTTCAACGACGACCCCTATCTATATGTGGACGACCCGCTGGGGGTGCTGAATTCCTTCGACCCCTCCAATCCTCTCGCACCCTATCTGGTGAACCACAACACCAGTGCCAGCCTTACCTATGGCAGCAACAAGAACGCCTGGGGAATGCTGCAACTCTACAGACGTCTCAACCCCAGGGGACGCCACATCACCTTCCGTGTGGAAGGCAGCGGTGGCAGCAGCAAGAACCAGAACGCATCAAACAATGATGTGCACCTCTTCCTCGTGAAAGACCAGGCCGGACGCGACTCCACCTACTACACTGCACGCTACAACACCACCCCATCCGACAACAGCGGCTACGTGCTCAGTGCCACTTACAGTGAGCCGCTGTGGAAAGGTGCTCACCTGCAGGCCAACTATGAGTTGCGCTACAACCAGAACAAGAGCGACCGCCAGACCTATGACTTCAGCCACCAGCCAGTGAATATCTTCTCGGGCATCACGCCACAATACCGCGAATGGGACCCCTGGCTCTCCACTGTAAACGACCATCTCGACGACTATCTCGACCGTTCGCTGAGCCGCTACTCCGAATACAAGAACTATACCCACAACCTGCGGCTCACCCTGCGCCACAAGGTGGAGAAATACGATTTCAACCTCGGTGTGCTCCTGCAACCACAACACTCCAACTTCATCCAGAACTACCGCAACGTGTATGTCGACACGGTGAGAAACGTCACCAACTTCACGCCGACCTTCGACTTCCACTACAAGTTCAGCGACCAGAGCAACTTCTGGCTGCACTACCGTGGCGATACCCGTCAGCCTGAGATGACACAGTTGCTCGACATCACCGACGACTCCAACCCACTCTACATCACACAGGGTAACCCGGGACTGAAGCCACAGTTCACCAACTCGCTCAACGCCTATTACAACAACTACATCTCACGCTACAAGCGTTCGATAGTGGTCTTTGCCAATTACCGACATATCCGCAACAGCATCTCCAATCTCGTGCGCTACAACCCAGACACGGGAGGGAGCATCTCCAGACCAGAGAACATCAACGGCAACTGGAACATGAACGCCGGATTCAACTTCACCACTGCCGTCGACTCTGCCGCACACTGGAATGTTGGTACGGAGAGTCGCGTGCGCTACAACCACTTTGTGAGTTACGTGGCACAGCAAAAGGCCGATGCGAGGAAAAACACCACCAATTCGGTAAATCTCAACGAACGACTCACAGCCAGTTTCCGCAACAGTTGGCTGGAGGTGACCATCGACGGCAACATCAACTACCAACATTCCCGTAACGAACTGCAGCCCAACGCCGACCTCGACACCTGGCAATTCAACTATGGCGGACAGTTCCTGGTGCGCCTGCCCATGGACTTCGAGATAAGCAGCAACCTGCACGAGCGCAGCCGGCGCGGATACAACGACAAGTCGATGAACACAAATGAACTGATTTGGAACGGACAGATTTCCAAGTCGTTCCTCAAGAGCAAGACACTCATCGTAGCTCTCAATTTCTACGACATCCTCCATCAACAGAGCAACTATGAGCGGTGGGTGAATGCCACGGGGCGCAGCGACACCGAGTACAACAGCATCAACTCTTACGCCATGCTCCATGTGCGCTACCGCCTCAATATTTTCGGAGGAAAAATAGATACCGAAGGACGTTATGACAAGAAATGGGGCAACAGCGACAACCGCCGCCGACGTTGGTAATCCTGACAGACATCACAACAATCAATACAAAAGAAAAATGAAAGATTTCAATTACTATGCACCGACAGAAGTAGTGTTCGGTGAACATGCAGAGGAGCAGGTTGCTGCCCTGACAAAGAAATACGGTGGTACGAAAGTGCTTGTGCATTATGGAGGCCAGAGTGCCAAGCGCTCAGGACTTCTCGACAAGGTGTGCTCACTGCTCAAAGATGGCGGCGTAGACTACGTCACACTGGGTGGTGTAGTGCCCAACCCCCGACTGTCGAAAGTGCGAGAAGGCATCGACCTCTGCCGCAAGGAAGGCGTGGACTTCCTCCTCGCCGTGGGAGGCGGCAGTGTCATCGACTCAGCCAAGGCCATTGCCTACGGTGTGTGCTACGGTGGCGATGTATGGGACTTCTATCTCGGCAAGGCTGAGCCTAAGGCAATGCTTCCCGTAGCCTCAGTGCTCACCATCCCAGCCGCTGGCAGCGAGATGAGCGAAGCCAGTGTCATCACCAATGAAGAAGGTGACGTGAAACTCGGATACTCCAACGACATGTCACGCCCGAAGTTTGCCATCATGAATCCCCGCCGCACCTTTACCCTGCCACCTTACCAGACAGCAGCCGGCGTGACCGACATGATGATGCACACCATGGAGCGCTACTTCACCAAAGACGACGACATGGACCTCACCACCGACCTCGCGGAAGCGGTGCTGCGAAGAATGAAGACCGCCATTTTTGCCGTTCTTGAAAACCCAGAAGACTACCGCAACCGCGCACAGATTATGTGGGGCGGCAGCGTGGCACACAACGGACTGACAGGCTGTGGGGTGAGCGACGACTGGGCGACCCACCAACTAGAGCACGAACTCAGCGGCATGTTCGACGTGACGCATGGTGCCGGTCTGGCAGCCATCTGGCCCAGTTGGGCACGCTATGTGATGCACGAGAACCTAAGCCGTTTCGTACGGTTTGCCGTGAACGTGATGGACGTTCCCAACGACTTCACCGACCCTGAAGGTACCGCCGAAAAAGGCATCCAGGCCGTGGAGCGGTTCTACCACGCCATTGGCATGCCCGTGAACATCAAGGAACTTATCGGCCGCGACATCACCGATGACGAAATACGAGAGATGACGCGCAAATGCAGCCGCGACTATACCGCCACCTGCGGTTGTCTGAAAGTGCTGAAAGCCGAAGATATGGAAAACATCTATAAAATGGCTCGAGGATGAAAATATTGATGATTGGTGGAACAGGCACGATAAGCAGTGCCATCACCAGACAGTTGGCAGCAGCCGGACACGACCTATGGCTGCTCAATCGCGGCACACGCAAGGACGAAGTGCCTGAAAACGTGAAACAGGTCATTGTAGACATCAACGACGAGCAACGAGTGAACGAGTTGCTTGGTGACAATCACTTCGATGCCGTGTGCGAGTTCATCGGTTTCGTGACCTCCCAAGTAGAGCGCGACATCCGCCTCTTTGCCGGCCGCACACACCAATATGTATATATCAGTTCGGCATCGGCATACAACAAGCCCGCCCGCAACCATATCATCACTGAGGGAACGACACTCGCCAACCCCCACTGGCAATATTCGCGCGATAAGATTGCCTGCGAGGAACTCTTGATGAAGGCCTACCGAGAGGATGGATTCCCCGTGACCATCGTGCGCCCCAGCCACACCTACTGCGAAAGGGGCGTGCCACTGAGCATACACGGTCCGAAAGGCAGTTGGCCCGTGCTGAAACGTATGATGGAAGGAAAACCAGTGCTGATTCATGGCGACGGCAGTTCGCTGTGGACGCTGACATGGAACGAAGACTTCGCCCGAGGCTTCATCGGACTGCTGGGCAACCCGAGAGCCATTGGCGAAGCCTTCCAAATCATGTCAGACGAGACACTCTCTTGGACACAAGTCTATACTTGCGTAGCCCAAGCGCTAAACGTGGAACTGCATCCCTATTATGTATCTTCCGCATTTCTCGCCGCCGTGTGTCCGAAGGAATACGACCTTGAAGGCAACCTTCTGGGCGACAAAGCGTTGACCGTGGCTTTTGACTGCACGAAACTTAAACTTGCCGTACCGGGATTCTGTGCCACCACCCGTTTCGACGAAGGTGTACGCCACTGTATAGCCTATCTGCTCGCCCATCCCGAACTGCAAGTAGAAGACCCTGAATTCGATGCATGGTGCGACCGTGTCATCGAGGTGCAGGAAGCGGCGAAACAAGCCATGGGCTGTTAGCGCCGCGCCCACCCCACATGCTGGAAGTCTCTAGGGGAGATTATAGGAACTATAGTGACTATAGGAACTATAGGAATCTATAGAAATCTATAGAAAACTATAGAAGACTATAGAAGACTATAAACTCTCTAGAGACTTTCAGTCTTCGTAGCAACTTCTTGGAATGACAATGGGCATGCGCTTGCGCTTGAAAGCAGAGTTGAGATGCCTGCGTATGACACGCTCCACTGTTTCTTCACCATAAGCAGCCTGAAGGCGTTGCATGGCCTGATTCTTTGCATTTTCGTCGTCACCTGCCTGTAGATAGGAGTTGAGGATATCGTCAACTTCTTCATAGGTATGACCCGGAGCAATCTGTGCCATGTCGCCACCTGCCGCCACGCCGTTGCCATCGGTGGGCAGGATGCCGTATGCCGCACGGAGGGCTTGATGGCGCACGTCGTCGGCATCGGTAAACACCTCTGTATAGAGATACTTGCACAGTTCATAAACCTCATGCTTCCATAATCCGCCAATGGGGTTGAAATCGGCCACATCGCCATGGATAGTCCAGAATCCCAGGTTATGCTCCGTGAGGTTGTCGGTATCCATCACCAGTCCACCTGTCACCGATGCAATGTTGTAGAGGTAAATCATCCTGAGACGAGCCTTGATATTGCCCTGTGAGATAGGTGTGGAAGGATAGCGCAACTCGCACGTCGCTTTCATGTGCACATAATCGTCTTGCAGGTTTTGCACCCAATACTCATCACAGAACCCCCTCATGGCCATACTGGCAGAGTCGTTCTCTTCTGTGGTGTTGGATGAACAGGGCAGACTCACGCCGATGAACTTCAGTTCCAGTTCAGGATATTGTTTCACCACTTGCTGGCAGATGGCAGCAGTAACAGTGGAGTCCAAACCGCCGGAGAGTCCCAGCACCATTGTCTTGAGATGGCAGTCGCCAAGATAACGTGCCGTCTCACTCACCATTGTCTCGAATACTTTCTTGTAATTCATAGTTGTATGATATTCTTTTGTAAATAATTAAATTCAAATTCTGCAAGTAAGAAACGGTCACTCTGCTACAACACATCGAACATCTGCAACATCATCCCCTTTCGTCTCTTACTTTCATTGATTATCAGTTTTTCATCTGTCGATTGTCTTTATCAATATCTTTTTGCAAAAATACGATTAAGTGAAGGAAAAGCAAAATAAAAAGTGATTTTTGTTTTGCTTTCACCAGTTTTGGAAAGAATCATAGGTAGCAACAATGCTCCCAAAACGGATGAATCGCTGTGCTTACGTCCATTTGTCTCCCATTTATCTCCCAAGTGAGGCTAAAAACGGTCAATCATTTGCCAAAGTGAAAAAAAATGACTAAGTTTGCATCATGCAAGACACGGAGGTCAGCATCATCACCCGCAGCGAGGAATTGCCGGCGATGTCGTGCCGGAATTTCTTCCACAGCAAGGAGTTGTTCCACATTCTGGAACAAACCCCTGGCTGTAGCCCCTATATGTGTCTGGTGGCCGACAGCCATGGCATCATCCAAGCCCATATCCTTGCCATTGTCTTCCGCCGAGGGTCGTTGCTTCCACCTTATTTATATTCCCATGCACGGATTTACGGCGAAGGGGAATATCGCGATGAGACAAAGAAAGACGAGTTGTTCGCACAGATGCTCGTCGTCATGACGAAATATTTCCGTCGGCGGTTGTGCTTGTATATCGAATTCAGCAACCTCAGCACTAAGATGTTCGGCTACAAGTGGTTCCGACGTACAGGATATACCCCCGTGAGGTGGCTGCAAGTGCACAACTCGCTCCACAGCATGTCTCCCAAAGAACGCCTGAGCGAGAAAATGCTGAAGAAAGTGACCACCTGTGAGAACCAGGGAACCACCGTGGAGGAAGCCCAAGACACAGGCGATATCGACGCTTTCTACAAGATACTCCGCAGTTACTACCGATTCAAGATACAGCGTTTCATCCCACATAAGGAGATGTTCAGACTATTGCATGACTGCGACCGCTGCCGTATTTTCGTCACCAAACTCAACGACAAGGTTATAGGCGGATGCGCGGTCATCTACTCCAACAACGATGCCTACCTGTGGTATGTAGCCACCCGGAGAAAAACCTATATCAAGTATCACCCCTACACCACCACCATCTGGCATCTGCTCAACGACACCCACAAGCGCGGCTTCAAACACCTGCGGTTCATGAACGCCGGTCTGCCTTTCAGCAAGAACCCCGAGCGCGAGTTCATCCTGCGCTTTGGTGGCAAGCCCACAAGCACATTCCGCTGGTTCCGTTCGATGGTGCCTTGGACGAACAGGATTTTGGGTTGGTTTTGGCGTGATTAGCCACAAGAATCGGCATGTATGCAATAATCGGTCAATATTCTCGTTTATTATCTGTAATGAGAAAGGAATATAGCAAAAATCTATATCTTATACTCTTGTTTCTCGCCATAGCCACTAACATGATGGCTCAATCGTTCACCTTGCATGGCAAAGTGACCGACGAGAACAACAATCCCCTGGAACTGGCCACCGTGGCGGTAGTCAGTCAGGGACGTGTCACCTTTACCAATCTAAGAGGAGAATACAACATGCAACTGAGCACTGCCGACAGCGTGGCAGTGCGGTTCTCCATGGTGGGATACCAGACGAAGACGCGCATGTTGCGGAAGCCCAAGGGACAGCAGACGCTCATCATACAACTCACCAG
Organism: uncultured Prevotellaceae bacterium; assembly: GCA_900315455.1. Taxonomy (GTDB): domain Bacteria; phylum Bacteroidota; class Bacteroidia; order Bacteroidales; family Bacteroidaceae; genus Prevotella. The sequence goes on along the minus strand of OMZE01000001.1, from coordinate 231,406 downwards.
CGACAACCAACTCGACGAGGTGGTCATCACGCAGAAACGCCGACAGACAGGACAGTCGGAAGAACTCGACACGAAAGACATGAAGACCATGCCATCCGCTTCGGGCAATGCCGTGGAGGAACTGATTCAAGGACAGGCAGGCGTCTCCACGCACAACGAGTTGAGTTCGCAATACAACGTACGTGGTGGTAGTTTCGATGAGAACAGCGTCTATATCAACGATGTGGAGGTGTACCGCCCATTCCTCGTACGGAGCGGTCAGCAAGAAGGACTCTCTGTCATCAACCCCGACATGGTGGAGAAAATCAGTTTCTCTACCGGAGGATTCGAGGCCAAGTATGGCGACAAGATGTCGTCGGCTCTCGACATCACTTACAAACGGCCGAAGGAATTTGAGGCCAACGTATCGGCAAGCCTGCTCGGTGCGAGCGGATATGTGGGTTTCAAGACCAAGACACTGGCTTGGAGCAACGGCATACGCTACAAGACCAACCGCTACCTTCTCGGCTCTCTTGAGACAAAAGGAGAATACCGCCCCAACTTCCTCGACTACCAGACCTACTTCAGTTATAAGCCCAACAGCCGATGGACACTTGACCTCATCGGCAACATCTCGGAGAATCACTACAACTTCATCCCCGAAGACAGGGAGACCCACTTCGGAACGATGGAGAATGTGAAAAACTTCAAGGTGTATTTCGACGGCAAGGAGCGCGACGTCTTCCGCACGTTCTTCGGCATGTTCAACCTTTCACGGCACCTCACGGAGAAAACCACCATCTCGCTCATCGGTTCTGCTTTCTACACGAAAGAGCAGGAACAGTATGACATCCAGGGACAATACTGGCTCACACAGACGGAGACCAGCGAGAACCTGGGTGTGGGCACTTACATGGACCATGCCCGCAACTATCTCGAAGCCAACGTGCAGACCATCAAACTGGCTCTGAGCCACAAGGTGGGAAAGCACCACTACCAGACAGGCGTGACCTACAAGATGGAGCACATCAAGGAGAACAGCCGCGAATACGAGATGCGCGACTCCGCCGGTTATGTGATGCCCCATACCGGGCAAGACCTCAACATGATTTACTCGCTCAACACCCGCAACAAACTCGATGCCAACCGTGTGGAAGCATACGTGCAAGATACCTACCGATTCCAAAACGCCAGCGAGACCACATTCTATACGCTGAACTACGGCGTGCGCTTCTCACACTGGAACTTCAATCACGAGAGTCTGGTTAGTCCACGCGTGTCGCTGAGTATTGTGCCGGCTTTCAACAACGACGTTACCATACGACTGGCCACGGGTCTTTATTATCAGGCCCCCTTCTTCAAAGAGTTGCGCGACACTTCCACCGTCAACGGCATCACCTATGCCACACTCAACAAGAAAATCAAGAGCCAACGCTCCATCCACTTCATCGGCGCCATAGACTACCGCTTCAAGATGAAAGAGCGCAACTACCGTTTCAGTGCAGAGGCATACTACAAGGCCATGTCGAACCTGGTGCCCTACAGCGTGAACAACGTGAAAGTGGTGTACTACGGGCAGAACGAGGCCACAGGACACGCCATGGGACTTGACTTGAAACTCTATGGCGAGTTCGTCCCCGGTGCCGACTCATGGCTGAGCCTGTCGGTGATGGACACCAAAATGAAACTCCATGGCAAGAGCATCCCCATGCCCACCGACCAACGTTTCGCGCTGAGCCTGAACTTCACCGACTACTTCCCCAACACCGACCGATGGAAGATGTCGCTCAAACTCACTTATGCCGATGGGCTGCCCTTCTCCGCACCCCACCGTGGCATCGAGAGTTTCGACTTCCGCGCGCCAGCCTACAAACGCGCCGACATCGGCATGAGTTTCCGTGCCCTCGACAACGACAAGCGCACCAACAAGAAGTTGCCATTTAGGAACATCTGGCTCGGGCTTGACTGCCTGAACCTCCTGGGTATCAACAACGTCAACTCCTACTATTGGATAACAGATGTCACCAACCAACAATATGCCGTGCCCAACTACCTCACCGGGCGGCAAATCAATTTCCGTGTGCTCTTCGAATTTTGACGGTATTTGATACTTGGCGTGATCACATCACCATCACCCCAAAAGTCAGTTTTAACGCCCCTGTAACCCCTATAAGTTGAGCGAATACGACGGCTTGCTGATGGGCTACGAGAATAAACTTGAGTTTTTGACTAAAAAACCTAAAAAATGGAGGGATTATTCTCCCCATATCATTTTTATTTATTACCTTTGCATCGTTTAAACAATTCATTTTCTTAATCTTTCGAATAATATGAAAATTTCACACATTGAACATTTAGGAATCGCTGTTCCCAGCATTGAGGAAGCACTACCCTATTTCAAAGAAGTACTTGGACTTGAGTGTTATGCTATCGAAGAAGTGGCCGACCAGAAAGTGAAGACCGCCTTCCTGAAGTGTGGAGAGGTGAAACTGGAACTCCTTGAGCCCACATCACCCGACAGCACCATCCAGAAATGGCTCGACAAAGGCGGACGCGGCGTACACCACGTGGCATTCTGCATCGAAGATGGCGTGGCCAACGCATTGGCTGAGTGCGACGGCAAGGGAGTGCGCCTGATTGACAAGGCTCCACGCAAAGGCGCTGAGAACCTGAACATCGCCTTCCTTCACCCGAAGTCGACTTGCGGCATCCTCACCGAACTCTGCGAGCACTAAGTCGTGAACATCCAGAATATTCCCGTATAAAGAAATATCAATGAGCAAACAATTAGAAAAGATCAAGGCCCTGGTCGCCAAGCGCGAACAGGCCCGTCTTGGTGGCGGCGAGAAAGCCATCGAGAAACAGCATGCCCGTGGCAAATACACTGCCCGTGAACGTATTGACATGCTTTTGGACGAAGGCAGTTTCGAGGAGTTCGATATGTTCAAACTCCACCGCTGCACCAACTTCGGCATGGAGAAGAAGCAATTCCTTGGCGACGGTGTGGTAGCCGGTTCGGGTACCATCGACGGACGCCTGGTATATATCTTCGCCCAAGACTTCACGGTAAACGGCGGCTCGCTTTCTGAGACGATGGCAGAGAAGATCTGCAAGGTGATGGACATGGGTATGAAAATGGGAGCCCCTGTCATTGGCATCAACGACTCGGGTGGCGCACGCATCCAGGAGGGCATCAACGCTCTCGCAGGCTATGCCGAAATCTTCGAGCGCAATATCCTCGCTTCGGGTGTCATCCCACAAATCTCCGGTATCTTCGGCCCCTGCGCCGGTGGTGCTGTCTACTCCCCCGCCCTCACCGACTTCACCCTGATGATGGAAAACACCTCGTATATGTTCCTTACCGGACCGAAAGTGGTGAAGACCGTCACTGGCGAAGATGTGGACCAGGAGCACCTTGGTGGCGCTTCCGTACATGCCACGAAGAGTGGTGTGACCCACTTCACTGCCGCCACAGAGGAGGAGGCTCTCGAAATGATCAAGACGCTGCTCAGTTATATTCCATCCAACAACATGGAGGAGACTCCCCGCAAGGAGTGCGACGACCCCATCGACCGTATGGAAGACTCTCTCAACGAAATCCTTCCCGACGACCCGAACAAGGCATACGACATGTACAAGGTCATCTCTGCCATCACCGACAATGGTGAGTTCTTTGAGGTACAGCCAAAGTTTGCCAAGAACATTATCGTAGGATTCGCCAGGTTTAATGGTCAGAGCGTGGGTATCGTGGCCAACCAGCCATCATGCTACGCTGGTGTGCTCGACGTGAACGCCAGCCGCAAGGGTGCACGATTCGTACGTTTCTGCGATGCCTTCAACATTCCTATCGTCAGTCTGGTCGACGTGCCCGGATTCTTGCCCGGCACTGGTCAGGAATACAACGCCGTTATCCTGCATGGAGCACAGTTGCTCTACGCCTACGGCGAAGCCACCGTTCCAAAGGTTACCGTCACTCTGCGCAAGAGTTACGGAGGCAGCCATATCGTGATGGGCTGCAAGCAACTGCGCACCGACCTCAACTATGCATGGCCCAACGCCGAGATAGCCGTGATGGGTGCCTCGGGTGCCGTCGCCGTGCTCTGTGCCAAGGAAGCCAAGGCCAAGAAGGAAGCCGGCGAGGACGCCAAAGCCTTCCTGGCAGAGAAGGAGGAGGAATACTCGGAACTGTTCGCCAATCCATACCAGGCAGCCAAGTATGGCTACATCGACGATGTGATTGAGCCTCGCAACACCCGTTTCCGCATTTGCCGCGCTCTGGCACAACTTGCCACCAAACGTGACAACCTGCCAGCCAAGAAACATGGCAATATTCCTATGTAATCATCAGAAACAAGGGTTGGCGGGTATATGCCCGCCAGCCATTTCATTCATCAACTATCAGACAAATGGCAACAGCAACCAATGAAGTGTATGCAGCCATTGCTATGGCCCTGCATGAATTCAAGGGCAATAATGTGCACGACAAGGAGTCGGGACGCATCACCATCAAGAGCCACTTCACAGAGTGGAACTCCCATTACACGATGACCACCCAGCACCCTTAAGTCTATTATTCACCCTACAGGCGTATACTATACCGCCTACAAGTAAAAACAAACAATACCCTTATGAAGACATACAAGTATACCATCAACGGAACACAGTATGAAGTAGCCATTGGCGACATCGCTGAGAACATCGCCACCGTCACTGTCAACGGTGAGGAGTTCAAGGTGGAAATGGAACCAGAGGCTGAACCCGAAAAGAAAAAGGTTGTGGTAAAGACTGGCGCGGCTTCTGAGCCCAAACAGTCGGCACCTGCCGAAAGCGGTGCTGCCGTCAACACCGCCAATGCGCTGAAGGCCCCGCTTCCCGGTGTCATTACCGAGGTGAAGGTTGCCGTAGGCGACGAGGTGAAGGCTGGCGACGTGGTCATCGTGCTTGAAGCCATGAAGATGGCCAACAACTTGGAATCCGAGAAAGACGGCAAGGTGACCGCCATCCTCGTCTCCCAAGGCGCGAGCGTGATGGAAGACACCCCGCTCATCGTCATTGAATAGTCTTTCCATTCATCACATGTTTCACAATCTCCATCCGGGGATTGTGAAACTTTTTTATGCCTGCCCATTCATCATTTCCCACATCATGTATGGCATTGTCTTCCCAATATGGCTAATCAGCAAAACTTCCCATTAACTCCCCATTTGCACCCTTTTAAGTCAAGAAAGTTGAGCGTATGTGATACTCGATAAACCTTTAAAAATTGTGAACATTCGCTTTTTCTACAACAAAAAAGCACGCAAAACCTTAATTAAGCAAAAAGGATTTCCGTATATGATTATTTTTTCGTAACTTTGCACTGTGCGGTATTATGCGTTGCACATAAATCAAACGTAAGAAGGCTATAGTCAACCCAAACCCAATAAGGACAACAAACGATGTCGAAAAAAATTCTATTCATCAACCAAGAGATTACTCCCTACGTACCTGAGAGCGAAATGTCGCTTCTTGGCAAACAACTTCCCCAACTCGTGCAGGAGCGCGGCTATGAAATCCGCACCTTCATGCCCAAATGGGGCACCATCAATGAGCGGAGGGGGCAATTACACGAAGTGATCCGTCTCTCGGGAATGAACCTCATCATCGACGATACCGACCATCCTCTGGTCATCAAGGTTGCCTCGATACCCGTTTCCCGCATTCAGGTATATTTCATCGACAATGAAGATTACTTCCAGAAGCGGAGAATGGTGGAAGACGAGAAAGGCGAGGAATATGCCGACAATGGCGAGCGTGCAATCTTCTTTGCACGCGGTGTGCTCGAGACCGTGAAGAAACAACGTTGGACCCCAGACATCATCCACTGCCAAGGCTGGATGTCGGCCATCGTACCTCTTTACGTGAAGACTGCCTACCACGACGAGCCATCGTTTGCCAATGCCAAAGTGGTGACATCGCTGTTTACCAACCATTTGAAACAAGACCTTGGCACAGATTTCAAGCGTTGCCTGCAATTCCGCGATGTGAACGATGCGGTTCTCTCCGCCTATCCCGACGAATTCACAGCCATCGACCTTGGCAAGTTGGCCATTGACTATTCTGATGGTGTGATTGAGGCAGGAGATGAAGTTAACGCACAGTTGCTTGAATACGCCAAATCCAAGCAATTGCCCATACTGGGCTATCCCGGCAAGGAAGACTATGGCGATGCTTACACAGAATTCTACAACAAAATTATCGGTGAATAACTCATATTCGATGAAAATCAAGTTTATTGCCACATTGGCCTTGTTGGCCATGACATTGGCATCCTGCGATGAAACGACAGACACGTTGGGTACTTCACTCAACACTACCATAGACCATTTAGACGTTGCAAGCCAAACATTCAATGCCACTTCACGCTCAGTAGCCATAGAATCCGTCATATCACGCAACAGTACTGGATATCTTGGCTGCATCAAGGACCCGGAAACTGGCGCGCATATCACTGGCGACTTCATGACGCAGTTCAACTGCCTTGAGAGTTTCAAACTAGCGCCTATCGACAGTATAGCCAGCCGCGACGCGGATGGAAAAATCATTGCCGACTCCTGTGAGGTACGCCTTTTCTATACCAGTTATTATGGCGACTCCTTAGCCACGATGAAGACGACCGTTTACGAACTTGCCCGTCCGATGATGGAGTCGGAGAAGTATTATTCAGATTTCGACCCACTGGAAGAGGGATATGTGCGCGAAGGTGGACTCACAAAGAGCAAGGCATATACACTGGAGAACACTTCTGAATGGGCAGACAAGACCAATACCAGCAATAAGAAGAGGGTTTTTGTGAACAATATCTGTATCCGTCTCAATGAGCCCTATACAGACAAGAACGGTGTGACTTACAACAACTTTGGCACATACATTCTCCGTCAGTACTATGAACACCCGGAGTACTTCCGCAGCAGTTACGCATTTATCAACAACGTGCTTCCCGGACTCTTCTTCAAGCATACAGGCGGTTTGGGCAGTATGGCTTACGTCAGTATCCCACAGTTGAACATATACTATAACATGTATATTGATGGAGGCCAAAAGGTAAGTTCACATATCACACTCTTCAACGGAACGGAAGAGGTGCTACAGACCACTACGGTGACCAACGAGAGTGATGCGTTGCAACAACTGGTTGCCGATAACAGTTGCACTTACATCAAGAGTCCCTCGGGCATCTTCACCGAACTGACATTACCTGTCGACGAGATGATGGCAGGACATGAGAATGACACCATCAACACGGCAAAAATTGTCCTCAACCGCATCAACAACTCGCATTGGTCGGAATACAGTCTCCCCGCCCCCAGTACGTTGCTCATGCTGGAGACAGATAGCGTGAAGTCATTCTTTGAAAAGGGCAAGTTGGCCAATTACAAGAATTCTTACCTGGCCAGTTTCGCCTCTTCGACCAATCGTTATTCCTTTGGCAACATCAGTGACTTGATTACCCAGATGTATCGTGCCAAGACAGAAGGAGTGAAAACCAACCCCAACTGGTTGGAGCAACATCCCAACTGGAACAAGATCATGCTGATACCGGTGAAAGCCCAATACATGACCTACAACAACAGTTCGGTACTGACATCTTTGTCCAACGACATGTCACTCACCAGCACACGCCTGCAAGGGGGAACCACGCCTATCACCATCAACGTGATTTACAGCAAATTCAAGTAGCGACATGGCAGACAACTATCTGGAACGCCGCAGGGAACTCTACGAAATCCGGAAAGCGGAGTGGCTGAAGAAAAAACGCCACATGCCCGTAAAGCCCCGTAAGGCAAAAGAATCCTCTACCACGTCACAGGAGCGGGATATCTGATAGTAAAAAATCAACGTATCAGATTCCCCTTTCCACAGGAATCAAGAGGATGGAGTTCTTGATACGGACCTGACAATAACCCCCGAATACGCAAAAAAGCCTTGCTTTCGCAAGGCTTTTTTGGTGGGTGCTGATGGATTCGAACCACCGAAGTCGAAAGACAGCAGATTTACAGTCTGCCCCATTTGGCCACTCTGGAAAACACCCAAGTTTCGTGGGCGTTGGCGGATTCGAACCGTCGACCCTCTGTCTGTCAGACAGATACTCTAAACCAACTGAGCTAAACGCCCGTATCTACGAAACGACTGCAAAGTTAGTGTTTTTTTACGAACTGGCAAACTTTTGCTCTTGTTTTTTGTCCATAATGGTGTTTTTTGTCTTTAAGGAAACAGGATTCCTATATTTTCCGTTTCTCATCAGAACGGGTATCCGATAGCGAAATGGATATTCTGTCCCTTGCCGAACGACGGGATGTTGAAATAACCGCTCTTACCGGTATCATAAGGCACATGAATACCTATTCCCCAATCCAATCGGATGACGAAGAAATCGAGGTTGTATCTGAGACCTATACCTGTACCGAGGGCTATCTCATCAAGGATGTTGGAAAAGTGAAACTTGTCCATACCGTCAAGATACTCATCTTCACTCAATGTCCAAACATTCCCCGCATCGAGGAATACCGCGCCATGGAGGTTTCCAAACAGACGCGTGCGGTATTCCAAGTTGGCTTGCAGTTTCAGGTCACCTGTTTCTTCCACATACCTCCATTGCTTATCAGTAGAATGGTATCTGCCCGGACCAATGCTTCTCACCTGGAAAGCCCTGATGCTGTTTGCGCCCCCCACCCAGAACTGTTCGGTATAAGGCATGTAAGAAGAATTGCCGAAAGCCCAGGCACAACCTAGGTTCAAATGTGCTACTAGTTGTGAGTGTTCTGCCCAGTCCCATGCCTTGGTGAGGCGGGTCTCTATTTTCAGGAACTGCGCATAGGGGTTCTTAAAAAGTTCCTTGTCTTTTTCAGCCCACGACTTCCCGAAAGCGGAATAAACAGCCGAGAGGAGATTGCCCGACTCACTCACTGAGGCATCCCAATAGAACGCGTTACGCTTCCCCTTTGGCGTGGAATACGAAATGGTGTACTTCATCTTTGGAATGAAAACATCGCTCATCGTTGCCAAGAGATAAGGGTGAGTAATCAGCATATCCTCAAACTTCTGCGATATCTCCTTATTATAATTGTACTCTACCGACAGTGGCGTGAACAAGTGCATCCAATCGCGGCTGTACTGAAATTTATAAGTGAGTTCGCCCGATATCACATGGCGCTTGAAGTATCCCGACCTATTGATGGTATTCGAGGATGCTTTAATGATGGTAGAAGGGGTAGCAAAATATCGTCTCCGTCTTCTGATGCTGCTGCTATTGCTCCTGTTCTGTTCCCTACTCCTACTCCTGCTCTTGTGTAAGAAGGTCTCGAACCGGGGAATTTCCAGCGACACGTCGAAACCATATTCATAGGAGTTCATCTCCGACCTCTCCACTTCGAACGTCTTCCCCAACAGCCATTCATATGACCCATGGATGTTGACGTCGAGTTTTTCCCCTCCCTTGAAGGCATTACGCTTGGTGAGACCCACAACGAGTTGCGGACCGAAGAACCCGCTTGTCTTTCCGTTGAGGTTGGTTTCCACATAGAAGTCATAGGGCTTGTCGAAAACACACGTCACACGCATATCTAGCGTGTCGGAAGTCTCTTCGGGTGTTCGTGGTGTAAAGGTGAAATTCACCATGGAGAACAGTCCGTTGCTGTTGAGTTTATTGGCCGTCTCTAAATAGTCGCTGTAGGAGAAAAGGTTTCCCGACCGCAATTTTACGTCACGTAGAATCACTCCCATACGCATAGGAGGTTTTCTACCATTAAAATTCACCGTGAAGCGACGGCGTGTTTCATGATTGTTGAGTTCTTCCCGCATGGTCCTACGCAAGTCGAAATCAACCTTTCCGATATAATACTTCCTCAACGCCTGGTCGGGCAGGCTGTCGGCCATCTGCAGTTTCATTCTCACCGCTCCAGGCACCGACAGGGTGTCGGCAAGGTAGGAGGCATAATTGGGCTGGTAATAGTAGAAGCCATTGTCGCGCAACAAAGAACTAACTCTCGACCGCTCGCCATCGAGGGTGGAGATATCGAATGGGTCGTGTGTGTTGACCAGAGCCTCTTCGCGTGTACTGTCAATCAGAGCCATGGCTTCGGTGGGGAAATTGACATACTCCAAAGTGTCGATGGTAAAGAGATGTCCTAAATCCACCTCATAAGCCACCTTTCCCTTCTTGGGGTGGCGCGTGTCGACTTCCGACGACGACACTTTCCCACGGAAGTATCCATGTCCTTTGAGCGTTGTCTGTGCCACCGTTGCCCTCAGTTCCGGATTTACCCCACTCAAGAGCACGGGAGGCTTTCCGAACGACTTTGTCATCCATTCGGCAAACTTAGAGTCTTTTTTGGAATAATAGTTCCATATCGTCAGTCGTGGCTGGAACGGAGACCTGATTCTTGAACTGCCGAAAAGAGCGCCGTTGGGGGGTAATGCCAGTGCAGCATCCACTTCTTCCTTCGTAGTAAGGAAATGATCATTGTCGTCGTAATTGAAATAGTTGATATGGTCGATGCCCACATACAACTTGTCACCTTCGGGCACCCCATTGGTCAGTGGGGCACACGATGCCATCCAACATACCAGGAGGCATGACGCACACAAGGTCTTGATGTGGTTGCTGTCTATTCTCATTTTACTTCGGTCTTAATGCTGTCGACTGGTGTGGAAGGTAGCGACGTAACATTGCGTTTGAGCGTGTCTCTGGGAGAAGGGAGTCTTTGTTCTTCAGTTTTGAATTTGAAGATGTCCTTGAAGTGCTGGAGTTTCCTGCGCCAGAGGAAGCCACCGCCATACTCGCCGATGTCGCCTTCGAGCCAGTCGTAGGAGTCGCGGTCGTAGTAGAGCCGCAGATACTTGTTGGAAGTGGGACTGAGCCGATACTCAAACGACACGTTGGTGAAGAATGACTGGTTCTGGTTGGCGACCTCAGTACCTGTCGACACCTTTCCTCCGACGATTACACGCAGACGGTTGTTCCAAAAGCGCTTCGCAAACTTGAACGAATAGTCGGTGTGCATGGAGCCAGAGGCATCGGTGGCATTGTCGACACCTACGGTGAAGTCGAGCGTACGCAAGGCATTGCCCGTGATATTGTTGATTTCATTCTGCAAGAAGGAACTCAATGCGCCATTCAAGGTGAATCCACTGGTGTTGCCATCGGCAAGGTACATACCGGTAGTAAGCATGGTCACTGCCACCTTTCCACGCTCCTCGATAGACATCGAAGCCAGTTCGGAATTGATAGCGATGTCTTCAGGAGCCTCGATGATAAATTCAAGCCCCATGTCATTGAGGGTACGCGAGATAATCACGCCGCACTTGAAATCAACACTCCTGGTATTCCCCGAGCCATCATCTACAGAGGCTTTGGTGTGCTCCGTAGCGGTGATATGCAGTGTGGGATTCATCGGCTCGCCCCTGAACTCAATATAACTGCCGTCTTCTATGGTGAAGGTCTTGAGAGGTATGACAGGCAGCGAATACTTCATCTCCGCATCGCTCAGCGTATATCGTCCGGTGAGTCTCATGTTGTCGATGGTGTTGTAGGTCAAGCGCAAGTCGCCGCCTCCCACGAGGTCGATGTAATTGCTGTGGTCGGCATTGAGGTCACACTTGATGTGTGCCGACTCATCCACGCTGAGCGTGAGGTTCATGTCGAAACCCTTCAGCGGGGGCCTTGCAACAACCTGTGTGGTGCTGTCGTTGAAGTCGACGAACTTCACCAGTTCCTCCAAACGAGTGTCGGCAGAGAGCGGGGAGTCGCGGAGCACATAGGTCATGTCGGTAGCACCGAGCACCTTCACCCTTCCCCGCATCGACATGGCATCCAACGGTCCTTTCATCGAGCCGAAGAAATCAACGAAAGCCTTTCCGAAGGCCTCCGACCTCATATTCTCCTTCGCGTTGATGATCTGGAAGTTCTGCGCGCGCATACGGAGGTCGACATTCATCCTGTCGAGATTGGAGAAGTCGAAATAGCCCGAGATGTTGAGAGGACTGTTGTTATGGGCATATACCTCGAAATTCTCGAAGAGCAGGTTGCTCCCTACGATACGCACGGGGTCTTCAGCCACACGCAATTCCATCCCATAGGGGTCGCTCACGATGAATGTGGAGTCGAGGAAGAGTTCACCATTGACATCGGGTGTGGAGAGTGGGCCCTTAATGGAAAGGTCGCCCTCAGCATAACCATAGAGTCTGAACAACTGGTTGGGTACGAAACCATTGGCAAGGTTGAGGGGGAAGCGGGCAAGTTGGAAGTCAGCGTCAACCGAACCGCCGTCTTTGGGATAATAGGTACCGACCAACGCACCTACCTCGTTGCCGTTGCTCGACACTACACCGTCGATATGGTGCGACCCATCGTCGTTGGGCATATACACGAACTCGGTGGAAATGTCGCCCATGTTCATGCCTTCGTAATGGAGTTTCGCGAGATCGAGGGCGCTCGACACAGAGAGGTTCTCCGGGGTCTGCACCACGTGGAAGTCGCCATCAAGCACACCGCTGACATCCGGGAGGAAAGGCAATACGCTGAAGATACCTCCAAGGTCGAGTTTTCCCACGCTGAGAGTGAGGTCTTGCAATGCCTCCACATTGTCGTCGTTGGTATAGAGATGCAGGTGTGTGCCGTCGTCGGACCTCAGTTTGAGTCCGGCCGACAGCCGTTTGTCGTCTCCGAGGAAGATATAGTTGTCGTCGTTGGCTTCAAACCGCTTATAGCCGATGATGGGGTTCTTGTCGGTAAGGTTGACCATTACCCCACCCCGCTCTATTGTCGCCATGGCGCCCAGGTCGAGACCGAGGGAATCTTTTTGGTCGTAGATTTTCGCATTCACCGACGCACCATTCTCCAGGATGTCGCCATGCAGCAATGCATTGAAAGCCAGTTGCTCACCTCCTGGAGCATTGCGCACCTGAGCGTTGTACTTGAATCCCGTGCTGTCGGTGAGCACGGCAAACTTAACGGTATCTATGGTTATACTGTCGTAAGTGAGGGCATTGACATTCATCGTCCCGTTGAGGCCATCGACAGGCGATGATACCATGTCGACGAGCAAGTTGTCGAACCCAATCCCATGCTCTTCCATCAAACTGACAAAGAAGTTTTCCTTGCCACTAGAGAGATAGATATTGGCATCAGGGAGTTTGCTTCGCAGTTGGGCCTGGTCAAAATGCTTGTCACGCATCTGTTTGGTAAGTTCGTCGGTGAAACGCTCCACCTGGGAAGTTATCCTCTTGTAACCGCTATTCGCATCCAGACGCAAGTCGAAATCGCCACTGTTCACGTAGGCATGGGTAAGGTTGCGCTTTGTAAGGATATCCACCTCCATGTCTTCCGGACGGAAGAAGGTATTGTTGTAATAAATCCGCAAGTCACCCAACGAGCCCTGCACCTTGTGGTTCTCACCAAAATCGGTGTCGATATCGAGATGGGCACACCCTGCCACAACAAGCGGCTTGTCGAATAACCTCAAGCGGTAGACATCGGCATTGCTGAGGTCGCATGCCACAGTGCCTTGCAGACGTTTGGTGTTGACGAGGGCATTGAATGACACATTCCCGTCGAGCAAGGGGTTATGGCTGTCGATGTCGGCCATCAGGCGTCCGTTTCTGAGTTGCGCCGTCGCTTTCATGCCATCGAGGTCGTACTTGTCGTAGCGGAACTTCCCGACATAGGCTTTTGCCGTCAGCGAGGTGGAGGGAGAGAGGAAGTCAGTGCCCTGCCCATCAGCCTCTATATGTGCTGTGAGCGGCGAAAGTCCCATGTTGGGGAGGAAGTGCTGCAACGGGAATTTCTCGGTATCCACCGTGGCAGAATATTTCATTACCTTGCTGTCGAGTGCCACCTTGGCCTTCATGGCGCCCCCTCCCTCAGTAGCCTTGAAATCAGCAGCATAAAGATTGCCGTTGGCTTTCACGTTACCGTCGAAGGTGATGCCGTTGGGAATACGTATCATCTTGCGGGTGTCGTCATCAAGAAGCGTTGTGGCAAAATCGAGGTTGGAAGTGGTGGCACAGAGGTCGACATCTGCTTTCAAGTGAGCAGGATCGCTGAGATTGGCAGCATATCCCGAAGCCTTTAACTTGAATGCCGAAGGCAACTCCACATTCAGCCCATTGAATTCCATCCGCTGCATATTACCACGGAAATTACCCTTGAAGGCAAGTGGCTGGTTGGGCCATTTCCTGACGAAGTCGCGGGGCATGTTGCCCATCACCCGCATGAGGTCTTGTTTTCCCAGGTATCCATCTACCGACGCTGCCATTTTTCCTGGTTGGCGAGAGTCGAATGTGCTGAGGTCGAGGTTCACCTTTGCCGACACCTTGGAGTCGGGGGTCTTGAGATAGACATCGGGCAGGAGAACACGGTTGTTGTCGAGACTCACCTTGCCGGTGAGTTGCTCAAGTTGCAAGCCACTCTTCTCGCGGAAGGAGCATTGGCGAAGAGCCATCTGCAGGTCGGACTGCCGATATGACAGCGAGTCGACGTCGATGGAGATATCCGAGAGGGCGAGGTGGCTGGTGTCGAGTCCGTCGACAGGCTTGGCATTGTTGTCGTCATAACGAAGGGTTCCTGCCGCCCATGACAATTTTCCGACGGAATAGTCGGCATTCTCAAGGTCGAACCGACCGTCACTCACCGTAACGTCATCCATGACGGCAGCCACCTTGGTGTTGGAGAAAGGCATGTCGACATCAGCTTTCGAGTTGTGCAGGCGCAAGTCTTTCACCTGATACACCGACGTGGCAAGGTCGAAGTCGCCACCTGTCACATCGGCCTTCCCGAGATATGCGCCCACCTTCATCGTGTCGCCCGGCATCCTGAGGGTGACATCGGTGCGTGCCAAGGAGAGTTGGTCGAGTTTTATCCTCCACGGCGTGGGTGTGGTAGTGGTGTCGGGCGGCACACTGTCGCCAAGACACACCTCCAGACGGGCACTGTCGAGTTTTGCAGTATTGACATTGACGATAGACTTTTCCAGGTCGACGCCATGACATTCTACCGCCAAATGCTCCACATTGCCTTTTATGCGGAGGTCGTCGATGAACCCATTGGTATTGAGTTTTACATGCTTGAAATCAAGGGCATCGACCTCCACTTGTTTCCTGAAGAGGGGAAGAAGTTGAACGTCGACAACCAATTGTCCCACGTCGGCTATGGTGTCGCGCAACCCGGGAATGGAGTCATTGTCCTTGATCATCTTGAAGTCGTCGATCTTCAGGTCAAGGGGGAAGGAAAGGCTCACATGTCCGACGGAAATATCCATCCCCGTCTTTTCCGAGGCATAGTCAGCCACCTTACCTGCCGCCCAGTTTTGCACTGGCGGCAAGTACAGCAATATGGTGACCAATAAGAAGAGAAGGATGGGTATCAGGATAACGATAGCCACCCACTTCATTACCTTTTTCATCTCAGTGACCCTTTGTCCTAGCAGAAATCGTAGGATAGACGACAGTGCGTGGACAGTTTCCTTTGCAAAGTAACGAATTTTTTCGGAGAAAAAGTGGAAAGGACGGTAAGAAAAATGCCGTTGAGGTGGAAAAAACGCCCAGCATTAGAAAAATTGGCTTCTTTGAATATAAGATGTGCCCGACAAAGCAAGAAAAAAACTTCTATTTTCTTGGCTTTATGTCCGACTTGCATTATCTTTGCATAAAAATAGATTATTCATCTTTTCCAAGTAAGGAACAGGATGAAGTGAAGGTTCATTGAGCGCGTGCGATACTCGAAATAGATTATTCATACTATAGAAACACAATATTGTTAATCCCCTTCAAACTATGAAAGAACAGCAATTGCCAACGATTGATGAAGTATTCTCATGGATGAGAAAACTTTATGATGAAAGTTACTCTGGCTTGACCAAACTCGAGAAGAGTGAACAGCACATGTATGGCACTATGGTGACAACACCCAACGACAAGAAATTCATCGTGCGTATGCTCGACGAAACCAGTCAGGTGCGCGACCCACAGAAACTTGCCGTGCGAGTGAAAGACTTGATCGACCAATACGGCATCCCGAAATTCCTTGGAACGACCGACCACTGCCTGTTCTGGATGTATCAGAAATTCGCCTACCTGCCTCTGTTCAACTGGGCCTCGGTGCCCATCATCAAATGGCGTCTGCGCCGCGACACCAGCCGCGTCATCATCGATGCCGCACGCCCACATCTCACCAACCATTTGGCCACACGTTTCAATCAGGACATTGGGCAGAACGTGAACCTCCTGGGTGAGGTTGTCCTTGGCGACGGTGAAGCCGACAAGCGCTACGAGTCGTATCTTGAGGCTCTGAAAGAGCCCGACATCAACTACATCTCGGTTAAAATCTCGGGCATCTATGCGCAAACCCACGCACTGAACTACAAAGAGAGCATCCCAGAACTCATCCGTCGCATGTCGGCGCTCTACCAGGCAGCCATCAACAATCCCTATACTGACCCCTCAGGAGTGAAACGGGCGAAGTTCATCAACCTCGACATGGAGGAGTACAAAGACGCCCACCTCACGATGCAACTCTTCAAGGACGTGCTCTCACTGCCACAGTTCAAGAACTATGAGGCGGGCATCGTGGTGCAAGCCTACTTGCCCGATGCATGGGACTTCCAGACCGAGCTGCTGGAATTTGCCCGCCAGCGCGTGGCCGACGGCGGTGCCCCCATCAAAATGCGCATCGTGAAAGGGTGTAATCTCGACATGGAGAACATCGTGAGCGACCTGCGCGGATGGCCCAACCCCGTGCGTCAGAGCAAGACAGAGGTCGACGCCAACTACCTGCATATTATCGAGCGTGGCCTGAAGCCAGAAAACGCCAAGGTGCTGCACATAGGCATGGCATCGCACAATCTCTTCACCATCTCCTATGCCTACCTACTCACCGAGATGTACAAAACACCCAAAGACTGTTTCTGCTTTGAGATGCTTGAAGGCATGGCCAACCACATCTGGCGTGCACAGAAGAAATTCGGCAATCATGTGATTCTCTATACACCTGTGGTTAAGAAGGAACATTTCCTGAATGCCATCTCCTATCTCGTCAGACGCATGGACGAGAACACCGCTCCCGACAACTTCCTCACCCACTCGTTCTCGCTGAAACCGGGTACGAAGGAGTGGAAGGAACTGGAGCAGCAGTTCATCGATGCCTACAACATGAAAGATCACCTGAGCCATGTGCCTACCCGTACGCAAGACCGCAACAAACCCTATGAAGGACAGCCACCTCGTGACGAGATGAAGAATGAGCCCGATACCGACTTCGACCGTTTCTGCAACCAGGAATGGGTGGAGAAGATTTTCGCAAAATGGAAAGCATCGGGCAATACAACACTGACAGAAGCCGCCTCTTGGGGAGGATGGAAACCGGGAGAACTGCTTCCCACACAGATTGGCGACAAACTCGTGTTCAATGCCGACCACGCACGCTACTTCGACCGTTCGCAGAAGGGCGACGTGCTCGTCTGCGAGATGTCGCGTGCCAACAAGGCTCAGACCGAGGAAATTCTCGCCATCGCACAAGCCGACCCGTCGGGGTGGCGGAAAACTACCATCGAGGAGCGTCACCGTATCATGTACAAGGCCGCCAATATCCTCGGAGAGATGCGCGGCGACCTCAACGGGTCGATGTGTGCCATCACCGGCAAGACCATCGAAGAGGCCGATGTGGAGGTGTCAGAGGGCATCGACTACTGCCGGTTCTACACCACAACGATGAAGAAATATGCTGCTTTGGACGACATCGAGATGCGCGCTAAAGGTACCGTCCTGGTACTGTCGCCGTGGAACTTCCCCTGTGCCATCCCCTGTGGGGGTGTTGTAGCGGCACTCGCTTCGGGCAATACTTGCATTCTGAAACCCGCCACCGTGGCGGCCCCCGTGGCATGGCTGTTTGCCAAAGCCTTCTGGGATGCCGGTGTGCCAAAAGAGGCACTACAAGTGGTGATTACCGACCGTGAAGCCACCCCACTCCTCACCTCCTCGCCTGCCGTGAACCATATCATCCTCACTGGCGGCACGGAGACGGCGCAAACCATCGCACACAACAACCCGCGCAAACCGCTCTCAGCCGAGACGGGTGGCAAGAACGTGATGATTCTCTCGGCCAAAGGCGACCGCGACCATGCCATCATGAACGCCTGCCGTTCGGCTTTCGGCAACGCGGGACAGAAATGCTCGGCTTGTTCGATACTCCTTGTAGAGCGCTCGGTGTATGAAACCGACGAATTCATGGAGAAACTGAAAGACTGTGCTTCGTCGCTGAAAGTGGGCGGTGTGTGGAATGCCGGCAACATCGTAGGTCCGATGATTACCAACGCCAACGAGAAACTGCAACGCGCCTTCCAGTTGGAGCCCGGCGAGAAATGGCTTATCGCACCCGAGTTTGTGGATGAGAAAAAATATATCCTGAAACCTACGGTGAAAATCGGGGTGAAGCCCGACTCGTTTACCTTCCGCACCGAACTCTTCGCACCGCTGTTGGCGGTCACTCCATTCGATACGCTTGAAGAGGCCATCCATTTGGTAAACAGCCTCGACTACGGCCTTACCTCCGGCTTGCAGTCGCTCGACGAACAGGAGCAGAAATACTGGAAGGAACATATCATGGCAGGTAACCTCTACATCAACCGCGGCATCACAGGTGCCATTGTCAACCGCCAACCCTTTGGCGGCATGAAACTGTCGGCTTTCGGTCCGGGTCTGAAAGCGGGCGGCCCGAACTACTGTCTGCAGTTCATGGAGGTGACCGATAAGACCGGCACGACAACCGATTACAAGAAGTCGTATGCGGAATGGTACGAGAAGGAGTTCCGCCATGCCCGTAACATCCAACCCAATATACGTGGTGAGCAAAACGTCTTCCGCTACCTGCCTTTGAAGGATGGCATGGCGCTCCGCCTCTTTGGCGACGAGACTACCGAGCAAGTGGAAATGGTGATGTTGGCAGCCAAGACAGTAGGCACTCCGCTCACCATCTCTGCCGACAGCGACCACCCGCTCATCGGCACACTTCCCGCTGTGAAGAAAGAGTCACTCGAGGAGTTCTGCAGACACCTGAAAGACTTTGAGCGCATCCGCACCATCTCTTCACATGTGCCCGATACCCTTTTCGTGGCAGCTGCCCAGGCCGACATGTTCATCGCCCAGGCCGCCCCCGTTCACAACGGCCGCATCGAACTCACCCACTACATCAAGGAGCAGTCTATCTCCAACGAGTACCACCGCTACGGTTCGCAGATAGAGGTGCCGGAGATAGAATAATATCTATTACCAGATACCCAATTCAACACAGAGAAACGAAAACTCTGAGAAAACCATAAAGCCAGTTTTTCCCTGCATATGATACTTAAAAATCGAGGGCGCCGTCATCAGCGCCCTCGATTTTTGTTTGGTTCCATGGATTCCTCCACCATGGTATGACTTTCGGGGATTAGTTGTTGGTAAATCCGTAGCCGTTGGTGAACCCACCTGTTGCCATGGTGTTCGGCGAGAAGGGGAACAGATAGATGGGAGCGGTATTGTAATCGTACTTGTAGAAGAGGTAAGTGGTGTACTCGTCCTCATTGTCGATGATGCCTTTGCCCCAATCGGTCTTGACATAGCCATCGGCCTCGAGTTCGGCGACTTCAGCATCGGTCAGACGGGTGAACAGACCTTTGATGGCAAGGTTGGTGGCAGTATTTCCACCATAACTCAGACCATAACTCTCCCAGTCGTCGTTCTGTCCGCGCCATGAGGGATAGAGCACGGGGTCGCTCTCCTGGCCCTTCGGACACTGTGCGGTGAGCCGGTGACCGTAAATTGCCTTGGCATCTACCATCTTTGTCCATACAAAAGCCGAGATAGTGTTGCCATTTTCGAAGGTGTAGTATCCGTTGGTTTTCAGGCCATTGACCATAGCGGTCTGCAATTCTTTAATCTGCTTGATTTTCTCAGCAATCAGACCTGTGCGGATAAGGGTGAAACGACGGTCACCCTCGCCGGCAAACTCAAATCCACGCTCGTCGATGACAGCCTTGAGCACAGAGCCTTCCTTGGAGATGAACTCATCCACCTTGCCGTCGCCACCGAAAGCACGGTCGCGGATAATCTTAAGATACTGACGGGCTGTGGCGTTGTCGCCCAGCGCGGCTGCTGCCTCAGCCAGACCCAGATAGATTTCCGACATGCGCATATAGGGAGCATTGATGCCCGAACGCCGCTGGTTCTTCGTCCAGACGGTGCTCTGGCGGTTCTCATCAAACTTGTTGCAGGAGATACCGCCGCCATTGGCTGTTGAACCAGGTGTGAAAGGTATCAGTTTTTCATAGCCCTTGCCGGTGGAACCGGTGACGGCGCATGCCACGTCGCGGCGCAGGTCGTTGGGGTCGAACACGCCATAGTAGAAAGCGGGATTGATACGTCCCTGGCCATAGGCCTTGCAAGGATAGGCATTGCTGCCACCACCTGCCGACGGACGGCCGAGAGAATATGAGCGGGGATCGTTGCCACTGGCTCCCTGCTGGAACGGCTCTTCGTAAATCGACTCGTCGGCATATGCCGCATCATCGCCATGAAGTTGTTCGAAGAAATACTGGTAGGGGTTGCCGAACTGGCGGCCGTTGGCTGCCGAGCGTGGGTCGACGGTGACGAGTTTTGCCGTTCCCGCATGGTCGATGGCTGCCTGGAAATAGGTCTTGGCAATCTGGTAAAGGTTCTGCCAGTCGGCCCGGCGGCCATAGTTGGCGTTGTTGTTGGGAGCGCCAATAGTCTCAAAGGTGAGGGCGCTGCCCTTGCCGTCGACATAGTTGATATCTCCGCGACGGGTCTGGTAGCCACCGGCCTCGAGAGCCAGACGCCCAATCAGTCCGTCGACATAAGTCTGCGAGAAGAAGCGCTTGTCTTTTCCCACAGGCGTCATCAGCGGCTCAACACGGATGAGGTCGGCGATAATCACGTCGTAGATGGAGTCGCGTGGAGAGAGACGGCCTGCAGGCTGTCCCATCACACTCTGATAAGGCACGTCGCCGTAGTATTTGATGAGTTCACGGAAGCAGGTAGCCCTAAGTGCCACAGCCTCACCGTAGAGTTGACTCATGTCGGTGGGTTTTCCTCCGGATATCATCTCTTCGAAGCCACTCGTGCTCTCTATGGCCGATGTCACGGCATTGGCCTTTCCGATGACAGAGAAGAGCACACTGTAGGGGCTGTTGGGAGCCTCTTTGCCGTATCCCACGGGGTCGTAGTCGGCAGCAGCCGTGCCGTTGGTGTAGAAACTCTCAGGCACATGGCGCAATGGCTGGTTGGCATATTTCTCAGGATGGCGCATGATGTCGGAACCGGCGATATCGAGCGCATAGAACAGACCGTCGCCGAAGACATGCGAACTGACGGCACCATGCCAGGCACTGTAGGCACCGTCCATTGCGGCCCGTGCGGTGGTCATGTTGGAGAACACGAACTCGGCATCTGCATTGGAGAGTGAGTTGGTCTCAAGGAAGTCGCCGCAAGAGTTCAGTGCTACCGTTCCGGTAGCGATCAACGCTAATGCTAATATCTTGTTTTTCATTGATGTTATCTCCTTTTGTTTAGAATGTTACGTTAAGACCGAAGGTGAAAGTCCGCGATTTCGGATAGGAGCGGAAATCGTAGTTCGGTGTTGGGAAACCGCTGTAACTGCTGTCGGCATTGGGACTGACGTTGACGTCGGGGTCAAGACCGCTGTAGCCTTTGAGGCAGAAGAGGTTGCCCGCGGTGAAATAGAGTCGTGCCCTGCTGACACCTATGCGCTGTGTGAGTTGCGACGGGAATGTGTATCCCACGGTGATCGTCTGCAGGCGGAGATAAGAAGCATCTTCTATGAACTCGGAATTGACGATACCATACTCCGAGAAAGGCAGTGCGTACTTGGCTCCTGCATTAAGCGCGCTGAGAGCCGCCGGCTCGGTGACTGCAAAGAGATTGCCGCTGCCATCAACATCGAACATGTGCCAGGTATCACCCACCTCGGCAAGACGGCCCTGTCCGAGACCGGTGTCCTTGTTGCCCATCATGGAGTGCATGACGTTGGCGTTGTATACATCGCCTCCAATCTGATAGGTGAAGTTGAGGGCGAAGTCGAAGTTCTTGTAATTGCCATTGAAGTTGAAACCGCCGGTGAGCGTGGGCTGTGTACGGCCAACGATAGTGGCATCGTCGGTGGTCACCTTGCCATCGCCGTCGGTATCCTCAAACTTGGCCATGCCGGGGAATGCTTTCTGGCCTTCGGGCAGGTTGTAGTAACTGCCACCAACATAGTTGCCAACCTCGCAGTCGGCAATGCCGTCTTTCAGTGTCCACACGCCATTGCTGACGTTGAAGTCGTCGACGGTGTAGAAGCCGAGGCTATTGAATCCCTGGATAAGTCCGATGGGCTCGTCCACGGTCACGAAGTAGTCGTAGTTGGGGATACGCATCGTGGACCCCCAGTTGGTGTGTGCGCTGGCGATAACGCCCTCCATGAGTTCATCCACATTGTTCTTATTGTGGTTGAGGGTCATGCCGAAGTTGAGGTTGAAGTCTTTCGACTTGATGATATCGTAGGCCAGTGAGAGTTCAATACCCTTGTTGGAGGTCTGGCCGATATTCTGATATTGGTAGGAGAAACCGGTGCTCGGGTCGCAAGGCACGCGCATGAGAACATCCTTGGTAGTATTCCAGTACAACTCAAGGCTACCCCTCAAGCGGCGGGCAAATCCGAAGTCGATACCGAAGTTTCTCGATACGGTGGTCTCCCACTTCAAGTCGGGATTGCCAAGACATGCACCGGGCTGGTAGATATTGACGTTCTCACCATTGATGACCGCTGT
Organism: uncultured Prevotellaceae bacterium; assembly: GCA_900315455.1. Taxonomy (GTDB): domain Bacteria; phylum Bacteroidota; class Bacteroidia; order Bacteroidales; family Bacteroidaceae; genus Prevotella. Next base: position 208,571 of record OMZE01000001.1, on the reverse strand, counting down.
TCCCGTGTTCCATGTCGTGGTGAAAAGACTGCCGTCGATGCCGTCGTTTCCTGATGTACCATACGACAAGCGAATCTTGAGGTTGTCGAGCCAGTCGCGAGTGCCCTCCATGAAGGGTTCATCGCTCAGTCGCCATGCGGCAGCGGCAGCAGGGAAATAGCCCCATTTGTTGTCGCCGCTGAACTTCGACGAACCGTCGGCACGGAAGGTAAGCGTGAGGAGATATCTGTCGAAGAGTGAGTAGTTGGCACGCCCGAACCATGAGATGTTGTGGGTGGGTTCACCGACAAAACTGTAGACCTCATCACCGGGTACAGAAGAGTTGGACGAACCGATATTGGCGAACACGCGGTCCATATCCCACTCTTTGGGATAGCCAGTTCCCTGGATGTAGTTGTATGACGATTTGCTCGACTTTACCTCATTACCCAACATGATGTTGAGTTTGTGGTTGTCGCCAAGTCCCTGGACATCGTAACTCAGCGTGGTGTCCCAACGGGTGTTGTAGCCGTTGCCATTCTGTACTTTGGCAAGGTTGTAACTCTGTCCGTTGGTGGTACCACCCTGCCAGTTCTGCGACTCGCTCCAGTTACGGCTGAGGAAGAGTTCGGTTTTGGCTGTGAGCCCCTTGAAAATTTTCCATGTCAGCGCATTGTTCACACCTAAGCGGTATCTGCGACGCATGTTCTCATAGTCGTTGATGACATTGACGGGGTTGTATTCCTGCTCTGCACTGGCGCTACCCATTCCGAGGTCGGCGGGGTCGCCAGAACCGAGCGGGTTGTCAATGGGGTTGAAGGTGTAGGCCTGTGTGGCATACCCATACTGGCTGCCCTTAAACTGCATCTCGCTGTAGCGGGCGTCTAGGTTCCAGGTGAGGTTCTTGGTGATGTCCTGTGCGAGTTTGAAGTTACCCGACCAGCGGCGGAAACCAGAATTGATAAGGATGCCCTTGTCGTGGGTGTAACTCAAACTGCCATAATACTTGGTGTGTTCGCTGCCGCCGCTCACTGATGCATCGTGGTTCCACACGGCACCGGTACGCATCACATCGTCCATCCAATTGTGCGCACTCTGGTTCTTGTACTCATTGATATGGTTTCCATACTCAGAACCTAGTCCGTAGAACTTTGCCACATTATTGGCATAGGTGGAACCGAGTGCCGTGGCATAACTCCACTGATGCAGCACATGGTCGTAGGCACTCATCACATCGAGATTGGCGGGGTTCGATTTCACCTGATAATACACATTGTATTTCACGGTTACCTTTCCTTCTTTCGCACCTTTGGTGGTGATGAGGATAACACCATTGGCACCTGCTGCACCGTAGATGGCGGTAGAAGCAGCATCTTTAAGCACATCGATGCTCTCGATATTGTCGGCAGGAATGTCATCGATGCTCGACACCTGTACACCGTCAACAACGAACAAGGGTTCATTCGACTGGGTGATGGAGCCACCGCCACGTACGCGGATGGAAGTAGAACCGCCTGGACGGCCGTCCTGTGAGATGACGTTCACACCGGGGAGTTGACCCTGAAGGGCTTCTGCTACGGTGGATACGGGGTTGGCAGCCAGTTTCTCACCGGTCACCGATGCCACTGCACCGGTAAGGTCGCGGCGTTTCATCGTTCCGTAACCCACGACCACCACTTCGTCGAGCGACTTGTCGTTGCTCTCCAGCACGATGTTAAAGTTGTTCTGGTTACCTACTTTCAAGGTTTTCGTCTGGTATCCGATGTAGGAAATGGTGAGTGTGGCACCATTGTCGACACCAGCGAGCGAGAAGTTGCCATCGATGTCGGTTATGACACCATTGGCTCCGCCCAACGAGACGGTGGCACCGATGAGCGGTTCGCCAGACGCATCTTTTACTGTGCCTGTGATGGTCTTTTGGGCAAACGCCACAAAGCAAAACAGGCTCAAGCACAGGGCCATGAAGGCTCTTTTTGTTGGTAAATGCATAAATGATTGTTTTAGTGTTACTTAGAGTTTATTATATAGGTTCATATCATAGTGGGCACCTCGCATCCGAAGCACCTTGATTCCAATCAGCCTAAGAAAGTAAACGGAAGACGTTTGTTACTCATCGCTTTCCCGTTGTTTCAGTAGTTTTGTTTAAATAGTTTTCAAAAGTAAATATTTTGTCGCAAATGCAATGAAAGACAACTTGCGAATTAAATAATTTTTGATACTTTTTGGATAATTTAACAATATTGTTTCACTCAAAAAAAATGTCAGTATATATAAAGGTCGAAGTTATGCGGCGGCTCGGAAAACCAAAATAATCTTTGATTCTTTTGGATTTTCACTCGCCTTGCACTCTTTGACTTTCAGTCGAAGTTAGGCGGCGGCTCGGAAAAGAAAACAAAAAACTTCGTCTTTTGTTTTGCTTTTCGCTCGCCTTGCACTAACTTTGCGGTAGGTGATAAAAACCACAGGCATCATATATTATGAACATCAAAGAGATTTACAGCAGTGCCCAATTGGTGGACTATATCCATGAGATAGGTTTCCTTCCCCTACTCTACAGCGGCATCCGAGGCTTCTCTGCCGAAGAAGTGGTGAGCGACGACTGCCGTTACGTGTTGCTCCCTGATGGAGGCTGGGACTGGCCTCTATGGAAATGGAAAGGTGAGATAGTGAGGGAAGGCGGTTGCGTATATGGCAAGTTCTTCGACAAGAAAGCCGGCTTCATCAGCCGTGAATGGTGGCCGGATTTCCTCAACTATCGCCGCAGCAGGCATCCCGCACCCGAGGAAGGCTCTATTGAAGAAGCCATTCTCATGACCCTTCGAAAGAACGGCAGCCTGATAACCCGTGAGTTGCGTGCCGCCTGTGCGTTCAACGGTCCGAAGATGCGGGGAAGGTTCGACAGTTTCATCACACGTCTGCAAATGGGATGCCACATCATCACCGAGGATTTTGTCTACCCCATCGACAAGCACGGTCACGAATATGGCTGGGGTTGGTCACTGCTCACCACTCCCGAAAATCTGTTGGGCGAAGAGGCTTGCCATTGTGAGCATTCGCCCGAGGAATCAAGGGAACGGCTCTTCTCCCATTTCAAGAGTCTGCTTCCCCAAGCGAGCGACAAGCAGATACTCAAGATTTTGGGATAAGATTTGAAGGAAAGTGCAAGGTACAATTGTTTTCATCTTTAATCTTTAATCTTTAATCTTCATCGGCCTTCTGCCGATAAACCAATCGCCCCAAAAGTCTGTTGAAAGACTTTTGGGGCAAAAAATATAAAAAAAGTTTGATGAGAGAGATTTCTTTTTATTTCATCACCATTTTCTTTCCACCAACGACATAGATGCCCTTCTGAGGATTCACCACACGACGGCCGCAGAGGTCGTAAATGGTCGTTTCGGTATTGTCGCTCACGATGTCGGAGATACCAGTAGTGGTGAAGTCGGCATAGTAGAGCGTGCCCGCATTGGCCACCTCGTTCTTGGTGGCATCAGCGCTGTCGTAGTCGTAGATCATGGCAATGAGTTGCAGGTTCTCACGCACATAGTCGGCCCTGAGGTCGAGCGTACATTCGTAAGTATAGTCATTGCCATTCCATTCCAGCACATCCCCCCAGGTGCTGTTTACCTTTCGTGTGGCATGATGGTGCATGAAGTCGGCAGTAGCACCTGCTTGATGGCGTTGAGCGAGGTTGTTCTCCACCAAGAACACCGTGATGCGCGCAGGATTGACGGTGAAGTCTTCTTTTGAGCGGTTGCCGGTCACAGTCACCTTCACCTGGCTGGTTTCTTCTATTACCTCAGCATCTATCTTGACAGAGACAAGTGCTGTCTTGGCAAGCCGAGTATTGACCAACGACTTGATCTGGTCTACTGATGTGGGATTGAAAACAGGGGTATTGGCGTTGTTACGTGTCCATCTATCGATCATGATAGCCGGAGCATAGGTCGAACCACCTTCATTATAATACCACAGATAATCCGATGCACAGGGCACCGTAAGCCAATCGGTGTAATAGCCGGCATGATGGCACACTGCCAGCACCACGTCTTTGTAGGCCTCATCATCGAGCAATTCGTGGATATAGCCTGCCACACGCGGACAGTTGACACATTCCTCGGTGGTGAACTCTTCGATGAGCACCACGCGCGAATAGTCGTGCTCCACGGTTTCGAACTCGTCAGACGCCGAGTTGTCGGCCATGTTCAAGTCATCGCCCTCATTGAGTTTTACGATGGTGGCGGTGATACGTCCACTGCCCATCTGTTGTATGGCTGGTGCCACTTCAAACACAAAAGGCTTTACATCCTGGAAAGCAAGCACAGAGTCGATATGTGCTGTGTACACCTCGTCGATGCCATCTACCTTGATTTCCAGGTCGAAGCCCGTGACGGTTTCCACACCAAGGTTTTTCACCACACCCGAAACAGTCATTTTACCCTTATCGAGTATGAAGAAATCAGGAGCATCGATGGAGGCAAGGCGCAAGTTGAACTTGGGCAGGTTGTCGCCATATACCAATCCTTCGACGCAGAGCAGGCCCTCATCGGAACGGTCGGCCCACTCCCCGTCACCATGTTTCACGAAGAGCGCGTTAGGCGTGGGTTCGAGCAGCACCGACAAGCCTTGATTTACCGAGGTCTGGTGATAGGCATAGCCGATATAGAGTCCAGTCGTGTTGGTGCCATCCAGGGCTAAAGGACTGTTGAGCGCTATCTCGTTCCACCCTTTTTGTATGTCGGCCTTGGGAATTCCCCCTTCTGCCAGGTTGTTGCCCTCGAGGGATTCACGCACCCACACACACATGGTGTCGATACTGATTTTCTGCGCCAGTCCGGCCCTGATGGCTTTGAGTTCATTACCCGCACACACATTGATATCGCTGGCAGGCAGCCAGATGGCACCGCTCACCCACACATCCTTGTCGTTAGAGCAGAACTCCTTATGCACGGTCTTGCTCACCTGCCCGTCGCAATAGCCGATGTTCAGGCAAGAAACCTGAGCATTGCCCGCTGTGGAAACAGCGAGCAATGCCAAGAGGAGAAACAAGTGTTTTCTCATTTCACAGATTTACTTAATGATGACTTTCTGCACTTTCACAGAACCATCCTTCATTCCTTCGCGCACAATGCTGACGCCCTTAGCGGGAGCCATGGTGCGCACGCCATCGATGGTGTAGTATTCACGGCTGATGACATTCTTGTCGCCGTCGAGCGAGCCGATGCCCAGAAGTTCGTTGTACTTGTCGTTGGTGAATACGAACACATCGTCGAGACGGAGCACATACTGACCTGTGCAGTCATGGTGGCGGTAGACGAGGTAGATGGTCTGTCCGGCATAACTGTCAAGGTCGATGGTTCTCTCCAGCCATCCCTCCACCTTGGTGTAGTCGCTGTTGTATTCAGCCGGGATGTCGATGGTCTCCTCGACGAGGGGTTGGAAGTTGTTGAGGATGTAGCCCATATTGCCTTCGTTAAGGCAGTCGATGTTGTCGACGATATAGAAACTATAGTGCTCGGCATACCTGCTGGGATGGAAAGCACTGATGAAATAGTTCAGTTTACCACCATCGGCAGGAACCTTGATGGCAGGTGAGAAGATGAAGTTGTCGGGAGTGTAAGGCAGGTCGTAGTCGCTTGACGAAGCAGAGCCGAGGCACTGGATGCCACTGCGCACATATTCCGGACGTGTGCCCCAGAAGTTCCAGCCCAGACGCCATGCTATGCCATCACCGTCGTTGTCGAATGTGGTCCATCCCACAGCGTCGTCCTCGATGTCGCCCGGATAGATGATGCCCTTCTGAGCCTTGGTATAGGCTACTACTGGCACCACCACGTCGCCGGCATTTGTCGTGATGATGACATTTCCGGTATACTCTTTCTCCTCATCAGAAGCCACGGTGGGAGCAAATGTCAATGTGACGTTCATTGTATTGCCAAAAGCCACATTGTTATAATAGTCCTGAGGCACGATGCCGCCGAACGGCTCACCCTCGTTCTCCGGGCGGATAGACTCCACGGTGAGAGGCTCACTACCAGTGTTCTTCAACTGCACAGTTGTTTGTGCATAGCGTCCTTCGGATACATAGGTAGGCTCGAATGCCACAGCACCCTCTGTCACAAGTTCCACGCCATGTGCGGCGAAGTCTTCCACATGCAGGCGTATGTTCTTGATCTCAAAACGATTCTTTCCTACAGTCACAGAGTCACCGTCCTGGATATACTGGAACGCGAAGTAGTCTTGTCCCCATTGGTTGGTAGAGTGAATGAATGTGAGGAACTTGGCCCAATAACCGTCATCATAGGTAGAGAAGGCGTCGGAACTTACATCCACATCATATCCATGAAGAAAGAGTTGTCCCATATTGCTACCGTTTTGGAATTCGAAACCCGCATGGTCTTTATTCCAATAAGAGGTGTCGTATGGGTCGTCGGGTTTTGGATTGCCCCAAGCATGTCCTTCCCATGTGAGGTAAGCGATCTTGCCTTCTGGGATGTCCAATGTCAGGCGGAGTTCGGAAGTGGTGGGTACAAGGTCGCCGTCGTCGCAGTTGGCATTATAGGCTACGCCATCCTCGATGATGAATGGAGCAGAGGGATTGGTAGTCACGGTCATGTATTCCATACCTTCCACAATGACCTGGCTGAAGTCGGGCATGTCGAACACTTTAGCCTTGACGGGAACAGTGTATGTACCTGCCGAGGTAGTAATGGTGAGATTGCCCGTCTGCACACCTGCCACACTGGCAGAGAAGGTGACAGGAATGATGAGGTTGTTGAGCGAGGTGGCTGGCTGCACGCTGGCAACATCGGCTTTGAAGGCCTCGTTATCACTCTCTACGCTCAAGAGTGTGAGGGTGTTGGCACCACGGTTTTGTATGAGGACATTCTGTGAGCCACTAACACTATAGCCATCTTCTATGATGAAGTTGCCGAAGTCTAATGCCTCTGTCTTCAGTTCAGCAGCATCGGCTGGCAGGTCCTCGAAATCCAGACTGAGGCTGGTAAGATACAGGCCATTGGTCAAGATGCCAGAGAAATACATGTTTTGGTGCTGGAAGCGAACGAAGTGGTCGCCAGGAGCAAGTTCAAGCGTGCCGTTCATCGGTCCGTCGTTGCTGGTAGAGAATGCGGGAGCCTCACTGTCGACAAAATAGCCGGAGAGGACTGCCCAGTAATAACGGAACGACATATCGTTGGAATGGTAACCTTCGAAATTGAATATACCCTTCTTGCCTTCGGGCACGTTGAATTTCACATAGAGATCGGAAATACCTGCCTGACCTTCGACACCCGACATGGCAGCAGGAGCGTTGTTGAATTCAACCATCTTGAATGGGAAATCTACAGAGGTATTGAAGGTGAAGTCGCCTTTCTTCACTATAGCCGAGTAATCGGGCATCGGATCAATGCCACCGGTGAGTGAAACCACGAAACTGCCTTCACTGTCGCCATTGTCGTAATTGATAAGGGCATTGGCTTCAACCTCATCCACGGGCTCGGGTCCGGCCAACTCGAAGACCACATAAGTATATGACAGGCCGCTGAGCACACCAGCCGAGGGACTGAGGATATACCCTTCGGGATCGCTCTCCACATCGACGACATACTCTACATCGCCCTTACCTATATTAATAATGGGTACAGAGTCTCTCACTGCATCCACATTGGGGAAGGTGCGCCCCAGGTCGAGCGACTCATTAAACATGATGAGGTCGCCTTTCTCCCCGGGTATGCAGGCATATGTGCGGCGGAACGATTTATACAATCCGTAGGATGCGCTTCCGTCGGGCAAGGTATAGGTGATGCCGATAGCCTGGTCGGTGTAAATTTTCTCGAAGTTGCCTTCTACGTGGAAGACGAGTTCATCTTCGGGATAAAGCGTACCTGTTTCATCGATTTCACCACATACGAGCGTACCGACATAGTAGTTGGAGATGGAGGCCACAATGGTGGCATTGGCAAAAACCGTGGAAGTGGGCACGGTAATGGTCTTTTGTGCCTCGTCATACGTTCCGGTGAAGTCATACTCAACCGTTGGCGAGTAGTCGGCGGGATTGTAGAGCCCGAAGAGATTGTGGAAAGTCACCTTACTTCCCTCGATGGCGATTCCGGCGTTGTGAGGCAAGATATCACCACCATTGGGCGCGAAGGCATAGTTCTTCGTGGTGCTCTGCGACACCACATAGTACTCCACCGTGTCCACGGCTTCGCCAGCGCGTTTGATTGCTTTCTGGGCTTTAGGCTGTGCCGTCTTGGCACTTTCGGGCACCATCTTCTCCAACTGCATCAGGTCTTCCTTACTGATGTAGGAATAGGGATGGTTGGTTGATACGGGGCGTGAATCGACAGTCTTCTGGGCATTAACCATCAGCACTGCGAAGAGTACCCCAATTAAGCATAAAAGTTTTTTCATAAGCGTGTAGGTTTAATAAATAATTAGATGTATGGTTATTCAATGTATTTCGCTCCTTGATGATGCTGTGTGCCGTCTCCGACTGGCACCCACACGTCTTTTCCTGCGATATGGTATATCTTCACCCTGTTGCCCTCATTTTCCGTGGCTACATTACCGATGCCGCTGGTGCCGCTGCCAAAGTGGAAACTCATGGTGAGGTCGGCATTGCGTTTGATTTGAGTAATTGGCTTGTTCATATACTTGTTTCCGGCAAGATTGGGGGTGTAGAGTTTTGCTGCAGGCATGGAATTATCGGTGAGGGAGTCGCGCTTGCCATAGGGATAGGGGTCGCGCTGAAGGGAGAAATCGGTCTTCTGGTCGTCGTTGTCGGCATGGAAAATGGTCATTCGCTGGTGGTCGTTCTGGAAAGCGCCGTATGTCTGGATGACATTCACGCCATTAGCCTCCCAGATATCCTTGTCGAAGTCGACATGGATAATGAGCAACCCACGTCCGGGAAGCGCCTCGTCCCACCCCACCTGCTGGCGGTTCTCCAACAAATAGTACTCATTGGGGTTGGCATCATTGTAGATGATATAGGCATCACCGCCTTCCGAGAGCGGCATCATGCCGTCTACCTGCACCTCGTCGTCACGCAGTTCGATAGGGTCGAGCCATCCCAGCACCATGCGCTCATGACTCGTATAGCCGGCGGGGATGAAACCATTGCCATTGTAGTTGCCCATACCCATCACATCCCATGTATACATACCAAACTGCCCCGATGAACCCAGTGCAGCGTCATAGTGCTCGGGGAATCCGAAACAATGAGAGAATTCATGGCACATCACGCCAATGCCAGAAATCATCGTCGGGGTGAACATCTCGCTGCCGCACGCATACTGGTCGATGACATAGTCGCCCAACTGCAGGATTTTGCCATAGTCGCTCATCGACAGGCTGTGTTTATGAGGCCAGATGGTATAGGGGTCGGTGCTGTTGTGCTGACCTTCCCCTGCGAAGAGCACGAAAACCTGCTCCACCTCGCCGTCGCCGTCCCAGTCGTACCTTCCCCAGTCTATGGAGTCGCCCGCCAACTGGCACGCCTCGGCTATCATCTCGCCACCGTGGATGTTGTGCGAAGAGCCGTCGCCGGCATCCTCACCATAATACTTGTAACTGTGTGAGAGTTGCACAGGTCCAACCACATCGAAGGAGAAGTCGAACTTTCCCCTGCTCTGGCTGAGGAAATAGTCGCGCACACTACCCCTGAACCCCATGCTGTTGGTGAAGTTCTCAGTATTGGCGACATTGAAGAACAGTTCCTGGTCATGGCCTTCGCCAAATTGCCTGTCGGTGAAGTCGGCAAGTATGATGATGCCTTTGTAGGCACCCTCGTAGTGCTTGAAATCACCGAGACTTGGTGTGCGTTGGGGCATGAGACGCATGACGCGGCGCACCTGCACCTCGGTGGCATTGATTTCCTGGAGTTGGTTGGATGCATTGAGATGAAAACACCGGCCGTCGTCCGACTGCCAGTAACTGAGATGTTCGTCGCCCATCAATCGCACACTCAGGCTTTCCCCCTTTTCGGTGGTGAAGACACCGTAAAGACGTCCTGTTGCCGGTACAGCATCAGCCCATATAGCAAAAAACAGCGTTACGATAAATGTAGTTAAGCACTTTTGTATATGTTGCATCTCAAAGTGAGGTTAGATGTTTTTTTATTAGAAAGATAACGATTTGTTTTGATATTTTTCAAATAAGCACTAATTTTGCCGCTAAGATAACAAAATAATCTGAAATTTACAACTATTACTTTCGATTTCAATGTGACTATTCAAGAATTGGCACACAAAATAAGCATTTTCAGGTATATTTCCATACTCCTTTTGTTGGTCGTGGGCTTGACAAGCACACGAGCAGCGTCGCAGACAGAAACTGCGGAATGGTATTATAAACGATATGCCAATACTCCTATTGAGGAGGTCTACCAACAGGGCATGACTCACCTCAAGAAGGGCGAGACCGACAAGGCACTGGCATGTCTCACTGTGGTTATCGGCCGATACCATAACAAGATGAACGACAAGGAGCGCAAGACCTATGAGTATGCGCTGAACAATGCCGGCGCCATTGCCATGCTGCGTTACGACTACTCCACTGCGTTTTCCTTGTTCACCAAGGCACTCGATTCGGCCGACGATTCCGTAGCCTATCGTACACACAACAACATCGCCGGTATCTACATCTATTATAATGACTACTACAATGCCCGCAAACATCTCGACCTGGCATATAATATAGGTAAAAGGGAACAAGACTGGGCCTCTGTCTATAATACCACCCATAACCTGCTCGACCTGAACTGGAATGTGGACAGCCTGCAGAACTCAATGCCGTTGATAGAGGATTTCAGGAGATTATCCATTTCGCCAAAGGACAACAACTACCAGTTTATCTCCAGGATTTGCGACGGCATGGAGTCACTTCACCACCGGCAGTACACTGAAGCCATCACACAATTCGGCAAAGCCATAGAAATAGCACAGGGACTTGACTTTCAGGAAACTCATGAAATACCTAATTACCTGTATATGGCGAAAGCCTATATGGATATAGGCGAATACGACAAGGCATTGGACAACCTGCGTATTTGTGAGCGGAAATCGGAAGAGAGCCATTCGCTCGACATGCTTATCACCACCTACCACTATCTTGACCTCTGTTACCAGCGTTTGGGCAATATAAACATGGCCCATGCCGCGAATTACCGCTACATGGAACTGAAAGACTCCATCAACAGCGCCAACGAGTATGGGAAGATCAAGGACATGGAGTTTCTCCACGAGGCCAATAAGTATGAGAAACAGTTGCATCAACTCACTGCTGAGAAACGAGTCCACGACATCGTGACATGGGCCATAGGCATCGGCCTGCTTCTCACCCTCCTATTCCTGGGAATCACCATATACCAGAACAAGAAACTATCTGAGAGCAACAAAGATTTGTTCAAGAAGAATGTAGCCCTGCTCAAGTCGGAGGAGAAAGAGGAGCGCATCTACCAGGAATATACAGAGAAGTTGGAGAAGTTGGAAAAATCCGAAACCAAGTTGCCCGACCAGGAACGCTACAAGTCGAGCAGCCTGACCGACGAGAGTAGGGAGATACTGCTGAGCCGCATACGGCAAGTGATGCACACTCCGGCGGAGTTCTGCAAGGACGACTTCACCATCGACAAACTGGCCACATTGGTCAACTCCAACACGAAATACGTGTCACAAGTCATCAACGAGACGTTAGGGAAGAACTTCAACACTCTTCTCAACGAGCAGCGCATCAACGAAGTGTGCAAGCGGCTCGTCGACACCGCCAACAACGGCAATAAGACCAATGAGGCCATCGCCGAGGAGGTGGGATTCAAGTCGAGGAGCCATTTCATCCGCACCTTCAAGAAAATCACCGGCCTCACACCTTCACAGTATCAGCGCATGGCCAAATTGGAAATTGAAGATTGAGACCATACATCGCCCGATTGGAAATTGGAAATGGAAAAATATTGTGTGGCTTTGCCCTATTGATGGAGGAAAAACAGCACAATACAATTCACATATTAAAGATTTAGCGAAAAAAATTGGCTGAAAAGATAATTATTTATAATTTTGCATTCGAAATGCATTATTAGTATGAACTATCTAGATAGAAACGAATTCAATTTTGAACCGAGCGAGAAAGTTCTTGAGGCTGTGAAAAACTTCGACCCCAAAGACTTATGTTTCTACACCCGTATCTACGATGAGGGCAAGAAGAGTGTGGTTTCGGTTCGACTGAGTGAAATATATGGTGTGCCCGAGAATCAAGTGATTTTAGGGTATGGTGGCGAGGATATCCTCAAGAATACCGTCCACTACTTCCTGATGGTGGGCGACAACAAGACCATCCTTATCCCCGAGTTCTCCTGGTGGTATTACAACCGCATTGCCGGAGAGTGTGGGGGCAATTTCGAGATGTACCCCCTTCACGAGACCGACGACACCTTCGCCTACGACATCGACGAAGTGATAGCCTACACCAACCGTGTCCATCCCCGTATGCTCCTCCTCGCCTCACCCAACAACCCCACAGGCAACGGACTGACACCTGAAGAGATTGGGCGTATCATGGAGAACATCCCCTCCGACACCATCGTGCTCATCGATGAGGCCTATGCCAGTTTCATCTCCACCGACACCCATTACATCGCCCCGCTGGTAGAACGCTACAACAACCTGATTATATCGCGTACGTTGTCCAAATTCTATGGTCTTCCCGGTCTGCGGCTGGGCTTCGGCTTCATTGGCAAGGGTCACGACGCCTTTACCAGTTATGTGAACAAGTACCTGGGCTACAACCGTTTTTCCGAGGCTGTGGCTCTCGCCGCCCTTGACAGCGACGACCACTACCGCCGTGTGGCCGATGAGATGGACTGGGGCCGTCAACTCTACAAGAAGGAACTGGGCAATCTGCCGGGATTCAAGGTATACAAGTCGGTGGCCAACTTCATTCTCATCAAGTATCCCTTAGAGATTAAGGAGCCGCTGAAGGCTGCCCTTGCTGCCGAAGACTACAAGATCAAGTTTATGTCTGACAAGGGGCTGGAGTCGTGCGTCCGCATCACTTTGGGCCGCAGGGAGCAGACACAGGCCGTCTGCGACACCATCCTCCGCATCTATAACGAAAAATAAGCCGTTGTAATGAACGAAAAATACAAGGCCACCTTGAAGTCGGCAGAGACGGAAGACTGGCTCGACTATCACGTTATCCGTCCGTTCTGCTATTACCTCTCTTGTTTTTTTGCCCGTTTCGACATTCACCCCAACACGGTGACCATTGCCTCGATGTTTATCGGGGCGGCGAGCGCTTTTTTCTTTGCCCACGGCAGTTTCTACTATGAACACGGTTGGGGCATCGTCTACAACATCATCGCCATTGTCTTACTGATGGTGGCCGACATCCTCGACTGTACCGACGGACAACTTGCCCGTATGACGGGAAAGAAGAGCCGCATGGGCCGTATCCTCGACGGTGTGGCTGGTTTTACCTGGTTCTTCCCCATCTACGCGGCTCTCATTTATCGGTTCTATCTGCATCACGACATTGAGTTTGGATGGTTGGGCATCAGCAACACCACCACCAACACGCTCATAGCCACCGCTGTGGTTTTCGTCTTGGCCTATGTGTCAGGCATCAGGGGTTTGGCAGGACAGCAACGGCTTGCCGACTACTACATTCAGGTGCATCTGTTCTTCCTCAAAGGCGAGAAAGGCAGCGAACTCGACAATTCCGAGCGCCAGCGTGAGATTTACGAAAACATGCCCTCCGACGCCAGTTGGGTGGAGCGGTTGTTCCAAAAATCCTATATCGACTACACACTCAAGCAAGAGCAGGTCACCCCGCAGTTCCAGCGTCTGATGGCCAGGCTCCGTGAGCGTTATGGCAGTGCGGACAACATCCCTCAGTCGGTACGCGATACCTTCCGCCGTCATTCACTTCCGCTGATGAAATGGAACGGACTGCTCACCTACAATTTCCGGTCGGCATGGCTGTTCCTCTTCTGTCTGCTCGACATCCCAGCGATGAATTTCTTGTTTGAGACCTTCATCATGTGGCTGCTTTATCTCTATGTGAAAGGCCGCCATGAGCGTTTCTCTCGTCAGATAGCAGAAGAACTGTCGTTCTTCAACACACTGTCTTCCCAACAAATCGTTAATACGTAAAAACCACTACCAGATTCTCCTATGGAGGAGAGATGATTACAGCATGAAGTGGACACGTCGGCGTCTGAACAACCTGTTTTTTTTCCTCGGTGTAGCCACCGTGGTGGTGATGTTGTTCACGTTCGATGTAAGTTTCGTGGAACTGTGGCATGACCTATGCCAGGCGGGTTATTGGCTGATACCCATCCTCGGTATTTGGGTTATCATCTACGGCATCAACGCCCTCGCATGGCAGAGTATCATCCGTGGCGTGGGCGAAGGAGGGAAAGTGAGTTTCTGGCGCATCATGAAACTCACCGTCACAGGATATGCCCTGAATTATGCCACCCCTGTAGGCGGTCTGGGTGGTGAGCCCTACCGCATCATGGAATTGTCGAAAGACATCGACAAGAAGTCGGCCACCTCGTCGGTCATCCTCTATGCCATGATGCACATGTTCGCGCATATCTGCTTCTGGTTCAGTTCGATTTTCATCTATCTGGCATTGGCACTCTATGGCGACCTGCCCCTCACCACCACCACTTGGATTCTGTTGGGCATGATCACCACGTTGTTTCTCTTGGCGTTCATCCTCTTTTCGAAAGGCTACCGCAATGGGATGGTGGTGAAGACCATCCGCTGGATAGGCAAGATTCCCGGTCTGAAGGGATGGAGCCGGCGCTTCCTCGAACGCCATGACGAATCGCTGAAGAAAATCGACAGTCAGATAGCAGCCCTCCACCAACAAGACAAGCGGGCCTTCTACACCAGTCTCTCACTGGAGTTCCTTTCAAGATATGTGCAGAGTTTCGAGGTGATGTTCATGCTGCTTCTCTTCGGTGTAGACTGTGGTGGCGGACCTATGGGCCTGTGGCTCACCTTCCTCCACTCCGTCCTCATCATGGCTTTCACCACGTTCATGGCCAACCTCATCGGTTTTCTGCCCATGCAGTTGGGTGTGCAGGAGGGAGGATTCGTCATCTCCATTGCCGTCTTGGGGTTATCGGCAGCCCTGGGCATCTTTGTCAGCATCATCTGCCGCGTGAGGGAAATCGTGTGGATTGTCATCGGACTCTTACTGATGAAAAGGGAGTGAGAAAACCAGTTCAACTATCCACGATAATCCATCTCTTTGTCTCAAGATTTCTGTATTGAATAGATTTCCAGATATGCAAATGCGACAAAAAAAAGAGGCGTTCTCTTTTTTTGTCGCATAATCTTTTTCTTGTCGCAACGAAAAGGAAAAATAATCACGAAAAATCATTGCATACGCAAAAAAGCACCGTAATTTTGCATTGTCATCAAACAAGACACCCACCGACGACAACGCCGGGAAAACAAAACCGATAAATAACAAAAAAAAATAATAAAATGAAAACGATGAAGAAATGGATGTTTGTTGCCATCCTTATCACAGCAACAGTCGGTGCACAGGCACAAGTGATGAAACCGAGTGACTTGGAAAAATATGCCAAGGAGCGCTATGGTTCGAAATGGGTGGATGCCGCCTTGACCATCTCCCATACGCTGCAACTCGACAAGAACCAGTCGCTCACCTACCAGGAAATTATCGAAGCACCCGGAAAGACGAAACAGCAACTCTATGTGGCACTCAACTACTGGGTCACCGCCACCTTCAAAGACAAGCAGGCCATCACCCTCAACGACAAGGAAGCCGGCTGTATCATTGTCTCCTCCACCATAAGGAACATTGCCGAGCATACCGGCACACTCAACAAATACTCTGTGAGCATCACCCCCATCATCCGTCTCGATATCAAAGACAACAAGGTACGCATCACCTATACCGTGCAGAACTATGACATTCTCGCCGACGTCAGCGGTGGATGGCTGAGTTTCCCAGAACCCGACCAACGTACCTTTGGTGACTCGAAACGTAAGGCCGACGACAAGACCAATGCCAACCTTTATGACGAACAATGGGAGATTGCACGTCACTATCCGTTTGTGGAAAGCGACCCGCAGAAGCGTACTTGCGCCAAGGCCCTGGTCATGACCCATGCTTACTCCAACGCTGTCATCGACAAGGTGGAGGAAGCCATCAAAAACGGTCTCGTAGGCAACGATGACGACAACTGGTAAACAGGTGGTATAGGACAAAGTAATGATTTCCTTCCACAGAGACGCTGAGGCACAGAGATATTCACTAACTCTGTGCCTCACTCTTATTGTGTAGATATGCCCAAAACCGAAATAAATTTAGTAAATTATTTTGGTTTTCGCTCATCATGCACTAACTTTGCCACTACAAAACAATTTGTCATGAATATCAATACCCGCCGCACCATCCGGAAATACACCTCTCAAGATGTGCCGGAGTCGCTGCTCCAGCAACTCCTCGCCTCAGCCAGCCGCACCCAGACCATGGGCAACCTGCAACTCTACAGCGTGGTAGTGACACGCGACCCGGCGATGAAGGAACGTCTTGCACCAGCACACTTCAACCAGCCTATGGTGACCGAGGCTCCCGTGGTGCTTACCATCTGTGCCGACTTCCGCCGCACCACCGACTGGTGCGCCGCCCGCGATGCCGATGCAGGCTACGACAACTTCCTCTCGTTCATCAATGCCGCTACCGATGCGCTGCTCTTCACGCAGACCTTCTGCAACCTCGCCGAAGACGAGGGACTTGGGTGCTGCTTCCTGGGCACGACAGTTTATATGCCCCAGCAAATCATCGATGTGCTGCAGTTGCCACAACTGGTCATGCCAGTGGCCACCATCACCCTGGGATGGCCCGATGAGGAGCCGCCACTCACCGATCGCCTCACCACAGAGGCCTTTGTCCACCAGGAGACATATATGCCCTATACCACCCAACGCATCAACCATCTCTATGCTGCCAAGGAAGAACTGGCAGAGAACAAGGAGTTTGTGCGCATCAACTGCAAGTCAAACCTCGCGCAGGTGTTCACCGATTGCCGATATACACGTCGCGACAACGAAGCCATGTCGGAAGGTCTGCTCACTGCCCTGCGCCGCCAAGGTTTCCTGCCACCCCTACCCTAATCACCTTACACGATGATACACCTGAAAGGCATCAACAAGACCTACTATGGCGCACAACCGCTCCATGTGCTCAAAGGCATCGACCTCGACATCGAGAAGGGTGAGTTTGTGTCGATCATGGGTGCGTCGGGCTCGGGAAAATCGACGTTGCTCAACATCCTCGGCATCCTCGACAACTACGACTCCGGCGACTATTACCTCAACGACACGCTTATCAAGAACCTTTCCGAGCGCAAGGCGGCGAAATACCGCAACCATATGATTGGGTTTATCTTCCAGTCGTTCAACCTCATCGGTTTCAAGACCGCTGTGGAGAATGTGGAACTGCCCCTGTTCTACCAAGGGGTGAGCCGAAGGAAACGGCACCGCATGGCCATGGAATACCTCGACAGGCTGGGACTGGCAGAATGGTCGGAGCACTACCCTAACGAACTCTCCGGCGGACAGAAACAAAGGGTGGCCATCGCGCGAGCCCTTATCACCCAGCCAGCTATTATCCTTGCCGACGAGCCCACTGGCGCACTCGACTCGAAGACGAGCGTAGAAGTGATGCAACTGCTGAAACACCTCAACACCAACGAGGGTATGACCATCGTCGTCGTCACACACGAGAGTGGCGTCGCCAACGAAACGAATAAAATCGTGCATATCAAGGATGGTCAAATCGGACTGATAGAAGAAAACTTCGACCACGACGCATCCCCCTTCGGCATCAACGGCAGAATGAAATAAGCCAAAACACGTAACGCCATGTACGACATCCTAGAAGAAATATGGAGTACCGCCAAGCGCAACAAGTTGCGCACCACGCTCACCGGTTTCGCCGTGGCGTGGGGCATCTTCATGCTTATCTTTCTCCTAGGATGCGGAAATGGTCTCATCAACGCCGAACTGAAAAATACCGACCGATACATGAGCAACTCCATGGAGGTGGGTGGCGGCATGACGTCGAAAGCCCATGAGGGTTTGCAGGAAGGGCGCCGCATCACGCTCGATGACCCCGATATCAAGACCACCCTCAATGATTTCAATGCCAACGTCGACGGTGTTGGCGCTCAGGTGGAGCGACAGGGCGTCACCATCAGTTTAGGCGACAACTACTTCAGTGGCGGTTTGCTCGGTGTCTATCCCAACGAGCAGCAAATCAACAAACGTGAGATGGTGGCGGGAAGGTTCATCAACCAGGCCGACATCAACGACCAACGCAAGGTCATCGTCATCGACGATGCCCAGGCCAAGGAACTGAATCCCCACTCTCCACTATCCATCGTAGGCAAGCATGTGAAGGTAGACAACATCGCCTTCCTTGTGGCAGGAGTGTACCAGGGCGACAAGAGCCGTTTCGAGAGCAATGTCTATGTGCCTTTCACCACCCTGCGCACAATGTATAACCTCGGCGACCGTGCCGACAACATCGTGTTCACGTTCCATGGCCTGGAGACCGAGGAAGCCAACGACTCCTTTGAGAATGGCTATCAGGCACGCATCAACACCAACCACCATGCCGCCCCTGACGACGAGAGCGCGATATGGATATGGAACCGTTTCACGATGAACCTGCAGATGGACAAAGGCATCTCCATTATCCGCACCGCATTGTGGATTATCGGCATTTTCACCCTGCTAAGCGGCATCGTGGGGGTGAGCAACATCATGCTCATCACGGTGAAAGAGCGCACACGCGAGTTTGGCATACGAAAGGCCATCGGCGCTACGCCCGCCTCGATACTTAGGCTCATCCTCATCGAGAGCGTGCTCATCACCACGTTCTTCGGACTGATAGGCATGATGGCCGGCATCGGAGCCAACCTGTATATGGACTCCACTGTCGGCAATATGAAAGTAGACTCCGGCCTCTTTGAGGCCACCATGTTCGTCAACCCCACCGTGGGATTCGACGTCTGTTTGGAAGCCACGATGGTGATGATCATCGCCGGCACGATAGCAGGACTGATGCCGGCACGCAAAGCCGCACGTATCCGTCCGATAGAAGCACTCCGCGCCGACTAACCTCTTTTTTGAGTTATGAAGATAGACATCGACCGCTACCGCGAGATTCTCGACACCTTGTCGCGCAACAAGAGCCGCACGTTCCTTACCGGGTTCGGCGTGTTCTGGGGCGTGTTCATGCTCGTGACACTCATCGGAGGCGGCAATGGCATGAAGGAGATGCTCAGCAACAATTTCGAGGGTTTTGCCACCAACTCTGCCCTGATATGGGCACAACCCACAACAAAGCCCTATGCCGGCATGAGGAAGGGACGCTCCTGGTGCATGTCATACCTCGACGTGGAACGTCTGCGCGACCAAGTGCCGGAACTCGATGTGGTCACTCCGATGGTGTCACGCTGGGGGTGCACCGCCGTCAACGGTGAAAAGAAAAAGAGTTGTTCGATGAAAGGCCTCTCTCCAGAATATGCCCGTGTGGAAACGCCCAAACTGCGCTATGGCCGGTTTATCAACGACATGGACATGAGCCAGCGCCGCAAGGTGTGCGTCATCGGAAAACATGTATACAAAGACTTGTTCCCACAAGGAGGCGACCCCTGCGGCAAGACCATCCGCATCGACAAGACCTACTACAGCGTGGTGGGGGTAGACTACAGTTCGGGCAATATGAGCATCAACGGACGTGCCGAGGATGCTGTGTGCCTGCCCCTGACGCTCCTCCAGCAGACGTACAACATGGGCGACAGCGTACACATGATTTGCGTTACGGCGCGCCATGGCGTGGTCATGAGCAACATCACTTCGAAGATGCGCGAGGTCATCGCCCGCGCTCACCAAGTAGACCCCACCGATGAAAAGGGAGTGATGGTCTTCAACACCGAGGTGATGTTCGGCCTGCTCGACAGCCTCTTCGCCGGGGTCAACTTCCTCATCTGGCTCGTCGGAATTGGCACCCTCCTGGCAGGAGCCATCGGTGTATCCAACATCATGATGGTGACGGTGCGGGAGCGCACCACCGAGATTGGCATACGTAGGGCCATAGGAGCCACCCCCACCAACATCCTGTCGCAAATCATCACCGAGAGCATCGTGCTCACCATCGTGGCGGGCATGAGCGGCATCCTGCTGGCAGTGCTGATTCTCGAGATGCTGGAGATGGGAAATACTACCGACGGCATCGTGGAGACACATTTCCAGGTGGGTTTCTGGACCGCCATCGGAGCCGTGGTCATGCTCAGCATCCTCGGAGTCCTCGCCGGCCTTGCCCCAGCAGCCCGTGCCATGTCCATCAAACCCGTAGATGCCATGCGGGATGAATGAGATTCCGAAAGATTTAAAGACACTATAGTACCTATAGTCACTATAGTCACTATAGTCACTATAGACATTAACGTCACTATAATAAAAAATGAAGAAATATTTTAAAATCATCGTTGCCCTGTTTGTGCTGCTCATCTTTGTCGGCACCTTCGTGTTTCTATGGAAGAAATCTCAGCCCCAGCCTGAGGTGTACGAGGAACTCACGCCCAAATATGGTGACATTGTGAAGACCACTATCGTCACCGGGAAGATAGAGCCACGCAACGAAGTGAGCGTGAAGCCGCAGATTTCAGGCATCATCACCGAAATTCTCAAAGAGGCCGGCGACCAAGTGCAGCAAGGAGAGGTCATCGCCAAGGTAAAGGTTATCCCCGACATGAACCAACTGAGTTCGGCGGAGGCCCGCCTTCGTCTCGCACGTATCAATGTCGGACAGGCACAGAACGATTTCTCGCGTGAGAAGGTGCTCTACGAGAAAGGGCTGGTGAGCCGCGAAGAATATGAGAAGTCGTTGCAGACCTTCAACCAGGCCAGCGAAGAGGTGAAGGCAGCCACCGACAACCTCGAAGTGGTGCGCGATGGTGTCTCACGAAGCAACGCCAGTGCCAGCAGCACCCTCATCCGCTCCACCATCAGCGGCATCATCCTCGACATCCCCGTGAAGGTGGGCAACTCCGTCATTCTGAGCAACACCTTCAACGACGGTACGACAATAGCCACTGTGGCCAACATGGGCGACCTCATCTTCAGAGGCAATATCGACGAGACCGAAGTGGGTCAACTGGTCACCGGCATGCCGATGAAAATCACCATAGGCGCGTTGCAAGACTATCGATTCAGCGCATCGCTGGAATATATCTCCCCGAAAGCCACGGAGAGCAATGGCGCCAACCAGTTTGAAATCAAGGCTGCCGTACACCTCTCGGGAGGAAGCCGCATCCGCTCAGGCTACAGTGCCAACGCAGAAATAGAGTTGGCCAGTGCCCGCCAGGTCATCACCCTTCCCGAAAGCGCCATCGCGTTTGAGGGCAACGACACATACGTATACGTGGTCAAGGGCAATGACGGCGAGCATCAACTCTTCGAGCGCCGCAAGGTCACCACGGGTCTGAGCGATGGCATCAACATCGAAATCAAGAGCGGAATATCCTCCAAGGAGAAGGTGCGCGGCCAGAAAATCCTCGACACCCCCGAGGAAGAATAGTCGCTGAAGACTCTAAGTAGAATCAATACCTAAGGCTCCTAAACAGTTGTGAATTGTTATTAAAAAAAACATTATCCACCCCCACTCTTGCCAAGTAAAATTAAAACTTTGTATAATTATTTTGCTTTTCGGTGGGATTTGCTTACTTTTGCATGATTAAAAACCATGCAGGCAAAACCCATCGTGCCTGTCAATGATTGGAATAAAAGCAAAGCAACAATGGACAATACCACCCACGACCCAAAGGACCCCAAAGACCCTAAAGACACCACCCATCGTGTCAACCCTTTCTTTGAGGCGTTCAACACGCCCCACGACACCATCCCCTTCGACAAAATCAGGCTTGAGGACTATGAAGAGGCCTTCATCGAAGGCATCAGGCGCGACGACGAGCAAATCGCCAAGACCATCAACAACCCCGCCAAGCCCACTTTCGACAATACCATCATCAATACCGACGACGACAGCGGCTACTACGGGCTGCTCGACAGGGTGTCGACCGTGTTCTTCACCCTCCTCAGCGCAGAGTCGTCCGACGAGATGGACGCCCTGGCGCAGAAGATAGAGCCCATGCTCACCAAGCATGCCAACGACGTGACGCTCAACAAGGCGCTCTTTGAGCGCATCAAGGCCGTACACCTGCACCACCGCCGCCTCACTCCCGAGGAGAAGATGCTTCTCGACAACGTGTATGACGGATTCACCAAAAGCGGTGCACTCCTCGACGAAGAGGGAAAAGCCCTCTTGCGGAAAATGAATGAGGAGGGGAGCATGCTCTCCCTGCAGTTCTCTCAAAACCTACGCAAAGACCGTAAAGCCTACACCCTCCACCTCACCGATGAGGCCGACCTCGACGGACTGCCCGAACGGGTGCGCGAGGCCGCTGCTCAGGAGGCGAAAGACCGCGGTCTGGAGGGTTGGGTGTTCACCCTCGACGGCCCGAGCATGGGACCGTTTATGAAATACTCCACCCGACGTGAACTGCGCCGGCAACTCTACATGGCATCCAACACCATCTGCACCCACGACAACGAGAACAACAACCTCGCCATCTGCAAGCGCATCGTCAACCTCCGCCGCGAACGGGCACAACTGCTGGGTTTCCGCAGTTTCGCCGACTTCGTTCTGAAACGGCGCATGGCGAGCAACCGCCGCAATGTGTACCATCTGCTCGACCAACTCATCGAGGCCTACAAGCCCACGGCAGAGAAGGAACTGCGCGAAATCGAACGCCTTGCGCGGAAAGTCGAGGGACGTGACTTTGTGCTCGAGCCCTGGGACCTGAGCCATTACTCCTACCAGTTGCAGATGAAGAAATATGACATCGACTCCGAGATGCTCCGACCGTATTTCGAACTGTCGAAGGTCATCGAGGGAGTATTCGGACTGGCCCATACCCTCTACGGCATCACCTTCAAGGAGAACCCCGACATTCCCGTCTACCATCCCGACGTGAAGGCCTACGAAGTGTTCGACCGCGACGGCAGTTACCTCGCCGTGTTCTACGCCGACTTCCACCCACGCAAGGGTAAACAAGGCGGAGCATGGATGACAAGTTTCCAAGGGCAGTACATCAACCGCAAGGGAGAGAACGTCCGTCCGCATGTGAGCGTGGTGATGAACCTCACCAAACCCACAGAGAACGCGCCGTCGCTGCTGAGCCTCGGCGAAGTGGAGACCTTCCTCCATGAGTTTGGTCACTCCCTCCACGGCATGTTTGCCAACACCCGGTTTGAGAGTCTGTCGGGAACCAATGTGTGGTGGGACTTCGTGGAACTGCCGTCACAAATCATGGAGAATTTCTCCATTGAGAAAGACTTCCTGCGCACTTTCGCCTTCCACTACCAAACCGGCGAACCACTCCCCGACGAACTGATCGACCGCATCGTGCGGAGCCGCAACTTCATGGTGGCCTACGGGTGTATGCGACAGGTGAGTTTCGGACTCCTCGACATGGCCTACTACTCACGAAGCGAGGAACTTACCGAAGACATCATCACCTTCGAGAAGAAAGCATGGGAGCGCGCCATGGTGTTCAAGCAACTGCCCGACACCTGTATGTCGGTACAGTTCTCACACATCATGGCAGGAGGATATGCCGCAGGATACTACAGTTACAAATGGGCGGAAGTACTCGAGGCCGATGCCTTCAGCGTCTTCAAGCGGCATGGCATCTTCGACCGCGAAACGGCACAGCGGTTCCGCGACAACATCCTCTCACGAGGTGGTACAGAACATCCCATGACGCTCTACAAGCGGTTCCGTGGCAGCGAGCCAACCATCGACGCCCTGCTGCGCCGCAACGGCATACGCCGCCCAAAATCCACCCAGCAAAAACCCCGCAAGAAATGACCGACAAAGAGAAACAGCACCTGCTCGACAAACGCTACCTCCGCATGGCACAAATCTGGGCGGAGAACAGTTACTGCGTACGCCGCAAGGTGGGAGCGCTGGTGGTGAAAGACAAGATGATTATCAGCGATGGCTACAACGGCACGCCCAGCGGTTTCGAGAACGTCTGCGAAGACGACAACAACGTCACTAAGCCCTATGTGCTGCACGCCGAGGCCAATGCCATCACCAAACTGGCAAGGAGCAACAACAACAGCGAAGGGTCTACGCTCTATGTCACTGCCTCGCCATGCCTGGAGTGTTCGAAACTCATCATACAGTCGGGCATCAGACGCGTGGTATATGGCGAGATGTACCGACTGACCGATGGAATTGACCTGCTCCGCCGCGCCAATATCGAATTAACATATATCAACATCAACGAGAATGAATCTGAATAAATCGAACCGTTATATGCCGCTGCTCCTCGCACTCTGCGTGATTGTCGGCATACTCATCGGCACGTTCTACGCCAACCACTTCAGCGGCAACCGCCTCAATATCATCAATTCGGGCAGCAACCGCCTCAACAACCTACTGCATGTCATCGACGACCAGTATGTGGACAGCGTCAACATGAACGACCTGGTGGAGAAAGCCATCCCTCAAATCCTGGCAGAACTCGACCCACACTCGGTGTATATCAGCGCCAAGGACGTGCAGACTGCCACCGACGACCTGAAAGGATCGTTCTCGGGAGTGGGCATAGAGTTTGTGATACGCAAGGACACCATTCATATACAGAATGTCATCGAGGGAGGACCGGCAGAGAGTGCCGGACTGCTCGCCGGCGACAAAATCGTGAGTGTTGATGACAAGCCGTTTGTCGGCAAGGAGGTAACCAACGAGGAGGCTATGCGCCGCCTGAAAGGTCCCCGGGGCACGAAGGTGAAGATTGGCGTGCTGCGCTACCACCAGAAAGACGTGAAATACTACACCGTGACGCGCGACGACATCACCACAAGCAGCATCAGCGCCACCTATATGCTCGACAAGAACACAGGATACATCAAAATCAAGAACTTCGGCGAGAACACATGGGGCGAGGTGCTCTCCTCTCTCGCACGCCTGGAAGCAGAGGGCTTCGAGAACCTCGTCATCGACCTCCGCGACAACTCCGGCGGTTATATGACCTCTGCCATACAGATTGCCGATGAGTTCTTGCCACGCGACTGCCGCATTGTCTACACCGAGGGACGTAAGCAGCCCCGTCAGGAGTTCAAGAGCACGGGAAAAGGGAGTTATCAGCACATCCCCCTCGTGGTGCTCATCAACGAGGGTTCAGCATCCGCTTCGGAAATCTTCGCCGGCGCCATCCAGGACAACGACCGCGGTACGGTCATCGGACGTCGGTCGTTCGGTAAGGGACTGGTGCAGCAACAGATGGACTTCGCCGACGGCGGACTCATCCGACTGACCATCGCCCGTTATTACACTCCCTCCGGACGATGTATCCAGAAGCCATACGCCGACGGCAAGGACAAAGACTATGAGGAGGAACTGCTCCTGCGTTACCAACATGGAGAGTATTTCTCACAAGACAGCATCAAGCACACCGGCCCCGCCTACCACACCCGCATCGGCCGCACAGTATATGGAGGTGGTGGCATCACGCCCGACATCTTTGTTCCGGAAGACACCACCAACATCACGTCCTACTACAAGGAGGCTGCTATCAGCGGGCTGATTCTGCAATATGCCTTTGAATATACCGACGAGAACCGCGATAAGATGAAGTCGATGAAGTCGATGAGCGCCCTCCTTTCCTATCTGAGACGGCAGAACCTGGTAGAACACTTCGCCACTTATGCCGAGAAGAACGGTTTGCAGCGCCGCAACCTGATGATACAGAAATCGCACTCACTCCTCGACAAGTACATCAACAGCCGCATCATCTACAACATGCTCGACGAACAGGCATGGATGGAGTATCTCAACGTCGACGACCCAACCATCCTCAAAGCCCTCCAGGTTTTCAAGGAAGGAAAGGCTTTCCCATCCAAATAAAAGTCACGACACCGTTCAGGCGAATTTGCAATTCGCCTGCATGGAGTATAAGAATTTGTAATTCGATAAAATATCCTATGCCTCACGTTCAGGAGAATTTAGATAAACTGCTCACGCTCGGCAGTGTTCAAATGTATTTGCACACTACACTCGCTTTATCGCAGTTTTGCAATTCGCTTGCATGGAGTATAAGAATTTGTAATTCGATTAATTTGAAATATGGAAAAAGACACCCCTCAGCCGAATTTCAATTCGGCTGAGCGTGTGTATATCCTAATCGATTCCCAATGATTCCTCTCACCACAAAACTCTATTTTACGACCTCAACGGTTATTGACTGGGTAGATATTTTTTCACGTCCTACATATCGTCATATCATTATTGAGTCACTCGACTACTGTCAACAATACAAGGGATTGCGGATATATGCATGGGTTCTTATGACAAACCATCTACACATGGTTGTCAGCACAGAAGGAGAGCAAACAATAGGAGACATTCTGAGAGATTTCAAGAAGTATACGAACAAGAAGATTCTGGGAATTTTGGAAACGGATGAACATGAGAGTCGTCGCGCTTGGATGATTGATCGCTTCCGTTTCGCAGGGGCCAACGACCACCGTATCACTAATTACCGTTTCTGGCAAGAGGGCAACCATATAGAGGAGATTTATACGCAGGAGTTTCTTTGGCAGAAAGTCAACTACATACATCAAAACCCCGTGCGGGCAGAGATAGTGGCAAGGGCTGAGGACTATCTGTATAGTTCTGCACAAAACTATGTGGGAGAGAAAGGGTTGTTGGACATAGAAGTCGTGCGATTCTGAGCAGTATTATTAAGCGCATTGCAAATGCGCTGTTCGTCGGAATTTGTAATTCCGACGCTGTGAGTATCAGGAACCAACGGTCGGCGGCCGAAGGGAAAGCCAATTGTAATCCGAGAAACACATAGGCGCATTGAAAATGTGTTGTTCGTCGGAATTTGTAATTCCGACGCTGTGAGTATCAGGATTTCTAATCCGAGAAACACATAGGCGCATTACAAATGCTTATACTCATTTCAGCCGAATTGCAAATTCGGCTGAACGGAGGCTGAATTTTCTAGAAGGGTATTTTCATAGGCGCATTACAAATGCTTATACTCACTTCCGCCGAATTGCAAATTCGGCGGAACGGCGGAACGGCGGAACGTGTCAGAACAAGCGCACATCGGCGATGACTTGTGAGCCGATATGCTCATTGAGACGCTTCACCAATTGCGTGCGCATCATCGAGAGTTCGGCCCGCAGTGCCGCATTCGTGATTTTCACGCAGAGCGTCTGGTTGTGGATGAACCGCTGCTGGGTATACTTCGCCACAGTAGGTCCGGTGACCTCTGGCCACGCGTCGATAAGCCGCCGTTGCAGTAGCGGCGTTTCCAATCCCGTAAACCGCAGGTATTGCCTCACGAGATCATCGACTGGCTTCACTTCTTTTCTAAACATATTTATATCAACACAGAGAGCACAAAACAACAAAGACTATAACTAAAGATTAATGGTAAAGAAATCAAATTGGCCGTACAACAATTTTTTTAATCTTTAATCTTTCATCTTCCTTATCTCCCCATCCTTTACATCAAAGATGCAGTGGGGGATATTGCCGCTTTTCAAGATTTGGTCAAGGTGGTCGCGGTTGGTGTCAGTAATGAAAATCTGTCCGAAATCATCACTCCCCACAATATTTACGATCTGCTCCACCCTCGACGCATCGAGTTTGTCGAAGATGTCGTCGAGCAACAGCAGCGGTGTAGTCTGGCTGTTTGTATGGCGGAGGAAGTCAAACTGCGCCAGTTTCAGGGCGATGGCAAAAGATTTCGTCTGTCCCTGGCTCCCCTCCTTTTTCATCGGGAATCCCCCAAGTCTCAGGTCCAACTCATCACGGTGGATGCCATGAAGCGAATAGCCCACGGCACGGTCCTTGTGACGGTCGCGCTGGATGACCTCAAGCAACGGTCCCCGTTGGCAGTGCGACACATACTCCACCGAGACACTCTCCGCAGACTGGCAGATGCGTGAATAAATCTCCTGAAACACCGGGATAAACCGCTCCACGAAAGCCTTTCGCTTCACAAACACCTTCTCGCCCTCCTCTGCCATCTGTCGCTCCCAAATGTCGAGCAGCGACAGGTCGGGCTCCTCTTCCTGCCTGAGCAGCGCATTGCGCTGTTGCAAGGCCTTGTTGTAGTTGAGCAATGCCGTGATATAAGCCCTGTCATACTGCGAGACGACCATGTCGATAAGCCGGCGCCGCTCCTCTCCTCCCCCATCTATGATGAGCGAGTCGGAAGGCGACACCATGATGAGTGGAATCAGTCCGATATGCTCCGCCAACCGCTTATACTCCTTCTTGTTGCGCTTGAAATGCTTCTTCTGACCGCGTTTCATGCCACAGTACACCAGTTCGCTTCCACCATCCTCATTCTGATACTCACCCTCTATCATGAAGAAGTCCTGATCGTGGGCGATGACCTGAGAGTCGATGGCATTGTGAGCACTCTTGCAGAACGACAGGAAATACACGGCATCGAGGAAATTCGTCTTTCCCATGCCATTCTGCCCCAAAAGGCAGTTCATCTTCGGCGAGAGTTCTACGTTGGCAGAGAGGATGTTCTTGTAATTGACGATGGAAATATTCTTGAGTATCATGGGTAGAATCAACCTATTTTTTGCAAAGTTACGCCATTTGCGGGTGAAAAACGAAAAAAGTCGACAATAAATTTCATGGTATGGGATAAAATGAGTAATTTTGCGTCGCAAAAAAAGTGACCTCGTCAGGGGTAATATTAACAGTATGAGAAAATCCAAATAAACAAATAAAATGTCAAAGAGAAAAAAGGAACAAATCAGCAAGGGCAATCAGGAAATGATTGAGACCATCAACAAGTCGGAAGCCTTTTTCAACAAAAACAAGAAGGCTATCATCGCCAGCCTCATCGCGCTGGTACTCATCGTTGTAGGCGTTATCGCGTACCACAACTACGCTACGTCGCGCAACGAGAAAGCCAGCACCGCCATGGCAAAGTGTCAGGAACTCTTCTCCGCACAGGACTTCGAGAAGGCACTGAAGGGTGACAGCATCGGCAACCCTGGTTTCATTCAGATTGCCAGCGACTACAGCAGCACAAAGGCAGGCAACCTTGCCAACCTCTATGCCGGTCTTTGCTACGCCAAACTCGACAAGTGGCAGGAGGCTGTGAAATATTTCGACCAGTTCAGTCCAAAGGGCGACATGATGGTCAGTCCGATGGCTATCATCGCCATGGGTGATGCTTATGCCAACGTGAAGCAACTCGACAAGGCCGTAGAGTGCTACCAGAAAGCCGTGAATATGGCCGATGGCGCTTCGGAGTTGGGTTACAACACCACCATCTCTCCCATCGCATTACAGAAGGCCGGTCTCATTCTCATGGAACAGAAGAAGAACGACGAGGCCCTGAAGATGTTTGAGACCATCAAGGAGAAATACCTTGGCGCTGCTGTTCAGCAAGACATCGACAAGTATATCGAATACCTGAAGAAATAAGATGGCCACAGCACTCCACAACTTGTCGTCCTACGACATCTCCAAGATTCCCGATGCGAGCAATATGTGCTTTGGCATTGTCGTTTCGGAATGGAACAGCGAGATTACCGACAACTTGTTGTCGGGCGCGGTGAGCACGCTCGAGAAACACGGTGCGTTGCCCGAGAACATCCACGTGAAGACCGTCCCCGGCAGTTTCGAACTCATTTACGGTGCCCATCAAATGACACTCAACGGTGGTTACGACGCCATCATCATCCTTGGCAGCGTGATACGTGGCGAGACGCCTCATTTCGACTATATCTGCCAGGGCGTGACCTACGGCATTGCACGGCTGAACGCGAAGAGCGAGATTCCTGTGATTTATGGACTTCTCACTACCGACACCATCCAGCAAGCCCGCGACCGCAGTGGTGGTACATACGGCAACAAAGGCGAGGAGTGCGCCATCGATGCCATTAAGATGGCAAAATTTTAAGAGATTATTATAGTTACTATAAGCAAATGAAGCGGGGCGTTGATTGACGCCCCGCTTCATTTGCTTATACTCACAAAAAGGATGCGTTAAGGATAGTTTTATTAATTTATGTCGATTAGGATAATATCTGATTTGTATTAGGCTGTTCAAAGTTGGTGATTTTAAGCGAGATAAAGCCACAAAATAAAGTTTTTTTTGTATCTTTGCAGCGTCCCATAATCCCTAAAGCCCCTAATGCCCATTAAGCCCTTAAAGATGAAAAAAATCTTCATTATCATAATCGCATCCCTGAGCCTCGCGCTTGCTACCCCCGCCGAAGTCATCATCCACGACGGCATCTATTACGAGACCCTCACCGACAATACCGTGAAAGTCATCTCCGAGACCGAGGGTGGCGGAGGCAGTTCCATCAGCATCGGCTTCGGCGGTGGATACGAGGGCGATGTGGTCATTCCCGCGTCGTTTACAGAGAACGGTGTGGAGTATACGGTGACCGGTGTAGGCGGTGGTGCCTTCGCCTATTGCGACAAACTCACCTCTGTCACCCTGCCAACTACCATTACCGCTATTGCCGAGGGTTCTTTTGCAGCCGATCCCCAACTCGCCTTCATCGATGTGCCCGAGGAAAACACATATTACTGCACGGTCGACGGCGTGTTGTATACCCAAGACAAGACCCTCTTCCTGGCATGTCCAGGTGCTACAACCGGGGAGTTTGTCGTGCCAGAGAGCGTCACCGTGCTCGCCCGCTCGGCATTCAACGGTTGTGCCTCGCTCACAAAAATAACGCTGCCCCAGTCGCTGGCGTATATCAGTGCCAACGCCTTCAGTGGATGTTCTGCGCTGAAGGAGGTGAATATCCCCGACGAAATTAATATCATCGAAGACGGCACGTTCTATGGTTGCCGTAAGTTATCATCAGTCACCCTTCCCCCCACAGTGACCTCCATTGGTGAACTGGCATTTTACTATTGCCAGAGCCTTACCCAGTTGACCATCCCTTCCACGGTGACCACTATCAGCGACAAGGCATTCGAAGACTGCTGCAGTCTGCAGGAGATAGAACTGCCCGTAGGGCTCACTTCCATCGGTAGCAGGGCGTTCGCCAACTGTACCCTCCTTCCTACGATATTTATTCCTGCCAACGTGTCGTCTATCGGCGATGCCCCATTTACAGGCTGCTCCTTGCTCACCGACATCGATGTGGATACAGCTAACGAGCATTATGCCAGCGTGGACGGCGTGCTCTTCAACCACGACATCACGCTACTCATCACCTGTCCGCAGCGGAAGAGCGGCACCTATACCATCCCCGCCACCGTAACGAAAATCGGTGACTCCGGTTTCAACCTCTGCCGCTATCTCACCAACATCACGCTGCCTGCTCAACTCGATACCATTTCGAAGTCGGCATTCAAGGGCTGCAGCAAACTCACAGAACTGGAACTCCCTGCCACACTGAAATATATCGGCACCAGCGCCTATGCCAACTGTTCCAACATCGAGCGCATCACCTGTTTTGCCATCGCGTGCCCAGGCATCGAGCAGAGCACTTTCTCTACCGCAATGAATGGCAAACCCCTCTATGTGCCGGGACATTACAGGACACGATACACGAAAAACACGCTTTGGAAGAAGTTCACGACCATCAATGCAATCGAAGAAGTGGTGACAGTGGAGGCTGCGGAAGCACAGCCTGGCACCCCCACCACCCTCACGCTTTCTGCCCTGCATGCCGAGCGGGTGATGAAGGGCTTTACCTTCAGTTTCTCTTTGCCAGAAGGAGTAACTCTTCTCACCGACGAGGAAGGCACCCCACGCTATTCACTGAGCGACCGTTTCGGCAGTGAGCCGATGGTAACCTTCACCTCTACAGAAGATGGCATTTGGACGATGAACATCACAATGGATGGCTTAAGCAGCATGGCCGACAACGAAGGCGACATCGTCATGTTGCAGTTCACGGCTTCTGACGATTTGGATACAGGCACCTACGAGGGTGAGTTGGCCAATGCCATATTCTCATGCATCCACAGCGACAACACCATTGCCACCAATCAACCTTTCACCATCAGCGTGCGACACATGCTAGGTGACGTCAATCACGACGGCTTCATCAACATTTACGATGTGACCCTCATGATAGACTACATCCTCGGCTTCGACACCACCAACTTCCACAAAGCAGAGGCCGACATCAACAACGACAGTTTCGTCAACATCTATGACGTAACGATGATTATTGATATTATTCTGAATAAATAAGAACAAAAGGGAGCAAAAGAGCCCATTGAGGCCCAAGAAGCCTTAGTGACCTTAGAGCCCTTATGGTCTGAGCAGCGACCCTAAAGGCCCTAAAAACCCTAAGAATCATGAAAATCATGAATAATACCCTCCCAACGACCGACTCATCCGCCCTGTTGGCGATTACCGCCAACTCCGCTCCTACCAGAAGACGGCTGTCATCTATGAGATGACTTACTTCTTCTGTAATCTTTTTTTGTAGAGAGGAAACAGCACCATCGACCAGATGGTGCTAGCGGCACGCTCAGGGAAACAAAACATCGTTGAGGGAGTGCGTCTTCAACATCATCCAAAACAGAAATCAAACTGCTTAATATAGCCAAAACAAGTTTGCAGGAACTTCTTGAAGATTACCTGCTCTTCCGACAACTGGAGAGTTTAGAAAAAGCCTTCTTAAGAGAAGGTGGCTTCTCCGAAAGAATGATGAGAATGCGAAAAGAAAGAAGAGGCTATTAACGCACCCACGACCCTAAAGCAATAAAATCGGGGGGATGCGGCTGCATCCCCCCGATTGGTATATCACGCGCTCATTGTTTATTCATCCCAAAGGCTGGTGCTTGAACTAAATTGCAAGTCCTCCTCCTCGAACATGCTCGCAGTGTTAGCATCGCCACCCTCAGTGAAATCGCTAAACTTCTGGTTGTCAATATCGAGCATACTGCCCATGAGTTGGATGGCAACTACCTCTGTAACTGGCAATTGATATGTTTTTTTCATTGGGTTGTTCTTTGAATATGATGAATACTTATTTTACAAACACTTTCTTGCCATTCTTCACATAGATACCAGGCATGGTGGGCTTGTTAATCTTCTGACCACTCAGCGTGTAATAACTGTCGCTCTCACCCTGCTGTGCGCCATTGTTGCCACCGATGGTCAGGTCTGTGATACCATTGAGTCCACCTTCCTCACCGTCGAAGACGATGTCGACAGCCTTGTAGAAGTTAGGATTAACAGCAGCAGTACTCAAGCGGATGTATGCAGAATTGTCTTTCAGATGAGCGGCTGCCGACCTTACGAATTTCTCTACATAGTTATTGGCAGCAATTTCTTCAGCAGTGGGATGGCTGTTACCCTGTGGGTCTTTCCATTTATACGACAGCACATAGTATGTGTAGTCATCTTTCACACCTGTTGCGTCAAGATTGCCATCAGTAAGCCATGCAAGCATCATGTTACCCGTCATTTCACCGAGTTTGCTCACATCAACATTGGCAGCACGACTGGCTTCAAGTGTCGAATTATCGGAGAAGGTATTAATATAGGTATTACCTACACTATTCTGGTTAATGCTTGCATCCTTGATGTAGTCGTGGATAGCAGGCACGAAGAGGCTGATGGTAGCAGCACGCTGCATCGGATCGGGCCTGCCTTCCTCATCAGCGATGTCAGCATCGGGAATATCGTTATACAAAATACATCCAGTACCAGATGTTGCGTCTACGTCATCATTTCCTTCTGCGAGTGGCATGGGAGCCGTAAGTGGAGACACCTTAATGTAGGAAATAAGTTTGCTTTGATCACTATCATCATCACGGCTTGTACCAGTGGCAACGTATGCCTTCACGGGCTTGTTGTTGAATACCTCGTTGAGGCTGTGGTCGATATAGCGCTGACGGCTCTCAGATGCCCAGCCAATATCATTGAGTTTTTTCTCGTCCATAGAGACAGCCATGTGCTCGATAAGCACATCGCTCAGATACATGGTAAGGTTGATTTCGTCCTGGCTGTAGAACTCAGCATCCTTCATGTCGATGCAAGCAATGAACGGAATTTCCTGCACACCAGTGGGTTGATTCGATTCACGTACATAGACAGCGTAGATCTCAATACCACCACTCTTGCTGCCAATGGTAATAGTGCTTTGACCTGACACCCCCTTGATGCTCTTGGCCATCACTTTGTTGCGGGCCAACATGACACCCAGTTCGGTGCCACCCCAACTACCACCGTAGACTGCCAACTCACGGGCAAAGTCACTGTTCTGCGACTTCAGGACAACTGTGATGTCGTATTCCTTGGAAGTATCGAGCCCCAGAACCTTCACCACACGGCCAGACTCATTTCCGTCACCGCCAAGTTTCAATATGCCGGTGTAGGTGTTGTCGTCCTCTTCCTGTGTTATATTATCAGAATCGAATACGAGTGCGCCAGCGTCGTTCTGCGGACCATTGATAATGATGTTACCATATTCGTCTCTATCCCTTACGGGGTCAGTAATACCCTTGGCATACCACTTATCACCTTCTTTATGGTCGAGTTGGAAAAGTTCATTGGATACAGTTGAAGGTGCAACCTGAGCAATCTCCACAGTATAATCTGCAGAAGCCACAATATCCAAATGTTCATCCACATGTTCGGTTTCTGTTCTTGTCTCCTGCTCCAGGTCAAGGGAAGAGAAGTTGTAGAGGAAATTGTCGTATTTCACCTCATCCTCTGCAGTGCCCTTGATGATTGTCATCTCCTTAATCTTTGACGACAGCAGCGGGTTCGTGCTTCTTGCCCAATCCTCATCCATACCATTATTGTCATGATATCTGTTTTCATTCCACGGGTTGTTTACACGAGGCATATAAGACTTTCCGGTAAGGTAGGAAGCACCAAACCCACTCTTGCCACCAACATAGCGTTTACCCTGAATAAAGACCTTCATGTCCTTTGTGAGTTTGGGTAGGAACACACGCGTCATACCATACTGATGCTGAGGCTGGATTCTCACGCCGTCGGCAGTGATGGCGATATCGCCATTGTGGCTGGCACTACCATTACCACCACCCTGATTCCATGTGGCGAAACCTACACCGGCTGCCTCCTCGATGAACTCGTCAAAAGCGAAGAGTTGTGCGCCTGACGACCAGTTGCGGTTACCATTCTCGAAGGCACTGTTGTTCATCTCGTAGATGCCATCATTAGTCGTCCAGATACGGGTAGAGTCCTGATAATTGGTGGTATGAGATGCATCAACTGTGAACTTAGAGCCAGAAGCGCCCCTGCCGAGAATGTCCTTGAAATTCCAAGTATAAGGATAGTTCATCTGCTGCAACGTTCCGATGGCTACCACACGGTCGGCATAGTTCATACAGTACTTGTTGTTGTGGTCCATGTCCTTACCTCTCAACAAGAAAGCACCATAGAGAGGCTTGGTAGGAGTGGTTATATTGAGATTCCAAACAGTGGGATTGGTATCAATCTCCTGGCCATTTTTCATCTTCTTAGTAATACTGCTCCAACCATTTATCTGGTTCAGGGAAAGGTTTCCTGAGCACTCAAGCACCTCAAACTGCTGATATTTAGACACTGTGTTGGTGGTACGCAGGTTGAAAGTACGGGTTTCCGGTGTTTCGAACGATCCATCAGGATTCTGGCTCAACAGCACCTCATACCCCTCCTGTCCAAGAAGTTCATCGGTATTGATAATAATGTCTTGCTCATTTCTATAGATACGGATATAGCACAACTTCACAAAATTATAATCGTTGGATCCATCCATGAGGAAATGCATGTCACCATCAGCGGCTGCGTAGAAGTGCAAAGCACCATAATACTGCCTACCCCATTTGGCAGTGCTAATCCATGGTCCCCAGTTGCTGCCACCAGTGAAAACCGTGCCGTAACTTTGGCCACTATCCTGAATACGATGCTTTAGGGCATCCATGGCATTCCATACCCTGAACTTCACGCCGGCTCTTGTAACACCACTATGGTTTGGATTTTCGGTGTGTGCCATATAGATATATACCTGGTCACCGGCTTTCAAGTCGGGGATAGTGAAGCCACCACCCTTGAGAATGGTCATGTAACGGTATCCGTCGCCATCTTCCATATAGTTACCATTTGTATCCTTTTGATACTCATTATTATAACCATAGGGACGCAGATTCCTGGTGTTGGTCACATCACCTAAAGAACGGGTCCAGAACATCAAACCGGCAGTCTCTGCATTGACAAAAGCGTTCTGCGCTTTCATGAAATCCTTATATCTTGTAGTGTAAACATCCCCTTGAGAAGTACTATACAGTTTTTCTCTTTGAGAAACTCCAACAGAATTGTCGTGATGCTGAAGGCCAAGAGACTCCGGTCCTTCGGAACCATCTTCGGTAGAATAGCCCACATCTAGTTTGTGGCTCCAGAAGTTCCAAGACTTACTGCCATCCTCAACTTTATAAGGAATGGTATAAACAAACATATAGCGTTCATACATGATTACCACGGCTCCTCCTTTACCGTCAAAGCCCTTTACATGCAATACCTTTTGATCTTGCCATGAACCATCAGTTACCCATGTTTCAAAATCATCTGTAGGATGAATGTCACCACGGAACTGCACAACAGGTTTCTGCCATGGTGTCCAATATGGGCCATCCCAGTCCGTATGGTGGTCATCATCCATAGGCGCAACTTGTTGTGTAACAATTTCCTGCCCAACCTCTGCCTTAAAATGATTGAAGGTGGCTGCATTATCAGGATTGAGAAGTTGACTACTGTATTGATTACTTGGGTCACTTAACTCACCTTCATTGTTGTCATTTCTCCAATAATTATACTCCTCAAAAGGATTGACAATCTCCACACTGACCAATTCTATGTCAGCAGCACAGTTAAGGTCGAGGTTACCATCCTCTTGC
The DNA here is from genome assembly GCA_900315455.1 of uncultured Prevotellaceae bacterium. Lineage (GTDB taxonomy): Bacteria > Bacteroidota > Bacteroidia > Bacteroidales > Bacteroidaceae > Prevotella. The sequence goes on along the minus strand of OMZE01000001.1, from coordinate 171,590 downwards.
ATGATAAACTCATGATTAGCCTGAGTCAACCAATCCATCGTACCAGAAGGATTGTCCCAAGGTCTGTTGTCAATGGAATTGGGAGAATGTGCTGTGATGAAACGATCCTGTACAGCAGCAGAAGTATTTGCATCATTACACTTAATGCGGACAATGTCGCCGGCTCTTAGGTTCAGCACGGAAAAAAGACTGACATATTGCACATCATTTTTTAGGTAATAGTTATCTGCACTATTCCGATTTTTCCTCCAATGCCAACGTCCATTGTTGTAGAAGGCAAAACGGTTGTCGTAGCCTTTTACAATTGTCTCTGTCTTGTAAGTCTGTCCTGTACGTCCTTGATAACCTGCAAGAAAACTCACATAAGTGTAGGAAGTGTATTGAAACTCCCTATTGCTTGTAGCCGTATTATGGTCATTGCTATCATAAGCAAAACTATAAAGTCGGCTATGCTTCGCCGCCGAGGCCGTTAACGCCACCGCGACGAGCATCAACAAAACTAAATAAATTTTCTTCATTTTCTTTGGTTTTTGTGATTATTATGTAGGTTCAATGTCTTCTTGGGGTAGCCGTAGATGAGATAGTTGTAATGAAGTAGTAGAAAATAATATGTTTGTTTCAACAGGAGAAGCAATTCGAACAAAGACTCCACTTGGCTGTTATTGTGTTGTGGTGTAAAGCCTCATGCAGGACTGTTCACTCTGCGTTTAGTTTTTGTATTTGCGTCAATACTTTGAATGCTGATAAAGGTATTATCTGCAAAGATATGAAAAAAAATTCAAACAACGATGGATTTTGATAATAATTGTATTTACAGGTGCAAATTTAATAAAAAAATATGGGGAATCATATTTTGCTTGTAAAAAATACACTTAAAGTTATAAATAAGCATGAATTTGATATAAATGATAAAAACGATGGCGCGAAAAATTGCAGACCGCCGGGATTGTGTCGGTATGTTTGTGTCGTGGATGAAGACAAGGCAACATAGAAAATCCTCATTGCAAAAAGCGTAAAGGCCATCGCAAGAAGAAATTTCACCGCATATTTGCTCAATTGAAAAAAAAGGAATATCTTTGTATGGTAAAAGTTCTTCAGCATACCAATCTGTAAGTTTAATTTGAAGAAGTCACAGTACTTACCACTAACCATGACATACGCATACATTGTTACCCATTGCTCGGCCAACCTACAACCAATTCGGTGGTTGTTGGCAGCAATGCTCATGGCCATTTTCACTGGCTGTGCCAAGGAGAGCGATGCAGACGACGGCATGGGACGCTTCGAGACCGACGAGGCCACCGTCATAGCCATGTCATCGGGCGAACTCCAACAGTTTGGGGTGGCAGAAGGCCAGCAACTGCAGAAGGGCATGATAGTGGGACTGATAGAGAACACTGAGTTGCTCGCCCAACGCGAGGAGTTACGCAGCACCCTTGCCGAGATGGAGAACAACCAGCAGATGGCTATCTCACAGGGAGAATTAGCGCGCCGAAGACTCGCCGACCTACAGAAACAAGCCACCTCGCTGCGCCAACAAATAGCGGAGGTGCAAGGAGAGAAAGTTCACTACGAGGAACTGTATGAGAAGGGTGTGGTGGCCCGCAACCAGGTGGAAGCCTTCGACACCCGACTCGATATGCTCGAGAAACAACTCATGCAGATAGAAGAGCAAATCGGAAATACAGTGGTGGCCGACGAGGGCAGCCATGGCATGTCGCCCGAAGATGCCGCCCAACGCAGCGCGGAGTTGCAGACACAACTCACGCAACTCGACCAGCAACTCACTGGCATACAGGTGACGGTTCCCATCACCGGCACCGTGGTGGAAAAAAAGGCCGGGGAAGGCGACTACGTCACGGCAGGCACTCCCCTCTTCAAGATAGCCGACCTCTCACGGATGACACTCCGCGCCTACCTCTCTTCAGAGAGCGCCGCACGACTCAAGATAGGCCAAAAGGTAAAAGTGGCAACAGAAACCGGCCTTACAATGCCCCGTGAATACGACGGCATCGTGACATGGATATCTCAACAGGCGGAGTTTGGCAGCAAGCCATCGAAAGACAACAGCCAAGGCGCTACGCCCCAAGCCGCCGATGACGGCCTCCACGCCGTGAAAGTGGAGGTGGTGAACGACGGCCAAATAGCCATAGGCATGCGCGGACGCATTGTGTTGGAAGATTGAAAATTGAAAATTGAAAATTGAAAATTTGGCCTTCGGCCGAATGTCGGCTTCGCCTCAGCATAAGAACAGGTTCTTCTACCTTCGGCTTGCACGACATTTGAAAATTTGAAAACCTAAATGCCCTAGCAACAATGATAAAAAGCACTTTCCTTCTCGCCATGATGGCAGCCCTCACTACCGCTGCCCCGGCATGTGCACAAGACACCTTTGTGCGCTACAACCAAGTAGGCTATTTGCCCTCACAAGAGAAAGTGGTGGTGATAGACAACACCACCCCAAAGAAGATACGCCTCACTGGCACCGACAACAAACCTGTGGCAAAGGCGAAGGCCAAGGTGACACGCACCGCCACCTCACCCTTCACCGGAAAGAAGCGCCATGTGGTAGAAATCAGCGGTCTGCAAGCCGAAGGCGACTACACGCTGACCGTAGACGGACAGGCTGTGCCCATCAGCGTGCGTTCGCATGCTTTTCGCCCATTGGCAGAGGCCTCTCTGCACTTTTATTACCTCATGCGCACAGGCGTTCCTATAGAGCAACGCTACGCCGGCAAGTTTGCCCGCGGCTTGGGACATCCCGACACATTAATTTATATACACCCCTCTGCCGCCTCACCCTGCAGGCCGGCAGGAAGCACCATATCGGCTCCTTACGGGTGGTATGACGCCGGCGACTACAACAAATACATCGTCAACTCTGGCTTCTCCATCGGCATGATGTTCGCGGTATATGAACAGATACCCGACTACTTTGCCTCACTGCGACTCAACATCCCCGAGAACGGCAACAACACCCCCGACTTCCTCGACGAGATGTACTTCAACCTGAGGTGGATGCTCACTATGCAAGACCCCTACGACGGCGGCGTGTACCACAAACTCACCACACCCAACTTCGAGGGTTTCGTGATGCCCAGCGCCTGTCAGCAGCAACGATATGTCGTACAGAAGTCGGTGACGGCAGCCCTCGACTTCGCCGCTGTCATGGCACAGGCAGCACGGCTCTACAAGGGTAATGCCGACTATCCTGGCTTTGCGCTACAAGCGGCATCTGCAGCGGTGCGGGCCTATGAATGGGCAGCGAAAAACCCCACCGCCTTCTACCGACAGATGATGATGAACCGCAACTTCGAGCCGAAGGTAAACACCGGAGAGTATGGCGACGGCAATGCTACCGACGAGCGGTTCTGGGCTGCCACACAACTCTATCTGCTCTATGGCGACGAGGCTTTTCTCAACGACGCGAAAGCGAACATGCCGAAGCAATTCAACCCGCCGGTGTGGGGCGAGGTATCGGGCCTGGGTGTCTATGCATGGCTCTCCGCCGACAACAGCGAGATGCGCTCCACCTGTGCAAGGATGATTGGAGAGTATGCAGAGGGCATCTCGCAACAGGTGAAGACATCAAATTTCCAGACTCCTGTGGGCGACAACCCGCGCGACTTTGGATGGGGATGTCTGGCAGAAAAATTCTGCGCTCCCGCCGTGTCGCTGCTCTTCGCCACCAAGGCGACAGGAAAAGACTACAACGCCGATGCCCTCCGCTGTGTCGACTACCTCTTAGGCCGCAACGCCCTGGGCTACTGCTACGTGACGGGCTTCGGACAGCACTCACCGATGAACCCACACCACCGTCCATCTGCCAGCGACGGCATCGACGAGCCTTTCCCGGGAATGTTGGTGGGTGGTCCTAACCCAGGCCAGCCCGACAAAGGACAGGGCCTGACATACCTCTCCTCTGCCCCCGACGAATCGTATCTCGACAACATGGGCTCCTACGCTTCCAACGAAATCGCCATCAACTGGAACGCTTGTCTTGCCGCCCTCATCTGCTGGATTGATGATATTTATTGAAAAACTATAGGGACTATAGGAACTATAGTGGCTATAGTGACTATAGGAACTATAGGAACTATAAAAAAACAAAAATCTATGATTGATAAAAAATACCATATCCTCAAGCGGCAGAGACCATGGCGTGATGCCTTCTACTATCAGAAGGCAGAAACTCTCTACCAAATGACGTATGTTTTTTGTCAACGCTTTCTCCCCACTCACGGCGACCGCACAGTAGACCAAATGATACAAGCGGCACGAAGTGGCAAGCAGAATATCGTGGAAGGGGTGGAGGATGGAGAGACTTCAACTGAAATGTACATCAAACTGCTTAATGTGGCAAGAGGTTCTATTCAGGAATTGCGTGAAGATTATCGTGACTATTTGCTGAGTCGCAACAAACCGATATGGGGCGCTGATAACTCCCGATATGGAGCCATGCTGTCTTTTTGCAAGAATCACAATCGAGTGGAAGACTATCAGTCATATTTTCAGAAATGGAATGACGAGGAAATGGCAAACATTGCTCTCACACTTTGTTATATGACAGATACGATGATGAACCGTCAGTTGATAAATCTTGAAAAAGAGTTTGTAGAACAAGGCGGTATCAAAGAGCGAATGCACGCCGCTCGCACGGGCTATCGCCAAGCACAAGATGAGGAACTGAATGCACTAAGAAAAGAAGTGCCTCTGCTAAAGGCAGAAACAGCACGACTGAGATTAGAGAACACCCGCCTAAAAGCCTTACTAAAGGAAAATGGCATAGCATTTTAAGAAAAGAATAGTGACAATAGTAACTATAGTGACTATAGGAACTATAAAAAAAGATAATAATAAAAAAACCATGCTCAAGAAATCACTTACCATCGCTTTGCTCACAGCCATCCCCTTGATGGCATGTGCTCAGTTTGCACAGACCGATGCAGACAGCAAATATGCTACCGAACTGCTGAAACCCGGCACGGCAGTGCCAGACTTCAAGTTGAAGACCCCAGAAGGGAAGTCACAGAAAATCAGCAAAATCATCCAGGGGAAATACACCGTCATTGACTTCTGGGCATCCTGGTGCCCCGACTGCCGCAAGGACCTCCCCAACGTGAAACGGATATATGAACAGTTTGCCCCACAGGGTGTGCAGTTTTTGGGCATTTCCTTCGACAATGAAGCGGAAAAATGGCAGAAAGCCATCGCCGACTATGCCATCGCCTATCCACAACTCAGCGACCTGAAGCGGATGCGCGACTCGGAGGTGGCTAAGGCCTTCGGGGTGAAATGGATACCGTCGATGATGCTCATCGACAAAGAGGGTAAGGTGGTGCTCAGCACCGTGCTCTCCGACAAACTCGAGCGCACGCTCACCGAGGTAATGGCGAAGGAAAACCCCGTGACGCTGCAGGGCACCACAGAACGTCTCACTATAGACGGGGCGAAAGGCAAACTGGCCGCCATCATCCAGAAACCGGTGCTCACGGAGGGGCAACGCTGTCCGATGGTGATGCTCTGCCATGGATTCAGCGGAAGGAAAGACGGCCCGATGTTTGAACTTATCGCCGACACGCTGATGATGCACGGCATAGCGAGCATACGCTTCGACTTCAACGGCCATGGTGACAGCGAAGGCGACTTCGTAGACATGACAGTGCCCAACGAGATAGAGGATGCCATGAAGGTGTATGAGTATGTGCGCGACCTTCGCTATGTCAGCGACGTAGCCATCGTAGGACACTCGCAAGGAGGTGTGGTGGCGAGTATGACGGCTGGTAAACTGGAACAAGGTGACATCAAGGCGGTGGCACTCATGGCTCCGGCAGCAGTGCTGCGCGACGATGCCATCCGCGGCAGCACTATGGGTGCCACTTACGACCCACTCGACCCACCGGAGTTCGTCAATCTCTTCGGTTCGCTGAAACTGGGACGCAACTATATCACCACGGCATTCTCGCTGCCTATCTACGAAACAGCAAAGGCATATCAGGGACCGGCGCTCATCGTGCATGGCACAGCCGACCGGGTGGTGCCCTACACCTACGGCGAACGATATCATGACATCTGGCCCAAGTCGGAAATCGTCATCCTCGACGCTTTCGACCACGGATTCTCACAGAACATCTACCGTGCCACCGACATCGTCTCGAAATTCCTGATTAAGACGCTGAAATAGGAAGAGGAAATAATAACGACCACGATTGAATAAACGACCACGAATCACACGTAGATTCGTGGTCGTTATTATTATTAATCGTGGGCATGATGGGCATGATGGGCATCGTGGGCATCGTGGGCATGATGATGTTCGTGGTGATGATGGCAATGACAATGTGCATCTTCTTTGAACAGGTCGGCGAGATGGAAATGAACGTGCCCCGTGCCTAAAGCCCGCATGGCATTGATGACGGCGAGCACCGTGACACCCACGTCGGCGAAAACAGCCATCCACATCGTAGCCACCCCTACGGCAGCGAGGAGGAGCACCAAGAGTTTCACGGCAATGGCGAAGACCACGTTCTGGCGCGCTATGGCTATGGTTTGCCGGGAAATCTCCATCGCTGTAGCCACCTTCGCCGGACTGTCGTCCATCAGCACCACATCGGCAGCCTCTATCGCTGCATCTGACCCGAGCGCTCCCATGGCAATGCCCACATCGGCACGGGCAAGGACGGGCGCGTCATTGATACCGTCGCCAACGAAAGCAAGACGCTCACCATCAGCACGTTGCTGCAGCAACTGTTCCACTATGCTGACCTTGTCGGTGGGAAGCAGTTGAGTGTGACATTCATCGATGCCCAACCGGGCAGCCACATCCTCTCCCACTTCACGACGGTCGCCAGTAAGCATCACAGTGCGCACCCCCATGTCCTTCAGTTTCCCGACAGCCTCAGCGGCATCGGCCTTCACCTTGTCGGAGATGACGATATGTCCGGCATACGTACCATTGATGCTCACATGCACGATAGTTCCCACTTTATGGCAATCGTGCCACTGAGCACCCACCGCCTCCATCATCTTCGTGTTGCCCACGCAGACGATGTCGCCGTTGACACGGGCACGGATGCCCTGACCTGCCACCTCTACCACCTCCTCCACGGTGCAGTCGTCGGCCTCGTCGGGGTAGGCATTGCGCAACGACTGGGCAATGGGGTGCGTGCTGTGGCGTTCGACATGTGCGGCGAGATGCAACAGGTGGTGTTCATCGCACTCTTTGGGATGCACCGCCTCTACCTCAAACTGTCCATGGGTGAGCGTGCCGGTCTTGTCGAATACCACGGTATGAAGGTCGGCGAGGATGTCCATGTAACTGGCGCCCTTGATGAGTATACCTTTACGCGATGCCCCACCGATGCCCCCGAAGAACGAGAGGGGAACAGAGATAACCAGCGCACACGGACAAGAGACAACGAGAAACATCAGAGCCCTATAGAGCCATGTGGGGAAGGCGGTGGAGAAATGACCGCTGAACAGCGGCGGGATGATAGCGATGGCCAAGGCGGCAAATACCACGATGGGGGTATAGACACGTGCAAAACGCGCGATGAACGTCTCACTCTTCGACTTCTTCTCGCCAGCATTCTCCACCAGGTTGATAATCTTCGCCACCGTGGACTCACCAAAAGCCTTAGTGACACGGATACGGAGAAGACCTGAGAGATTGACACAGCCTGAGATGGCCTCGTCTTCAACGGTGACATCACGCGGCACACTCTCGCCTGTAAGGGCAACCGTGTTCAGGCTCGACGAACCTTCGACGATGATGCCGTCCATCGGCACCTTCTCGCCGGGCTTCACCACGATGGTCTCGCCCACCGCCACCTCTTCGGGCGATACGGTGACCTCCTCGCCGCCACGCTCCACATGGGCACTGTCAGGACGGATGTCCATGAGATGGGCTATCGACTCGCGGCTCTTCCCCTCGGCATAGCCCTCAAACAGTTCTCCTACCTGGAAGAAGAGCATCACGAAGACCGCCTCGGGAAACTCCGTCTCCGCTCCGGGAAGGAACCCGATGATAAGGGCTCCTATCGTGGCCACCGACATGAGGAAATGCTCGTTGAATGGCTCGCCATGGGCAATGCCCTCGGCTGCCTCGCCAAGCACGTCGTAACCGATGAGAAGATAGGGCACAAGGAAGACAAGCAACAGTTGCCAGGTGGGCAACGTGGTGGTTTTCTCGATGATGACCGCTGCCACCAGAAGTACAACGGTAAGGATGATGCGAAATAATTTCTTGTTCATGATTGTAGAGTTTATAGGGACCTTAACGGCTTTTGCAACTTCGGTCCGTTTTCTGAGTGCAAAATTAGCACGGGTGGATGATTGAGAAAAGAGAAATGTAAAGAAATGGCGTTTTTCTGCAACTGAGTTGCAATTTTTTTTGCTGTTATCCCAAAACTTTGTAACTTTGCCACTTCTTAGAACTACCATTATTAATTATGCTTACACTTAAACTTATCAGCGAAGAGACAGAGCGGGTGATTGCCGGTCTGGAAAAAAAACATTTCAATGGTGCCCGAGAGGCAATAGAGAACGTACTTGCCGTGGACAAGCGCCGACGTGAAGCCCAGCGCGAACTCGACAACACCAAGATGCATGCCAAACAGATGGCCGCACAGATAGGCAATCTGATGAAACAAGGCAAGCGCGAAGAGGCAGAGAAAGCCAAACAAGAGGTGTCGCTGCTGAAACAGAAAGACAAGGAACTGCAGGAGCAGATGGCCAACGCCGAGAAAGAGATGACCACACTGCTCTGCACGATCCCCAATATCCCCAACGAAATAGTACCTGAAGGTGCCGATGCCAGCGGCAACATCGTGGTGAAAGAGGGAGGAGTGAAGCCACAACTTCCTGAGAATGCCCTATGCCATTGGGACCTCTGCAAGAAATACAACCTCATCGACTTCGACCTCGGTGTGAAAATCACCGGTGCGGGATTCCCCGTGTATATCGGCAAGATGGCACGCTTCCAGCGCGCCCTTGAGGCCTTCTTCCTCGAGGAGGCCCGCAAGAGCGGATACCTGGAGGTGCAGCCACCCTATGTGGTGAACGAGGCCTCGGGATACGGCACCGGACAGTTGCCCGACAAGGAGGGACAGATGTATCACTGCAACCTCGACAACCTCTACCTCATCCCCACCGCCGAAGTGCCCGTGACCAATATCTTCCGCGATGTGATTCTCGAAGAGAGCGCACTGCCCATCAAACGATGCGCCTACTCGGGATGTTTCCGTCGTGAGGCAGGCAGTTACGGCAAGGACGTAAGGGGTCTGAACCGTCTTCACCAATTCGACAAGGTGGAAATCGTGCGTATTGACACCCCTCAGCACTCCTACGAGAGTCTGAACGAGATGCTCGCCCACGTGGAAGGACTGATGCAGAAACTGGAACAGCCCTACCATATCCTGCGCCTCTGCGGTGGCGACATGAGTTTCACCGCCGCGCTGTGCTATGACTTTGAGATATGGAGTGCCGCACAGGGCAGATGGCTGGAGGTGTCGTCGGTATCGAACTTCGAGAGTTACCAGGCCAACCGCCTGAAATGCCGCTACCGCCGTGCCGAGGACAAGAAGACAGAACTCTGCCACACCCTCAACGGTTCGGCGCTCGCCCTGCCCCGCATCGTGGCTGCCATCATGGAGAACAACCAGTGCGAAGAGGGCATCCGCGTGCCCAAATGCCTCGTACCCTACTGCGGATTCGAAATGCTCAACGACAAGAACTTCGAATGAGATTTGAGAATTGAGGTTTGAGATGTCATCTCACATCACCGCTTAAATTATTAGAATACACTCTATCATCATCATGAACAAAATATTAAGGAAAGAGCAGTTCTCGGAGAAAGTGTTTCTCTTTGAGATTGATGCCCCGCTGATAGCGAAAAGCCGCAAGGCCGGTAACTTCGTTATAGTACGTGTGGGCAAGAAAGGCGAGCGCATGCCGCTCACTATCGCTGATGCCGACATAGAAAAAGGCACCATCACACTCGTCGTGCAGAAAGTGGGACTCTCGTCGATAAAGTTGTGCGACCTCAACGAGGGCGATTACGTGACCGACGTGGTGGGACCACTGGGCAACCCCACGCATATCGACAACTTCGGTACGGTAATCTGCGCCGGTGGCGGTGTGGGCGTGGCTCCCATGCTCCCCATCATCAAGGCACTGAAAGCCGCTGGAAACAGAGTGCTGAGCGTGCTCGCCGGTCGCTCCAAAGACCTCATCATCCTCGAGGACGAGGTGCGTGCCAACAGCGATGAGACACTCATCATGACCGATGACGGCAGTTACGGCGAAAAGGGCGTGGTGACTATTGGCATAGAGAAACTCATCAACCAGGAACATATCGACAAGGTGTTTGCTATTGGTCCTCCTATCATGATGAAATTCTGCTGCCTGCTCACGCAGAAATACAATATCCCCACCGACGTGTCGCTCAACACCATCATGGTAGACGGAACGGGCATGTGCGGTGCCTGCCGACTGACCATCGGAGGGAAGACACGCTTCGTGTGCATCGACGGACCGGAGTTTGACGGCAGTCTGGTAGACTGGGACGAGATGTTCAAGCGCATGGGCACCTTCAAGCGCGCCGAGCAGGAGGAACTAGAGCATTTCGAGGAACACCTGGGCAACGTGGAAGAGGCTGCCGTAGTGGAGTCGACCGATATCGTGATGGACGACGACCCCACCAACGACACCATCAATGTGCTCACCGACCGAAACGCGGAATGGCGAAAGACACTCCGTGCACAGATGAAGCCGAAAGAGCGCACTGCCATACCCCGCGTGGTGATGCCCGAACTCGACCCGGTGTATCGTGCTACCACTCGCCTGGAAGAGGTGAACAAAGGCCTGACCAAGGAGATGGCGCTGACAGAGGCAAAACGCTGTCTCGACTGCGCCAAGCCATCCTGCGTGGAAGGCTGTCCGGTGGGTGTGAATATCCCTTCTTTCATCAAGAACATCGAGCGCGGACAATTCCTCGCTGCTGCCAAGGTGCTCAAGAACACCTCGGCACTTCCCGCCGTCTGTGGACGTGTATGTCCGCAAGAGAAACAGTGCGAGGCACAATGTATACACCTGAAGATGAACGAGCCCGCTGTGGCCATAGGATACCTGGAGCGTTTCGCCGCCGACTACGAGCGCGAGAGTGGCAACATGAGCATTCCTGAAGTGGCACCATCGAACGGCATCAAGGTGGCTGTGGTAGGTTCAGGCCCTGCCGGACTGAGTTTTGCCGGCGACATGGTGAAGCATGGCTACGACGTGTATGTGTTTGAGGCCCTCCATGAAATCGGTGGCGTGCTGAAATACGGCATTCCGGAATTCCGCCTGCCCAACCGCATCGTCGACGTGGAAATCGACAACCTGAGGAAGATGGGCGTGCATTTCCAGACCGACTGCATTGTAGGGAAGACCATCTCGGTGAACGACCTCGAAGCCAATGGTTTCAAGGGCATCTTCGTGGGATCGGGAGCCGGATTGCCTAACTTCATGGACATCCCCGGAGAGAACCTCATCAACATCATGTCGTCGAACGAATACCTCACTCGCGTCAACCTGATGGATGCCGCTAACCCAACTACCGACACCCCGCTCAATCCCGCGAAGAACGTGATGGTGGTGGGTGGTGGAAACACCGCCATGGACTCCGTGCGCACCGCGAAACGTCTGGGCGCGAAGGTGACTCTCGTCTACCGACGCAGCGAGGCAGAGATGCCGGCTCGTCTGGAAGAGGTGAAGCACGCTAAGGAAGAAGGCATCGATTTCCTTACCCTTCACAACCCCATCGAGTATATCGGTGACGAGAAAGGTGCCGTATGCCAGGCAGTACTCGAGGTGATGCGCCTCGGTGAGCCGGATGCCAGCGGACGCCGACGCCCGGAACCGACAGGCGAGACAAAGACCATCGACGTGGACCAGGTAATCGTAGCCATCGGCGTATCGCCCAACCCACTGGTTCCCAAGAGCATAGAAGGACTGGAACTGGGCCGCAAGAACACCATCGTGGTGAACGAGAACATGGAATCGTCGCGTCACGGACTGTTCGCTGGAGGCGACATCGTGCGTGGTGGTGCCACCGTAATCCTCGCCATGGGCGACGGCCGTGCTGCCGCAGCACACATGCATGAACAACTCAAACAGGAACAATGAACGGACTTTATACCATCATCCTGCTCATCACCAGCAACATCTTCATGACATTGGCATGGTATGGGCATCTACGTCTTCAACAATCAGGGGTCAGTCAGGGCTGGCCCCTGATTGGCGTTATCGCATTCTCATGGGGCATCGCATTCTTTGAGTACTGCTGTCAGGTGCCCGCCAACCGCCTGGGATTCGTGGACAACGGCGGTCCCTTCAACCTCGTGCAACTGAAGGTGATACAAGAGTGCATCAGTCTAGGTGTCTTCGCCGTAATAGCAAACATCATGTTCCAAGGTCAGAGCCTGCACTGGAACCACATCCTGGCATTCCTCCTCATCATCTGCGCCGTATACCTGGTCTTCATGAAATAGGTTGGAAATTGGAGGTTTGAGATTGGAGGTCTATAAAGCATGTGCTATCATGGAAAAAAGCCTGGAGAAGAAACTGGAAGAGAGGTTTGTGAAAGCAATGGCCACATACCACCTGATTGACGACGACGACCGCATCCTCGTGGGTCTTTCGGGTGGCAAGGACTCTCTATGCCTGCTGGAACTGCTGGCGAAGAGGAGCAAGATACTTCACCCACGCTTCGAGGTTGCGGCAGTGCATGTGCGCATGGGCAACATCAGTTACGAGAGCGACACGAGTTACCTGCAGCGTTTCGCCGACGACCTCGGTGTGCGTCTGTATGTGCGGGAGACCAGTTTCGTTGCCTCTACCGACCGTCGAAAGACACCCTGTTTCCTCTGCTCATGGTATCGACGGAAAGAGTTGTTCAACCTGGCCCAGAAACTGGGGTTCAACAAGATAGCGCTGGGACACCATCAAGACGACCTCATCCACACCACACTGATGAATCTCTTCTATCAAGGGCGTTTCGAGGCCATGCCCATCAAACTGAAACTCGACAAGATGCCCCTGACCATCATCCGGCCATTATGCCTTATCAAAGAGAGCGACCTCGTGGCGTACGCCGAACTACGTGGCTATGAAAAACAGAAGACGCTATGCCCCTATGACAAGGAGACACAACGCACCGAGATAAAACGACTCTTCGACAGCATAGAGCAAATGAACAGCGAAGCAAGAGCCAATATCTGGCGGGCATTAAATAATTAAAAATTAAAAATTAAAAATTGCTGCTTCGCAGCGAATGTCGGCTGCGCCTCAGCATACTAAAAGCATACTTTTGTCTGCCTTCGGCTTGCACCACATTTGAAGATTGGGGATTGCCGCCCCATTACCTCTCGCCAAAAGGAAGGAAATCAAGCAGGCGCTGCACAAGGCGCGGGATGGCATAATGCGTGATATCGGCCTCAGGAATCCAGATATACCCTTGAGGCAAGGAGGGACGCTCAGCAAACTGCCAGAGATAAAAATCGGCAATGAGCACCCTATGGGTGAGCACATGTTTCACACCGCTCGCTACAAGGGTGAGCACACCATTTTTCTCCCCATGATGAAGACCATCCAAATTGTCTGGATTGTTTAGAATGTCTTGGACATCCAGATTAACTATTGCATCTATCGATTCTGCAGGCCTTTCCACAAGATAAGGCTCCCACAAACCCTGCCAGATATCACCCTCACCACGCTGGTGGATGGCAATGTAACCATTACAACGTAAATAGAAATAAATGAGACGTCGCCGGGTCACCTTTACCTTGTGCAATTTCACCGGCAACTCCCCCACCCTGTTTTCCCGATAGGCCACACACAACTCCTGCATGCAGCACATGGTACATGCAGGCGACTTCGGCGTGCACTGCAACGAACCGAAGTCCATCATCGCCTGGTTGAAATCGGCCGACCGGCCAGAAGGGAGCAACGACTGTGCCAAAGCGGCGAACTCCTTCTTTCCCTCACTCCCGTTGATGGGCGTTACGATGCCGAAGACACGGCTGAGAACCCTGTAGACATTGCCATCGACAGCCGCCACGGGAAGTCCGAAGGCAAAACTCGCAATGGCTGCTGCCGTGTAGTCGCCGACACCCTTGAGTTGCCTGATTTCACCATAGGTGTCGGGGAAATGCGACATCGAGGCTATCTGTCGGGCAGCCGCATGCAGGTGGCGCGCACGCGAATAATACCCCAGTCCCTGCCACATCCGCAGCACCTCGTCTTCAGAAGACCGAGCGAGCGACTCGATGTCGGGCCAGCGCTGCATGAAGCGATACCAATAGTCCATGCCCTGTTGCACACGGGTCTGCTGAAGGATAATTTCAGAGAGCCAGATGGCATAAGGGTCGTTGGTTTCACGCCAGGGCAACGACCTGCTGTTTTGCGCAAACCATTCAAGAAGTAAGGTGGTGAAATGATGCATGGCGCAAAATTAAAAAAAAATCGGGAAAAAAATTGCAGAATAAATAATTATCACTAAATTTGTGCAAACAACATCGATATACTTATGAGGAGGACGTTTTTGTTAATTTGTTTATCACTTTCCTTTCTTTTGGCGATGGCACAGAAAGTGGTGGTGAGCGGCACGGTGACCGACCAACGCACCGGACGCAAACTCACGCAAGCCAGTGTGACAGCGAAAGGCGAAGGCGTGACGGTGGTGACCAACGACGATGGCTATTTCGCACTGAAGACAGACAGAAAGCCCGAGGCCATCGTTGTTTCTCACTTGGGATATGAGACTAAAGAAATCAATATAGACAACACCGGATCGCTGCAAATCAAACTGAAGCCCACCGCCATCGAGTTGCATGAACTGGTGGTATGGACGGAAAACCCTCGCGAACTGGTGAACATCGCCATCCGTAAGATTCCCACCAACTACAGCAAGAACGCCGAACTGTACAAATGTTTCTACCGTGAGACGGCGATGAAACGGCAACACTTCATCTACATCGCCGAAGGCGTGACCGACATGTACAAGACGGCCTACAGCCATGGCACGGGAAGAGACCGGGTGGCTATCAGGAAAGGACGGCGGCTGCTGAGCAGGAAACAAAGCGACACACTGAGCGTGAAGGTGATGGGCGGTCCGGTGCAGCCACTGTTCCTCGACGTGGCGAAGAATACTGATTTTCTTCTCAATGATGAAGAACTCGACAACTATGACTTCACCATGGACGTGCCCACACAAATAGACGACCGCACGCAATACGTCATCAACATCAAGCCACGTGTGGTGACCGATTATGCCCTGTATTACGGCAAGTTCTACATCGACCGCGAGAACCTCGCCTTCACACGAGTGGAACTGTCGCTCGACATGAGCGACCGCGAGAAAGCCACAAGACTCATCCTGGTAAGGAAACCGCTTGGCGTGCGCTTCAAGCCCAGGGAAATGACAAGCCTCGTAGAATACCGCTACGAAGACGGGGTGACTCGTCTGAGTTATATCCGAAACGTGTTCCGCTTCAACTGCGACTGGAAGAGGAAACTGCTGTCGACCTCGTTCACTGCCACCTGCGAAATGGTGGTCACCGACAAGTCGCCCACCACGGAGCGGCCGATATCAGGACGCGACTCCTTCGACTCCAAAGACTTCTTCTACGACCGTGTAGAGTATTTCCGAGACCCCGACTTTTGGAAAGACTACAATATCATCGAGCCGACGGAAACCCTCGACAACGCCATAGGAAAGTTGCTGAAGAGATATGATTAAAAAGAGTTGCAGGACCATAGCCACACCCGACATTTAAAGAAAGTTAAATACGTGGCTGCATGAAAACAACTAAGCATAATTTTTACTATTTTTGTTTTTTCGAAACCAGGCAAACCTATGTAAACTTAAACCATAAAGCATATGAAAAAGTTTTTTCCAGAATCCGAATTGATCATCAACTCAGATGGCTCATGTTTCCATCTGCATCTGCGTCCGGAACAACTGGCCGACCGCGTAGTGCTCGTAGGTGACCCCGCACGCGTGAACACCGTTGCCAACCACTTCGACAGCATAGAGTGCGAAGTGCAGAGCAGGGAGTTCCACACCATCACTGGAACATACAAAGGCAAGCGCATTACCTGCCAGAGCCACGGCATCGGCTGCGACAATATCGACATCGTGATGAACGAACTCGACACACTGGCCAACATCGACTACACAACACGCACAGAGCGCGACGAACACCGCACCCTGACCTGTGTACGTATAGGCACCTGTGGTGGTCTGCAACCCTTCACACCTACTGGATGCTTCGTGGCATCGGTGAAGAGCATCGGATTCGACGGCCTGCTCAATTTCTATGCCGACCGCAACAAGGTTTGCGACCTCGAACTCGAAGAGGCCTTCAAGAAGCATATGGAATGGGACCCCATCAAGGGCGCTCCTTACGTATCAGTGGCCGATGCCGACCTCATCGACCAGATTGCGCAAGACGACATGGTGCGTGGTTATACCATCTCTTGCGGCGGATTCTATGGCCCGCAGGGACGCATTCTCCGCGCCGCCATCTCCGACCCCAAGCAGAATGAGAAAGTGGAGGCGTTTGAGTATGATGGCATGCGCATCTGCAACTTCGAGATGGAGTCGTCGGCCCTTGCCGGACTTGCCTCTCTCCTCGGCCATCGCGCCATGACCTGCTGCATGGTCATCGCCAACCGCTACGCCAAGGAAATGAACACTGAATACAAGAATTCCATCGACACCCTCATCGAGAAGGTGCTTGACAGGATGTAACCATGGCCTATCTCTTCGACGACACGATATGCGCCCTTGCCACCGCCACCGGCGGCGCCATGGCCACTATCAGAGTGTCGGGCAGTCAAGCCATCACCTTCACAGATGCCCTGTTTATCTCACCAACAGGGCATCGGCTTGTTGATGCCCGGAGCCATACGGCACACTACGGCACACTGCAAGGTGACGACGGTGAGGTGCTCGACGACGTGGTAGTGACTGTGATGCGCGGCCCGCACTCGTATACTGGCGAGGATACGACAGAGGTCAGTTGCCATGGGTCGCGGTATATCATCACGCTCATCCTCCATGCACTCATCAAGAAGGGGTGCCGGCAGGCACTTCCCGGGGAGTTCACCCAGCGCGCCTTCCTCAACGGCAAACTCGACCTTAGTCAGGCAGAGGCGGTGGCCGACCTCATCAGCGCCACCAACAGCGCCACGCACAAGATGGCACTGAGTCAGTTGCGCGGCAACTTCAGCCATGAACTGGGCGTGCTGCGCGACGAACTGCTGCGGCTGACATCACTGTTGGAACTGGAACTGGACTTCAGTGACCATGAGGACCTGGAGTTTGCCGACCGCAGCGAACTGATGGACATCGCCCAATCTACTGAGCAACGCATACGGCAACTGGCACACTCATTTGAGACGGGCAACGCCCTACGGCAGGGCATCGCCGTGGCTATCATCGGAAAGACCAACGTGGGAAAGAGCACGTTGCTCAACCGCCTGCTTCACGACGACAAGGCCATCGTGAGCGACATCCACGGTACCACTCGCGACGTGATAGAAGACACCACCCAGATACACGGCATCACCTTCCGTTTCATCGACACCGCTGGCATACGCGCAACCACCGACACTGTGGAGCAACTGGGCATCGAGCGCACTTACAAGAAACTTGACGAAGCCACCATCGTATTGTGGCTCACCGATGCTCCACCATCTGCAGAGGAGGCAGAGGAGATAGCCCAACGCACTGAAGGCAAAAAGGTCATCGCCATAGTGAACAAGACCGACCTGGCATCAGTGCCCTACGACCCCACCACCACCCTACCCCATGCCGAAGGCCAGGCGCCTATTCCCGTGGTGAGAATAAGCGCCAAGCACGACACCGACCTCTCTGCCTTGGAGGAAGCCCTGTATCATGCAGCCGACATCCCAGAGGTGACGCAGAATGATGTCATCGTGACCAATGCGCGCCATTACGAGGCGTTGGTAAATGCCCATGCCGATATCGAAGCGGTCATCAACGGACTTTACAACGGTCTGAGCGGCGACCTCCTGAGCGAAGACCTCCGTTCCGCCATCAACCACCTTGCCACCATCGTAGGAGGCGACATCACCCCCGATGAAACCCTGGGCAACATCTTCTCACATTTTTGCGTGGGCAAATAACTGATTATCAATAACTTACACTATCAAGAACCAACCATAAACAAGCCTCTGATTTTCAGGGGCTTTCTTTTTTAACACTTCTTGGTTGGTATTTGGTAGTTTCGATTATTCCCATTATTTTTGGCTCAAATTTCGTTCCTGAAGGTATAATTTGCTCTAAAAAACGCCCTCAAAAAGGCATTCTTGACACCTCTATGATAAATGTTGAAAAAGGCAAAAAACGACATTTTGGGTACTATATGAGAAATGTTGAGAAATAGCGAGAAATGTTGAGACGAATTGAGAAAATAATAGCAGACTTTAGTAATTATAATGACGTAGATTTATGGATTTTGAAAAAAGATGCCAGTGGTGTGGGAAATCATTCATTGCTCACAAAATGACGACTCTTTACTGCTCAAAGAGTTGTACAGGCAAGGCGTATAAGGCGAAGCAGAAGAAAAAAATGAAAGAAGAATCGGAAAGAGAACAGCAATCTTCTGTTCCTTCTCTTGGCTGTATTGGCGAGAAACCATATTTGACTCCATATGATGTGTCCATCTTATTGGAAGTAAGTCTTGCCACAGTATATAGATATATGGCACAAGGAGTCATAAAAGCTTATAAGTTCAAACAAAGAACCCGCATCAGAAGGATTGACTTAGATGCGATTTTCGAAGACCCAACATATAAAAAAAGAGCTTACCATAAGAATAAGATATCAGAAGTATATACAATGAAAGAAATCATGGAGAAATATCAAATAACAAAACGAACGGCTATGAGGCGTATTGAGAGGTTTGACATTCCTAAAATCTATGAAGGTCGTAATGTTACTTATCCTAAGGCATCAATAGACAAGTATTTTGAGGAATTGATTGAAGAAATAAGATATGAGGACTATTATACCCCTGAACAAATGATGGAAAAATTCAATATGAGTCGTGGCGCAGTCATATCATTCGCTCAACGGCATAAAATACCAAGGATAAATCGACATCATGACGTTTTCTATTCCAAGCCCCATGTCGACAGTCTCAAAGGCTATGGCGAAGCCATCGATCCTCTTTATTATACTTATAAAGAGGTGATGGAAAAATATGGATTCTCCAAAGACCAGGTTAGCTATTACCTCCACACATATAATATTGACCGTTTTAAACGAGGTTCCTTCACCATGATAAACCGCAAAGACTTTGACAAGGTAATCAAGGAACGTATGAATGGCTCTGTGAGCATCGCTGAACTGAATTCCAGGATAGAGGACGCAAGAGAACTGGGAGCTGAGATGGAACAGAAGGAATCACCTTCTGAAGATTTGGAAGTTATTCCTTGTGTTGATTTAGCAGATGAAGATGACAGCAAGCAGTATGGCAAGGTCGAAGGCTATATTAATGCCGAAGAAATCTCTGAGCGATACAAGCAAAGCAAGAAATGGGTCCATTACCTCACAAGGAAGAAGAAAGTTCCAAGAGTGCAGAAAGCAGGCATTTTGTTCTATGATGAGAAAGTTGTGGATGAAGTATTCAGAAAGTACTCCTCCACCGAATCTATCACCGAGTGGTACACCACCGATGATATAGAAGAAAAATACAATATGACTCCTGTAGCCAGACGCAGCTTCACCCATCGCCATAACATACCGACAAAGAAAGAGTATGGCATCACCTACTATTCCAAACTACACGTGGATTTCGCACGTAATCCGGGACTCCAATATGCTGAGGACTATTATATGGTCGAGCAGATTATGGAAAAATACCATGTTGACCGAGAGACTGTTTATGGGATTGTGCGATATAAGAAGATTCCTAGCGTCAAGGACGGACAATTCAGTTTGTACTTGAAATCTGCAATAGACAAATTCTTCACAAGTAAAAAAGAGTAAAAGATAAAGTAGTAATGACTTATTCAAACATTATCTCCAATTATGATATAATGACATATGTCAGCATCAAATAAGTTCAGAAATTTGTAACCAAATTAATAAGATCATGCAATACTGTAAAACCGTTACACTTAGAAGTCGTGCCAGAAGAAACGGCACTTTGTCCCTATTCCTCGATTTTTACCCAGGCTTCAGGGACGTGACAACCATGAAACTGATTCGCAGACAGGCACTGGGAATCTACATCTATGCCAAACCAATTAATGAGCGACAGAGAAAATACAATGCAGAAATGCTTGAAAAAGCTGAAGCCATCCGATGCCGAGTGTTTGGTGAAGTTATCGATGAGCGCTACGATTTCTTTAACAAGAACAGATTGCGCAGTGATTTCCTCGCATGGTACAAGAAGTTACTTCCACAAAAGAACAAGAAGTGGGAATTTGTATACAAACATTTCGAGCGGTTCGTAGACGGAAAATGTTCATTCGAGGAAATAAATGTTGACCTCTGCAACAAGTTCAAGGAATATCTTCTTACCGCCAAAAGCTTAAGAAATGATGAACAAATAGCTCGTAATTCCGTTGCCGGTTATTGGTCAACATTTCGTGCCATGCTCAACATTGCTTACCGTGAGAGGCTTATTAAGGACAATGTCAATGACTTCCTGGATCGTATTAAATACACACCTACAGTAAAAGAGAGCCTGACCATAGAGGAACTACGAAAGCTCAACAATACACCTTGTGAGATTGACATCCTTAAACGAGCATCCATATTCTCGTGTCTGACTGGCATCCGTCGGAGCGACCTCATCAATATGACTTGGAACAATATCCGGCATTACTCTGACGGACACGGCATGTATGTTGAGTTCATCAGTCAGAAGACGAAAACAGACAATATCATTCCAATCGGCGACGAAGCCATTCAACTTCTCCCAGAGAAAACTAGCATCAAAGTATTCCCTGGTCTCACAAGAGAAATGACAAATGCCCCTTTGAAGAAATGGCTGAAGGATGCTGGAATCAACAAGCACATTACATTTCACTGTTTTCGTCACACCTTCGCTTCACTTCAAGTTGAATTGGGGACGGACATTTACACCGTTCAGGACCTGCTGGCTCACAAGAATGTTTCAACCACACAAATCTATGCTCGACACAATGACCCAAAGAAACGAGAAGCCGCTCAGAAAATCAAACTATCCGTAGTTTAGCCATAAACAAGCTCAGCATGTTTCTCCCCTCTCTGAATAAGATTGGGGAGATTCTTTATGTCAATAATGGTAGTTCCTTATTATCTATGCTTATTCCATACTTATTATCAACTTTTTCCTATCAGCGACTGTAAGCGTAGAATCATTTCTTTCCTTTGCTCTCAGATTTTATATTTTCAAGTTATGCAAGCAGAAGAAATCACATTCAATGACCTGCCAATGATTGTCTCTCAACTTAGAGATGAAGTAATGCAGTTAAAACAATTGTTGATAAGACAACAAGCAGAAACCAGATGCAGCAGAGAAGAGAATCGGCATAAACCCATGTCGGCAGAGGAAGCTGCAGACTACCTGCGTATGCCTATCGGAACTCTGTATATGAAACTCGCAAATGGAAGCATACCGGCTACAAAGCCAGGCAAACGATATGTCCTCTATCAGGACGAACTTGATAAGTGGCTGGAGACAAGCCGGAAGAATTCAGTACCGCTCTCTCCTGAAGAACAAAATTCGTCACTCAAAAATAGAATCGGCAAAAGAAAAAAGCATACCATCAAGTTATAATTGGGACTTTTTATATCGTCAAGTGCTGAATAAAATTTCAGCACTTTTCTTTTGTTTTGCTCAAAATATTGATATTTATATTATTTTGTTAAATATCAAATTTTCTTTTATTTATTAGGAATATTTAGTGTTATTTACAATTTAATTTATAACTTTGCGCTCAAAATATTGTACCTTATAACAGTAAATATGAACAACAAAATAAAAACTATCATATGCATTATTATTGGCGTAGCCATTCTATGTTTATATATTGCCAGTTTGTTCGACTGGTTTCAGTTCCGTATAATGATTCAACAATCCGTTGAATGGATGACTAATAATATTCATTCCTTTTTGTCGTACCTCCCCGTGGTATGGATCATTTCTGCATTTATTGTATTAATTAAGATGATCCTGTTAAGCTATGAAATGGGCAAAACTAAAATCGAGCAGCCCACACCCCCAAGGAAACAGAAGCTACTACCTGTTGTAACCAACACTCCTCACCCATCAGCATCTGTGGACGGAATTTCATCGACCACATCCGACCCTCAGAATTTTCAGGAAAAGGAAGGCAAACTTCAGGTTATTCGCGAAAAGCATCTTGCAGAACAGACACTGAAGCGTGAAACTATCTTAAAAGCTGTCCTTGTTTATGTTGAGAACACAATGGCACCATTTATGAGAGTTGAAGACATAGAAATACTTTGCTGTAATATAAGAAAATGGCAAATATGCACAAAAGAACAGCTTACACCTACTATCACTAACGGAAAACTCACAACTTTAGACCTTCGTCATCTTGCCTGGAATATTGGTGAACGTTTCAAATGGACAGGAGAACAGAGAGCCTTGTTCATCAAACAGTCGTTCCCCCATGAATTCAGGGACTCCGACCTGCCATCCATACGCAGAAACCTTCGGCAACAAGGCTGTTGCCAAATCAAATTGGACATCCCTCCCAAAAGCAGCCACGAGTTTAACTCGTAACAATCACCATCCCCTTCTAATTATTCCCACCCAGATGCGCCAATGGTATTGAGCTTACCGAATCTTTACTTGCTCTCCATTGCCCTGTAGGAGTCATCGAGAAGCTCTGTAATGTATGCACGGGAGAAGGCAAGTCTGTATCAGACACACCTTCTCTTTTCCGTACATATATCACGGAGCTTCTTTTTCGATGACACCTACAAGTCACCGCAAACAAGTTGCTATGTCAAGCAGGTAGATTCGCCGCAGTACCATTGACGGCATCGACCCACCCTCTTTTTTTCATTATTGCCATATATCGTATATGAGATAACCTTTTTACTTTGTAGCGATGTAGCAAGGTGTTGTCAATTGTTTTATATTGCTGATTATAAAATATTTGACGCTTGCTACATTTGGCGTATCTGGATATATTTCGCTACATTCTAATCATTGTATACAATCCACATCTCACAAGAATATTTCATACAATTTTATAAAAAACTTGCACCTGTTGACCTGAATGTTTACTTTTGCATGCATGAATGAATTGAACAATATAATGAAACTACAAAATGCTAAGAGACAAACTTATTCAAGTGGCTTTGGAATGGCAGGCAAAATTTGGGGTTGCTCCACAGATTACTACAGCTGTTTCTGAATATGACGCAGCTATGTTAGTTGGAATGTCTGAAAGTGAGTATTCTGATTATATGCAAGACAAAACTGCAGTAAGCAAAGGTTCTGATTTTGTATATAAAAATATAAGATATCAGGTAAAAGGTAATCGTCCTAGTGGTAAGCCAGGAAGTTTTGTGACTATGGTGCCAAAGGCTTCCAATTATGAATGGGATAAACTGATCTGGATTCTGTATGACAAGAATTATGTAATGCAAGAAGTATGGGAATGGGAAGTGGAAAAATATAAAACCGCATTTGATGACAAAAGAAGGTTGTCTCCAAATGATTACAGGAAAGGGAAATGCCTCTATAAGAAATAAAAACAGGAGCTACCTACCAAAGGCCACTCCTGCTCGCTTTACCAAATTATCGCATGAAATATAATTCTTTCACATTGTCTGTATTGCTCGTATTTCTGGTATTACTCGTATTTTTCGTATTACTCACTTTATGGTTTTGAACTCATTGCATTTCGGACAAAACCAGTACGACTGCTTTTTCTTCTTACTGTACACGTTGTTCAAAGGAAGCCCACACTGTGGACAAAGCTTAATCACCGGCTTCTTTCGGTAGTCCTCATAGAAGACGGGCTTATCTGTGGCCGGATGTACGCAAGACTCCTCCTGGCAGACCCAGAAATGCTTCTTCGTCTTCGGAGAATACTTGCGCACAAGCGTTTCACGGTGGCAGACAGGACATTCCCTTGGGGGAACTTCCTGACCATCACTTGACATCAAGAAAGATGCTGACTGAGGAGCAGATTCCTCAGCATACCTGATGTTTTCCCGAACCATCGCCTCCGTCTGTTTCATAAAGTCATCCAACTCCATCTTCCCATCAGCGATGGCAGAAAGGTTGTACTCCATGATTGCTGTAAGATCTGGCTTCGTCAATGACTCGTGGATGTTCTCGATCATTGCCGTGCCAAAATCGGTAGGAACAAGTTCCTTCCCTTTTTTCTGAATGCAGGGAAAGGAATGAGACTTTCCCAACGTGGTGGCGAGCAAATCAGAAATGATGCTGTCACGAGTTGCAGGCGTTCCGATGCCCTTGCACTCCTTCAGTTTCTCCCTGTTGGGATTGTCAGGACTGACAAACCTCCAGATGTTGGTCATGGCCGCCAGTAGCGACCCTTCCGTGAACCTCTTCGGCGGCTTCGTCTTCTTGGTCTCTATAATATATATAGGTATGGGAAAAACGTCCCCTACAACGAGGTTGGGAACCTCCTTTACCTCATCATCCTTGTCTTCTTGTATAACGACACTGCGCCATCCTGGACTGACCACAGCTTTGCCGTTCCCTGCAAAGACATGGCCTTGCGATTCTATCTCATACTTCACAGTGTCATATTTGCATGGTGGATAGAACTGCTCGATATACCTGACGGCAATCATGTCATAGACCTTGCGCTCCCACTCGTCAAGTCCCTTGGGGACAATGCCCGTCGGGATGATGGCATGGTGAGCGCTTACCTTGCCGTCATTGAAACACCTGCCCTTCAATCCGGCATCGGCTTCTGCGGCAGCTCCTAACCCATAGTCTGCGAGCGACCGCAAAATTCTCCTACCATCCTCATGCTGGCTGGTCGGAATATAGTTGCAATCGGAACGGGGGTAACTCACGTATTTCTTCTCATACAGAGACTGCACCTTGGCAAGCACGCTCGACGGCGACATGCCATAACGTTTGTTGGCTTCCACCTGCAAGGTGTCGAGGGAATAAGGCAACGGTGCATTCTCCATCTGACTTTTCCTTTCACTGAGTGTGACTCTCGCTGGTTTATTCTTGACTTCATTCTGTATCTGTTCCAAGTATTTACGTTCTATAATACGCCCCTCGCTGTCAGTAGGTGCGTCTTCCCCAGGCTTCAGGATGGCCGTAAACGGGATGCCACCCTTGGAGAACTTGCCGTCCAACTCATAATACTCTATGGAGTGGAAGTCAAGAATCTCCTTTTCACGATTGACAACAAGAGCAAGCGTGGGAATCTTCACCCTCCCTACTCTCCATACACTTCCCCTGCCACCTGCCCTGGCACTCATGGTGTACACCCTTGAAAGGTTGATGCCCACCAACCAGTCGGCCCGCTCCCTTGCCATCCCTGCATGATAAAGAGGACGGAACTTCTCATTCGGTACTATGCCGTCGAAAGCCCTCTTCATGCTGTCGGGGTCTTTGGCGTTGATGAGTATGCGTCGCACTTCACCTTTATAGCTGACATACTCCAGTATCTCGTCGATGAGCAGTTGGCCTTCCCTGTCCGGGTCACCGCCGTTTACAACGACATCGGCCTTCTTCAATACAGAGCGGATGTACTCAAACTGTTCCTTGGTCGAAGGAGAAGGGTTTTTCTTCCATGCTGTGGGAAATATGGGGTACTTGCTGAAATCCGCATATTCCTTGCCGTATGCCTCCGGCATGGCAGTCATCAGAATATGGCCGTATGCCCATGTCACGATGACATCACCTTTCTGGTAGCAATACTTGTTCCTGCAAGCAGGATAATCGTTCCACAAGTAGGAAGCAATCGCCGATGCGATATCTGGCTTTTCTGCAATATATACTGTCATGGCTTTTTCTTTTTAAGATAGTTGATGATGATGGTTGCAATATCTATGATGAGCCGTATCAAAGAGAATACGGCAATGAAGAAAAAGGTAATGATGACCACCCATAGACGAAACTGTGCATGGGCTGACAAGACATGGCCGGAAAACAAAACGGCTAATCCTATTCCTGTAATGATTGCGCCAATCATCAGGAGAGAGAAAGTGAAGGCGTAAAAACCTTTGCTGCTATACTTGTTTTTTTTCATCCGACTGATGTTTCAAAGGTTTCGTTGGATGACATTTCCTTCAAATGGTCTTGTCCGTACCATCGTCGGGTACCCCAGTTCCACATTGTACATATGGAGAACCCTGTAGATATTGCTCTTTCCACGATAGCCGGTCTTCGACATGATTTCCCTGATACTGTACCCGGCATTGTACATATTGATGACCATCCTGTACTTCTTCAGCTTCTTTTCCTGACGTTTTTCGGAAATCAGCTCTGCCTCGAAGTCATCATACTCCTCCGCGTTCTTTGTTGACAATCCGGCTAAGACCGACAAGATGCACCGTGTTCCTTGATGGGGAAACAGCTCATCGGAAGAGTCCAAAGCGTCTTGGACCGAGATGATTCTGACTCGCTTTCCGGAACACAGTTTAAGGAAAAACATCAGTTCATTGAAGCTTTTGAAAGCGTTATTAAACGACAGGAGGACGGCGACATCACCTTCCCCAAGTTCTGAGACGAAACGCTTCCATGCCAGCCGTTCCTTGTCCTCCATATCCTCGATGTAGATAGTTTGGCACTGGTGCTGCTTCAATAGAGGCAAACCTCTATTGACTATATCAATATTTTGAGCATTATTTATATATCCTATATGTTTCATATTGCTGATTATTCACCTGAAATCATCTGCAAAGATAGTCCTTGAATCTCCTATAAACACAATATTTTACTAACTTTAACACAGATTTGTTGATATATTGGTTCTATTTGGTTCTACTTTACAATTAAATGATACCAAATATTAAAATAATGGGCAATAGTTTTAATATTTTGAGCAAAATGTCATATCTTTGCAATCTGAAAAATAACTCCTGTCCATATCATCTATGAGAAAAAATACTTTTTCATCAAAGCATGACAAATGCTTTAAGCTGCCACTATTGTTGACAGCCTTCATTCTGTTCGTTTGCTCATCATGCTCCGATAATGACAAACTCGACTTCAAGTCTCCTGAAGATGCCCTTATGGCCTATCAGGAATATCTTAACTCAATTAAGGTTGTCACCAAGTCCAACACCAACGAGTTCTGCAAAGAGCTGAATAACTGGAAGGAAATGGCTGATACCGTTTACCACTATCTGATGAAAGACTCTACCTTCATCAAGAACATCCACTGCGCCAATTACTATGCCTCCATACACGACTCCGTGCGTTTTGAGCTGATAAGGCTGACCGAGACCTGGAGGTATTCATACGAGGATGTCCTGAAGATAAAGGAACAGTCATCGGTCTTCCATGACGACCAGGAACTTCATCAAGCTGTCAATGATGCCGCACCCTTTTTCCTTGCTCTTGACAGCATACAGATAGAAGAGGAAAGCAAATCAAACATACTGTCTAGATACCGTGCTTTCCTCAAAGACGTGAAGTCGAAGGGCATTCATAACAAGGCGGCAATGCTCGACTATATCGCCAAGGAAGACATCCTCTTCCGCTCTTTTCTGTCACGGCTCTACGAAATGGACAACGAACCCCTGTCAGACATCACGATGGACACAGAGACGATATGTCGTGAAATCTTCATCGCGGCAAAGAACGGTAAAATTCCTGCAAGGGAAGCCGTGATATACATGTCGATGAGAACCGTCAGGCGACTGCTGCAGAACTCCACGGTCTGCATAACAGACATCAACAAGCAGCAGATGAAAAGCAAAGAACAGGGGAATGCCTATCTATGGATGATCATCCAACCGTTCATCAGCATCGACCAGCTATCCATCGTCATGCTGACACCTAATGACCACGGTCATTTCAGCTACATCATGTCCCAGCTGCCGAAATCCGTCAAGTTTGCCCGGACATTCAACATCGACCAGAGGGCTTTGAACTATCTTCTCCCCCAGCAACTTTTGAAAATGTATATACTAACTCTATAAATTGTCCAAAATATGATTAAAGAAGAAATAACCAAATTCATGGCCTTGGCACCTCTCATGCTGCCTAAGCTTCTCGGCGACTCTTCCCCTGAAGAGACCGACATCACTGACGAATACGCCATCCTGTATTACACGTTGGAAGAGCCATTCCCTATCGGCTTTGTAATGGAACTGCTCGAAGATGACATGGAACTGGCATTGTTGTATCACGGCACCGACAAGAACAACAGCAAGGTTCATCACTGCTGTTTCTTCACAAGCCCGAAGTCTGGCCGCAATATGTTCAAGTTCAACCTGGTCTCAGACAACCGAGGAATGGTCAGCGACTTGACCATCTCTATCTACGACTCGCTTGACACAATGGAAAGCGAGTTGGAGTCAGACCTGGCGGCTCATACCGACAAATTCGACTTTATTCAGGCCATGCAAAACTGGGACGTACTGAGCCATTTCTGCACACTGGGCTGACATCAGACATACAGATTAACTCTTTTGTTGACATGAAGACAGAACTACTGTACAGGATTGCGGACATCATCAACTCCAACAGCACTAAGTACCATGCTGTCATACCAAGGGTGAAAAGGCAGTACATCACACAACAAGGCAACCGCCTTGTCAAGTCGACGTGCCTTGTCCTCAATATCATGTTGGTTAACAGGCCCAAGCACTATGTCAGCAGAAACAAGTGGAACATCTATGAGAATGACATTGACAAGATCATCAAGAAGATAGGACGCAGGGACAAGGAGTTTGCACAGCGGATTGACAACTGCGAACCGACCCTGTTTGACATCGAAATGATTATCCGCAGAGCATCATTCCAGGCTTTGAAACTGAAGCTGGTGGTGACTTCCTATGACATCTACTTGGAGAACAACTGATTCCATTTTGCCTCAATTATCCAATATTACCCCATCACCTATGACAACAAAAATCTTATTCTTTCTCTTTCCTCTTTTGCTGATATTACTGCCCATCTTCCTATACAAGAAAGACAGGCCAGGAATAGTGGCAATCTGGTACCGTCTTGCATTTGATAATAACAGCTTGAAAATGACTGCCAACTTGTTGGCCCTAGTCGTCATTTTCTTCCACCTATCTTACTATGCAGTTTTCCCCAATGATATGGGCATCATGCTCTCAACACTCTTCATGTTCTTCCTGCTCTCGACCAAGAACAGCGTCAGATTGCTTCTCTCCATCAGAAGGAACAAATATTCATACATGGCACTCGCCTTGGTTACAATTCTCATCCTGTTCATTCCACATACGTTGCCAACAGCATATACTTTCGCAGCCATCCTGGAATGTGCCAGCTTCTTCCCTGCTACAGGTCTTGAAGATTTGTACCAAAACAATTTTGATGAGGAAGACCTTGACAGAAAATTCGTGAATGCCTATTTCAGTTAAAAGTCACAACAAATAAAAGCAAACTAACAATGGATATTCAGAGAACCAACAGAACCATCCAGCAGATGACTCTTGACATCCAGTTGCTGACTTTGCTCACAAGCAAAGACAACCATAAGTTCTCCCGATATGATGCTTTCCTATGGTTGATTGGACACATTCTTGAAGGATGCTCTAACGATGATCAGAAACGAACATGCTTCACGCAGCAATTTTGTTCAAATATCACGGAACTATCCGAGACCTGGCATTGGAGTCGCCCCACCACACAAAAATTCATCAACGAATTGATAGATGCTGGCTGGCTCCAAAGGAAACGCTTCGGCAATTCCTTCGCATTTATGCTCACTGTCTCAGCACAAGCATACATCAAATAACCCCAGGCATATTCTCACTCCATATCGAATATGATAACCAATATACATACAAAATGGAACATCGCCTCACAGGACTGTGAGCTTGCTCCACTGAACAAAGGGAAAGACAAAACCCGAATGGAGGGAAGGGAGTTTTTTTAAAAACGCTTAGCCTAATAAGCGTTAACTTTCATTAACGCATTAGGCTGCCTCTCCTGAAGGAGTTCCTACGGGGAGCAAGCTCAGGCAGATGACATACTAATACAACAAAAAGATGGCAGATAGGAAACAAGTCATGGACGTACATCCCAATAAGGATGGCATCTCGAAAGCAGAGAGCAATGAGCAACAGCGTAACTGGTCAAACAATCTATGGGTCAAAAAAGTCCAGGATGGCCTGGCCAACTACGACCCTACCCGCGCCCATCTGAACTTTGAGGTCACCAAAGGTGGTAAGATTCAACCCATTGACAAGTCCAAGTCCATCGATGAGAAGATGAACGACATCCTCAGAAGCCGTGGCATCAAGAATCCTAACGCCAGAGACAATGTACGCCGGAAACAACGCATCCTCGCTCAAATGATATTTGGAGGCAGCAGGGAAAGGATGCTGGAGATAGCCTTTGGCGACCAGGCTGTGAACCTTGAAAAAGGTGCAGACAACTCCCATTTGAAAAGAACCGAGGACATAGAGAAATGGGCAGCGGACATCTACAATTTCGTGGCAAGAAAGTTCGGGGAGAATAATATCGTGAGTTTCTATGTGCATCTCGACGAGACCAATCCTCATATCCATTGTACTTTACTCCCTATTGATGAAAAGAGCAAACGTATTTCATGGAAAAGAGTGTTTGGAGAAACCCCTACGGAGGAAAGTGCGACATTCACAAGACTCCACAACGAGCTTTACGAAGAAGTCAACAAAAACTGGGGACTGGAACGGGGAAGCAACAAGGCCGAGACAGGTGCAAAGCACCGTTCCACCGAGGAATACAAGCGCGACCTTGTCAATCAGGTACAGGAACTGGAGAACACCCGCGAAGGACTGCTCAAACAGATTCATCGGATGGAAATCAAACTGAAAGGTCTCTCCACAATGATTGCCAATTTACAGGCGCGGAAAGAAAAAATCAATGAGGAAATAGAACACATCGCCAAACAGCTTGGTGAGGATGGTCAGGACAAAGAACTGTTGGCAAAGAGAATGACCGAGTTGCGGAAACAGATGGAGGAAATAGATAGGAAAATATCTGACAAGCAGAGAATGCTCGACGAGACCGAGGATGTGCTTGCGGATGTCAAAGCCAAGTTGGACGGATTGAGGCAGGAACACACCCGAATGTCAAAAATCGTCGGTGATGACATCGACCGGGAAGCCAAGAGCATCCATTCCAATATCGTCACCACCTACTACAAGATGATGGCAGAATCCCTGCAACCCGTGATACCGACACTCTCAAACGAGCAGCGCGAGGTACTGAAGGATTCGGGGTTCTATGACCTCACGGACAACCCACAGCATGTTATCACCTGTGCCCTGTTCCTTGCCATCAACTATATCAAGGAGGCCACGACTTATGCAGAGTCTTGTGGCGGTGGCGGTGGCAACATGTCAGGTTGGGGACGTGACAAAGACGATGATGACGAACGGTGGTGGATGCGGTGCATCGCCCGTGCCGCTGCCATGGTCAAGCCATCAGGCAGGAAGATAAAGCGAGGACGTTAGACTTGTCTATATCAGTAATATGAGTAATACCAGTAATATCATCAATATCAGTAATAACAAAAAGAATATCATCATGAAGAAAACAATTCCAATCATGCTGCTTGCCTTGTCTATGACAGCAAGTGCAAAAGAAGTACCGATTGACAGCCTTGAATGGGCTGTAGTTGACAACCCGAATTTACAACGGCTCACACCGACACTGATGAAAGACTATGTGCAGCTGGGCAAACCAAGTCAACATTGGTTCATCGGTGTTCAGGGAGGTGCGTCGGCTTTCATCGGCAATCCTGTCGGATGCGGTGACATCTTCGACCGAATCTCTCCGACATTCAACGCTTATCTTGGGAAATGGATTACTCCCACCATTGGTATGCGTGTCGCTTTCCAAGGATTGAGATTCAAGGACAGCAATCTGGACAGGAAGAGATATCAACTTGGGCACATCGATGTGATGTATAATGCATCCGACCTTTTCCGTCAGCCTACTGACCAACTTCCCAAATGGGACGTGACACCTTATTTAGGTGTCGGTCTCGTCCACGGTTCAGACTTGCTTTGCATTGACGAGGGTAAGGTAAGAAACTATCTGTTTGCCCTGACATACGGCATCCAAACCCGATACCATGTCGGCCAACGGTTCTATTTGTCAGGGGAACTTGGCTGTTTCACCACCTTCCGCGAGTTCGATGACAATGGCTCACATGGAAAGCTGGGTGACAGCATGCCCTCATTCTCACTTGGCATTGGTCTCAATCTTGGAGAACGGAGATGGCATCATGCCGTCGATGCGCTCCCCTACTTCAATCAGAACAAATACCTCCTTTCCCATCTCGACCGCATGGAACAGTCCAACTCCCATCTGCGCAACCAGCACAACACTGACCACAATACCATCGAGGAGCTGAGGAAAATCCTTAAGATAGAGGGGCTGCTCGACAAATATGGTTACATATTTGACGATAATGGCAACACCAAGAATAGTTACAAAGGCTTGCTGTCTTTACGTTCCCGGCTGAGAGGAATGAGTGACAGCATTCTTCCCAGTGCATTTCAAACAGACTCCAATGTTCTGAATGTACCCATATTCTTCTTTTTCCAGTTGGGCAAGGCACAGCTGACGGATGATTCGCAACTGATCAACCTTGACGAACTGGCAAAGGTGGCTACCTCACATAACCTGAAAGTGAATATCGCCGGTGCTGCTGACAGTGCGACAGGTTCAAGGGACATCAATACTGAACTGAGCGAGGAAAGGACCCGATACATTACACAAGAGCTGGTGAAACGTGGCGTACCGTTGGAAAGGATAAAGTCTATCTCTCTCGGCGGTATCCAGGAATACAGCAATCCTAAGGATAACAGGTACTGCAAAGTCTCCTTGTATCTGGAAATGGAGACGCTGCCATAGCAATTGACATGAAGAATGGAGAACTACAGGGTAATCATAGCTGGCAGCCGCTCCTTCAGCAATTACAAGTTGTTGAGGGAGCAATGCCAGGCCGTGCTTCAGGAAAAGATGAGGACACACCAGGTCATTATTGTTTCAGGCCACGCCCGAGGTGCGGATGTCCTTGGGGAACGGTTCGCCAAGGAGTTCGGGCTTCCCGTCGAATTATACCCTGCAAGGTGGAATACACTGGGCAAGGGAGCCGGAATGGTACGCAACGCACAAATGGCAAAGGTGTCTGATGCACTTATCGCATTCTGGGATGGACACAGCCGTGGCACGGAGCACATGATCAACTTCGCCAAACGGAGAGGACTTGATGTGACGATCATAGGCAATGGTGTAAAACCATGCCAAGAGGAACATCCTCATCAGAATATACCTTCCGAGGAC
This sequence comes from uncultured Prevotellaceae bacterium, assembly GCA_900315455.1. Taxonomy (GTDB): domain Bacteria; phylum Bacteroidota; class Bacteroidia; order Bacteroidales; family Bacteroidaceae; genus Prevotella. Next base: position 138,072 of record OMZE01000001.1, on the reverse strand, counting down.
GAAAAGCAGCAGACCAAAGACCGAAGTATGAATCGGCGGCGATGACATACCCCTCCATTTTAAGCCTCAATAATCAAGCCTTTAACAAGAACAGATATGAGATCAACAATCAAGAAAACGTATGAGTGTCCCGAGACTATGGTCATCAAAACCACATCATAACCGCTGCTGATAATATCGGCTCAGGAGAGACTACCCCAGAGGAGTCTGATGCGAACAATTCCTTCTTCGAGGACGATGAAGAATATGGTGGATATTAAATAGATAGATGTTAGTTTTTCATAGGTAGGTTTGTTATTCGGGTTGGGCGGTTCCTCCTAATGGGGAGCCGTCCATTTATACCAAAAATGGGCGGTTACAATGAAAAAAGAAGATTATTATTGCAAAATTTCGGCAATATTTATGATTATTGCCGATATTTTGCGTATATTTGCACCCGAATTAGCATTGGTAAGAATGAAGAATTACAGTCAGGACATCATGAATTATGCAGCCTTGAAACCCTACTTCAGGTTACAAGACCTTTATGCGTATTTTGACGGGGAGGCAAATATTTCCCGCCAAACAATCTCGTGGTACCTGACGAAACTGACAGAAATAGGACAATTGCACCGCATCGGACATGGGAGATACTCAATCCAAGACAAACAGCATTTCGAGGTCATCCCGACCGAAGAACAGTTCAGTCTTAATGAAGAACTGAAACAACGTTGGCCATTTGCCCATTTCTGCATCTATAATGGCAGCATCATCGGTCCATTACAACATCACCTCGCAGCAAACAACATTACTTATATAGAGACTGAACGGGAAGCCACGTCTGCGGTGTTCAACCACCTTCGGGACGAAGGGAGAGTTGCATATCTGCGACCTACTCGCGACTTGATCTACAACTACATCGACCTGTCAAAGCCAGCCATCTTTGTGAAGCCGCTCATTACGGAGTCACCCGTACTGAAAAGCAACGGGGTGTTGGTTCCGACATTGGAAAAGCTGCTGGTGGATTTGCAGAAAGACCAGGACTTCTTCTATCTTCAAGAAGCAGAAGGGATATATATCTTCCAAAACGCTCTATCTCTCTACACCATTAATGAAAGCCGTTTGCTGCGTTATGCCAGCCGTCGGGGAATCAGAAAAGAAATAGAAACCAACATCAAGATTGTCAATACAAATGATTAGCAAAGAATGTTTTACCACAGAATGGATCAATCAAAAATCCATTGAACTAAAATACAATGACAAGAACCTTATCGAGAAAGTAATCCGTGTTTTCTCACTTCTGGAAATGCTTGCAGCTTCTGGCTGCCCCTTCTGTTTCAAGGGCGGATCTTGTTTGATGCTGATTTTCGCCGACCAACCACACAGACTCTCCATCGACGTCGATATAATGTGTCCACCCGGAACGAACATCGAGGACTATCTGAAAGACTATGCCCAAAGAGGTTTTATAGACTACCAACTTGTAGAACGTCGCCAGGCAGGAAAAGATGTGCCGAAGAGCCATTCAAAATTTTTCTACCAAGTAGCTTTCAAAGGTCCGTCGAACGCGACTTCATTCATTCTCCTGGACGTTCTCTATGAGGATTGTCACTACAACAAGACCAACACCGTTGACATTGTCAGTCCTCTTATCAAGCTGGACGGCGAACCACAGAAGGTTACAGTGCCTTCGGTAGAAGACATTCTTGGTGACAAACTCACTGCCTTTGCACCTGAAACAACAGGCATTCCCTACTACAAAAAAGACAAGCTGACCACGTTGGAGGTTATCAAACAGCTCTATGACGTAGGAAGATTGTTCGACAAGATGAAGGACATCGGTATCACATCACGCTCTTTCAAAGCGATAGCTGACGTGGAGCTTGGCTATAGAAACATGGGGCATGACATTTCGCAAATCTATCAGGACATCCGCCAGACTGCACTCAACATTAGCACAAGGGGATTTGTGGATAAGGAAAAGTTTGCCCTATTACAAAAGGGCATCGTCAATATCAGGCCATTCATGTATAAGACTGCTTATCATATAGAACAAGCTATTATTGATGCTGCCAAAGCTGCATATCTGGCTACCCTCATAGAAAAAGAAGAGAAAACAGTTGAACGATTCCCTGTTACTCCCATAGCAGAAGACTTGCAGATTGAGCCAGTACTGACGAACAAGTTGAATAAACTTCGTATTGGATTGCCAGAAGCTTATTACTATTGGGCTATGACAAGCCAATTACTGGCGAAATAAAGAACTCTCCAAAAGAATGAACAAGACATTCCCATACGGTTATGATGTGAATGCCTATATCGATAAGGCATTGGTGCAGATGAATAAACACGTTAAAAGCGAGACCTAAGGCCTCGCTTTTTACGTATGGAGGTAAGTAGAGTCAATTATTTTACTGCTGCCTTGATGGCATGTGCCGAGGTCTTGTTAGCATCGTAGGTCACGAGAGTGTGGAGATTAACAATATATCATAAACACAATTTATGTGTGTTAGCATTAAAAAAAAGTTTTCTCTCGCTTGTACCGCGATTTGGGACAAGCCAAAGCTATCTTTGCACAAACACTATGCAAATAAGCAAAGAAAAAAATGGGTTCATTTTGCTCTGCACTTGATTTGCATTATCTTTGTACCCCTAATTGCAAAAGAAATGAAAGAGAAAAAGGAACGTTTTATAGAACTGCTGCGCTCCACGAGGAGGCAGGGCATCGAGGAGGTCATCAGCTATCTTGAGAAATCGGGCTTTTTCACAGCTCCGGCATCCACCAAATATCATCTAAGCTATGAGGGTGGCTTAATGGAACATTCCATGAATGTCTATGATATGGCCATTGCCCTACGTGGGCCGATAGCTATCATGAAACCGGAGGTGGAAGAGAAATTGCCTGAAAAAAGCATCATTATCGCCGCCTTGCTCCATGACATCTGCAAGGCCAACATCTACAGGAAAACACAGAAATGGAACAAAAACGACCAGGGTCAATGGGAACAATATGACACCTACGAGACGGACTATTCCCGAATGCCTGTCGGCCACGGAGAGAAGTCTGTAATTATGCTGCTGAGCCTGGGTCTGAAGCTGACCCTCGACGAGACGGTGGCCATCCGCTGGCACATGGGCGCATGGGACTTGGCTTTCCAAAGCTACGAGGCAAAGAGCAATATCAACGAGGCCGGCAATCGCTATCCACTGCTTGCTCTCCTCCAATCAGCAGACAATATGGCCACCCATATCTTAGAACTGTAATATCTTAAGTGATGATCGACTTTGATGCTATCTGGCGGTTTCAGGACGAAGTGAGGACGGTAGTTAATGCCTGTCTCGGTAACTGCATTTGGGATTTGAATTACAATCCAGGCCGGCAGTGCATAGAATTGGAACTGGAACGCCATCTTGATGACGAGGAACTGGCCATGCTGTCGAGTCAATTGACTCTCCCCGCCGATTATGACGGAGAGGGAACCTATGGCTCTATGTTTGTGATTTATCCCTAAAAAACATCTACAAAATATTAATGCGAGATTATTCTATTATATCATGAAAATCAGTGTAAAATATAAACACGCATATGATGAAGATGGTAATATTATTGATATTTCATCAGTTAATATAGACAATAGATTACCAGTATATTATAGTATTGGTAGCCATACACCGATGGTTGCAGCGTTAGGTGAAAAGAACCAACACCATTTTAGAAGTAAAAAAGGCTACCAAATAAATCCCGAAACAGAACTTCACAAATATTCCAAGAAGATACTAAAACACCGCTTCGAAACACAAGATACTTTTGTAATAGGTTTTTTCAAAAAGAGCCATTTATGTTCTTCATGCATTTTTAAATGTAAATATTCAGAACTTACAGATGTCAATGGAATACAGTTGTTTGATTTAAAAGATTGGTATGATACGGCATCAATTGAAAAAGCATACGATGGTTTCATTGCTGATGTCTTGTTAACCAGTTCTTCTCATCCTAACCGAAAGCCGGTTTTTCTTGAAGTTTGTGTGTCCCATAAATGTGATGAGAACAAAATCAATTCAAACAACAAAATAATTGAAATAGATATAAAAGAAGAAAATGATGCTTACAGTGATTTGATAATGTCTCAATTTGAAGAAGAAAACAATATTCATTTTTACAATTTTATTAATGATTATAGGTGTGAACATTTTTCTGACAAGAAAAACGATTCACAACAACATATTGTTACTGAAACACTTCCATCTGGTTATACTATAAAATACTATTGTATACCACAAGAAGTAAAAACAATGAATCCGATTGAAAACTATGAGATGCAATTAAAAATAGGAATGCATTTTGCTCGTCATGAATATGGAGATTCATATGTGTTTAGCAAAGCCATTTCATTAGATAAGAAAAGACTTGTGGTTCTAGGAAAAGATTTGAAAACTAGAGCAACCCCATGGGTTGTATACATTATCAGCTACTACAATGCAAAATACATGCACAGTTTTCTATTAGGATTCTATAATATAAAAGAAGCATTGTCTGCTTACAAAGAAGCGATAGAAAAAACCGAAGAGACTTCTTAGTTTTAAATAATTCAACTTCCGCAAGTTGAGCAAAAACGGAACTTGAATTAAAAAATTATTACCTCATATTATATTGACCAATCCAATATTTCGAGACAGGAGCATATTCATTCGAACATGCTCCTGCTTCCTATCGACGTAATTGAATTTGGCCACTAGTTGAAGCGGACATTAAGACTTCTCCTACTGACCTCTTGTCTTTATCTCTTGAAACCTCTTCTGCCATCTCTGGAACTGTGGAGTGTTCCTGACGTACGCTTGAAAATCTTTCGACGACTGACGAAGACGTTCTTTTTGGTCTTCCGTTAACCATTCTGTTGAGCTTTGCTGCCTCGCTGATGGTGAGACAGCCAATTTCTGATGCGATTCCATATTTCCTCAAATCTTGGTCGGTTATACCTGACTCTCGTAACTTGTTCTCATAATCACTGTCTATCCTAATGTCACTCAGCTTGCCGAAGCTGCCGTGACCGAATGTCGTTATCATCACGACATTCCCCCCTTTGCTGGAGATGTAGTCACGCAAGTCCCTCAATTCTGCGCCGGAGGTGATGAAGTCATCCAACAGGATATAGTCGGCACCTCTCGTCACCTCGCCCTCAAAACGCACCCTTCGCCCCAGGCGTGCTACGTCAGAGGCATTGGTATGGGAGACGTTGGTGATCGCGATGATGTCATCCTCCACGGTCATGCCCAAAGCGGCGAACTTGGCGGCGTATGCGGCTGGTATCATGTTGACGCCATCCCCCTGTCTGCGATGGATGTACGCCACATGGGCGTTCGGATGTTGACGCGCCACTTCCAATACTTTCTCATCCTTGACCAGGGCATCGACGAGCCGTATGGCTGCATCGAAATCCCCGTGCTTGGCGGCATAAAAGTCAGGATGCCTCTTGGCCACGGACGAAGTAGTATGGTTTACAACCCCAGGGAAGCTGTCACCCCATGACCGGCCATGTGGCATGGATTCCTTCTGTCGGAGCATGTACAGGGCAGTGGCCATATCAACCGTTATCGGATTATGCCCCATATACATTTCCGCATCCTCCATGTTGAAGGTGAAGAGGACACCAATGCCACCAGACAAGCCTATGTCATCGGTGAAATCGGGGCGGGTCCACCCCGCGAGCTGCAACTTGTTCCTGTTCCTGTGGCTTACTTTCCGTCTGCTCCGGCTTACTCTCCTGTGCTGGAGCTTGCCCCTCGGGCTTCGTGATGGAGAACGATGGCGAAAACTGCTTGTTCTGCTCACGGATGTCAGCAAAGTCGGCATTCACGCCGTCACGCTCGATACGCATGTTCACGGTATCGACACGCTGGCCGATAAAGGAAGCGGAACGCTTCACGTCGAGAAGTGTGGACTTGATGAAGGAAGGATCCTCCTGGAGGTTGTCGAGCCAAGACTTCAGATAGGCGGCACTGTCTGACTTCACATGCTTGGTCATTCCATACTGCGATGATACAAGGGCAGCCGTTAGCTCCGCCACCAGTTCCTCACGGGCATACTCCTTGCTGCCAAAACTCTGTCCGGGCTTCAGACGGTCGAGACGGCTCTGCGAACCCGTGCTGTGGCTCATCTCATGAAGCAGATTGCTGTAGAACGACTCCCCATCAACGAATTGTTTCTTCTCGGGAATGACAATGACATCCCTGCTTGGACTGTAATAGGCACTGTCTCCATTAACTGGCTTGATGGGACACACCCACAGGTCTTTGTCTATCATGGCATCAATTGCCGGAAAGCTCTCCATTTCCTTGTCTGAGCCTTCTACCAACCCCTGTGACTCGCTGGCGTATTTCTCATACATCTCCGGCCTTGCCTCCTTCAGGTTGGTCTGGTCGAGATTGAAGACATTGAAAACCTGAAGCTTCGGATAGACGTTGTACTTGGCACGTTCCTCCTCATTCATCTGTCGGTAGTCATCATACTTGATTTTCTCCTTGGTCTCTGAGTGAACAACCGTAAAGGTGGTGAGCATGACAGGCGTGCTCTTCTCTCCTTTCTTTACCGACACCATCGGCAGTTTCTCGCCGTTCTCGTCCGTGAGGGGTTGCCTTTTACCCTCCTTGTCCTGGGCATAGTTCAGCCCCATGATGCGGTCAAAGGTAGCATAGCGTGAAGTGTTCCAGCCATTCTTCTCCTGCTGAAGCATCAGGATGATGCTGTTCATACCGTTGTATTGCCGTCCGCTGAGATTGCGTGGCAGCTGAGCCGCCTGTGGCGAAAACCACGGCTTCTTCCAGTCGCCCTGCAACGTGGATATTTTCTCAATCATCAGCTCGGCAAATTTGTCGAGTGCCCTGTCCTCGGCTGACCTGCCGTCGGCGTTGGGCGTATAGTTCTTCTTTGCCATAATTTCATTCTTCTTTTTAGAAGGTTTCCTTCACATACTCCTCCATACTCTTCACGATGCAGGTGAAGCGGAAGATGTTGTTATAAACAGAGATTTCCAAATCGCCGGTGACGTTCACCCTCGCCTTGGGCTGCATCCAGTCAGGCTTGATGTCGTCGATGTCCTCACCCTTTGCCGGGAAGCGGATGAAACGCACCCAAATGCTCACGAAGTCATCACCTACCTTTTCCGTGGAATAGGCTGAGAAGACGAAATAATAGTTTCCCTTGCGGTCTTCCTTCACCTCTATCACATCGTTGTTCTTCAGGCGGCCACGGAACTGCATTCCGCCAGTGACCTCATCCTGTCCAGGCACCTCGTTGGCAGAGAGCTTGGTGGCGGTGAGGTAGAAGGCATAATCCTCGCCCTTCTTGCGGATGTCGAGCGTTCCCTGGGCAACGACCCTTCGCCCTTCTGAATAGAGTGCCAAATCATTTTTCCTTGCATTCTGCATGGACACAAGCACGTCCATGTCCTTTTTGGTGTTGCTTTTCGCGTCAGTGATGCTGACGGTCATGACAAACGACAAATAGGGATTGTTGTTCTTGTCCGTACGCATGGTGGCACTTCTCTTGACAGTGCCCACCATCTTTACTTCTGCTTTGATCATATTCTCAATAATTGATAATGGTTATTTTCTTTGAAGATTCTGCTCCTGTGACTGCTGCTGACTGGCAATCTGCTCATAGTTCTGGGAGGCTTGCTGCGAAATGGTGATGGTGTAAATCATCGAACTGATACGCTGCTGTTTCGTGGAATTGTCCTCGTTGCTTCCTAAAATCTGAGAGAGACGTGACTGCTCTGCTGCCGTCAGTTCATGGGAGAACTGTTGCTTGCCATCATTGGTGTTCAGCATTGCCGCGCCATTGTCCTTGATGACAATCTCTGCTGATTTCAACTTTGGAGTGAAGTTGCTAAGGTCAATACGCCTGTCCACCAAGGCATCGGTGATGGCTTGCATCTGTTCATCCTTGCTCTTGTTCTCCATCTGCATACTGACCATCAGAAGGGTCATAAACATCTTCATAATGGAGTCGAGCAAGCCACCGCCACCTTCCTCATGGCCACCCATCATGCCAAGGCCAAGGGCTGCGTCATCAGAAGAGAGCAACTTGTTCATCCAGTCCTGTGGTGATGTCTCCTGCTGTTGACTTGGGGCAACAGGGGCAGTTGTGCCCCCGGCCTGATAATGAGCAAGCAAATCCTTGCCGTTGTACTGCACCTGCTTCTGAAGGTTTCCCTTCTGGTTGATTTCAGCCAGGTAAGCCGCAGGGTTCACCCATTGCTTCTTCCCGTCGGCGGTGATATTGATGACTCCAAGGTGTAGGTGTTCTCCCGTGACCCTCGTTCCGGTCTTACCTGACACGCCGAGCTTCTGACCCGCATTGACGGTGTCGCCTTTCTGCACGTCAATCTGCGAGAGATGCATGTATTGCACCCTCGTCTTACTGCCGTCAGCACGGGTGTATTCCACCGTGACCATCTTGCCACCCCCGGTGTTCGTGCGGTTATCGACACCTATTACCTTACCGTTGTTCTCTGTGGCAAGGACGGCATCACTGCTCGTCTTGATGTCCATCCCATGATGCATCTGCGTCTTGCCTTTGTTGATAGGGTCATTTCGGGTGCCGTATGGTGAAGTAACTAACAAAAACTGCTCACGATTCACTGGCATGCTGTACAGGCCCCGCGGAAGGTTCATGCCTGTTGATGTCAGTCCTGAGGAAGACTGTCCCTGTGCGCCGACCGTCAATGGATTGGAGGCAACACCGAAGGACTTACCCTCCCTCTTCATCTGCTCCAACACCATCTGGTCATACTTCTGCAGGTTGTTACGCTCGATGGTACTAACAAGGGCAGACACATAGTTGGGGGCAGTGGCGTAACCGCCCTTCTTGATACCAGCAGCCCATCCTCTGTAGTCATCATGGGCAAGGCCACCGACATACTGCTGGTAACGCCGGGCCATGAGGACTTTGGAATGGTCCTCATAGCTCTGTCCCACGTTGTCATACTTCTTGAACTTCTCGTTGGGTTTGTCATCATTGGCAAGAACATACGCGCCATTGAACGTGCCCTTCACACCAAAATGGTTGTTTGCAGTCCTGGCGAGCCTGCTGTTACCGTTGCCCGACTCAACCAAGCCCTGGGCAAGAGTAATGGAGGCAGGAATGCCATAACGGCGCATCTGCTCCATCGCATACTCCGCATACTGGTTGATGTATTGTTGAGTTGAATTTGCCATAGCTCACTCATTTTTATCGGTGCATGCCATGATGCTGTTCTTCCTGCATCTTGGTGCCAGCAACGACCATTTCCTTGACGGCCTGTTTGGACTGTTCTTCTTTCCCTTCCTGGCTGTTCTGCCTTGCACGGGGATTCTCCAACTGGTCACAGATGGCCACACGCTCACCGGCACGAATCAGTTTGGGCAGATAGGTGTCGAGGGCGTGATGTGGAAATCCGGCCATTTCTGCTGGCTTTCCATCCGGACCGTTGTGCTTGTTGCTCCTGGTAAGGGTGATGCCAAGTATCTGGGAGGCTTTTCTGGCATCCTGTTGATAGGTTTCATAAAAGTCACCTACACGGAAGAGAAGCAAGGCATCAGGATGCTTGCCCTTCAAGTCCATGAACTGCTTCATCATGGGAGAAAGGGCGATGGTTGCCGCCACCTTGGTCTCGGCCTTGGTTGCTTCCTCCTTGGCTTTCTCCTCACGGCGTTCCTTCTCTTTCTGTTCTGGAGAGTTTCTGCGTTTCTCCTCTTCCTGCTTCTTGGCCGACTCTTGCTGTACGGTCTGCTGGTTGTCACGCTGTTCCTTTTCCTCATGGAGAGGGGTGCCATCCACCTTGGGTGAGGTGGCATGCTTCACTTCTTCGAGCTTTCCTGCCAGGACATCTGCATAGAGCGTGGCTGCCAGATGGGTCTTGTAGTCCTGCTTGTCATCGGCAAGCCAAATACGCTGCCACTGTTCCTGACTGACGAGCTTGGGTTTCTGCTTCTCGTCACCGATGGTGGCGACAAGGAGAATCTTGGAGTCCTTGGTCTTGAAAGCATTGACCTTGGAAATCATGTCCAACGCCTCCTGACTCGCATTGCTGCGGAAGAGGTTGACACCTGGAGTCTGATTCTTGGAATAGAGGGAAAAGTATTTCTGCGCCATCTGTGTGCGGAACTCCTGCACATGGGCTTCGTCATGGTCGTTCTTGATGACATCGAAGTACAGGCTGACATCCTCCTTGGAGGGATGAACGGCAATAACAGGCGTGTTCTCAGACTTCATGGCCAGCGTCCACTTGCCATCGTCATCCTTCAGCATGACCACGGCATTGAACTTTTCGGGCACATGCTCTATCGGGAACTGTGACGCCCATTCCTGCTGACGCTTCTCTGCTGGGTTCTCCAGTATCTGTATCTTCTCTCCACTCTCGGCTTTCTTTATCATGCCGACCGTGCGGTTGACATCGTGCATGACCTCCTGCGCAAATTGTGGGTTCTCCTTCATCTGCCCGATGATGGCCGGCAGTTCCTTCATGGTCTCAGGACGGAGCTTGGCGGGCATGCCCAAGTCGAGCATCTTTACCGCTGATGCCAGTTCCTCCACCAGCATCTCCTTCTGTGCCGCGCCACTGTCACGGCTGAGCCTTCCCGTAGTTCCCGTGGCATGGGCTACTTGTCGGGCAACCTCCTGCACGTAGTCCCTATAGGAAGGGAAGTCTTTCTGGGCAGGGATGTAAACGGTGTCACGCTTGCCGTCATAATGAGCAATTCCCGTAGGATCCCTCCGAATGGGCACGAGGTTGTCGCGCATGCTGAGGATGAACTGGTTCACTGCAATGCGCTTGTCCTTATAGCTGGCCTGCTGACCGTCCGGCTCCACACCGCCATATTGCGAGACATGCTGCTCGTATTCATCCTTGTGGACATGGGGCATGGTTGTCTGGTCGATATTAAAAAGCACATAGACATCATCCCTTGGATTGGGCTTGTAACGCGCCTGGTCTGCCTCAGACAGTTGTTTGAAGTCCGCACGGCTGATTCTCTCATCCGGATTCTCCTTGCTGACATACTCGCTAACGTTTTTCCATGTGAATGGAACGCCCTTCTCACCCTTTCGGACAGCTTCCCCACGGCTTTTCGTATCGTTGAACAAGACGTAGCTGTTGGTTCGGTAATTGCCCATATCGCTGTGGATGGCCATGATGAGGGCGTTGACGGGACTCACACGTAGGTTCTTGTCATAGAATCGCGGAGTCTGTTTCATGGTGCCATTCAAAAGGACACCATCTTGCATGCCGGCTCGTTCAAGAGCCGAGACGAGGAACGCTGCCTGACGTTCCTTGCCAGTCTGCTTCTGGGTGGTTGTTTCTTCTGCCATAGTTATCGTATCATTAAATGGTTGAATAATATTGTGATTGAAAAAGCTATCGTATTCCCCTTACCTGCTCACGCTGCTGTTTCTGTTCATACCTGCTGGAGACATCCTGCGACTGCTGCTCAACAGTGGTCTGTTGCATCTGGTCGGTCTTGGCAAGGATGTGGTTGGCAAGGGTGTTCAGTGGGATGGCTCCTGAGTGGTAGGCATCCGTCAACGAGGGAGGCATGGTGACAATCCTGGGCACATGGTCGATGTCAACAATCAGCACGTTCCCCTCGACGTGGGGCTTGGTGATGCGTGGATTAAGTTCCTCGTCGGCATACTGCTTATAGCGCACCTGCTGTGGCTGCGGCATAATACCGTGTTCCTGCCTATAGTCAGACAGGGCTTCCTGACCGATTCTGTTGACGAGGTTGACTCCTCCGAAAAGCATCAACGGAATCTTCAACAAAGGGTTCTTGATGAAAGAGCCGCCAATCAACGCCGCCAAGGGCATCATCGTGCCCTTGTTGAGTCCGATGGACTTGGTGCGGCCAGTGAAGACACCCAACAGCATGTCGGGCAAGGTGGCAAGGGTCAGTCCAAGGTGCCTGAAAGTGTCACCGGAACCTGCCAGTCCAAGGGAGTCCAGGAGATTGTTCCAACCATTGTAGTTGCCTGTGTCGGAAGCGTTCTGTGTGGTCTGTGCGCCCTGCGTACCCTGAGCATTCTGCTGTTCCTGGGCGTTGCCGTTTTCCTGCGTGTTTGAAGTGGTAGTTTCCTGCTGTACCGCTGACGTGGTGGCTGAAGTATTTGCCGCCGGTGTCTCCACCGCTTCCGCGATGTCCGAGGTATTGGCTTCTTCCTTCTGCTCAGCGTCCTTACGTTTGGCTTGCTCTTTTTCTATTGCCCGTGCGAAAGCTTTGTACTGGATGGCACGTGTCGTGGCATCGGAGAGGGAGATTTCCTTGCCGTTGAGGGTAACGATGCGAGAGCCGCTTTCAAGTGCCTTGGTCACATTCTTCATATAGATGTCACCATTGGCCTTCGCCCAGTTGACGGCCTTGACCAGCTGCTGGTCTTTGGCATCCGCTATGCGTTCGAACCCCATCTGGGTGAGCATCCATTTGGGAATGGTGATTTTCTTCTTCGTGGCAGCATCAAATTCCTGTCTTGCCACTCCTCCCTGCGAGGCTACGTATTTCTCCTGCTGTCCTGGGGCAAGACGGGTACTTCCCTCCGCTCCTGCGTCGATAGCGGTCTGTCCCCAAAATCCGCCATAGCCAACCGTGGTAGACGCATTGGTGGCCCAACCCAAAAGATTGGCCGTGATGTCCTCCCACAATGCGGGATTGTACAGGTTTTCCCCCTCCTTGTTGATATAATCCTGCATGGAGGATGTCTGGGAACGCTGTGGCATATGGAAAAGTGTGCTCTCGGCAGCCTTGCGGAGGATGTAGTCAGCTGTGGACTTGGGCATCTGTTGCTTTACAAGATGATCTACCATCTTCTTCTCCATGACGGAATCGACAGCGATGCCGTTCTTTTTCAGCTCTGCCTTGACCATCTCAATGTAGTCCTCGACATTCTTGCTGTTCCATTCGCCGATATAAAAGATTCGCTGGTCGTAGGCGGCCATGGAAGACATGCCGCCGTCGGGACCGGCAGCACCTGCCATCATTCCGCCAAAAGAGGTGCTGTGACGGTGGTATTCATCAGCCATCTTGCTGTTGAGGTTGTCACGCACCCTGTCCATGATGGGCACGACCTTGGTAGTAAAAATGTCTTTGCTATCTGCCATTTTCTATTCTGCTGTTTCTTATTATGTTTGGCTCTGTGCTGAGAACTGGCTGATGACCTGTTCCCTGGTCTGCGCCAAAGCCGAGTGTACGACCTCCATCTGCTTGGGGAAAAACTCCTCCAGCCACTCGTCCTTCTGTATGTCATCGTGGATGAACTTGATGGCAAGCGCACGGGTGATCTCAATGGCTCGCTCCCCCTGTTTTCTTCCGTTGAACCAGGCTTTCGTCCACCACACTATGCCGTCCTTGTCGGGATAGACGCTGACCATCCGCTGGATGTCGAAGCTCTGGATGTCTATCTCAAAGTCGGCAAGGGGGTCGATGACTCCCTGACTTTCTACAGCCCTGTCAGCAGCTTTTTTTTTTCGTTTTCGCTCATGGATGACAGGAAGATGCTGTGCATCATCGCCAGATAGTTGAGGAAGTCGGTAATCAGGAGGGTCTGCACACGCTCGATGATGGAGAAGCTGCGGTGGCCAAGGCCGAGGGGATTGAGCATGCTGGGGGCGTGCTCATAGAAAGCACCCTTGCCCACTCCCTCTGCTATGGCACCACGGAGGTTGCGCTCCGTAGGCTCAGGCACACGATAACGGCCAAGGAAGATGTCGCTCATGTAGCTGCCGAAATAGCGGTACATCAACTGGTCTATCTCTCCCTGTTGATTATCGTATGGCGTATGGACATCAAAGTCGAGGGTGGCAATCTCGGGGTTCTCACCCTCCATCTTTGTCTGGCTGTTCATCACCAGATTGTCACGGAGCATGGTCAGGAACTCCAAAGGGTTGGTCTCCTCGCCATTGAAGCGCACCTCGACATGCAGGTGGCCGTCGCACCTGGCAACGTTGTCGCCGGCCTTGACGTTCCTGCCGAAATTGCAGAGCGACTCGCTGATGTGCGAATAGGTCACATCGTAGGAGCTTTTCCTGCCATCTGCATAGTTTGGATAGTTGATGGTGATGTTGAAACCGCTTCTCAGGTCGCTGGCAATGCCTGTGACAACACCAGTGGCAAGGGCTTTGAGCCACGTGCCACGGCGTACCCTGAAGTCCATGCCGTGGTTGAAGGTCTCCTCTCCCGTATGGGGGTTGACCTGCTTGCCGTATTGACTGACCACCTCTATAGGGGTGTTCTCGTCAGCCTCGAAAGGCATGGCGTAGCCACTCGGCGAATGCAGGTTCATTGCTTGTATGTAGTCCATTGTAAGTTGTATTTGAATGATGCTGTTAATCTCCCAGATTACGCGGACGGTAAGGAAGGATGTGTCGGCCGAAATTGGGGTCTGGCCGCCATCGGGGATCGTCTGGGTCAGGAATCTCTGTGATGATACGACCATAGTTGTCGCCTCCCGTGTAGTTTCCGAAACCGGGTATAGCTCCTGCATCTGCAAGCGCACCGCTGCCAAGTCCTTCCTGATACCCCAAGAACCCGGGAAGGGCAATGGCCATGCAGAGCATGGTCATGCAACTGCCGCCCCAGGTGAGAATGCGCTTCTTTACATCCGGCGCATTGTTGGCGATGGCATAGTAGATGACGAAAGCCCCTACGATGCCCATGACACAGGCGAGGACGAAAGCGATGGCCTGCACGTAAGGCGTGTAGCTGTAGGCAGCATCCCCTGCATTGGAGATGCCGTCGGTGATGGCATCCGCATATATGGGACTCCATAAGGAGGCCATGGCGATGAATGAAAAAATCTTCTTCATAGTTGTATGTGATTGATGTGAAATCTCTGTTACCTGTGAATTGCGGCCTGTTGCTCCTGCGTCTGCTGAGGGGCTGCCGTCTGGCTGACTGCTTGGGTCTGCTGACGGGAATTGCCGCCGATGAGCATCATGGTGAGCAACGCACCCCCGATCTTACCAAGCAAGCCCGTCCTGCCGAACATCATATAACCAGCTGCGATGAGTCCGCCGATGCTGAGACCTGAGACCTTGCCGCTGCTGATGTTGTTGAAGAAATTGGCAAACATATTCATTCCGTTGCCGCCAAAGATGTTTCCAAGGAACGTACTGATGCCTTTCAAGGTGTCACCGAGCGTCCCCAAGATTCCTTTGGATTCCGAAACGGTCTCTTTCAGTCCATTGATGACACTCGAAGTCGTTTCCTGCACCTTCTCGACAGTGTTCTCTCCTGAAAATCCGTTCACGGTATCATGGAGGAAGTCTTTCGTGCCGCTGGCACCTTCCCTGAGTGTTTTTCCCACTGACGTTCCCATGGAATCCTCCGGATGCTCCAAGTGATGCCAGCCTGCGAAAGCTCCTATGCCAACCGCAGCCGTGGTTTTGGGGTTGCGTGCCGCCGTTGTCAGCACTTTTCCTCCCGCACCCAACACTGCGCTTCCCCCATGCCATACGGTGGAAGTGGCCTTGCTTCCTGCCCTCCACACCTTGGGCACTATTCTCGTAGCTAATGATAACCATCCCATAATTCTTCGTTTTATCTTCTTGGTTTGACATTCCTTCCATTGACTCGCCAGGCGCCGAGGCATTCCTCCACGATGCCGGCCTTTCCCTCACGGTGTTGCAGTGACTTGAATTCTATCCCGTACCACACCTGCGACATGTTGGTACACCTGACCAGTTTCGTCAGCATGGCCAGCTTGTGGTTCATCTGTTGCAGTTGCGGACGGATGGAGAACACCAGTTCTATGCGCTGCTTCTCGGTCATCTTCGTGTCGATGCATACCTGACGGATGGTGTTGACAATGCCTACGCTGCGGTTGATGATGTCCACATAGATATCATTGCGGTTCCTGTGCAAGGCAACGGCAACAGCATTGACGGGAGTCTCGCCAATCTGGTGAGACAATCTCTCCATGTTCTCCGTCAGGTGGTTGATTTCATAGTAAAAGCCATAGACTTGTGCAGCATAGGAGATGATGCCCCTGAAAGTGCTAAGATAACGGTCGAACTGTTGCTGGTAGTTCTTCGTCTCCTCCACCTCCTGCTTAAGCCATACATGTCCCTCGGTTTCCACGGCCATTGTCTGCAACTGTGCTTTGTACTGTGACTTGGCCTTCTCGGTGTATTCCAATATCATGGCGG
Organism: uncultured Prevotellaceae bacterium; assembly: GCA_900315455.1. Classification (GTDB taxonomy): domain Bacteria; phylum Bacteroidota; class Bacteroidia; order Bacteroidales; family Bacteroidaceae; genus Prevotella. Next base: position 121,921 of record OMZE01000001.1, on the reverse strand, counting down.
TAAGTGTCGGGTCCACCTGCGCTTGCAACGGACTCGGCAACAACCATGAGAGGCATGCTAGCAATATGGCAAATATGGTATTTCTCATAATTTCTATCTTGAATATTGCGCCACCTCACGGGCGTATCTGCGCCAGTGAGAGAGCGACTGTTGTGCGACGCTGCTTTTGTCACGCTCCACCATCCCAGCCGTTGCCCTGTTCCACACATCAGCCATGCGGTAATGGCGGATGCTGATGTACAGCAGCTGAAGCTTGTGGGAGAAGGCAGAGAGTTTGTCTTCCAACTCCCACAACGTCTTAGAACGCTCAGAGCCGGTGAGCATGTTCTGCTCACCTCCTTTGGCGACAGCGTTCTTCAACAGCGTGAAGACACTGACCATCTCCGTCACGGTTTCCATGTAGAGGTTGTTCATACTGACCGTGGCCACCACGCCCTGTGGGTTGTTATTCACGGCTTGCCTAAGTTTGTTCAGTGTAATCAACACCCTAACACCGTCATCATAGATGTGGGTAGCGGCCTTGATGGCAGAAGCGTAGCCCGTGGCTGTTTTCAGGTAGGCGTTATATTGCCGTTCCCACTCACTCATCTTGGTGAACTCACCAGCGATGGCATTCTGAAGGACGGCAGTCTCACGCTCTGCCTTGGTCTCGGACTTCACCGTGCCGTTGATCAACTCATTGCCAGCGGCAAGAATGGTGTACTCACCAGGATTGCTCGTTGCTATCTGGCAATAGCCGTGCTGACAGCTGACCACCCAGATGATGAGTGCCATCAACGACACGACAAGCCATTGCTTGTTCGGGCCGCAAGCGAAAGGAGGAAGCATGTTGCTGTTTTTCCTGTCTTTCCTGTCTTTCCTTCTGTTATCGAATATTCGTAAACTCATGGATGTTTCGTTTTTTCTTGTTGTATTCAACTCGCTCCCGTATGATGGCGATGAGGTCGATATGGTTGCGAACCCCTACCACGTCAAGTCGAGGACTGGTTTTGTCACCGCTGTAGATGCTGACGGTCTTCAGGCCAAAGAGCATCTGGGCAAAACTGCGCTGCTCACTGTAGTCCACCACACGGTATAGCTCTATGTAATCCCTTTGCACGGAAAAAATGCCGTACTCATACCTAACCTGCTCCTCGTTGATGCAAAAAAGCATCCTTCTCAGATAGACATACCTGCACGATAGGTTGATAAGCATGACGAGGAACAGGATCATCAGGAAGGGAAACAGGGACTTGGGAACCAGTCCGTCACAACCTGCGATGGCAAGGACGGCAACCGTAAGGGTGATGCCTCCCATGTTTCCTGCCACGAACTGCAAGCCGTGGGGATGTATGCTGATGGTCGGGTAAGTCTGGCTCATGGTTACCTCCTTGTCTTATGAGTCTGCTTCTTTTCCTCACTCTCGTTGAGTTCCACATCCCCGTCGGCGTCGAGGTCGATACCGGCGGCTACATTGCGGCTTTCCTCTGTATCGTCAGTTGAAGACATTTGTTCTTCTCTTTCCTTCAGCAATTGCTCATTCCAGTCCTTACCTTTCTCTGGTATCTCCCTCACAAGAGCGGTGTCTTGCTTGTCATCAATGCCCAAGAAAGAGCGTATAGCAGTGCGGAAATCCCCGTATAGTTTCCTTGCTTCCTTTTCCTGTTCCCTGATGTCATCCTCATGGCTGAGTCGGCTTTCTCGCATGAACCTTGCTTCCTCCCAAGCGGACTCATAACGGGCATATTTCTCCCGAAGGGGCTTGGGAAGTTGGTCGATGTCGCCTTTGGAGAAATCATGATTCAAGGGAAGAGAATCGAGATAGGGTTTTCTTTCCGGAGTTTCCTCGATGTTAGAGCGCACCTGCTGATGCAGCACACCCTTTATGTTCTCTGTGAACTGCCTTCCTGCGAGGTCATTGTCAAAACAGATATGATGCAACGCTGCCGGGGTCTGCCTGAGCATCCCGCGCATCTGACAGACAGTTGGGTTTCCACCCGTTGAGACGAATACGGCTTTTCTCAAATCGGGGTTGTCCTTTTCATGAAGCTGATAATAGGCCATGGCATCGTATGCAGACTCAAACCAATAGACATGCCTGGCATCGGAAAGCTCGCCCTTGCCGAGGTTGGCAATCCATATCCCCTCTGAGCCGTTGCTGCCCTGGGCCTTGCCCTTGTAGCCTGAGCTGCCGTCCAGACGGGGACGGCCACGCTCCTCCAATCCCACGACGGTGGAATTGCCCGGCACATACAAAGGAAAGGACAGGTTGGTGTACGCCTTGCCCTGCTGCGACGACTCCTTGGTGGCGAGGATGAAATGCTGGCTGAAGGCTTTCTGGGTGTCCAAGCTGATGCCCCTTGTGACAAAGAAGGGATAGAACTTCTTGATGCTGTCGAAGTCATACTTGCGGAAGGCATGGATGGCGTAGTCGTTGAGGTCAAATGGCTTTTCTTCTCTTGGCTGGGTCATAGCTTGCGCTCCATTGTGCTCCCTGGGGATGTTCAGCAACGCCCTGCACACCTCGTTGACAAGATGGTCGGGGTTGTTTGAACGGGTATGCTCCGGAAACATGCTCGGAAAAGTCTTGATGAGACTGATGAGGTTGTAAGTCTTCTGCTCAGGTGGTCGGAAGCAGCTGGTACCGTGGTTGGTGACGATGAACTTGTCACCATGGATGCGGCGGCCATCACTGTCCTTGCGGATATACGAGGGATAGCGAAGCCCGTCTCGTCGGTTCAATGTGTAACCGGCGTGAAGGAGGGCTTCCTGAATGCTTATCCTGTCGAGGTAGTCCTGATATGTGAGGTCGTTGGCACCCATGGTGTTCTAATGATAGTATTTGTTCTTTCGTCCAAAGTCTGCGGGTATCTCGCCCCATTCACGAGTAAGCCAAGTCTCCACCTTGTTGGGATAGTTGTTGGTCTTCAACCACCTCTCGGCTCTCTCTATCATCTGGTAGGCTTTCTCGCTTTTTTCATTGCGCTCCAACCCTGTATAGCAGCGTTTTTCCCTGACCCATGACCGTGCGGTATAGCTGTCCGAATAAAGCGGAAGGGTGATGCCTCTCTGTTTCATCAGCGCAAGGCCATGCACGATGGCCAGGAATTCGCCGATGTTGTTGGTGCCGTAGATGGGACCAAAACGAAAGACCTCCTTGCCCGAAGGGATATGCACCCCACGGTACTCCATCATGCCGGGATTGCTGCTGCATGCAGCGTCCACACAAATGGCTTCCACGAATCTTCCGTCTTTCATCATCAATTCTCTTTTACGTTATCTTCCCATGCCATGGCCATGAAGACCTTGGTTGAGACCTGCCTCGAAAGCTCTTGAAGCGATGTCCTGCGGAGAGTCCACACCGGGCTTGACGAATATCATGCCCCTGCCATGCACCTCATGGTACACGTCAGGATGGAAATGGGGTCTGTGTCCGTATCTTAGAAAATCGAACTCACTGGCGGCAGTGACACCGGCAGCGAGGAACGCGCCGAGATTGAAGTCCTGTTTCATGTCGGGACGGGTCTTCAAATCAACTTCCTTGAACACCCTCGACATCATGCGCATACGCTGGTAGTCATCGACAGCCAGGAACTTCTCATACTGCTTCTGGGTAATCTCATGGGAGATGACCTGACCATTGATGACAGCACTCATCTTGTAGAGCACCTGGGAGTTCTTCTTGTCATCTTTCTGGTCGGGGTTGTCACCCTCGGCTTTCTGCGGCTGCACCTTCTCCACCCAGATGTCACCAACCTCCACAGCCCTGCCGTGCTTGCCATCACGATACCAGCCCTTACGCTCGTTCTCCTCCCCGAGGTCTGCGCCATTGACATAGCCCTCGTCAGGATTCATTGTGGGCGCATAATGGTGCTGACCCTGCAAGGGGTCTGCAATGACATCCACCTGTTGCACTTGCTGCATCTGCTGCGCCTGGAGTTGGACTTGTTGCGCCTGTGCGTTCAGTGACTGTTCTACCTCTGGCTTCAGCCCAATGCCGATGCGCTCCTTGCTGTCGAGCATGGCCTTGGTGATGGAATCCTTGAAGTCACCCTTGATGACGTTGTTAAGGATGTCGATACGTGCCTGCAGAGACACCTTCTTCAAGGAATTGTCTGTGAGTTTCTTGACTTCCTCATCCTTCAGGTCATAGACGAAATCCTGCTGGGTGGCAGAGGACTGGAGGGTGAGTGTCTTCTTGTCTGCATCCACTACGATGCCATGGGAGGAAAGGACTTCCTGCCATTTCTCATTGGTGAAATAGACATTGGAGGTGATGTGCTCCTTGTAGGAGATAGCTGGCTCTGTCGGACGGGGACGGGTCTGGACGGGAGGAAAGTAAGTCTGCAAGTCCTTCAAGGGATCTGCCACTTGGCTACCTACTTGACTTCCACCCTGACCGCCCTTGTAGTAGTAACCATAGCTGCCACTCCTCAGTTCCCCTGGGCGCAACCTTCCGTCGGCATGCTCAATGACCATGGGAACACCGCCCATGCGTCGGAGATGGAGACCCGGCTGGTTCCGTGGCGACCATCCGAGGAAGCCAGGACCAAAGGCATGGGGACGCATCGGGAACGGTCTGCCTAACATCCCAGGCCCCTCACGGTAGCCATGCAAGCCCATGACCACACGGCCATTGACATTGCGTGCCGCCACAAAGGAGGATGGCAGTTCGAAGTCCCTGCCGACAATGCTGTTGAACGTGTTGTATGCCTTCTTGTTGGCGAAGTTGGTGCCTCCGTCACCCAGGGCACGGAACTGTTGCTCGTTGATGTCATAGCTCAGCATCGGCGAGTCATGTCCCTGCACGAGGAGCTTGTACCTTCCATCCTCCACGGCGAGCTGTGCGCTCATGCCGTTCCTGCGAAGGATGTCTTCAAGCCAGAAGGACAAGCTTCCACGGTACGGAAGTGATTCTGAACGTATACTCATGGTCTTGTTTTTAAGGGTTAAATGTTGATGTTAGTTGCTTAGGCTCTCCTCAAAAAGTTCCTCACGGTAGTCCATGAAGGCCTGGGCTGCAAAGTCGCTGTTGCTGTCAAGGTTCTCGTCCCGGCAGAACTGCTCGTAGTCCTCTGTCATTTCGTCGGACTGCATGGTGACGAAATCGACAGCGGAGATGTTGCCAGCATCAAACTGTTCGCGCAGGTCGTCAAATTCCGGATAGTTCTTTTGCATAATCGTTATGTTTTGTGATGATACTTTATTAATCGTATTACTGATATTATCGGGCAAGCTGCCGCTGCTCTTCCTCCATGATGTCTTTGTAGGCTTGATGGCTCTGGTTTTGCCCTTGGTTGTCCAGCTCATGAGGAACGATGCCGTTCTGCTTGGCCAGACGTTCCAGCTCGTCCATGATGTCCTTGGTGAAGTCATCCTCGGGGACATAGAAGAGTCTGCCTTCATGGTTGACCCAGCAACCGTCGCTGCCGAAAGAATACCTTGGCATTGGCAGACGCACGATGTTCTCCCACTGCTCAGCCGTTCCGGGGACAACGATAACGCCAGTATCGGTGGAAAGGTCAACACCGATGGTGACAGGCTCATCGCCTCCATCATCGTTGGTCTCACGGACAGTGACAAGCTCACCATCCCAGAATCGTTGAAGGTCTTCGCCCGAAAGGTCATATTCGTTGCCGACGGCATTGAGATTGCGACCGATGGGCTGAGTGGGTGCATAGATCACACCGTTGGTGTCCTTGTCCAGCTGCACGAAAGCCTTGATGCGCTGGGTATCCTCCACACCCTCCTGGGTGATATAGGAGTCATCCACATCGGCAACTATGACCTTACCTGCAAGAAGAGCTGTCTTCTGCTCCTCGCTGAAAGTGTCCAGATTTGCCTTGGTGAGCTTCGGATAAAACACCACATCGATGCCTTCATCCGTCTCTACGAGGGAGAACTTTGCATACCCACGGGTTACGCCAAAAGGCTGCTCGACGCTGATGGGAAGCAAGGGTGACTTGCCACCCCTCTCGATGGCCTCGTGAACGAAATCAGGGAGGTCGTATATCATTTCTTCCGTCAGGCCAAACTCGGCAAGGATGTCAAGGGGATATTCCTGTCTGCTGAATCTCTTTTCTTCCATAAAACAATGCTTTATTTGAATTACTTTTCAGCAAAATTATAAGGTTAATATGGTGACATCATCATATCAATGCTCAAAATCATGATATTTTGCCTCAATTACTATAATTGGTTCTAATACGCATGGCAAGTAGAACCAAATATTGAAAATCCATACGAAAAAGGCGGTTAATGGCAAGCCGATTCCTGATATGGTTATATGAAGAAATAACTTTGCCGCATGAAAAAGAAAAAGACAACCATCCTGTGCCTGGCATCATTATGTGCCATGACACTGGTAGCACAGAACACCAGTCCGACATTCTACACCGTAGGCAAAGCATTCCATACGTCGGACAACATCATGCATTGCGGTGACTCGCTGCATGAAGGGAAAAATACAACAGCAAGTATCGGGGCAACCGATTCCTTGGTAACAAACATGGGGGATTTCAGCAGTTTTTCCATTGAGCAACTGGAAAAACTGATTGCCAAATATGAGAACTTTTTGGCTATGAGACCAGGCAAAAGCGGCTCAAAACCCAGAAAAAACGTGCATGTTCACAGCTATTATGAGGGGAAGAGCCACGAGCTGACATTGGAAAACCTCATAATCGTGATGGATGAGGTTGGTATCTCCAACCAGCTGTTTGTCCTCGCACAAGCGGTTTTGGAGACAGGCAATTTCGGCAGCAACGTGTGCCGGAACTACCATAACCTGTTCGGGCTATATGACAGCAGGAACAAGTGCTACTACAAATTCGCCCGATGGGAGGATAGCGTCATCGGCTATCAGAAGTTCATCCAATACCGATACAAGGGAGGAAACTATCTGGCGTTCCTCCGGCGGATTGGATATGCGGAAGACCCTCGTTACACGAGCAAGGTAGCACAGATAGCAAAGAGACTGTACAAACAATTATTCAACTAAGATAATGAAGATTTTAAGCATATTTCTTGCTCAATATTTTGATATTTCAAAAATAATTATTATCTTTACATGAGCAAACGAACATTACTCTGTGTCTGTCTATGCGCCATCCTCTCATCCCCAGTCAGGATGTATGCGCAGGACACATCCCCATTCCATACGATTGGGAAGGCTCAGCACCAACAGCCGATGCTGCTGGCAGTAGAGAAACCAAGTGAGAGTATGGCTGAAGCCGACACGTCAAGTATGGGTGAGGAAACGGACTCGCTCCTTGAAATCGACAGGGAGGAAACGGCAGTATCGCAGATGGTGGCACTGCCCCTGAAGGAGATATGGGTGAACTCACCTTTCGGGATGCGCCGTGACCCAATGAACCGCAAGAAAAGCCGGATGCACAACGGTCTTGACCTGCGGGCGAGGTATGAGAATGTATACTCCATGCTGCCCGGCATGGTAACGGATGCCTCATTTTCCAATAATGGCGGCTATTATGTGACGGTCAACCATGGGTTGTGTGTGTGTTCCTACCTCCACTTGTCAGAGATAAAGGTGAAGAAAGGACAACATGTGAGCGCAGGACAAAAGATAGCAGTCAGTGGCAACACCGGCAAGCGCACAACCGGCCCACATCTGCATATCTCCTGCCGATGGAGCGACACGGGGAAATACTTCGACCCGAGAATCCTGTTGAGATTCGTGACGGAGGAGTTACTGAAATTGAAGAGTATAACAAAAATCAGATAATATGGGAGTCGTACTTATTGTGTTGTTCATCTGCTTCGTTCTTGCCAAAAGGCGCAAGCGAGGAAGAAAAAGAAATCGGACCACCTGGCATGGGAAGTCCGATTGGGAAAAGACGTGTGATGACGGAGGGAAGTTCTTCGGATGGTAGGTCATTTATCGTCAATTACGATGACCTCCAGCTCCACACATTGCGAGCCTTTCAGACCAATACGTTGGTTGGCAACGATGTCTCGGGCTTCGGCTTCGGCATCGCTGCTGTTAGCGGCTGATATTCTCAGCGTTTCCTTTTCACCATACTCCGTGGTGATGTCCACGAGATAGTGATTGACGTCCACTGGTATATTCTCTTTATGTCTCCGTGCAACAAGCCTCGAAGTGAAATCAATAAGTGTCAGGGGCTTCTTGCGGATGTCCTTCAACATCTTCACCTTCACGGGTGCGTCCGTTCCGTCGGGTTTTACTTTCCTAAAACGCTTGCAGCCACATGAACACGCCCAGATAGGTGGGCGGCGAGGAATGTTATCACCTCCCATGATACCCTCCCTTCGGTATTCAAGAAGAAACTCTATCTCGGACATATCACCTGTGCCGTAGATAATATCCACGACACGCTCCTTGCACACCGGGCATCGCCTCGGCTTGCGCTCCACATCAATGATTCTTGTTCGTACTAACATATCTTTTTTGCCTTAGTCGTGTTTCTAGTATAATCAGTTGGTAGTAAACTTGCACTTTGGATAGTTGGAACAGCCATAGAAACTTCCGTATCTGCCGTTTCGGAGAACAAGACTTCCACCACACTGAGGACATATCCCCGAAGCCAGTTTGTTGTCCACCTCTTTCTTTACCGCCTTGACATGACGAACATGTGTCTTGTCATCAACCTCCTCCCTGACATTCCTTTCAACAAGGCGTTTGACTACTTTCTCCACATCTTCATCTGATAAACATACGTTTCTGTAATTTTGTATCGTGGCTAACAACTCCTCGTCGCAAATGACGTGGTTCTTAGAAGACACTCCTTGGAGAATAGCACTGCCTGTAAATACAACGATGGGGACAAACTTTATGTATGACCATTCAGGCAAATTCTTCTTTATCTCATATACATGCCCCCATGATTGTTTGACAGGATTATAGAATTGGTTTTTCGTGACATAGGTATATGTCTTCCACCATTTCTTCGAATACGTTACGTCAGTGGCAATTATCTGCTTCCATTGCTGCCGATTATCGTCACCATATATCTCTCCACTATAGTTCTTTGTCTCTACAGCAAAGACACCGTATTTTGAAACCACGATATGGTCTATCTGTGTCGTTCCACGTTGTGTTTTCAATACAACGTCGTCCAAAACGTGGTATTCATCTGGTAGTTGAGAAAGAATATTATGTATTCTTTTCTCTCCTCTCTTCCCCTTTTGCTTTGCCGAATTGTACCACCAGCCGAAGACGATTATGCCTACGACGACTATTGAGATTAGTATTTGCAATAATGAATACAATGCCTAATGTATTTGAACAACAAATGAAAATTATTATACAATGAACTTGTGCTCCTATGACAAGGCTTTCTCTATATCCGATACGATAAGTTTGCCTAAATCAATATAGTCCATTCCGCAACTGAAATTCTTAAAATCACAGAGATATAAAGTTTCCTCGTTTTGTAGCGGCGAGACGGTATAAAGACCATTGTCCTCAATCTTTTGAATGATGCTATTCTCATTGCAATTGATGAGCCAACCTTCCTGTGTTATGGATAATGTTACTCCACATTTATTCATCACGAAGGGACTGGAGGCATGAGGGTCAAGTGAGTACTTTTCATTGTTATCCCACAGTTCAGAAATTAGAATATGATTAAGCATTTTCCACTCTATGTTGTAGATGCTGTGATATGAACTATTGAGAATCACTATTTCCAATGGCCTGTTTTGTTTATCATCCCAAGCATAGCACCCATAGGTTGTACCTTCTATGTTAGAGCTTTTATATTTAGCCATATAGTATTGCCATGAGTCAATACCAAACTCATTACATTTACTATTAGGCTCTTTTAGCTCGTTCCATTTCAATAGATTATTGGCAAGGATGTCAAGTATGGCATCTTGATTTCTTCTTCTTTCATTCTTGATAAAGAATTGAGAGAAATCATTTGGTCTATGTATAAAGAAACGCCTAGTCATTTCTGTCTCACGTTCCATGGAAGGGTCATATTGCATATACTCTACTTGATTGTCAAGGAAAGAAACACGCAATTTGTCAAAGGAATCAACACACTCATTGTTGAATATATCCTCGAAATGCATTAGTTGATTTCTCAATTCATCAGTACCATTACTTTCATCAAAATACTTATCAATGAATAGCATAATAGACCCTTGCAATACGCTGTGGTTTTCGAATTTGAGCAAACTCTTGTAATCATCATCCGAAAAAGAAGTCATCTTGTATCTTTCTTCTTCACATGAGGTTGATAAGAAGGTGTGTGAACCATCAAGAAGCAGACCGTCATTACATATTATCTCTTTAACGTCGGCCATAAATCCAGCTAACATTTTGTACTGAGCACTGTTGGCTCTTACATTAGCCGTAATGAGATTGCGAACTATACGTAAGCATTTTATGGCCGTTTCTTTCGATTTCTGTTGACTCCTTATCAGAAATAGTGCATAAAAATAAACCATTTCTGGAACAGAAAGATCTCTTTCCATTGCTAAGAAGTAAACGGGTTTTTGGTTTTGCTTCTGTAGCCAGAACAACCTGATTAGAGATTCCTCTCCAATCATATCATTACTGAAATAAAAGAGACTATCCCAAAAAGCCTGTATTCCTCCATCTTTCTGAATTTCGGACATTACATCAAAGATTGATATTATACTCTCGATAGATTTTTCGTCGGTGATGATTTCCTCAATCCTTGCCTGCCTATTGTTTTGGTCTTCTATGCCTCTTCTGAACAATTCCATTCTCATGATGTTCTTGAACAAGTGCATATATCCGTCATCAGCCTTTTTTACCAAATCAATATCGCCATCGCTTATCTGAGCATAAGACCATAGAATATCCATCCAACTGTTATCAATCTTTATTGACAACTGATCTTTGAGGTTCGGGGAAATGCGATTGACGGCTTTTTCTAAATCAGATTTGAATATTTCAAACTCCGTCAATTTTTTCCCTCTTGAATTCATCTTGATATATAAATCATCAGTAAGGCCAAACTTATCCAAAGAGAGAGAATAGAATTGGATGTTGTCCATGGTATTAAGTTTTGTCCACAGGTTCTCAATCCGATATTCCCTATATTTCATCTCAATCTTATCAAGCACATTCAGCATGGATGCTATCGTTGGGTCTGAATCATAACTTGGAAGGTATTTGGGATTGTCTATTATCAAAGACCTAATATTCTTGTCATCATCATAAACAGCAATGATGTCATTACGGATGCTACCAATCAAAGCCTCTATGAAATTGGTTGCTGATTGTCTGGTCTCATACCTGAATTTCATAAGAGGTTCCACTTCTTTATGATCAACATCTTGTTGAACAATGGATGCGTATAAATGCAATAAGAACAACGTGGTGAGGCGTTGCTGACCATCCAATGGAATTAGTCCGGATGACTCATTGTTTCTCTTTACAAAAGTACCCCCATATACAAAGTCGAAAATTTCAACAGTATCATTGGTAACGGCATCAAACATTGTAGTGAGCATACCATCGAGTATTTCCCTTACTTTATCTTCATCCCGGCCATAGGCATAATCTCGTTGAACCTTGGGAATCATAATAACAGACTCCTCTTCCAACAATCTTTTGAATGTGGTAAGTTTTCCTATATTGTTCATTTGTCAATCCTCCACTTTAGTTTCTTCGGCATCAATATACGTTTTTAGAACACTTTTGATATCGTCAAGATAGTGTCTTCTATCCCTATCACTCCAATAGAAGTTCTGCTGCACAGTAAAGTCCTTATCATCTTTGTTGTAATATTTCAGGAAAACCTTCCTCGTACAGAGCGGAATATACTCACCTCTTGCATCAGCATCCATAATCATCTGACGTTTAACCTCAAAAACAGAATTACCAATAGAGGAATTAGTGGAGCCACTTAACAATGCCATATTGGAAATGCCATGCATCACTGTTGGTTTTCCCTCCTTGGCACTCAAATCGTTGAAATACTTCAATACTAGGTCGAATACAAGAGTGACATCCTTGAATGTGTATTTATCTTTGTTACTTTTCAGTTTTTCATATTCTTTATTGAAATTGGTGAGGAGTTCAGATAGATTTTCGTCATCTTGTATTCTACCATGTAAACGTTCAAGTGCCTTCTGATTCTCTTCAAACCATTCCAACCATTTGTCTTTCATGCTATGGTCTATACGTTCGGAGTTTTGAGCATGGATATGTTCAAGGGTCCAGTCGCTAGCCTTGTATTTGTCAAACGGGAAGAATTCAAGCCCTTGTTGGTATGTCGATTCCACATTGTAAAGGAACAAGACTCTTTTGAGCATAGAATAGTCATCTTTATAATTATAGTCAAGAATCCTCCTCCCCGGCTTTTTCCTATCGTGAATAACATCCTGTATCTTCGTTTCTATGTATTCTTTGAATTTAGCCTTGCTTGTTTTCGATGACTCCGACAACAGTTCAATAAGCACAGAAGCTCCAAGCTCAGTAGTCAAGAAACCAATTTTGTGATAATAATATGGGTCTTTAAACCATGCTTTCAGCAAGGAAAAGTATGTTTCTACAATAATCCATAAATCCCACAAGTCCTTCACACTTCCACTCTTAATCATATCATCGAATTCGAGATATGTGTAAAGAGAGTCTTTCTGGTCAGAAGTCTTTTTTGAAATAAGGTCAAAAATATACTCTATACGGCAACTATATGTTCCTGTTGTATTGTCTTTCTTGATAAATGACCAGAACTTGTTGTCCCACAATTGGCTTTCTATGATATCCCATTCTTCAATAATATGACTTTGCTTCCTTGCCTGCTCACGCTTTTCAACAATTGGGCGTACTTCGTCATTGAATTGTGCAAGCAGTTGCTCATCACATTTATATATCGCAGAATCCGAAAGGAACATGCCCCTGATAAGTTCAGCATTGTTAAGAGAAATGCTTTTGTCGTTAAGACGTTTGAACATATCGTATGGATCACTTTTATCACGTAACTCATACCATATCACTTGAACGGACTTCGGCTTGTCTTTCGTATTGGAAAAATTCTCGAAATATCCCCCTTTGAATTCCTGAAGAGAAGGATGAAAGAATTTGCTTCCATTCTGAAACCAAGTCAATATCTTATTGGCTGCATTGAGAATGTGCCATGAGTCTATGTCAGAGAACAAAGTGTCTGCATACTTTACAAAGAATTTGTCATCTTCTTCAACAATGATGAATTTATCAAACAGTCTTCCTAGTTCTGGTCTCGTCTTATAATAAAGATTGAAATGCATTTTGTTGAAACGGTCAATCAGCTTTTCCAAAGCAAGGACTATCCTAATTGTCGTTAACCTTTGCTGACCATCAATCACTTCATACCACACATTGTTGTCATCTTTAGATTCCAAATTGTTGACATATACATCTTGTTCAGTCATCTTCTTGACAACAACGGGTTGTAAGCAATAAAAACTACCTACATCAGCATTGTTCTCATAGATAAAGCTATAGGTATCTTCCAAGAACTGCCTTATTTGGGTGTCTCCCCAACGGAAGCCACGTTGGTATTCGGGGATGAAGAAGTTTTTGTTGCACAAATCAGGAATTGCGCATAACTGCAAATAATTGATTGATTGTAATTCTGACATAATCTTGGCTCAATATGTTTGTGCGATGTCCACTCATAATGGTTGAAGACCTAATAATTCAATTATAGTCTTCCCCATACAAAGCAAATATTCTCTTATTAGGGTTGAATCTATATGGCATATCTACATTCGTTGGTGTGATAAGCATTGATTGTTCAGATATTGCATCTGGTGAACTTATAAAGGTTACCCGACTGATTCGATCTATTTTGAATGTGCGTTCTTCGTTCCGCATATGGCAAAATGCCTTGATGTGGGAATTACCATACCCATATTCATTTGAATATGCGATGTCACTTAATCTGCGTAAAGAAGACGTGCCATCAGATTTAGTATATTCAATTTCTATGATAGCTCCAGTATCTATAGCCCTTTGTATATCTTCGTATATCATAACTATGTACTTTTAATTTCCATTTTTATATCTTGCCAAATATCCCAACGGCTGGTTTTGCCTTGAATGATTAAGAACGTAATCAAGATTGCCGACAACACATAATGTACTCTTGGCCCGAGTGACGGCAACATTGACCAAATTCGGCACTATATTGTCTATCCAGTATATTTTTCTATCAGGGGAGTTCGTTGTAACCACAAGACTATAAATCATGATGTCCTTCTCATCACCTTGATATTTATGTACTGTGTTTGCTTCTATCCTATCAGCATAGTTGGCAGGTATGAGAGAATTGATTTTTTCTGCCTGGTGTCTGAAAGGAGTCACGATACCAATAGATACATCGGGATATGCATTCGCCGCTCTGACTGCCAACTCCACAGCCTTCTTGGCTTCTGCTTCATTTATGTTTATGTTGTCATTCACTTGTCTGCCTTGGACATTCACCCAAACAATTCCTTTAGGATTGCCTTTGAGACGTTGCATATCCGTCTTCACAACAAGGCGGTCTCCCAATACTCCACCATAGAACAAATCATTTGAATAGCCAATGATTGATGGATAACAACGATAATGGAATTTTAGCATAAGTGGCGTATTCATCCCTTTGCTCACATTAGCAATAAATGCTTTACAATAATCATAAAGGGAATGTTCCGCATATTTTATATATGGACTATTATTCAGCCCTAGTTTTTCTTTTACCTCCAGTTCCTCATCTGTTTTCACAGCTGAGATATGGCGAAGCTGCATTGGGTCGCCAATGACAACCAATTGCTTGGTACGCAAAATCAAAGGAATAGCTGAGGCAATATCACATTGGGAGGCTTCATCGATAACTACCATATCAAAGATTTCTTTCTCTAATGGAAATGCATTCTTTGTTGAAAGACTGGTGACAGAACACAACTTAAATACATCCAAAAAATCATTTGCTGTTTGAATGAATTTCCTATAATCTTCATCTTTCCAAGGTATATTATCAGGGAGATATGGTTTATATAAATTGATAGAACGTACCGCATTATTCTGAATTTTATTATGATGAATAAAAGAGGCAAGAATGTTCTTGCTATTTTCTTTAATCCATCTTATTCCCATTGTACCTTTACTTATAATTTTTGGCAAATTGCCTTTGAGAACAGAAAGATCATTTTCTTTAGACTTTCTTTTTTCAACCAAAACGCTTATCTCGGTATCTATATCACTTTTTTGCCGTTCATATCTATTATTCTCAGAACGAATGTCACATTTCAAAGACTTTCCTTTAGAAATAACACCCAACCATTTGCTAATTTGTGACAACAAATAATCATGAGATTTAAAATCTGATATACTTGTACTAAGTCCATACTTGGAACTTTTTGCAAACTCTTTAATTATATAAGGGAATGATTCCACCTCATTAAGAAGAATTGACGAACATTTAGTCACAGAGAAAGACCGATGCCACCATCCCCAAAATCCAGAGAATTTCGCAGTAAATGTGTTTTCCAGTTTCTTTAATGATGAGCTATATCTATCGAGGTCATTATCAGAGTATTCTTTTAGCGACAAATATCCTTCAAACCTTTTCTCAATATTTTTTATTCTTGTTTCATGCTCTGGGCTTAACTGTTTCAAGTAATCTTGTTTGTTTTGCAATTCACTACTCAATTGAGCGACATCATTTTCCAATGTGTTTTTACGCATGAACTCTTTTCTAAGCAGAATAATTTTTTGAACTGCATCAACATATTTGTTTTTATACATTTCGTACTCTTGTGAATTATCCTTTAGATTTCCAATTTCATTTAGGATCTTCTCGATAGATGGAAGAGTACTGGTTGAGACCATTTGTTTTGAGCCGAAACGTAAAAAATAACCTGTTGGGTCAACAACATCGAATCTATCTTTCACATTGTCAACAGCCTTATTGTTTTTACTAGCGACAAGCACCTTTTTACCCTTGAAAAGAGCATTAGCCAATATATTCTCTATTACTTGGGTCTTACCTGTTCCTGGAGCACCTGTAATTACTGAAACTTTTGAATTAAGCGCATATAATACGGCCTTTTTCTGTGATTCATCAAGTTCCGTGATTTGAAGAAGTTCATCATAACTCACATTATCAATAACATTGTCGATAGACTCGTTCATTAAGAATTCTTTCAGTAAAGTAGATGGTGGCGTATTCCCAAACATTCCACCAGACAACACAGCGTCAAGTCTCTTACTGTTCAGTTCAGAATAAATCTGACTTAGCTCTATACTCTTACTGCTGAGAGCAAGATAAATCGTGTTCTCTATCTTTACGTCTTCTGCAATCTCGGCTCTTAACAAAGACAACAATCCAGACCATGTGGGGTTTGCTTTTATACCAGAGTTTATTGCATCTATTTTTTCAGGAAGAAGTTCCAAACGAGCTGCTTCTTTTAAGTTTACCTCAAAATTGGCAATTTTGATGGGGAGCAATTCATTTTGAGTGTCAATTATTTTAATGTCGTTAAAGTCGATAACCATATTCAAAAGACGAAACGCCATATCACCTGTTGTGATCTTTAATCCAATATACAAATCTGATGGGAACTTGGTCTCCTGACGATTTCTGTTCTTCTCAAAAATTTGAGTGAATTGTTTGTTGCAAGGGAAATCGACGAGCATTAACCTCTCATTTTTATAGAAATTGAGAGGATAGTCATAATACTCCTTGATGTCAGGTTCCTTCATCCTTTCAAGTTCTATCATCAACTTGTAAAAGGTCAAAACCCGTTGTTCCCCTTTAAGAAAACGAACATCCACATTTCGGAATAAGTTTCTAAGTATGATTTTATCCATTATTCAATAACTCCTTTTCAACATTATAAATGCTTTTCTACAATTCCATACAGAATATTTGTGTCAACGGTTTTATCAAAAGGGCTTAATTGCATCCATTTTTTTAACCTAATAAATGTTATTCATATTTCCATTGAAAATATACAAAATCAGAATGTAAACTTGGAAGTTCATGAGAGAATTGAGTGTTGCGAATATGTCGGTAATGCTTTCTATGTTTAGGTTTGGGTTTAGGACCACTGCACATTTGTACTACGATAAATATTGCAACGAGAGGAACTACAACCATGTTCACATAGTTCAATATTTTTTTCCATCTTGGTAAACCATTCCATACGCTACGAAGGCTGTCAGAATCCAAATTATTAGAATTCCTACTATAATAAATATTGTGACTTGCTGAAGTCTTTCTCTTTTTGCTGGATCTTGAAGCTTTGCTTATAGCACCTGCTACAGAGAATAGTATTCCAAAGGGATTGGAAACTTTACGTCTGCCTGTCGGTCCATTATAGTATGTCCCTCGTTTTGTATGAGATATTTTATAAGCCATAATATTGTTTTAAAACTCTTTTATTTCAATATCGTTAGTTGTATCTTCATCATCCAAGTGAGCAATCTCTTCTAACCATTCTTTTTCCTCGATGGCTATATTCCCATCAACGCTTGCTATACTTTTACATAATTTGTAAAGTAACTGACGATACAATTTGTCAGCATCAGGATCTGTGTTTTCTAAAACGCTTGAAATCAAAAGGGTGCTCATGTTACCTATTTCATATGAACACTGGTCAATATAGGGAATTATATCTATCAAAGACACTGTTCCAAAATCGATGTCTGATAAATCCTTGAAAGAATAAATACGTTCAACTTCATAAATCTTTCCAAGAAAAATCATAATCGCAATACCTTCTGGGGTGTTGAATGAGGTAGAATGGCCAAGTCCATCGTAACACCGTAAAACATCAATAATCAAGGCAAGCTTGACATCCGTTTCTGAATCAAAACTATACTTTTTGCTTATCTGTTGAGAGAAATCAGGCAAGGTAAGGTACTCTTCATAGAAGTTTGTAATTGCTTGCGCTGCATCAGATACATTACAAAAATATATTTCTGTAACACCATTTTGTGAAAGATCCACAGCAGTATCATAACAATGTTCATCTGTGAATTTTTCCATCAACAACTTTAGTTGAAAGTGATAATTGTTTAAGCTTTCCATAATTCTTACTATTTATAATACATTACAAAATTTACGACCTATACATTTTCAGTAAATTTTCAAGTGCCGACATATCAGAAACAAGTACTTCTCTTGGTTTTGAACCTATAGCTTGACCGACAATACCAGCTGCCTCCAACTGGTCCATAATCCTTCCGGCCCGGTTATAACCAATCGAGAAACGACGTTGAATCATACTGGTGGAAGCCTGTTGCGTAATTACAACGGCACGAGCAGCTTCTTCTAATAAGGGGTCATGAACGCTCATATCTACATTGGAGACATTGCTATGGCTCATGTTTTGGGTAGAAATGGTACTTTTTATTGTTATCTTTAGTCCTTTCCGATTTAATTGCTGAACATAATCATCAATAAATCTTCTATTTGTTGCACTGCTTAGTACACTACTTCTCACAATATCAATATACTGTCCTATTAAAGAAAGATATTGGTTATACCAAGACATGTCTTTTTCGTAATCACAAAGAACCTCTGCAAGAAGGAATACATGGTCTGGTACTGGCATGCTTTTTGCCATTGGCTTAAACATGCCAATCAAAGAACGATAAACTTGCCCATACTTACTAAGCATATTGTACTGGATGTCTTCACGACCAAATATTTTTATTGCGTAACGTGCAAATGGATAGGTTGGAGGAGAGAAGACGCTCAAATTTATATGCATCTGTTCAAGACAACGATATAAGTCGGCAATAGAGCAGAAGAATAGTTTGCCACGATAGGTGTCCGTATTTCCATCGCCAATAAAGTTTCCTGATGTCCACGTGATACGAACACCATTCAAGTTATTGGCATGTTTGTTTATTCCAGGATCTTTCGATAGATTATCTATGAAGGTATATATGTCTGAAAAGAATTTGGACGATTTGTCGAACGTCACAACAGGTGCATCATCCACATATAAATTTGGTGATGAGGAAACTGGTGACTCTGTCGTCACATTATTCAACTTTGTTGGTGTCGGTTGTGGTTTTGGGGGAGCTGGAGGTAGGCTATTTATAAATGAATCATAATCTGCCACAATGAAGGCGTCCATTTTGTCAAAGGCGGTGCCAAGGTCTATTTGTTTCATTTCATACCCTTTCGTCATATTAAAATGATGCGGGAAGAAATCCATGATTTGAATGGGTGATAGTCTGTTAAAATCTACTTTTGCAAATTGTTCCCGTTCATATCTGACCGCAAAAACGTATTGGTCTGTTGCTACTGCAGAGTTCGCTTCCTTCCTTTGTGTAAACGCACATATCTCAACCTCATCAATGATTAGTGACACATTAAAAATAGAATAAGCGACATACATAGACAAACCCAGTACACAGTTGGCATAATCAGAGCGCAAATCGGTTTGTCCTTTCATACGGATGCTTTTCTTTCCTGTTGGCGTAAGAATAATCTTTCTGTCAGGAATTTCTTCTATTTCTGGTAAATCAAGATCAACAAGGATTCTGTTATTCTCTTCATCGTATGCAAAGTCGACGAAATACTCCATGGGTAGATCGTCATCGGGAAAAATACAAACAATCGCTGTAATAATATAATCTTTACCGCCATCAATTACATTTTGTAAATTTTGACGTTTCAAATTATAAAACTCATGTCTCAATGCTTCCCAAGCCTTGATTTCGCTAGCATATAGTTTTCTGGTGCGGTCAAGGATGAAGGCCTGCTTCTCTTTTGTCAACTTGTCAAGTTCCTCTTTCTTAACTGTCACAACTGATAGGAGTTGGTTATGTTGACGGTCGTATTCATCTCGACGTAATTGCCACAGGTCGTGTAATTCTTTATATCTTTGATCAAGACGTTTTGCTACGTATTCTTTGCGAAGTTTCTTCTCTGTCCATGGAAAAAAAGCTTTGATTTGTTCCTTGGCTTCTTCTAAAAGCTCACTTTCTGTTGATTCAACAGTTGGCTCCTTTTCATCGAATTTGATACTTTCCAGTGCGGTTTCCGCCTTAAGAAGTTCCTTCTGAGCGGCATCAATATCAAATTCTTGGTCTGCTTTTTTCTGAGCTTGAATTCTGGCTGAATCCGATGTAGGAGGTTTCTTTTTGAAAAGACCATCAGGTACAATATTATTCTGCTCATAGTCAACCTTGGCTATTGCATGATTGATGTCTTCTTGTGAAATGATGCCATCTATAAATGTGTGAACAGTAGTCCAAAGAATATTGTCATGCTCAATTTCGGCAATTTCTTCTTCAAGCTGTCTCTGTTCCTGCAATTTTGCTCGTTGCTTCCTTGCACGTTCAGCTTCACGCAGAGTCTTCTCAATTTCGCGTTGCTCACGTCGTAATGAGATTTCCACCTGCTTTTGGTGCCGAATGAGTTCGCGTTCATTTTGAGCAACAAATCTATTGTATGAATAGCCATAGTTATATCTTCTTGCCATATTAGTCTATATTATTTGTTTTCTTCTGAATAGGAATTTAGCCATACCTTTAGTCTATCACTTGGTATGTCTTTTTTACGAATGAATGCCCGGTATTGGCTCTCTTTAAGCTCATAAGTATTTCCTTCAAAATCAATAACATAATTGCCGTTTGCATGAATGACATTAAAGGTTGCCTTATGGTTGGCGACTCTTTTCTTCTTTGAATTAGGCGTAACAGATGCTGGGATACTTGGAGCTTTGCCTGTCTTGTGAACGGCGTATAAGAGGCAATCTAATACATATTGTACAAGATCAAATTGAAATCCTTCTTTTTGCACGAGATTGGTACTGACATCATTGAACTGTAACTCATAGCTATCACCATTCAAACCAGCTAGAAGTTTGGAAAAATAACCTTCTACTGTCATTGTCGAAATAATGCGTTTTAGGGCAGGTGTTCCAAATGCTTGTAAGTCATTAAGATAATTTACCAACCGATCCTCAGAGAGAATACAAATACCCTCTTTTTCGATTACATATGATATAGCCTCTTCCAGTGTCATATTATTTAAGATTTTTTACTTTTATAGAGTTTACCATGATTTTCACCTCCCTGTCCATGAATTGCACAGGTACTACTTTGTATGTTGTAAAGTCAGGATGTAAAACAACCAGATTCATCCGGCTGATTTTGATTCCATAGTTCTTTTCCAGCATGTATCTATAGAGATTCTGCTGAAGACAATAATGAATGTAGGATGTGTCGCTCAAGTGTTCTAAGCCATTGATACCATTTGCCCATTGGTTGGTATCATTTGGATCAACCTTGTTGCTCCGCTTCCAGTCATACAGTTCGTATGTGCCGTCTTGTCGGGAGCATATCAAATCCACTGTTCCTGCCATCCGTGCGTCTGCATCATAAATGCACCACTCTGTTCTGAAGGGTTGATAAGTAGTCGCTCTGTCGAATGCCTTGAAATAAGACCATTCCCTTGAAATATCTACATACTCTTTCTTATGCAGATATTGTCCGTCATAGCCCACCTCACAAATCAGGCTCTGCGGTTCCTTCCTATCATTAAGGAAATTCTCGATTTGCTTGTGCATGAATGTGCCTGCCTGACTTGCAAAGGCACCTCGACAGTCCCATTGCTCCCTCATTTTCGCAGCTTCTACCAGGTTGCCTAAACATTTCCTAAGACTAACTGCTTCGGCATCGAAAGGCGTGAAGAACATTGCCACAACGCTGCTAACTGGGGTCATTTCACCAACACCCTTGACAATATAGGTATGTGTGCTTTCCTCAAATGATATGAGTCTGTCCTGCTGAAAAGATATATCAGAACCATTGATATTCCTATTCTCCTTGGGGCTTTCAGCGGTTGGCTGGGTTGATGTTTGATTACGATTGGTATTGGAACGACCAGTTGTGAAATACTGCTCAACACACTTCATAAATGGTGTCATCCTTGTGGGGAAACCAAATGAGTTGAAGTCAGTATAACTTATACACAATCGTTTCTTGGCACGGGAGAGAGCCACATAGAACTTTCGGGCATCCTCCATTCTGTCAATTTTTGCTTGCTGTACCTCTTCAAGAGAATGACGGAATGGTGCGGCCAATATCTTGTTGACAGCAAAGAACGGATATGTTCCGTCGTTTGCCTCCAGTACCACCACATTCTCAAACTCCAGTCCTTTACCTTTATAGACAGTCATGATGAAAACCCTGTCGTGAATAAGGTCTTCGGAGTTGACCAAATCCCCCTCGCTAATGCTGGCGGTCATATCATTGATGTGCTTGCTGATTTGGTCAAATATGGTCTCCTCGTTCTCATAGTCAATCCATTCAGATTGAACATATTGCAGGAAGACATTGAACTTGTCGCCCAAATCTTCAATCATATTCATCGAAACCATGTCATCATAGAGATTTTTCAGCTCATCGGCAATAGTTCTGCCTATCATCTGCACTGGCTGATAAATATGGTCTTGAAGATTCTCGAATAGAGGGAGTAAAGGCATCATCTTTGCAATGACATTTTTTACCTTTACCTGAGAGACAAATGCCAGTTGCTGGGGAATTGCAGCCTGTGACTTCTGATAACAGTAATCCACAAGTGCCTTGGTGGCCGCAATATCCTCATCAGCAAGATGGGAATTCTTTCCCACGAGTTGCAGTTCATTCAACAGAAATGCCAGTTTATACATACGAAGGTTCGGCTCCACACATTTTATAAGATGCAGGGAGTCGTAAATGTCGTATGTCACTTGCTCCATCAATGTCCTTTCGACATTCTTCTGGAGAATGGTGTAGTCATAGGTCACATTATGGCCAAGAAGCGGACAGTCACCAATATAATCAATAAACTTACGCAATCCCTCTTCCCGGCCAAAATGGGGATTGTTGGCATAAGCCTCAATCAAAGGATTGTCAAGGTCGCCGAGTTTTTCAGGTATTTCCCTGTCTGTATGCAGGAAGATATTAAAATCAGTACCAGGCACTCTTTGTCCCTTGTTCACCTTGAAAGCGGCGATTTGCACGATGTCATCCTCCAAGACATTCAATCCAGTTGTTTCGGTATCGAAGAACACGAACTCTTTAGACATGTATTCCTCGTTGAACTGAGCCACATATGACTGTTCATGGAATAAGTCCGAAGGAGTCATCATCAACGTCTTCAACTTGGCAAGAAATCCTCTGGCACTGGCACCCGTCCTTATCGCACCGATACCGTGAATAAGCCTTGCCCAAGCCAGATTGTTGAAGTCGTTGGCATTGACACAGAAGAACGAAGAAAGCGTTTTATACGACTTTGTCTTGAACATATCCGTGCCGGAGATTTTGAAATGAGTGATGCCTTGATTATTCAGAAGCTTGCTGATTCTGTCGGCAGCGTCATTCGTGGGAACAAGGACCGCCACACGCTCTTCGTCAAACCTTAGGTAATACTCAATCATTTTGGCCACACGCTTGTCAGAGTCATCGACAGAGGGGTTGCCGGTCAGAATCAAGTCCAACCTGTCATGTTCATCATCCCGTGTAGATTGCGGAAGTAGAGATGGATCCACTTTAAGCTCTTCTTCGGCATACGTATTGAAGATGTCAAGCAGATACTTTGGGGAACGGTAGTTCAAACCAAGAGTCATGATGTGTCCGGCGCATCTTTGCTTCAGGAGTGCCAACTGACCAAGTTTCGCTCCGAGAAAGGAGAAGATGGCTTGCTGTTCATCGCCAAGATACATGACGGTGAAATCCTTGGTCTTGTCAATAAGCTCATCGATGATGGCCGTCTGCAAGGCATTGAGGTCTTGCACCTCGTCAACCTGAATCCAAGGATAGCGCTTGTATTCACGCTGGGTGTCGTTCCTCAAACCCTCGTATGCAAGGATAAGAATATCAGAGAAGCTGATGATATTGCGCTCTTTCTTGTATTGCCGATAAAGTAAGGCATATTTGACCAGTTCATCCGGACTGCCAATTTGGTTGGGGTCAAAATTGGCGCTCTTTGCCACATTGTAGTATCTGGAATAGCTTTCAGGCATGAAAATGGACGATGTCGGTTGATGAAGTTCTCGCTGACTGATATAGGCATCTATATTGTCAACCTTAGATACCTTCATCTTATCTACAGTTCCCTTGCGGTTAAGAAAAAGATTAGGGTCAAAACTCAACAATATATCAGCGAGGTCATCGTCATCGATGATAGAAGAGTTCTCCGGCACCAGAGCATTCGTATATAGAAAATTCGAGCAATAGCGATGGACGTTGCCTACAAAAATATTGCAAGCATCTTCCCCGACTTTCTGCTTCACACGGTCACGCATCCCCCTCGATGCACGGTTGGTGAAAGTCAGGCAAAGCATATCCTCGAAATCTACACCTTGCTGTTTGGCACGGACAATGCGCTCTGACAGGATGTCCGTCTTGCCACATCCCGGCGGCGCAAGCACGAGGTAGTAACCACCTGTCGCTTGGATTGCCTTCAACTGTTCTTTATCGTATGTCTTCATAGCCATATATTATAGATGTGTGGCTGCCAGACGCAAGCCAACCAGTTTGTTCTTGTAAATGGGATTCATACAGAAGCGTTTGCTGACACGGCAGTTCATGGCTTTGTCATCCCAACTACCTCCTCGATAGACTTTTGAGTTCCCAGAGGATGGGCCTTTCGGGTTCTTCCTCTGGCCGCTGTTTGCGTAGGAGTTGAAATACCAGTCACTACACCATTCAGAAATATTGCCGCACATATCGTACAGACCCAATTCATTGGGTTCCTTCTCTTTCACCTCATGACTGTGCGACTGGCTGTTTTCCTTGTACCATAGAAAATCCGATTTGGTTCCATCATCGGCTCCAGCATATTTTTTGTGGGTGGACTGGCGACCGCCGCGGGCGGCGTATTCCCACTCCGCTTCTGTTGGGAGCCTAAATCTCATGCCTGTAAGCAGGCTCAGTTTTCGGATAAACTCATCACAATCCTCCCATGACACTCTCTCAACAGGAAGCTGGACTCCTTTGAAATGGCTGGGATTGTCCCCCATAACAGCCGTCCACAGCTCTTGCGTGACAGGTGTTTCGGCCAAATAGAAATCATCGACACTCACCTGTATGGATGGCTTCTCGTCAAAGGCGGCAAACATACCCTGTTCTGGAGTCGCGCCAATATCAAAAGAACCGCCGTAAATGCCAACCATCGCAAAAGTCACGCCGTTGACAGTGACATTATATATGTCAACATTGTCCGCTGTCTGTTCTTCTTCGACCATCTCGGGCATTTCTCCATTCCACCCCAAACCATAGCAAACGCACCCCAGTACGTATGCCACATGATTCTTCTGGAATCCCTCTTGCATCAGCTGCATTGTAAAGTTACTTATCTTCAACATCTTGTCTGGTGCATTCTGCCTGTCAAGTTCCAAAACTTTTTCACCATACCCCAGCTGAAGGAACGCCTGCAACACACGCCTTGTTGCCTTGAATTCAAAGGCATGGTAATCCGAGAGGAAATTCAGCAGTCTTTCCTCTGCGACCAAATCCCTGCCATATTGGTCAAGTACGATATGTATTGCTCGATATAGTTCCATTAGCTATATATTGCTGATGACCGACAAAAGATTCATGATAAACCAAGGATCAAAGCCCTGCATGGTCATCCGTTTCACATTAGCACCGTCCTTATGCACCTCGATACCATCCGAATAAGGGGTTATGCCGACAATCTTGTTGAACGGTATCTTGACACTCTTCATCTGGGAGTAGAATATGAGATTCTTGTTGGTCACATATAGCGAACCAGTTCCATTAAACTCCATGGAACTATGCTCTACTGGATGGCCTTTCATTCCGCCTGTGCGGTAATAGACTCCTTTCATTACACGGAAGCTAAAGCCACCGCTACGACCAACCCATTCCTTGGTAATCTTTTCCTGGTATAGACTCACGCCATTGTATGTCCATAGTATCACTTCTTTCTTGCCGAGGATGATGGGTGCTGACAAATTGGTGTGGGGTACTATTCCTCTTTGGATTTCCTTCAGAATAGAAACCTGCCCCAACTTGCTGATTTCGCTATTCTGATATTGAGCTGGCAAATTGTTGACAGGCAGAGCCAGATAGCTGACATAATCATCAATCTTCTGCTGCTCGTCATCGCTTAAGAACCCGTCTTTCAGGAAATTGGTGGCCGCCTTGTTCAACACATACAGGTAGGCATCCTCTATGTTTGATGGAGTCATGGGAAACTTTCCCAACACTTTCTCACATCTGGAGTGAGCCTTTTGAAGCGTCAATTGGTCGGTGAAATACTCCACCATGAAACCCTTCAGCAGTTTCTTGGTAAACTCATCAACAGCTCCCTGTTTGTTGATTTTGCTGTATGACACACCGACTGCATTGAGGAAGTCATCCATTAATCTCATGGATGAAGGTGAGAAAGGACGATGAATACTTGCAGTATATTGCCTAATCTCACTGTCGGCTACACCACAAATGTCTTCCTCGTTCAGGAAGGAATCTGTTGTCAATCTGTTCCTTGTCTGTTGGACATCGGACGCAGTAGCCCTTTGGGTGAAATAAGAGCTGACAATGGCTTCAAACTCTTTGACACCATTGGAATGTTTCTCCTCACACTCCTTATGGGAATGTGAGAACCATCCAGCATCTTTACCACAATACTTGCAAGTACCCATCTCCGTTTTCAGTTATTTGTTGTTATTCTTCGTTCTCAGGCAATATCTCCAAAGAAGGGCAGTCTTCCTCATTCTCGCTGCTATCGTCAGATTCGGATAGATACTGTTTCTGGAATTTTGTTTTCTGACCCTTAAGGTTTCGCATCTTATAATCGATTTTCTTTGATTTTTCCTGGGCCTTCTCCAAATCCCTTTTGGCATATTCAAGATTGATGGCTTCGCCTTGACTCAGTTTCTCTGGGTCACCAAATCCCTCTATCTTTTGCTTCAACAGGTTTATTCGTTGGTTGATAACATAGGCTTGTTCGTCCAACATTGCCTGCTGGCATTCAATCAGATAATTGAAGGTGGCCATGAGAGCTGTATCATCATATACACATGCCACCGACATATCATCCTTGCTGCCGACCTTGCTGATTAAAGGAAGGGATTTCCGCAACTCTTTCAAAGTCGCTTCCTCACCCTTCTTGATAATCATCTTGAACACCTCAATGTAGAAATTGTGAAGATTATCCCCATCACCGTATGAGTCATCCAGGCCATCAGACCCAAGGAAAACAGCACGGGGGAACTCACCATTGCCCTGATAGCAATAGCGGAACTCTTCAAGTGCCAGAGAGTCACAGAGGGATGTTGTCTTGTTCAAGAAGCAACGGTCATCCCAGGGGATGGGTTGTTTACAAACAAGCTTGCCATCTTCTATTTGCATGAACACGCACTTGCCATCCCCGAGGTGAAAGGCGAACCAATACTCAGGGGTTTGCACGTAAGCCATCAAAGTGCAGCCATAAGTCTTTTCAAAAGTGGCATCCTCTGTCTCACGCTTAGCTAAAAATTCATCTTTGTACTTCTGCTCCACGTGTTCCAGTTCCCACTCATCCAAGTCACGTTCCTTTGCATCCTTGGCAATGGCATCGTTCCATTGACTGATGATGGAAGAAAAGAGCCACATCAGTGCCCTGTGAGCCTTATTGGTCACTTGGCTGTCAGTTGCAGTAGCTGCGCTGTATGCCCTGAAAGGTTCGCCGTCGAATACTGACCTTGCCCCTCGTTTGGATTTGGTCAGCGACAACTCTTCCATACTGTTCACAAAGTCACATATCGCTTTCCTTGTGATTTCAACTGCCATCTCCGAGCCATATCGACTGCGGAAGTAGCGCTCACCTCCATGACCGTCGCATACAATGGCCATGGAAAGGTTTTCGCTGCTTTCCGCATAAGCACAGTCCTGACAGGCTTTGTCTGTTGACTTATGGCTTTCTCCCTGGCAATAATGAAATATGCTTTTCATATTGCGAAGGACTTATGTTAATCCCACTCGTCGTATGAGTCTCCGGCAGCAGGCTTTGGTGCGGCGGCAGTCTCAGCTCCATCCACATCGGCGGCCTGTTTGTTGATTTCATCCACAACCTGATCTTGCTTAGTGGAATCAGTTGCGGTTGAACTCTTACTGCCAATCTGAGAGGATGTGATGGCTATGATGCGAATCATTGCCTTCAAAGCATCGATATTATGCACGGTAATGACTGCTTCGGAAGAACCAGTGAATTGCTTCAGCACATTCTTGTCGGCATCGTCGCCGATGGCGATGGCCACCTTGATTGCACTTTTGTACCAGCTGTTTCCCTGAAGCACTTTCAAACCACCCTCGAAGTTGTCAGTCGGGCCTCCGTCTGACAAGAGGATGATTGCCGGTGCATAATAGCCGCTTCCAGTTGATGTCGGCATGAATCCACCATTTCGAGACAGTTTCTTGTGCAGTTCAAGGCAAGCCTCTCCAAGAGAGGTAAGACCGTCTGCCTCCACTTTCTGCCAGATGAACTCCTTGGCATCTTTCGGTTCGTCATACAGCCAGCGTGTGCCGGTGGAGAACTCCAGGGCTGCCACATTAATCTCGGCATCCGGATTCTCGTCGGAAATCTCACCAATCATTGGCAAGACGTTCTCAATAGCATCGTTAACACTACCAATCTTTGAACCTAACATACTGCCTGATGTGTCGATTACAAAGAAAAGGATCATTTTCCTTCTTGGAATACTTTCATTGTCTAACAGTCCCATAATTTTGGATTTTATAAGTTATACATTAGATTAGATTTGATTATTCTACTATCTCACCTTTGACCGCTCCTGTAAGGCTAACCTTCAGGCCACTCTTTACAGGCATTGTCTGACCAGGCTCCACGGACCTTAATTTGCCGCTTGGGGTCTCCACGGTCCAGTTGGCTGCGGTGATGTTCTTCATCTGCACAGGGTATTTGTCACCTGGTACGGAAATCACCTCAATGTCGGGTTTGTTGTCCAAGTCGATATAAACTTTGGTCTTAGGAGTAAGGAGAACCTTTCGGTCATTTAACTTCAGGTAGCCAGGCAATTTGAACGGCTTGCCACAAGAAATACACTTGGGCGTATCTGGTGTTTCAACAAAAGTCTCACCTCCACACAACGGACACACAACAAGCATATCCCTCAATTGTTGTATGATACCTTGCCATTGCCTTTCCAATTTTCGCTTTGTTGGCTCTTTCAGACACTCTTCGCTGAACTCACGCTTGAAAGCTTCACGCAGTAAAGCAGGAAATGCCGGCCACTTTCTCAGCACGTTGTTGTGTACGCCACGTACAGGACGGTTCTCAGCCCTTTTCTCATCATAGATGAAGATGGCATCACTGCCATAGAACTGCTTCTCATATTTCTCCGTCATGCAGGGACAAGCCAACACACGGGCACCTTCCAACGGATGGTTGGCATAGAAGAGCAGGAAAAGAACCACTGAAAGTGAATAGCGGTCAGTCTGCTTGCTTGGCATTGCCTTTCCTGTCACCACTTCTGGAGCCATGTACCTGGCCTTTCCTAGGATTCCAGAGTTTTCTCCCTCTGGAGCCACGTTGTCGTTGTCGCATATCAACACGTCGCCAGTCTCGGGATTGATGAAGAAGTTCCCATCATTGAGGTCCTGATAGCTCAGTCCTGAAAGATGAAGTTTCATGAATCCCTCACAAATCTTCATGGCAGCATTGGTTATAGCATCAAGGCTCTTGAACTGCACCCTTGCCAACAGGTAATGGCTTAGTTCAAAATAACCTTGGGGACGCACCTTCATGATGTATCCATACGATCCTTTCTGCACTGTGGTCAGGTATTCCGGCCAGAGGAAGGCATCTGAAGGAGCGCCTTTGCTGATGTTCTCTTCAAGGTTCTTGTAAAACCATGTGCCGGGATTCGACAGATACCATTTCAAGGCCATCTTCTGCCCGCCCACTTCAACGAGATAGACGATTCCTTGTCCACCACGTCCAAGTTCCTTGACAATCGTTGCCGTTGAGCCGTTGGTCAGGCTCACTTTCTCTTTTGGTTTCAGTTCTTTCATAACTGCATATTTAAAAATTGTTCATAGTCAATTAGAATCCTCCTCCAGACAAATCCACGGCTTCTGCCCGCATCAGGCTGCTTGAATTGCCGCAATTGGGACAGGTGACATATTCCTGACCATGATAGCAAACCACCTTCTTGCATCGGTTACAGATATAGAACTGGTTTGAACCACAGTAAGGGCAGCCGTTGAATTCCGGGTCATACATCACAGCACCCCTGACATTGGTCTTGTCATATCCCTCACGCTTGGCTTGGTCGGGATTGATTTTGAAAGCCCATGTGAAAGCATAGCATCCCTGTCTAGGGTCAACAGTAATACCGAAGGGCTTTTTCGTCTCCTCACACATTGCCATAATGGCAAATGCTTCTTTGCTCAGTTTTGACATAATGCTTATGCGTTTTTGGTTTTCATATAAGTTACCATGAATTCCTTGCATTTACGCTTGTCCTGACGGGCAGCAGCCACTGAATAGGGACTGAATTTCTCATAGATGTCGAGTCCACGGCCAAGTGTGATTGTCCAGCCTGTATCTGTCTTGATACAACGGTCATGAAAATCACGAAAATGATACTCAAACTCTATCCCATAGTTAACCAGGTCATCCTGCAAGTCATCCAACCTGTCAATCAGCTCAGGAGTCTTCTCTTCCTCCTCGTAGGTATAGAGCACTATCTTCAGGTCATCAACAGGTCTCGTGTCGATGAGCATAGTCACGAACTCCGCAAAGTTCCTTACTTGCCATGATGTGCGGATATAGGGATCTTCGACAATGATTTCCTTTGCGTCGGCCAGATAGGAGGCAAACAGTTTCTCGTAAGTCACTCCCGTTTGTCCCATGCGGAAAGAAAGATTTTGCTCACGCAAGATAGGAATTCGGGGACGTTTTGTGGGTTCTTGTGTAGTCGAAGAAGGACTGGGTAATTGTTCATTTGCAATCTGCTCTACTTCCGATGCATTTTGCTGAGATGGCGCATTTACTGGAACAATCAGTGCATTGCTTACTTTCTCCAGAGTCTCTACATGGATTTCCATTCCTGTCTTCAAATTGATGTACTTGAAGATGGCTGGTTCTGCCTTGAAGGTCTCATCGATGACGTATAGTTGGTCTTTCACACGCTTGCGGCTCTCTGCTGCGAAATCAACCAACTCGTAGGCTTCTGCATCAGTCATCTTACCATCGGGATAAAGCAGTTTCACCATACCCGAAAATGTCTTGCGGATGGCAAGGCTGTCACGCTCCGACAGCGAACCGTCAAATTTGGCGTAGTCTTTCAGCATCGATGTCAGGTCGCGGTTGCGCAATTCATGGAGCACAGCGGCGATATAGTCTGTGATTAGGCCATATCCTTTGGAGAAACTATCTTTCTTCAACATCCTGATTTCCCATCCTGGATTGTATAGATGGATGCGGTCAAGGAATGCGCCCTTGATGAAGGACGTGGGTATTGACTCAAACAGATGGGTGTTTTTCAGCATATATGGAACAGTATGCTTGGTGTTGCCCACAAACACCATCGAGGCACTGGCCTCATGTGTGCCCTTGCCACGGTTGAATGCTTTGTTGGCCAAGTAATTCTGCATCGTATCTATGAGAACTGCATCCACAGAGCGACCTTTCTGTTGCTCAAACTCGTCCCATGCCACCACATCCCAATAGCCCACCAAGCCAAGTTCTTCCCGCTTGCCGGACATTCGGACGAACAGACGGGCGGATGTGACGTCACCACCACTGACCAATACGCCGTATGGTGACAACTCTTGGAACACGTGGCTCTTGCCAGTTCCTTTAGGGCCGAGTTCTACAAAGTTGAAGTTATTCTCGACATGAGGGAGAAGACGAGCCAGAGTGATGAATTTTTCCCTTCGGTTCATGTTTTCAGGATTCAGTCCCACCGTGTGCATCATGAAGTCCAACCATTCCTCCGTGGTGAAGTTCTGCCGTTGCTCAATGTATTCCTGCAAGTCGATGTTGGATATTTGGATGGGCTTCAGGGTTTGGATGTCCCAGCGTACCTTGATGTCCTCACCTTGCAGATAACCGATGGTGACAATACACCAAACGCCGTTGCCGGAAAGCAACTTGGGATTGGCCTTCACATATTGTGTTCCGATGGGAACATGCGTCAGTCCGAGATTGGCAAATTCCGCTTCATACACGTCTAACTTCTCATTCAATGTCACCGAGATTTTATCGATGACACGGAAACGGCCTGCTTCACGTATCTTCCCCTTGACACTTTCGGCCTCCGCACGATGGACGTAATTGTTCTGGATGACAGATTTCACTTTCTCCAGTCCCATCTCAATGGCTTCCTCATCGTCGGTGGCACAGTACTGGCCTAAAAGATACTCCAGTACGTATGTTGGTACAGGAAGACCACCTTTCACCTGAAAGGCGAGGTCTTTTCTTACCACTTTGCCTATAAAGGCATTCATTATCTTCTGTTGTAATGTCATATCTTTGAACTTTTAGAAGTCTTGTTCTATAATTGTATTATTCTTTACTGTCTCCTTGATGATGGGATTCAATCTGTCTTCCACATCATACACTCTCAGCTGAAGGACGCTTGAAGATACCGACTTGTTCAAATTGAGCGTCACTTCAAACACCCTGTTATTCAGGTTGGCGGCATCGGGGCTGTCCAATATCACTTCCTGCTCAGATGTCACAGGCTCATCTCCATTGAACACTTGGCAGACCACCTTGCGCCCCATGATGG
Organism: uncultured Prevotellaceae bacterium; assembly: GCA_900315455.1. GTDB lineage: Bacteria > Bacteroidota > Bacteroidia > Bacteroidales > Bacteroidaceae > Prevotella. The sequence continues at coordinate 89,248 of OMZE01000001.1, read as the reverse complement.
ACATCGACACGGCTTCCGACTGTATCAGATGGAATTTCAGACGGCTGCTGACCATGTTCAGGTTATGGCTCATCAGTGAGACACCCACCTTTTCGGTCTTTTGCACCTTACCCTTATGCCCGATGATGGCAGGTATCAGCATCTCTTGAAGGGTAGCACCTCCATGGGCGAAATTATAGCCACCGGGAGCGGCCAGGCGGTTGGTTCCGTATGGAACTGCGACAAACGTAGTTGTCGATGGCTTGATACCCGATACTCTCTCCAACGGGAATTTTGCGATTCCCTCCACCTTTGCATTGCTCGATGTCAGGTAATAACGTGTCTTCTTTTCCTCGCATGGCTCCACGATGCTGTGCTTGTCTTTTTCCTCAAACACCTGGTCATTATAGATGAAACCATGGTCTGAAGTCACAACGATATTGGTCACATTCCACGAAGCCATCACACGGGGGATGAGAACAGCCAATTCCTCGATGGCTTTCCGGCAGGCGGAAATCACCTCAAATGGACTTTGAGAATGACTTGCCCTGTCGATGGTGTCGTGGAAGACATAAACCAGAGGATATTGCTTGAATATCTCCCTCTTACTTTGGACAGGACCATTCATCAACTCGTCGTATGTGATACAGAGCGACTTTTCCTTGTACTTGCGCAGATGGGCTGTCCTGCTGTCGATGGTTGACAGCACGACATCATCCACAGCCATATCCGTTCCCTGTAGTGTCAGGGAGTGATGCGGCAGCATGGAAGTCTTGCAATACTTGGTCTCAGTAGGCAACATCGCCCTGCGGACAGTCAGTTTCAGATCATGGCCGGTCTTCTTACCCGCCAGTTCCTGCATCAGTTCGGCAGCCACCTCATATCTGAGGGCATCAGAAATTACGATTACTTGACTCTCTGGTATTGTCTCATCTGCATAGAGGTTTTCTTGTTTTCCAATGCTCAGGCTGTCAAACAAGTCCTCACGCTCCTTTACACAGGTCAACCACTCCAAATTTAGCACGTTCACCAATTTGGCATACTCCAAATCCAACTGGTGCTTGACCTCATTGATGGTCTGTTCCAGTGGATTCTCCTTGGCTATAAGCTCATGGAACGCCTCTAAGGAATGGCGGTAGAACATGTCTGCCAGATAGAGGTCATTGACATACAGCTGCACATAATCCTCCGGGGTATTCAGCTTCATCGTTCCCACAGAACGTACTTTCTCATAATAGAGTGCGACCTGCTCGATGAAGCGGATGACCACCTGAATGTCGGAGTCCATGGCAAATTTGAGGGAAAGGTTTCTCATCCTGTCATTCACTGTGTCAGGGTCGGCAATAAGTTCCTTCTCCAACAACTCCTTCAGAATTGGCCAGCACAATGCCTCGGTCATATAATGATATTGTGCGTCGATGCCATAAACGCTGATTATCTCTTCCTCCTTGATGTCCTTGCCTAACTCTATGAGAGCCAGGCAGAATTTCTCCGACCATTGACGGCTTTGGATGCCATATTCATAAATCTTATTCTGACCGTCAAGCATTAGGGGATTGGTCGTCTTATATTGTTTGTAGTTGTCCCCTTTGGCCACATCGAGCAGTTGGGTGATGCTGTTGTATTTAAGACATTCTGCAACCTCCTTCATCTTCACCTCTGAATTGGGATTGTAGCTGAGTCCAAACACACGGGTCAGTTTGTTTTCCACAGCCTTCAGGGCATCCCTATTTCTCGACAGACGGAAGAAGAAATCATTACGCTTTTTCTCTTCTGAAACCATACCGAGAATAATCATCCGTACGATAATGGGTTCCCAGTCAAGAAGTTTCTTGTCACCAAGATAGGATGAGATAAATGCACGGCATACCATATCCTCGCTGAAACTCTCAGGTGTTAGCATCCCTGTCAGCATGGTCTGGATTTTTGAGGACATCATCTCACTGACATTGTTCTTGACAAACAAGCGGAACTTCTCAGGTAGGTTGTACTGCTGCATGAAGCTGGCGTAGTCATCCTCCTTGTATTCCATGTTGGCTTTCAACATGTCGAGCAGCGGGAATTTCAGCATCTGCTCCTCGGTATGGGGATAGGTGCCATCGGTGAAAAGCAATACAATCCGCTTGTCCTTCCACGTGTTCTCTATGGCATACTTGATGTTGAACCACGCACCATCAAACACCTTGTAGATGTAATCGTCAGGCCACTCTATGCCATCCAGCTCCGTGAAGATGATGTTCATCTTGTCGAAGATGAAAAGCACATGCAACTGTGGGTTGCGCTCAAAATAGTTATATATTTTTTCTTGTGTCATAATCTGTTCCTTCGTTTAGTTTAGCTGACACTAAACAACATTTGTCCAAGTTCTTCTGTCTTAACTTCAACCCTTTCTGTCGGGAAGATTGTGGAAGTTGCAAGGGAAGTCTTGCGAGAGAGTAGTTCATCCAATGTTTCATCAAACGACTTGAATTGTTTGCTCACTGCCATTGGATAATATACATACACATCTTTATCCTGTCCAATGCGATATGCTCGGTCTGTAGCCTGATTCTCCTTGGCCGGATTCCAATGTCTGCTAAAGTGTATGACATGGTTTGCTGCTACCACATTCAAGCCCATACCTGCGGCGATGGGTGACATGATAATGACATTAAAGCCTTTTACAGCTTGGAATTCATCTATGCTTGCCTGCCGGGACTGCTTTCCCGAAGAGACACGCGACACTACCGACGGTGTATCGCCATTGATGATTTTAGCAACTATCCCATATCTTTCAAGACATACTCGTTGCAACATCCTTTGCGTTTCCTTACGCTCAGCAAAAATAATCACCTTCTCATTTTTGTCCCGGATGCTGTCAAGGAATGGAATTGTGGCTTGTAATCTTGCAGATGTTTCAATGACCTCGGATGAATCATGATTTGCCAATGTGTTGTCATACAAATATGGATGTTCCGATATTTCACGTATATGCATGATTGTGACCAACATATTTGGCTCCTCGCCTCTTACGTATCGGTTAATCTCATTTCGATATGTGTTATCTTGTACCATAGGCATTGCGACCTGTTTCTTCATTTCCAATTTCTCTGGCAAATCCTTGGCCGCATCTTTCTTTAATCTACGCATGAAAAATACACCTAATTTCTCATGAATTTCATTGCCGAGCGCCACGATGTCCGTGTCTTCATTTTTCAATGGACTCTGGTATTTGGCTGCAAATGCTTTAGCATTTCCAAGAAGTCCTGGAACACAGAAATCCATGATACACCATAAGTCAAGCAATGTATTCTCGACAGGTGTTCCTGTCATGGCTATCTTGAAGTTGGCTTTCAACGCTTTAGCCGCATTTGTCACTAACGTACCCGGAGTTTTTATCTTCTGCGCTTCATCAACAGCAACAACATCAAATTCCACTGCGCAGAAATTGAGTTGTGCTATACGCAATGACTCATAGTTTGTAAGCACAATATCCAACTCTTGCATCCATTGAACAACATCTTTGTTGAATTGCCTGGGAACATCTTTAGATGTCAACCTTCTGATGCTCATCCTTGGCTGCTTGAAGAAACGATTGTACTCGTTTTCCCAATTTTCCAACAAAGAGATAGGGGCGACAATGAGATATGGCTTATGGTCAGGATACATTCTTGAATGCCAGTCAATGAAATATAGGATTTGAAGTGTCTTGCCTAGTCCCATGTCATCTGCCATCAGACAACCGCTGGCCTTGCTCTTATACAAGTGTTGCAACCATGCGACACCTTCTTCCTGGTGTTCTTTCAACGAGAAATTATCGTTCAAGAACGGGTCTTTGAAGAGTGTATATTTATTACCACGTTCTATTACCCTTTCTTTGACAGCAAAGCCAAGTTCTTCAGCATTCTCTTCAATAATGAGAACTTCACGGCTACTGCCTTCTGTATTGACAGGTTCTTTCGGATTTTTCAGTTGTCTCTCTGCTGTCTCTGCCAAGAACTTAGCATCATCGATGTCTATCTGAGCATCCTTGTAGTCAACAATCGACTTGTGCTGTTCTTCTGCCTTAATGATGCAGTTCTTGAACTCCTTCAGTTCCTCTTCATCCTCGATGGTTATCTTTGTCGTTCCATTCTCTGGAGTCTCTACAGTCGCACCAGCTATCCAACACGATTTGTAAGGACAGATAAAAGGATAGAATTTCGGTTTATAAATGCCGATCTCAATTACACGGTCACTATATAGTTCTGAAAGGTCAAACACATTTGGGTCAAAGAATTCCGTTGGCCGTTCAGTCAGTTCCCTTATTTGATCTCTCGTTTTATGACGGCCCCCAGTTCTTTTAAGAGACTCCAGGTTGGCCTTTTGCTCTGGATTGAGTACAACCCTTACTCGTTCTCCGTTATCACGTTGCAAAGGATATTGGCCTTGAACTTTACGCATACGGTCGAAAGTTCTCTTGAACTTGTCATTCTCTTCTATGTCAATAGATGGATCAACAGTGAAGCCATCTTCATCTTCACCAACCTCAATCTTGATTTTCCCTGGGACAAACACATTTTCGTTTGCCAAATAGCTGTCAAGTTCACATCCTGCATTGATGGCCAGTTCCTTGATTTCGGCAAAGGTACGGAGATTGAAGTCGGTTGTCTTCGTCTCTTCATCCTGTTTGTTGTAGTCTTCCACTCTATGAAGCAACTCGTATTGTTCTTCTGAGAGAAGGTATTGGTTATTATCACTAATGAGGATGTTGCCACCCCGTTCATAAGGGAACAAATCTCCATCTGGAACGAATGTCAGAAACTCCAACTTATATTTGAACTTTGTTGTGTTGAGCATTCCTTCACCTCTAAGACGCATGGCCTTGTCATAGGTATCAGGAACGCCAAGAAGCATTCTTTCGTCCGAATCGAGCAAATAGATGTTCTCGAAAGGAACCATACATCCCTCCGAGGAAGCCTTGGCATAGCCATTATCTACCAATGTTGCTAAAGGCAAATAGTATATACAATCATCCGTTGCGCTCCACTCGTGGAAATGGAGGTCATGGCCATTATAATTGACCATAAATAGCAGACCTTTGTTGTTTATACTTCTTCTTAACATCTTATTTGATTTTAATTGTCATAAAAGAACTGATATTTTGGTCTTGTTTGAACATAAGACCGCCACCAGCTTGTTTAATGATACCAACAACCAATTGCTCTCCATTTGGCTTGGCAAAGATGATTTTACACCATCCTTGTAAAGTTGGACGTTTTATCCATATACTTCCGTAAGGTGTACCACCTTGCAATCCCCGAACAAGAACAAACTTTTTTGTTCTCCGTATATTGACATAGAACCCTCGCTCATTACAAACCACTCTGCATAAGTCATCGAAAAACCATTTACTCGACAACAAATAACTAATGTTGTATTCATAAACCGCAGTTTGGATAGTTGTAGATTGTAACTGAAAATAGGCATGAATGCCATCAGAAGAACGCTGTTGAGACTTCTGTGGTGTCTGAGGTCGTTGATGTAATGGCGCCTGAGGTTGTGGTTTCGACGGTTTTTGAGGTGTCGAAGTCGTTGGCCTTGTTGGGGTTTGAGGCTTCGTGGGAGTAGTTGTTGGCCTTGGAGGTGTCGTTGTAATTGGCCTTGTTGCGGTTTGAGGCTTCGGTGGAATCGTAGTTGTTGGCCTTGGCTGTGTTTGAGATTGTGGCTTTGGCTGCTGTGGTTTCGACAAAGGTTTTTCTACCTTTGGCTTGTCAATTGGCTCAGCTGGTTTCTTAATCTTATCCTGCTTAGGCAATGGTTGTGCAGTAAACGTATCATCGTCTTTAGTGTCAAAGAATGATGAAGCTGTATTGCTGCTTGACATTACTTTCATTTGCATCCATTGCTTCAATCGATCCTGCCAATAACCCCTATGAGTTAAACGTCCTTCTTCATTATAATATGTATACCCCCAGGTTGTCTTTTCAACAAGAATTTCCATTGACGTGTCTTTCAAGTCGTTCGTGGAGGTCATATATCTCGTCCCTTTTCTTAAAAACTGAACCATTTGATTTCCTTGCTTGTACGCATAGAGAGAGCCTGTATCGGAGAATTCAACCAATACATAATTCTTGATGCTCAGAACAAGGGCGGCAGTCTGTGAATAGGTGGAGTTCGTCTCAATGAAATGACGTTGAAACATGGTACTTACCCTTTGGTCATTCTGAAGGGTACGTTTAGTCATAGTTGAACCAACAATCTTGAAACCGCTGACATAAGGAACATAGTCAAGCCAGAATTTTTTCCTATCCCTGTCTTGCACGCATACCTCAAAGAATGTCTCGATGATGCGTCTGGTGAACCAAAGATTGACCAGTTGCATAGCACGTTTCAACTTCTGAGCTTCTTCGTATGTGGCTCCGGCAAATGGCGCCCATGTTGAAGCCAATGTGACATCGCCTAACTGCCTGTTTATAAACTTGCTCAGTTGTGTCTGTGCCAGAGGGTCACCATTTGCATCTGCTCTTTTCACCAATTCCGCAAAAACCAACTTCTTTGTCCTTGCCACATTGTGGGTCTCAAAGATCTCTTCCAAAATGTCAAGGTTAACAGACTTCCTATCACAATACTTTACAATCACATCTGAGAAATAGGATTGCGAGAAAGCGGAAGGCTTACTTCCCAAGACGAGAGGAGCCTCCCTCACGTCTTTGTTTTGGCTGACCAACAACAAAGCCAACCTTTGAGGCCCCATTTCCTCAAACATATTGGCATGATTTTTCAACAATAGGTAACGACGGTTGTTGTCCCGATATTGTTGAAGTTTCTTTACTATCAATTGGCTCGTGCTTTTTCTTAAATCTGGCTTTATCAAACACCATGAATTCATCAAGTAGAAAACCAAACCATTAAAGAACAAATTACGCCAGCCATTATCTAATAGCATCAAAGCATATACATACGCATTCTCATCATCTTGTAGTTTCATCATATAGTATGACACTATGCGAAGCTCACGCATAGTCCAGTTCTCCATATTGAAGTCTTCCTTTTTGGCATACTGTACGACTTTATAAAGAATTTCATCTATGGATTGTTTGGATACTTTAATACCTTCATCCACTAACAGACGTTCCTCAATGGATTTCAACTTGCGCATATTCTGGTTGATAACCCTCTCTATTTGAAGGTTATCCACCCTGTTTGCCAACAGATGAAAATCTTTCAGCACATCACGGTTGATGTTTAAAAGGCTAAAAGCGTCTGTCATTCTTCTTTATTGTTAAAGCGTTTGTCTGCAATTTCTTCCAACTGCTTTTCTGCATTTGTCCTTACACGAAACTCTACACGGCGGGATAGGTCTTTGTCTTCTTCGCCAGATTTAGTTAAAATCAAATGGCTTGAAGAAAGCCCATTGGCAGTCACCAATCCCCTTAACCAATTGACATCCTCTTCTTTCATCAGACTGAAGCAGTATTGTAGAACGGCTCTTGTCCTGTCTTGTGACAACTTCATGTTCGAGTAATATCCTCCGTTGCTGTTGGTATGCCCCTCTATACGGATTTCCTCGATATTGTCTTTGTATTGTGGTCTGCTTAGAACAGCAATGTAACGGGGAAAGAAATCATCAAGAATTGCCTGGAAATTAGGTTTCAAAATATCCATTCCCTCATCAAATAACATTGAAGGTTCCTGAAAGCGTATGCATAGCGTAGAGTCTATGGTTGCTCTCCAAACAGTCAAGTCTTTTTTGAATTCTTCCTGCAAATCGATATAGAGTTGGGTTTTGATTTGGTCATACCGCTTCACGATCTCCTCATCTTGTTCGGCTTTTTCCTGCACCTGAAGCAGGGCACCCATGAGCAGAAGGATGAAGATGAAAAGCAAACCTGCCATCAAGTCTCCCGTCGATAGCGAGAATGCATTCTCTTCCTTATTGGAATATGCTTTTTTAAGCTTCTTCATTTATCGTCTTTTTGAAAGCGTTTCGTTCAACATCTCCACGACCTCATTTTGCTGTTGGATGGTACTTGCCAAGGCATCAGTCGTTTGGGTAAGGCTTGAACTGTATTGGTCGAGATATTTCTGGGTAGTTGCCTGGACAGTACGGCTGTATTCGGTCAGGCCGCTCTGCAACTGAGTAAAGATGGCTGTCAGTCCTTGTTTTATCAAGTCGAACTTCTCCACATAGTCTTTCGATACGTTACCGCTGTTACGAAGCAGTTCCGTGACCGCATCGATACCGCGCTGGCTCTTGGTTTGCATCTCTTCCATCTTCGTGGAGTAGTCTGACTGGCTCTTGTTGAACAGTTGGGTGGCCTGTTTCATATCGCCAGCGATAGTTTGCAAGTGAGCGGTGCTGCCAGTTATCTGTCCTTGTGCCTGTTGGAACATGTCCATCGTACCAGAGATATATTCATTCATCTTCTCCAGACGTTCCAAACCGACATTGAAGGTTTCAAGCAATTTCTTGGTCTGTGTAGTCGTGTCTTCCTGCAAAGCCAGCAGGTCAGCCTGTTTGCTGTTGACTTCATCTGTGATACCCCTGATGGATTCCTGTACCGATGACGAGAGAGAGGATATTGTTCCACTGAGGAATGCTCCCATCTTCTCTGCAGCATCTGCCATCTTGCTAATCATCTGGTCGCTTTGTTCCTGAGAGTTCTTAGTAATGCCGCCCATGACGTCTTTCACTTCTGAAATAGCCGTACTAATAGCACCTGTAGCGAAGGTGATTTGTTCCTGCATCTGTTGCATGGCTGTGGAATTGGCATTGGCAGAAGTGTTGGATATTTCCGTAATGGCACCCTTGACTTCCTCAATGGTCACTTGCAGTGTGGAAGAAATGTTCTCCATATTCTTCGGGAAATCTGCCATAGCCTGTGTGGCCGTACCTAATTGGGTTGCGAGAGTTTCCAGCTCATTTGTTGCCGTTCCCGAAAGACCTGTCTTAAACTCTTCCACAATGGAGGCCATGCTGTTCTTCAGCTCGGAAACGACATTCTGAATCATGTCTGTTGCCGGTGATGCCACTTGGGCTGCCATACTGTCAATATGCTCTACGATGGCTTTTGTGGTGGTGTCCACATTCTCCATCAATGGCAATATCTTTTGTTGCATCTGCCTTGACAGCACCTCGTCAAAGCCGTTGTTCAGTTCCAGGGCAAGGTCGGTAGAGAATGATTTGAGGGCTTTCGACTGTTCTGTGTTTTCCGTCAAAATCTCCCTTATTGCATTGCCTACAGTGATCCTCTCTCCTTGTTCAGAAGAATACATCAATTTGGAATCAAGTTCTGATTGAACAGCCGATATCAACGTGTTGACCAAATTCTTTTGGTTTAGTTCTTGAAGGGTAATATCATCTATGTAATAGTTGTCATCAAGGTTTTCGGTCAAAGTGTGAATATTCCTTTGAACTTTGTTTCTTATCGTTTTATCAAACGCAGTATATATGAGCGAACAAAGCATACCAACGAGAGAGGTGCTGAAGGCTGTACCCATACCGCCTAACAGATTTTGGATGCTACCTTGTATATTACTTGAATTGGAACTGTCAAAACCTGCTATACCAATAGTCAATCCCAAGAAGGTTCCAAGCAATCCCAATCCAACCAATGTTCCTGCTGCAGTGTCAAGCATACGCAGATTGAGTTTGTGCGCTCTTGACACATTATCATCGCTGAAATAAACCGAGGATGGCATGTTGGATTTGTTCCCTTCTGGGGTAACTACATTGATGACTTTCCTATAAGCATCCTCAAGAGTCTCTAATTTCGTTCCCTTAAGAGATTCAAGGATATCAGAGGAAGCCAACGAATCTTCAATCTGCTTGTTGGCACTTCTGAGTTTGTTTAGTTCCTTCAAGAATAGGAAGAACACAACAACGATAGCGGCTAATGAAGCCCATGTGATAATACTAGCCATATGCATTATTTGTTAAAAGGAAGCGACAGGTCTTACGATGCCCCATCCTAATTGAATATCTTCTGCTTTGAAAGCCAGGTCTAAGAGATCTTTGGTCAAACCCATCTCAAATTTCCAGGCTCTTGTTCGGTCACATATAGTGGAAGTGGCATATTTTTGCGAGCCACTTTTTCCTGTTATTTGCAACACTCTCCAAATCTCTTCCCATCTTCTATGGGTGTTTTTGTATAGTGTGCGCCATTGGACAACACCGGGTAGATACCAGCCTGATGTTTTTCCAAATGGCAGAGGTTCATTGTGCCGTGCTGCAATGAGGAATGGCACAAACTCTGGGTTGTTTACAACACAGTCCAAATGGGATATTAAATAGCCTGTGTCTCTATTCCAACTATTCGGCTTAGAGATAGCATGTTGCAAAATAATATCATTGGGGATGCCCCATGACGAGGTCTTGTTCTTGATGGAGTTATATGCATTCTTCGTTGCCACAATCTGACCATGAGTCCATCCATGTGCCTTCTCTTCATCACTGGTATCTAAACTGAAAACTATACCTACAAATGTCTTTCCCTTTACCATTTCATGCGAGAAAGAGCCGTCTTCATAGAAGTAGTCGCCAATGCGTACCTGAGAATAGTCTTCAAGGAACAACGATGATATGATATGGTTGATTTCCGTTGTCTGATTCTCGCGGATTTCCACTGTTGTAGAATACTCCGTGCCTTCATCTGTCTTAATCGTCACCCTGCGTTCGCCTATGATTACTTTATTGACGAGCAAGGGTGTTGAGCCTTTCTTCACACCGTTGATGATGATTGCCGAGCCGTAAGGCTGCACATTCACTTTCAGACTTCCACAAATGGCGACCAGGGACGGAATGAACACGTCCTCTTGTTCTTTCCCTTGCAGCTGAACGGTTTTCTTTTGTGAATAATAGCGGTGCTTCCGACCTTCAATCTCGTAAGTTCCCTCCTTAACAAGGCCTTCCCATTTCCCCTTGCCATAGCAAGTGCCATTGATATAGATTTCAGCGTCAGAGTCAGATGCTTCAACAGTCAATTTGATGGTCTTATGCTTTAGTTTCAAGGCAACATCGAGTTTTGATTTGAATTGGCTGCCGATGTTAACAGTTCCTGTCTCCGTCTCGTATGATGATGCCCTTACCTCATAAGTGTGTGTACCGACGGGCAATTCAACAGCCATCATGCCATTTGACACATACTGCTGTTTGCCGTCCACATACACCTCTGCATATTTTGGAGATACTTTCATCAACAGGAACTGAGAGTTGGTGACATTCTGATAGGAAACGGAATTAGTCTTATTGGTATTTGTTCCTGTAGTCCTACCTGCTTCTGTATTTATGGGTTGTGGGCCAAGTGGTCTGTCATGAGGTGTGTCCTGGGCTGGTCTGTTTACTTGGGGAATCTCAGGTGCATCATCTATCCAGTCAAGACCATAAACCATACAACCAATCACATAATCAACTAACGGTTGTTGAAAACCATTTTGCTTGCTAATGATTGAAGAAAATGATTTTAGTTTGTTTATCCATTCATCTCCCTCAGGTTTGCCAAAAGAAGGATTGGATTTCATCAATGAAGCCAAGAACGAACGTTTCTGTTTGCCAAGATCAATAATTTTCTGGCCATAGCCACCTGCCACCATTGCCTGAATGATGGTCTTTGCCGCAGGTACATCGGCGTATGCACGATAGTCAAGCAAGATGTTGGTCAGCCTGCTCTCAGTCAAAATGCCCATGCCGAATTGGTTGATGGCCTGACGAAACGCTATATGTAATGACTTGGCTTCCATCGATTATTTGCCTTTCTTTGAAATGTAATATTGATTAATGCACTCGTTCCACAAATCTTCCAACTTGGCTGCTACATCTGCTGAAAGCAATTCCCCGGAGTGTCCTTTCCCCCAATTGATTTCAGGGATAGCGGCAGTCAATTCTTCAACTGATAGCCATGGTTTTCCGTCAGGATCGGAACAATACTCACAGGTGATGTCAACATATTTGCGGGGCTTGCCTTTCCCAGCCCAGTCATCTCCTGAATATGGGTCAGAGCGGAACTCACCCCGGAAGACGATGCCAGCCTTGTCATCACCGACACGAACCATATAATAGACGTCCCCTTCTTTTGCTTCCTGCCATTCATAGATGCTCCAATTGAGTCCAAAACCGTCATGGCACTGCGTCGTCGCCTCACGATACGTTTCAATTTTAAAAGAGCTGATAGCGGGATTCCAACGCAAGAGATAGGTCTTTCTTGGAAAGTAGGAATTAGCTTTCTCTGCTTTTTCAATCTCCTCTTCACTAATCGGTTCCAGTTCAAAAAGGATATTCCAAATGCAACTGTCGCCATTGGGGTCTTCAACGCTAGGTTGGCCGTCCTCTTGAAAACGGAAGCGTGTGCCAACCTTCATCTCCATCTTGACAATACGGGTCAGACAACTGTCGTCACCGTCTGCCAGTACGATGAACTGAAGTGTCTTTTTGATGACGTATGGAAAATTGCCATCATTATAGTAATAGCAACCATGGTATGTTGTAGGCATGTTGTCTGTACAGAGTACTAGATGTCCATCGATATTCTCCAACATCAAATGATAGTTCTCATCATTGATGGGAAGCATCATGTGGGTGGTCGGTTCTTTCCGAACAGAGTCCAGTGCGTCCTTATCCACCTCGATGGTAAAACAAATTTCGTTATAGTCTATTCCCTTTTCCATATTTCATCAATTTAATCGTTCTTACACTATCATCTATTTATCCTCTTTTGGAGGGATGACTATCCACTGACCGCTTTTGCGACCACCTTCACGTCGCAGAAGACCTTTATCTTGAAGCTTCTTGATGTTAGCCTGCACATTACGACGGTCTATCCCCAATGCTGTCGCAATCTCCGCTGTTGTCACATTGGGATTATCAACCATCATCTCTATTATGATGTTTTGTGATGTCTTTTGTGATGTCTTTTGTGATGTCTTTTGTGATGCGTCATCGTTTTTTTGTGAAGCCTTTTTAAAAACAATCTTCACAGTATAGCCGTCTGTCACATATTCAGGTTCCGGCACTCCTTGTTTACGGCATAGGTCAACCATTCGTCGCACACCAGTGCCCCATCCTTCAAGATAGGTGGAGAGATAAAGTACTTGGGCAATACGCAGGTTATAGGGAAATGATTCATGCGGTTCTTTGATGTTCTCCGGGGTCAAAGGTAAAGGGAAACGTCCTGGATTTACGATTTCCACACGGTCGTCATATATGGCCAGACTGACAGATGTCCTTGGGTCATCATACCGTCTATGACAAAAAGCATTAATAAGCGCCTCGCGCAGTGCTTCAACAGGAATCTCCAGATGTTCCTCACGACGAAGGCCAACGACCTCTCCGTTAAGGCTCAAATGGCGGAAACAAAAAGCGACACCCTCGTCGAGAAGGTCAAAGAGATTGCCCGTTGCTTGTTTGTTGTCAATAAACACCATCTTGTCTTTTCCCCGGAAATATGCCATACGCAACATGAATTGCGGATAATCATCCACGTTATTGGCAAAGAGAACCACTGCTGCATTGGTCGGCTTGCCGCCACGCAGCAACTTGTACTTGCTAAGCAGAGTCTCTAAACTGTCTCCTTCTGCCGAAGCATTGATACGGCCACCGGCAACGCCAAGTCTTATGGCACTACGGATTCTTTCTTCATTTAAATCGGCAATTGTGATACCTTCTGCCACTTGTGCTTCCCATGCGAATTTTCGGGGGTTGCTGCATCGCAGCCGCTCTTCATACATCTCACGTGGCATCACCATGGTAGTGCTTTCCACTTTATAGTAAGGACGTCCCTTATAGGTATATGGCACATGGCCTTCTTCCCATGCATCAAAGTGAAGAGCAATCAGATATTGACTTTCACTGCCAGGCACTTCGATATATTGTGCCCTCACATCCACAGCAGGTTCCAGCTCAGCCAAAGCCTTAGCCACCTCCTGCTGTGTGTTGTCTGTCACTTTCTGTCCCACAATTTTGAGTGAGTGAGGAGTTACACCAAATATAAGCCAGCCTCCCTCGGTATTGAGGAAAGCGCAGGCTGTGTGCATCCCGTCAATCAACTCGCCTGTAGATTTCTTAAGTTCGAGTGTCCGATGCTCATCGTTTGCTATTAGTTGTCTTATGTCTTCTATAGTCATATTATAATTCTATAGCCAATTGTAAATTATTTAATTTTCATCAACACATCACCGAACTTAGCGTAGTTAACCACAACGCCATCGTCGAGGTCGAAGCCAATAGCTTGCTCGGCTACAACCTGGAGACGCTCGTGATATTCTTGACACTCATCCAATGCCTTGCGGAGGTTGGTGAGTTTGCGGTTCTCTGCGGTGGTAAGGGCTGCAGCACGGCTTTCGAGGTCGCCAATCTGGTTTTGGAGATATTCGATGTAGGGCAGCAGGTAGTTACTGCGGACACGCTCTGCTGTATAAGGATCCATACGGTGCATATAGGCCAAACATTTGAAGGCTCCCTTTTTCGACGAGAAAAGCCAATAGATGGGACGATTTTGATACATCTTCTTGTGATCTTTCCAGAAGTCCTTCTGTACATATTGGTCAATCGTAGTACCTAACTTCTGCTCGATGTAGTTCAGGTTTTCCGTCAAAGTCTCTGCGCCAAAAACGATGCGAATGAAGTCGGCAATTCGGCTCGACAGGTTATCGTCAAAGGGTGAGTTCTGTGGTAGGATGGGAATGATGGCATCGTCGTCGATAAAGACTTGCTCGCCACCGTACCAGTATTCTTGCAGTTCTATGTCCGTAGGTTCTGGATGAGCTATATGAAGTCCTTTCTTTCCCAATTTATAGCGCCCCATCCATACACCGACGGCGTAGGAGATAAGCTGTTTCATCAGTACATCCTCATTCCATATCAATTGGTCGTTGTTAATGGTAATCTCCCCTTGCTGGAGAATGGTGATTTCATTCAATGGCACGTCGGGGGTCAGTTCGTCTTGCAGACCATAGATTTCAATAAAGTAGCGGTTCAACTCTTCCTCATTACTGTGGAGTTGCATAAATCTGTCTTCCCATTCTTGTTCAAACATGTTGACCAATGCTTTCAGATTGTCAGATTGTGAGGATTGCCTAAAGGAAATTAGAGGGCTTGTCTCAAAGTTCCATGAGGTTTCATGAGAATTCCAATCTTGTCTAGAAATTGAGATATTCTTTTTTACTATTGGAATAATAGCAGGAATTGTAGAAGGTAATGCTGCTTTTTGAATTATACCAGAACTATAATTAATTGTTGGATTTAAAATTTTAAAAATATGATTCCAAACAACAGAATTTAAACCACCAGCTAAAGTATAAAGGTTACTTGGATTATTTTCAAAACCAAAAATTCCACCAGCTGCATTAGAAATCATGGTATTTGATTCTGATAATCTAAAAGAAATGTTATTGGAACATATAACAGACCAAGTTAATCCTGTTCTTAAATAAAGATGAGTATTGAAAATACGACGGCTCCAACTTGTTGTATTCGGATCGTTTGGATTATGAGTCACCCAGTATTTTATGGCTTCACCATCGTTTTCCCAATCAACGACATATTCTAGATTTCCATACCATTTACGAAATTCTCCTCCTTTTTGAAATAAAAACCATTTGCTACAAACACAGCTTCTGGAAGAAGCTATTCTATTATATGAAGGCTCCCAAAGATACCGAAGAAATCTGTTGTTGTCTGAAGTAGAAAGACCATTTCCACATTCAAATTGTGAATCAATCCTATCAGGAGAGGCCAATAGACGGATAATTTTTTCACTCACCCAATACCCGATAGGACATCCTGGAATTTTCTCTAAATTCTCTTGTTTCACATTAGGATAGTAAACCTTATCCGTATGGTTGTCTTGTGCATCAAGGAACATTCTTTCTTTGTCTCCGCAATTCTTGCCATCGACAAGACGAAAATAAACTCCAGTGTCATTTTTGACTACGGATTTAATTGATGGTTCTGATTCAGATGAATCAGTTAATCCGTAGTTTTCTTTTGTGATAACAAATGCAGCATTCTGCACCACCTCACCACTGAGTTCATCGAATGTCCTTGGGCCAAGATGCAGGAGAGAATCAATATGCTCATTATCAAGCAAACTATGTCGTAATTTCTCAAAGGACGAGAGGAACATCCATGAGTGCATGTTAATCATCCCATATTTACCTTTGTCTGACAGTCGGTCGATAGCCAAAAGCATAAAGGTTGAGAATAAGTCGGCTTTACCTTCCTCATAGTTCTTCTTCACATAGTTGGAGAGCACAGGATTCATATTACCACCACCCATATAAGGTGGGTTCATCACGAGAGTAGCATATTGAGCTGTCAATGTTTGAATCAATTCCATAGTTGGAAACATATCCTTAACTAGTTCAGGTATGAAACTCTGACTGTGCCAATAATTCAAAGCCTGAGAAATAGCCATTTTTGTAGTCTCCGATATGTCGAACTTCATAATAGAGCCAAGAGAATCAGCATCTTTCATCAATTCAAAGGCTTTTGATAATTCAACTACAGATTTGTCTGATGGGGCTGATTGCATAAATTCAGATAAATCAGACGAGCCGCAGTCTTTTCTCTTCGGCATATCGAGCACTTTCGGCAACACATGGGCATCTGCAAACGCATGGTCTTTCTGGCATGCTTTTAACAGAAGGGAAAACTGTGACAATTGCTTTGCACGAGTGTCAAGATCAACACCTCTGAGATTATGTGTGAAAATGTTCTCCACAGCTTCTCTTCGGCTATAACCCTCATAGATGTATAGGTCATACAGTTGGTCGAAGCATTCATTCAAAATATGCCCCGAACCACAGGCCAAATCACCCACAAGCAGTTCTGTCAACTCCTTAAATTGATATATGGCCTCCTTGGGCGTAGGAGATGACGGCTCCACAAGATACTTCCACTTAGGCTCGAACTCTGCTGCTGCAGAAGGATGGTTGTCAAGATAAATACGTCCGATAGTGTTCTGCACCAGGTATTTGACTATCCAGTTTGGTGTGAAGATTTGCGTGGCGGCAGGTATCTCATCTGCAGTGAATTTCCCTTTCTTGGCAAACACTTCATCTTTTCGTTCAGAGATATAGAACTGATAAAGCCAGCCTATCAACTCTGGTGAATGGAAGTCGGCATCCGTGATAAACTCGGTATGGTTGAGCATGTCCACAAATCCCCCTTCAGTAAGAATGTCATTGGGAAGCAACAATTCAGTATAATCGTCCACACCACCAAAACAAGCATTGAGGATGGGGCTTTGATGACAATAGGCAGCAATAAGTACGGCAAACTGGTCCTTAATGCGAGCATCATCATCAAGTAGTTCTAATAATCGAATACGTTGTGCCTCCTGCATCTGAGGCATACGTCCCATTCGGGCTTCGTCCACAATCCTTGGTGTACGGGCAGCGTCCACATATTCCAAGACAGGCTCGATGATAGCATTTTTCTGAAGAATACGGATGGCCACAAGGCGATTGAACCAGGTATAGGCGGCCTCTTCATATACCTCCTTAATGCCTTTCTGCTTAATACGGTTATAGAGGGCATTCCATTGGTGGTAGAAGCTCTCTGTCTGGAGTTGGCCATTCCAAAGTGAACCACCTTGCATCAACTGCGGATGCAGGTGTTCCGGCACATTTCCATTACGGTCGAAGCCCAAGGTCAGCATTTTAGCAGCCACTCCAGCCTTTAGCCTATTTCGCGCTTCAATGGCAAACTTCTTCAGTTTATTGGTATCCATATATTGTGTTTACTTTTGCTTATTTTATAATCATTACGCTGTCATAATCGACAAGTAACTTGGTGAGTTGGTCTTTTAGCCCTTTCAGATAACGGTCAATGTCCTCTTCTGTGGAAAGAGGAACAGCCGTTTTAGTTTGTAGCGATGCTTGACGTATCTTCTTGGGTTTGGGTGGCTCTTCACCTGCACCGGTACCTGCAGGAAGTCCTCCTTCATCTGGTTTCGGTACTGGCTTATGTGCATTGACATAATCAAGTATTTTCCCAATCTGCTCTTGATAGAAAGCGTCGGTATTGATGTTACCCTTTAGGACAAGGATGTTGTCGGGTGTTGTCCTAGTCATAATCGTATTCTCACGGTTAGCAAGGACGCTGATAGGAACCTTCTGTTCTTTAGCTACTCGCTCCAAATAGTCGAACTGTTCGTTGTAGGCAATACGTATCTTCTCACGGAGGTCATTACGCACCTCTTCAAGAATGATGTCAAGTTCCCTCTGGAGAGTGATGTAGGAGCGGAATCCCTTGATGGGCCATGGGTCAGTCTCAATCTTGACAAACTCATCCACTTTTCCCTGACAGTTCATTGGGACGAAGGAGAAGTTATACTTGTTGTCGGAGGCGTATTTGCGAAGACGTTTGTACGTCGACAACTGGTCGTGGGTGAACTGCACCACCTCCTTGCACTTGTCTATAATCTCCCGGGCCTCCTGTCTCTTATCGATTACAGCCTGGAAATATTTCTGCGGGTCACGCTCTGCAAGCCAAGCATCAAAAAGGTCGATGGCTTTATGGATGGGTTCGGCGAATGGATAACTGCCAATCTCAGACTCAATCTTGCGGTAGCCGTCACGCATTTTGGAAAGGCTACGCGCATTCTCCGGTTCACGGCTCAGACGGAAGAGTTGGGTGCTGTCGGTAGTGGAGAACACTTCAGTCATGCCGAAAATGTCCTTCCATGCGGCTGTGAACTGATTGATGATATCCTGTGAGATGGCCTTTGCCTTGCGAAGCGTGAACTTGTTGCTTTCCTGCACGAGGCGGTTGGCCACGGTGCTGGTCTCCACATTGGGATTGTTGCTATAGGAATAGTCACGGCAATGACGGCGCACCAGTTCGTTAATGACATGGAGCGTACAAATGGCATCCCATCCGTAGGGAGCCTTGGAGAACTTGCTCACAACGTCGGCAATGTTCACTTCGGCATATTGCTTGTTCAGATAAATCTCCACCTCATGCTCAGCATCGGTAAGTTCAGCGTTCAAGCCCGTATAGTCGCCTGGATTGATGGGGCGC
Source organism: uncultured Prevotellaceae bacterium (assembly GCA_900315455.1). Taxonomy (GTDB): domain Bacteria; phylum Bacteroidota; class Bacteroidia; order Bacteroidales; family Bacteroidaceae; genus Prevotella. Next base: position 70,290 of record OMZE01000001.1, on the reverse strand, counting down.
ATAATGGCTTTTCGCAAAGACTCGGTGGTGCGTGAAATGCCACTATGGTCAACAAGGCCGCCCTTGGTGTAGATTCCTGCCAGATGTTTCTGTATAGCATTGTGGAAACGCTCGCTGCCTCGCTTGTTGCCTAACTCCACATCATCGAGCACTCGCAGACCACTGATGATTGGACATGAGTCAAGAATCTTGTGGAACTCTGGAGCAATCAAAGTGTCATACAGTTCCCTTGCCCGCTTCTCAAACTCCTTACGGGTGTTGGCATTGTCCTCACTGGAGGCAGGTGTGGCCATATATCTATTGACCTGACAGAACCAATAGAAGGCATTGTAGAGTCGTTTGTTATCCCGGAACTGCGGCCCGACATAATAGACCATCCTGTTGCCCATGTTGGAGAGAGCCAACTGGTCTGGAGAGTCATAATCGGCATCCATGTTAAACTCCACTACTACATCGGGGGAGTTGGAGAGGAACTGCCGCTGCTTGATGCTGGCTCCCACGGCGAAGGTACGGGTGAGAAACTGTTCTTTGTTCTTCAGGGATGATAGGTATTTGAAGAAGATATCACGCAGCATTTCCGCCTGCATGTTATTATCTACTCCCTGACTCTGGATAAGCTGTGCCACCTTCATTTCCTCCTCGCTATAGAACGAGAAAGTGTCGGGAGCACCATTCTTGCCCTGCTCACGACGGATGATGTTGTTGTCGGAAAGGAACTCGATGATTTTCTCTACCTCGTTCTTGATGGTGAGTCGCGGCGTGCTGGTGTCATTGACCAACAAGGAGGTCACATTGTCAAGGGTGGCTGGGAAGAGCAACTGATCGGTCTGCGAGATGTTGCAGATCATAAAGAGGACATTGGCCACACGTACAGCCAACTTGGGGTTGCGCTCGTAGGTGTGAGCCATGCGGATGGCATTATCAACGGCTTTCTGTCCTCGTGCCTGAAGACCTTCCTCGAACATGTTGTTGTACAATTCATCGAAGGAGATGAATTTGCCAATCTCCTGCTCCGCATTGTTCTTGGCAGTGGAGTGGATGACCTTGATGATACTTCGCTCGTTACCCTTCACCTCCTTGGCCACATAACCTAAGTTCAGGAACGAGTTGAACACCTGCATAATCAACTTAAACTGATAGGGAACGAAGGGATAGTAGTCCACAAAATCCTCCTCGGTATCATAACTGTTGTAGGAGTTGGGCAACTTGAACTGGAGTCCAAACGCAGCCTTCTGCTTATTGTAAAGGGCAGCAAGCATGGGCTTCACTTCTTCCTTTTTGTCAAGAATACGTTTTTGGGTGATGACCTCGGGCTGGGTGCCTTTCAGGGAAACCTTCACCTCGAAGCGTCCCTTGATTTTACCTTCCTTGTCTTTCTCTTCCACAATATGACAATCATCCATAATTTCGGAGAGGTCTTGCTGGGCGGTACATGCCACCCACACCTTGTTCTCACAAGCCTCGGAGAGTTTGGTGATGATTTCCTGAAGGTTCAGATAACGGTCGCGCTCCTTGTTGATGAACTGGCTCACCTCGTCGGCCAAGAGAATCAGACGATAGTCATCGCCCTTGTCTTTCAGATATGATGCCAGCTCTGATGCGAAACGGTCGATGCTGATATTGGTGTCACGGTTGATAATACGCTGCCGGATGCTTTCCTTGTCAAGAGACGGAGCCAACTCACAGGCGATGTCGAGCACCATGCCCAACTCGTTGTCAATCATGTCTGCGGCCATTCCGGGGTCGTTCCAGTCACCACCTTCCTCTTCGATGCGCTCCTTGAACTGCTCGAACACGCCTTTCTCCCATAGTGGCTTTTCAAGGTTCTGTGCCAAGGTGAGGTTGAACTTATTGAAACCACGCTTGCCATTAAACTCGTTCCAGAAGATATGCAAGAAGGCTTTCTTCTTGTCAGTGGAGTTGTCATAGCTGGTCTCCAGGTTGAAGATGCAGGTATCGATGGTGGCACGCTTCAACCAGTTGGCGATGCTGAGCAACTGCTCGTAGTCGAAGCTGATGTTATGCTTATCATCCAACGGGTCGATGCCCTTCACGGCTTCTAACAGCCGTGACATGGCATCGTCGCGGGTATGCGGCGTAATGCAATAGTCGAGATATTTCAAGAAGTGGGACTTTCCCGAACCATAGTAACCATCTATCCAAATGCCCACATGGTCGTAGGGCTTGTTATTCTTGATGGCATTCAAGATGCGGAAAAGGCCATTGATAATCTCGTCGGTGAAGACATACTCCTGAATCTCGATGCGTTCGGTCTCAGGGTCGAACTTGGTTGCACTCACAGCCGGATTGACCGTCCTGTATATAGGCTTGCTATATAAATCTTTCAGCTTCATATATGTTTGTCTTATTCGTTAATCAGTAAAGTAGCTCTATAAGTATGGTTATCGGGGAGGGTTCCAAACAAGCGGAAGGAATTCTGCTCACGATAACCAGGGTAGAAGACGATGATTTTGTATTTGCTCGTATCGTTGTAATCCTCGTAGAGGGCAAGCAGCTCGTTTACACGGAGGTATGGGTACATACTGCCAACACCATAGACAAAAACGTATGGGCGGCGATAGTCATCCTTGATGTTGATATGATCGATGATACGCTTATGCAGGAACTGCACGAACTCCGGGCTATGGGCGTTGCGTGTCAGGGTGTCCTGCGTGTTCTGTGCCTTCGTCGGGTCGGCCTGTTCTTTTTCCAACTGATACTTCAACATGCTGGGATGCTTCAGGAATTTTTTCTGGTCGAGGAAATGACAAAACTCCTCGAATAGATTCAACGTCAAAACATCCACATAGTTGATGGGGCGAATCAGATTGGCCTTGAACTCTTGTATCTGGCGACGGATGTCATATTCCTTCTCTGCCGGATATTGGTAGATAAAGAAATTGTAGAACAGGTCACCATTCTCTGGGTCTTGAAATCCCGGGCTGTTCAGCTTATCGTCAAGTTCCTTGATGGTCATACGAGTTGCTTTTTGATGTTCTCAATCTGATACGGCTGCAACAGACAGGCTTCGAGAAACCACTGTTCGCCGTGAATGATGTAGTAGTCATAGTTACTGGCATTGAGAGGATGTAAGTTGCCTTCCTTGTCAAGGATGCTGACCTTACGGAGCATAGTCAAATAAGCTGTAGCTACGTTGCTTTTTGTACTGTCGCTCCAAGAGTCAACAAAATTATCATTGGCAGAAACCTCATTGAACTCCATCATAATGTCATCATACATAACTGACTTGCTGATGCTGTTCCACTTGCGCATGGTCACGTTAACATGAAAATCGAAGCAAATCTTGTAGGTCTTCAGGATGACAAAGAAAAGGGCTGCTTTCTGGTCATCCTCACTCATATTCTGATAATCAATCCAGAACGAGGAGGAAACAGCATCGTATCTACGGGCAATTTCATTGATTGCCTTTTTGCGTGATGTCTCCGCATTGATTTTCAGCAGACGATTGTTCACCTTTTCGTCTTTGAGAAGGGCAACCCTATCTGGAGACTGAAGCAGTGGAAGAAGGGCATTGGTCTCCTCAAAGAGGAACCCACCTCCCGTAATCGCGGCTGTATATGGACTGTTATTCTTATAGTTGCTCATAATTGTTTGCAAAGTTAATGCTCTTCTGTGCGGCCTATCTGCACGGGAAGATATTTTTTCAGACTATCTTGCAATTTCTCTTGGATATGCTGTCTGTAAGAGTCTGGTGAAAGCACTTCCACATCTGGTCCCAAAGCCAAAATGTGGTGGTCAAGCTCATAATTTGGCTTTACTTTTATGGAAAGTATACGCTTCTCACGGTCAATGATTTCTTGGGAGGGGTGAAGTGGTTTTGACGTGATGTACGGGAACTGCCTCTCGGTGAACCTCAGTTGAATGGAGATTTTCTCCACGTCTTTAGGAGGTAAGGTCACTCCTATGACATCATCGAAATAATGTTCAAAGTCGATATTCTCGTTGGGAATGAACGGAACATCATCTGCTTTCTCGATGGAGAGGATGCGGTCAAGCGCGAAATTGGTGATGGTATGCCAGTCGTTATCCTTCGCCAAAAGGAACCAACGGTTGTTGTATTGACGTGCATAATATGGATGCACTGTCTGAGTATGTTCCTCGCTGTCAATCTTGTAGCTTTTGTAAGTGATGCGCAGCACCGTTTGGTTGGTCATTGCATCGAAAAGCATTGGAAGGAATGACAAACCTTTCAGCCCTTTGTTCTGGTCGAAGCCCACAACATTGGTGCTGTCACCGCTCAGGTTGAATCGCCATTCGAGGTTGGATATGACGTCTTCCACCCACTCATTGGTTGCCAGACCACGGAACCGGCCCAATGTCTGAATGGCCATCCTCAGCTGTTTCGCTTCGGCTTCAGTCAACGGCTGGTTGGAGATGGAGTATTCTGGAGTCTCATAACGATAGAAGACTATGCGGCCAATTTTTCTGCGTTCAAGAGGAATGTTCCAACCCTCCTCACTCTCCATAAACCTGATGTCATCGAAAATCTGGCGACGACTGACACCGCCTGTGCCGTTGTAATGCAGCAAGGCTTCCTCGCACTTAGTAATAAGGTCATCGATGTAGTATCGATGGCTGAAATCACGGAAACATTTGTCGAGGGTTTGGTATCTAATAGATGCGTTTTTATTGGTAGGCATAGAAAACGATTCAAATCACATTCTTAACAGTTCGTTTACATTGACCTCCAAGCACCTCGCAATCTCCATTAAATTCTCCAGGTTGGGTTGAGCAGAATTGGTACACCACTTCGAGACAGTGGCAGGGTCTTTGCCCAATTTCTCTGCCAACCATTTGTTTGTACGCTTCTTCTCAGCGAGTACTACTTTCAATCGATTTAGGTCCTTGTTTTCCATGTCAAAACGTGTTTTTATAATAATGTACAAAGGTAATGTTTTTATCGCAAAAAGGATTCTATTTTCAGAAAAATAACGTTAGAAACATCAAAAAAATGATTTTTGGGCTAATTATCTATGAAAAAATGGTAAATTTGCAATCATTTAATGACTCTAATCTAAGAAAAATATAGACATGGACAAATACCAGTTGATTAATCATAGTCGAGAAATTGAAATACCTGAAAATGACCCATTCCAAAATTGTGCTCTTGACAGAAAACGGTATGCAAAAATACTTACAGATGTCATCATGCTATACAGCCAATCAGGTTGTGTAATGTCATTGAACGGAGAATGGGGAAGCGGCAAAACCACATTCGTAAAAATGTGGAAACAATCATTGGAGAACGATCATTTCAAAACTTTCTATTTCAACGCATGGGAATCTGACTATGTGGAAGACCCGATTATCGCTATGCTTTCAGAGATGCAAGATTTGAAAGCTGATGAAGAAAAATACAAAGACCTCATTGCAAAAGGAGGGAAACTTTTGATCTCTTCATTCATTACTTTCATAAAATTCCTAATAAAAAAACATACTGGAATTGATAAAGGGGTAGTCGATGACGCAATGAGCGATCTTTCAGAAATTGGCAAAGAATGTATAGATGATTACAAGCAGCAGAAGGCATCTATATCTGAGTTCAAAAATGCATTGACTGAATATGTGGCTTTTTATGCCAATGAAAGACCAGTTGTGTTTTTCATTGATGAATTAGATAGGTGCAACCCAACCTTTGCTGTCCATGTTCTTGAACGAATCAAGCATTTGTTCGACATACCAAACATCATCTTTGTATTGGCTGTCAATAAATCCCAACTTCAATATGCAATTGAAGGGTATTATGGTTCATCAAAAATGAATTCAGAAGAGTATATGCGAAGATTCATCGATGTGGAATATACTCTGCCTGCTCCATCTATGGAAAATTTTTGCAACTATCTTGCAACACAACATGATTTTAGGAAATTCTTTAACAATCCTAACAGGACAAGGAATGTTAATTATCCAGATGAACAAGAATATTTCTTAAATATAGCTACAACTTTATTTACAAATATGCATCTAAGTTTGAGAGATGCGGATAAAGTTTTCACCTATGCTCGTTTAGTACTCTGCGGCGTTGGTGAAAAGAACAAACTTAATATAGAGGTATTCTTCCTACTTGTCTTTTGGAGAGTTATGGATTCTCCTTTCTATGAATCCATAAGAAATCATGCTTATTCCATACAAAATTTGTTAACTCAAATAGAAGAAAAGATACCAGAAACACTTTTAACAAATAATCAGAATAGCTATCCTTGCAATATTACATATACAATAGCGTCATTACTTTGTTCATACAATTTCAATGAAAGGGGGATAGAATATGATAATTCTTTCAAAGGAATAAAAGTAGAAGGAAGTAGTGACAAAGTTTTCCCTATAAAGAGTAAAATTATAGACAAAGGTGAGTTGGACAAATACTTAACAATGTTGGAGGGCAATTATGACCCCTATCGGACACTATATCCTTTGTTTCGATATATAGACATTGTAAACCAATTAAACCTATGACAATTTTTTAAAACCATGATAGAGGATATCAAAATAGGATTCAAACATACGAGCGAGTTAATTGTTACTGATGCCGTCACTGCATTAGCTATGGGATCAGGTGATATGCCTGTCCTTGCTACCCCTGCTATGTTGGCCTTAATGGAGAATGCAGCTATGCTTGCCATTTCTGAAGCATTGCCAGAGGGTTGCACATCAGTTGGGGGCAATATAGAGTCGTCGCACCTCAGACCCTCAAAGATTGGCGACAAAGTTACGGCCATTGCCGAGGTGACCAAGGTAGATGGAAAGAAAGTTGAATTCAAAGTGGCAGCCTATTCTGGCGAGACTTTACTTGGTGAGGGAACGCACCTTAGATTCATTGTGGATAAAGAACGTTTCATGTCAAAACTTGGATAATATGAAATTATTGGAACTGATAAAGAACAGGTATAGTTGTAGGAACTATCTGCCTACGAGTGTTGAACAAGAAAAGATAGATTACATCAAGGAATGTGTCCGACTGGCTCCGTCTGCTTGTAACAAGCAGCCGTGGATGTTCCGTATTGTGACGAAAGAGGAAGAAAGAAAGAAACTCTGTCAATGCTACAACCGTGAGTGGTTTGCCACCGCTCCTGTAATGGTTATCGCATCCATCCTTCATGATGAAGAATGGGTACGTGGGGACGGAAAGCCCCATGGCGACATCGATATTGCCATTGCCGTGGAACATCTTTGCCTGGCAGCCACGGAGCAAGGGCTTGGCACCTGCTGGGTGTGTAACTTTGATGCTAAGTTGTGCAAAAGTTTGTTTGGACTTTCAGACGATGAAGAACCTGCCGTGCTGATTCCACTGGGCTATCCGGCTGATGAGCCAAAGGAAAAGAAACGTAAACCCATCGAGGAGATTCTTGGTCGCTAAAATCCAATTTCCATAATTATGAAATACATTCTACAAGACATCATCAAACGATATGATGGGGGTGAGCATCTGGAGTACATTTTCTTTTGGGGACACCATGCTAAACCTGAACAGGTGACAAAAGCTTGTTTTAGCCAATGGTACCCATGCTCCTTTGAGGTGGATGGTATCACATACAACTGTGCAGAACAATACATGATGGCAGGTAAAGCAAGAGTATTCAACGATGAAGAGACACTTAGAAAGATCCTTTCTACTTCCGACCCCAAAATCATCAAAGCACTCGGGCGAGAAGTCAAGAATTTCGACACTGACAAGTGGGCTTCTGTATCAAAAGATATTGTAGTTAAGGGGAATCTACACAAGTTTGCACAAAACATAAGACTCTTCCAATTCCTACGAGATACAGGCAGCAGTGTTCTTGTAGAAGCAAGCCCCTACGATACTATATGGGGTGTCGGAATGAAGGAATCAGACACTGGAATAACCAACCCTCATAACTGGAAAGGACTCAATCAATTGGGCTTTGCATTAATGGAAGTCAGAGATCTTTTGATGGTAGAATGAAGGATTTATAAATGGATAAGAAGAATGAATTTCAAAGACATAGCTCGGGGCAAACAGGCAGACTACTTTGAGAATCACTATGGTATCACGGAATTTGCCACTGTGAAGCGAAAGCCAAGAGGTCGAACGGAACCCATCGATTTCCATGTGTCAGCCCTTTTGAAATGGGAGGATGCAAAGGATGGCAAGATATTCCACGAGGGCTATCGTGCAGAAATTCTGAAAGAAATATCTCGGCTACGTCAATCCGGTGAATACGTCCCTTCTGGGATGATGATGTGCCATACACTCCGTAGTGAGCACATACCATGGAATGTCTTTTTCCCCATGTCTCTCAATGATGAAATGAAGAATAGTGCCAAAAATGTTTTCAATTCCATCATCGAAAATGTATCTTCTACTCTACCCAAGATAAAGGAAATAACTGACATTAAAATTGAGTATGCACCCATAGATAAGGATGCCACTGAAAAGCCTTTCACCAGATGTTATCTTAACGACAAGACATCCTTTGACACCTACATCGGATATCTCGCTGAAGACGGAATTATGGGTGGCATCGGAATAGAGGTAAAATACACGGAGGAAGGTTACAGACCAGGTGAAACAGAAAAGAAAGCAGCCATCACAGACCATGAAAATCCGCGATATCGCTACTGGGACGTGATGAAGAAGTCTGGCTATTATATTCCTGAAGCATACAATCCAAATCGCAATTATCCAAATATATGGTCACCATTAGTTAGCGACGAACTGCGTCAGATATGGCGCAACCATCTTCTTGGTGCCTCGATGGTGCAACATAATGACATCACTCACTTCCTCTCTTTGCACCTATATCCACAAGGCAACTTACATTTCCATGGCGACGGGAAACATGCAGGTGCAGTTAGCGATTATAAAAGATGGCTTTCAAAAGAAGGACAACGAACTTGGACTGCTGTTACCTTCGAAGAACTATTCCAACTGATGCAAGATTGTTTCCCAGGCCATAAGGATAAACTCTGGATTAACTATCTAAAGGAACGTTATCTTTTTTGACAATCAAATTCGGTTGCTTCGTTGAATGAAAACCTACCTTGAAATAAAAGTACCCATCAAGTATGATGACCCTTGGTTTGAAGAGCTGAGGAGTCATTTTGCTGGCATACCAGTCAGGTGGCAGAAGGACTTTTATCATATCACGATGGTGTTTATCAATGACACGCCAAAGGGTATCGACATGTGTTCTCTTTTGGAGAAGCATCTGGCAAATGCACCGGCTCCAGTAATTACTTTTGACCGATTGAACGCTTTTTCCACAAGTTCAGGAATGTTTATCATCCATCTGTCAGCAAACGAGGTGCAGAAGAGTTTTCATGCTTTGACGGATGCCATCCGTGAAGATATGAAAGCTGTCGGTTGTATCATTCATTCCGACTTTATGCTGCACGTTACACTTGGCAGGATAAGCTCATTTGATGTTAGGCTGTCAGATTTGAAAAAGGTGATGGCAAGATTTTCGCCACCATCCTTTACCTTAACATTGACGGATGTGGACTACAGAGAGTTTAGAGGTAGGACCCTTTATAAAACCAGCCTTGAAATCCCATTGGAATAGCCTCAAATAGGCACTTAACAAATGGCAATTAATTAGGAGTCTGATTTAAAAAAATGTTACTTGCCCCTTGAAAAGCTCGTTAAGAAGCACATTAGGAATTCGTCAAGGGAAAAGCCTTTATTCTTTACTTGTTTTCAAAATCTGACCATTTCTTTTCATTAATAATAGAAACACATCTATCAATATCAACAGCATCGTTTACAATAAAATATTTCTTTGAACCAAACATTCCTCCTTTTGAATCTTTTATAAAGTTTACTTGTTTTTCGCTGCTCAAAAGGAACACTTGAATTCCATTTCGTTTTATTTCATCTTGGCGATATTTTTTGATAGCACTTACAGCCCGATTAATAAATATGGAATCGCTTTCTTCCGAATTCTTCCATTTTATTTCTGAGTTTTGACAGTTTCTGTCAACTACAACAACAGCATCTATAATATATAAATATTCAACCTTTTTATCCCAATACGTTCCAAAGAATTTAGCTCTTTCATGTCTATATTGACCACCACTATTAGGACACATATACACTTTCGCTTCGAGAATCTCTTCTCTCGTGCGTCCACAATTAACGACATCCAAACGGAATTTCCAAGTGGGCAGAAGCTTTTGTCTGTCTAAATACTCTTGGAATTCCATTAGATATTCCTCTAATTGAGGTGTTTTACAGACTTCTATCATCCCATTTAGAAAATCCTCGAAAGTAACTTCAACGACAGATATGTTTTTCTTTTTCGCAGCTATTTTAAAATCCTGGCGATTTTGATTACAATTTTTATCATCAAAATTGCATAATAAAATCAAAATCTTGTTGACTATATTATCAGAAAAACCTTCGATATGGTTTTCTAATTGATCTTTATGATACCAGTCTGTTAACTTCGTTTCTACTAATATTTGAAATGAATCTTGTTTTATTTCCAAATCGGGAATGCTATGTTTCCTTTTCATTTGTTTAGCATTCTGCTGCTCAAATGTTGGGCCAACAAAAGGAACTTCGGCTTCACCTTCAAAAATGTAATCTAGAAATTTATTTAAAAGTTTAGGGCTCTCTTGATAGACAAGTTTAAGCATCAAGCCACAATAGTTGGTGACAGAATTCTCACCAGTATGATAATCTGCAAACAGTGATATTGATCTACCCATAATAGTTTAATTTTTTACTAGTTTCAAAGAAATTACTAAGACATGAAATAAATCATTTTATTGATTATTCCTAATAAAACCAAACATGTGCAAAAATATAAGTTTTTCGCTTAATTACCAAGAAAAGCCATAGATTATTCATGAATTATTTGCCGAAAAGGAAGGACAAACTATCTGTCTGTCCAACTATTCAATCTGGATAAAAAAATAAATGAAGCAGTTATAGGAGAATTCACTTTTTGTTAAACTCCTGTATCTCCTTTATCATATCCTTCACGTCCTGGTTTACTTGAAGGAAATTGGAATACAAGATGCGCTCACGCACCTCTGGCGAGTCGAAATGATAGAACTGAGGGATGGGATAATTAGCATAGTCCGATTCCTCCTTGGAGATTTCTGCCATATTGAAATCAGTCTTGCAGAAAAACTTGCTGGTCTGGAACTCCTCGGCTTCCTGAATGTCCATACTCCCGCCCCTACCGGTCTTGGTCTTCACGAAGTCACGAGCGGTCTGGCCGCATATCCAGCCAGTGGCCATATCGGCAATCTTCGAGCCTGGCACCAGGCTGTCCATGTTCTCATTGAGGTTAACAGAGGTGCGGTCACGGTCAATCGTCACGCCCTTCTTCAACTGCACCACCTTGCCGAAGATGTCATTGGAGAGCCATTCAAGGGTTTCCTTGGCACGGGCAGAGCCGCTGACTACATTGCCGACGGTGGTGATAATCTTCTGCATACCCGTTTTACCATAGTCAGCTTCCAACTGCGGCAGTTCCTGAAAGCCTAAAGCGACACTGACCTTGTTGCTTCGTGCCGTACCAATCAAGCGGTCTATCTTGTGGAAGTACAAGGTGGGCAACTCATCGACGATAATGCTGACAGGGATATTCTTGCCCTGACCAGTGTTGACACGGGTCACAAGACGGTTCAAAATCAAGGCATTCAAGGCTCCGATGATGCTCTCCATCTCAGGGTCATTGGCTATCAGCAGATAACTCGGATGCTTGGGGTCGGACACCTTCAGGTCGAAGTCATCACCATCCTTGTGAAATATCCAATAGGATTCCTTGGTGGCCAGTCGCGAGGTAAAGACACGCAAAGTACCAATCATACCTTCCAACTGTTCCATGGCCTTGTTCTCAAAAGCGGTCTTAAACGGCCCGAGCAAAGGAGCCACCTCGGTATCGGTCATCAACACCTCAAAGATGGTCTCGTAACTCTCATTGAGGAACGAGAGGATGTGGGGCATATCGCTGTACTTGCCCAGCCAATAGGCTGGCTGGGTGACATTTCCCGTAGCATCACGGACAATGCCGGTGGGCTTAATCATGCCTGTCTCAGGGTCGATGGTCTTATCATAGCTCAGCTCATGGCCATCCTCATCATAGGGTCTCTTCTCGTAGTTGCAAAAGAAGTAGATACAAGCCGCCAGAAAGTTGACGGCAGAGGTCTGGAAGAACTGGTCACTGCCACCACCGCCCTCCTTCTTGCCTTTCTGCAAGGATTCCAACAGGGTCTCGGCAGTCTCGCTGGCGGCAGCGAGGTTGCCGATGTATTTCAACTGTATGGGATTGACACGGCGGCTGTACTCTACATTCACGAAGTTGATGATGTTAAACTGACAGTTCTTAGGCGTCTTTCCGGCCTTCTTGTTGATGCGGTAGTGATAGTAGAGCTTCTGGGCAAGGGTCGGGAACTTGTAGTCATAAACTACCATAGCAAAGCCCTTGGCACTGTGCTGACGGATAAACGGCTCGATGATGGAAAAAGTCTTACCAGAGCCAGGAGTGCCGACAACCCACGTTCCACGGAAAGGGTTGATGACATTGACCCAACCCTTGCGGAATTTGCCCTTGTAATAGTAGCGCATGGGGATGTTGACGCTGTACTTGTTCTCCACCTTTTCCTCCATCTGCTCGAAGCTCTCGTTCTCGAAGTTGAAGCGGTCTTTCATCAGGCCGTCCTTCATGTGCTTGGAGATATTGTCGAGGGCGATATGGCAGAGGATGGTGCCGACAACAGACATCAGGAAGTAAATCCATGTGCTGCTGTGGAGGGTGAAGAACGTGGGATGCCAGTGGCGGTTGAAGACCCAGACGGAGAAGAACATCAGGATGACACCAAAAGTAATGGGATATACGACCATCCGCTTGGCATTGAACTCCAGATTCTTCTTGTTGCGCGTACCCATGCAGGTGACGCAAATCATCAAGAAGGTCATGATCTTGCTGCGGAGCATGTGGCCGTCCTGATATACATCCAACTGTTTGAGCCGTTCATGGATGTTGGTGAGGACCCCCCCCCAGAAATTCAGCATTCCTGGGGTGATGGCATACTCAAAGAACTCCACAACCAAAGCCACATAGATGATGGTGCGGAATACCTTGTACAACGTCTGTAGGTCTTTGCTCTCTTCCATGGCCGTTTATTGCTGCTCGCCTCTGTTCAAACGTATCATCATGATGGGACGGACAGGCAGCGGAGTGTGCTTGTCGGTACTCTCGAAGCGTCCAGAGTAAAGGCTGAAACGCCATGCCCTGTCTGCCTTGGCACCCTCACATTCGGTACTCGTCCAGTACCAACAACCCTCCGCATCGATGGGGAGAATGTCGCCCCCACACTGCTGAATGGTGAAGTTGACAAGATGCCTGGCCATATAGAGCTTGAACATCTCTCCAACAGAAGGGATGAAATACTTGTCGCCCAAAACAGTTGCCATCGGCGATTCAACCTTTCCATAGCGCAAGGCTGTGGTGTTCTCCTCACCGTCGTATGCCGTGATGTCTGCAGACGTTCCTTGTGCCACATAGATGGTGTCAGGGTCGCTGAAGGCTTCCGGCCAGTTATCACGCAGACTGACTGCATAAGCCTTGCCCGGAATCTCATCAGTGTCATCGATGTAGAAGATGACGGCCTCAGGGGTATTGCCATCAGCCATACACTTGTCAAAATCGGTCACTTCGCCATTGGCGCAATAGACCATACCCGGCTGCCAGGAATGCCATGAGAGGTCTTCCATCTCATGCTCGTCACAAGAGGTGATGAGCAACGATGCAGCCAAGGCGCAAAACAGATAATTGGTGATTCTTGCTTTCATATTCTTTAGTTTTTAACGTGCTCCTGTTGGGAATTTGATGCCCAACACCAAGCCGGTGCGGAATAAATCCCGCCCGTTGATGCAGACATCGGTCTTGACCTGCCAATACAGCTGACAACCATGACGCAGGACATAGTTGTGCTCATAGCCCACATTCGTCCATCCGACAAACTCATGGGTGTCGCTGCCGCCACTGGCACCAATGCGCAGACAGCCATATTGGTTTCTGGAGCGTACCACACAAGGTTTGTAGGCAATGCCCAATCCCCATGTGCGGTAATTATTCCAGAAAGAATCTTTGGTGACATGACCGGCGGTCTCATCCTCCGACCATTTGACATAGCCGTTGGCGAAATACTCCCAGGCATTGTGGTTATTGGTCTCATGCTCCACGGCAATGGTGGCGTCAAAGCCTTTCTCATAGAGCGCACCCACGCCCAATGAGAGTCGGTTGCCGTGGCTCTGCGCCTTGCCCGTCACTGCCAGCATCAGCATGGCAGAGACAAGCAGCATCGTTGACATTCTTCTCTTCTTCATAGTCCTTCGGTTTTTATTGCTCCATCAGTATGGCCTTGTTGAACGAGTCGGCACTCAGAACGTCCTCATACTCGACATTGAGGTAGATGGTGCGACCACTGATTTGCCGCTCACTCAGCTCGATGGTCAGGATCTTGTCATTGGGGAAGGTCATCTTCTTCAGGACGATGACATTGCGGTAGCCATAGCGGAACGACTGCGTGGGGTCAAGGACAAGTTCCGGGGTCAGTTCAAGGGTCTGCGCCGTGGTTGCCTTAGAGGTTTTCTTGTCGCTGAGCTTGACACGCAACTGGTCGATGTCAAAACGGATGTCCGTGCGGTTATCCACTGAGAAGTCGATGAAGAAATACTCACCTACACTGTAGATGTTGTTCAGGCGCATCGTCATGCGGTGCATCTTTGTGGAGACATTGCGGAAGCGGGCCGGGGATGACCATATCTGCCGGGCATAACGTGTCATGTCCTCAGTGGACATGCTGACAGCTGGGTTATGATAAGGAACCCGCTCATCGAGGGCAATGGTCTTCTCTGTCACGGCCTCATTCATACGGGAGGTATAGATGAGGGCATACTGGGTACGGTAACGCTCCGTGACAACTGTGACGACAGCAAGCACGTCCCCATCATGGTTCACCTCCATGCCCTCTTTAGGTTTCAATCGGATGGTGTTATTGATGGGCTGGTCACCCACAACCTTGGCGGTGCTGATGTCAACGAAGCGGACAGGCTCACTGGCCGTGATGACAGTGGTGACATTCTCGTTGATGGTGAGATACTGCATATCATCCATCGTTTTCTGTGCCATGACAGGCATCGTAACAATACCAATCAATAGCACTGCTGTTAGTTTCTTTATAGCTTTCATGTGATTCTATTTTTGTTCTATGAGTTCAGCTGAATACCATTTGAATCTTTTAGATTTGGTGGCCTTGATGGTACATTTCCACCAGCTCCCTTCCTGTACATCATGGGCAAAGTCTATGTCTCCTTTCTGGGGAGCGTAAATCTCAGGATTAGGCAATCTTCTTCTAAAAGCAAAAAGTGCCAACTTCTGGCCTTTATCAGTTGTGAAATTGCATACCAAGGCATAGACGCTTCCCCGGTTATACCAATTACGACTGTCCAATATTGCAATGACAACACATTCTTCTTGGGGAGTATGGTAGTTCTGACCCACAAACTCCTCTCTCTCTTCCTTTGTCGTTAATACTCCACTTCGATTCATATCACTTCAATTCTTTTGGTTTTTCTTTTCCCTGGAGTTAATCAAATACACCTGTGTGCCATACTTGATTTTCACCTTATTTTTGCGGATGCTCTTGGAGATGGCATTGGCGGTCTTCTGGTAGGCGTTCTGTAGGGCTTGCATACCCCAACGTCCCATGGAGGAGTTGGTGGAGCCGTCATTGATGGTCATACTCTGGCTCATGGCACCACTGGCCACGTCTTTGGATGTCTCACGGAAACTGCTCCTCGGCACATAAAGTCCCTCCAAGCCATCGGTGTCGTAAATGCTCAGATTGACCTTGACCAACTCATCATCGACAAGGACACTCTTCACTGTTCCCTTGATACGTTGCTGACTGAAGCCGCTCAATGTGCAGTAGAGATAGCTGCCCTTTACAATGGTTCGCTCGCCGATGTCGATGTCATCGAGAAGCCGGAGACGGACACGGCTGCCATCCACCGCCTTGATTTCCTCATCGACAATGGCCTTGATCAACTTGTGCTCAGGCTCATTGGTGGTGATGGTGTTGAAATATTCGGAGGTCTCAACCTGGGTCTTGACCACCTGCTCGGGTTCGGCTTCCTCAGGAATCTCTGTGACGGCATTCTCGTTGACGGAGATTTCCGATGTGCTCTCATCTACTTTTTGACTCACAGCGGATGATGCGTCAGGGGTTGTTTTTTCCGTGGCAGTCGGTACGCCTGATGTCTGGCGCTGCCCTTGCTGACGGGCTTCATCCAAAGCCTTGCGAAGATTCTCCAGCGTCTCCTCTTCCTCGGAGGTGTTGCCTCCAGTGCGGTCGTTGGTGATATTGTCTTCCTGGGCTTGCTGTTGGCGTATCTGCTCCTGCAACTGCCGCAGTTTTTCCATCGATTCCTGAGCCTGTTTGCTACCCGGCTCCATGGCGGCCACCTCGGCATCACTGTACTGCGAGGTGTATTCTTCTTTGGTGTCCTCGCCGCCACGCTCGATATTCTCCACAGCTGACTCATCCTTGATCTTACCGAAGTCATTGAGCATGTTGGTGTACTTGTCACCTATGCCGTCGCCCTTGATGTTGGCATCCGGCAACTTGTCGTTGAAGAACTCGGTGGTCTCCAACTTCGACTTGTCAACGTCAGCCTTTTCAGTTCCGAAAAGACGGATGACGAAGAAGCCCAGAAACAGGATGGGTACATACAAGATGGCAGGGAGCATGTACTTGGGCTGCCTGAAGTTAATCTGGTCTAAATGCTTCATATTCTTTCATTGAATGTGGTTGGTTACTTTCGTTGACGGATGTCGGCTGTGCCACCCCCTCCGGGGCATGGTGGCGTTTGAAATGCAGTTCCTGCTCCTGCCGCTCCACGGCACTGGAGGGGCGTGGCCTATAGGTGACCGCCTGTTTCATGCGGTACAGGCTGAGACCGACGCTGAACAGTACGAAGGAGAAAACGAGGGCGAGGAAAAGCTTGGTGTGCCTTGACGCGAAACGCTGCACACAGGCCGCCGCACGGTCGAGCCGTAAGGCTTGGGCAAAACTCTTGCCTGCTGCCACATCCTTCTCATAACGTTCCTTGTACTTCGGGTCGTCCTTATCAGGAACTTTCTCCCCGAACAATATCTTCTTGAATCCCATAACTGATGAATTAGTAGTTTGACTTCGTATGCTGCTCCATGTCCTTGTTGAGGATGGTGCGCCAATTGACGATAAGCAGGCCATGGGGGTTGTTCTCCGTCCTGGGCACCCGTTTGAGGAAGCCCTCGGTCACCAACTCACGCATCAGCACGGATGTCCTGCGCTCAATGCGCTGACGGCCATAGTAGGTGAACGACATATTCTCCTTGCTGAAGCGGATGCTGTCACAGAAAATGCTGAAGACAGCACTCGTTCCCATGATGTTGCCATAAAAGCCCTTTTCCTTCAGGGCATTGTACTGCGCAAGGCCGGTCTCGTCGATGAGATACATGGCCTTCTCCATCGTGTACTTGATGTACTTGTCATCTGGGGCAAGGGTGAAGAAATAGTGGTGGAACATCTCGACATGGCTCTTTGCTTCCACGTCAAGGGTCTCCTCCATCGTGCTACGGTTGACGAGAATAGGCACGTTGCCGTCGAGCACGTACACTTTCTTCTGCGCATCATTGACCATCCCCTTGGCGGCCCAGATGCTGCCGAGAGAGATGACCACACAGCCGACGAGAAAGAGGCTGCACAATATCAGCACGAGCTTGATCTTGTTTTCTAAATTCTTGATTACCATTGGTTCTTATTGTTGATGTTAGATACCCACCAATCGGCCAGCTGACTGACGCATGGAGGTGGCGATGCCCTCGCCGAAGCTACGGGTGGAGAAGGCGGTGTCGCCCTCAGGAATCATCCATGCGGCAAGGTCGGGAACAAGGTTCAGGCACTTCAAGGCCACCACGCTGGCAGCCATCAGATAGCCTGCCGAGAAGAAAGCGTTCTGCAAGTAGTTGACCACCGTCTCGTCGGTAGCCGTGACCGCCGCAAGGTCGTTGTACTGTATGTTGATGACTATATCAAAGAGAAGTAGGACATAGAAGCCAACGAAGTAGAGCATCGCACCATAGAAATGGACGGTGAGATAGCGTATAATCCACTTTGCCCAGGCCCCCTCCCATTTCGGCAACAGGGAGAAAGCCCACTGTATCGGCCCAAAAATGGTGAGCATACCCAAGAGAATCTGCTGACAGTATATCGTTCCCCACCATCCGATACGGAATGTAATCAACGCTATCAGCATGATGATCTTGTCGGCCAGCATCACCAGTCCGGCGGTCGTACTGGTCATCTCCGCCTTGACAATGTTCTTCTCATCCTCGGCGGCAGCATCGGCATCGGTAACATCCTGCACGCTGCTCTGCGTGAGCAAGGCACTGACAGCGTTGCTTGCTGCCTTGATGGTTGACATGGGGTCGGCGGCTTCATCGCCCAACTGGTACATGAGCTGCTGCACGTCCTGCATCCTGTCCTCCACCTGCGCCGCCTCTGCCTCATAGAGGTCATGGGTGTAGCTGCCGATGGCGTTGGGGATGTAGCTGAGGAAATCGAGGGCGCACCAGGTGCTGCTGCCTCCGGCAATGCCCGTGTCTGAAGGTGGGTACCACCAACAGAGGACGATGCTCACCACCAAAGGCTTGAAGAGTTTCATCACATCCAACGGCTCATGCCTGACCATCATCTTGTATGCCATGTGTGCACAGACGATGATGGCGAAGAGTCCGGCCAAGGCCATGGACATCTGGAGAATCCACCAGAACGGCCCCTGACCGCCAGTGAACGTGGCATCGGTCAGGAACTCATTCGTTCTGAATATCACGTCGTCAATCTCCTCTTCAAGGAGGTTGATACCGAAATCTACTGCTGTGCTGTCGTTATCCATCTGTCTTTATGTTTAGGGATTAGGGGTTGACACACGCCGTCCGCTGCCCTCGTTGGCGGCATCGCGCCAACGGTTGTAGCCTGCGGTGGCATTCTCGCCGACGCGGTGCTGGAAGCGCGACATGGCTTGTACGAGGTGGTCGGCCTGGTTCTTGGTGGTCAGGAAGCGCACCCTCAGCAGGAGGTTGTCGTTGCTTTTGACAATCTCCTCGTAGATGGCGAGGTACTGCTTCTGACGCTCGCTGTTGGGCATATATGCCTGACGTATGGTCTTGATGGCGAAGTCGAACATCCGGCCTAACTCCGTCCATCCAGTTATCTCATTATTTTTGGCCTTGCCTTGGAGGGCATTGATGTTGTTCTTGAAGACAAGGAGCTTGCCCTCAATCTTGCTGCCCTCTGTGACCCATGCCAGGTCCACCTGACGGTCGGCCATATTGGCTGCCTCGACCTTGGCACGGCTCTCCATATCGGCTTGTATGCTGTCGGCATACTCCACCTGCGGGATGGAAGAGGTGTTGGTAGCAATGCGCAAGGTGTTTTTGACGGATGTGGCTGCCTTTGCACCATCCTTGTACTTCTTGTGGGTGACTGTATAGTACACTTCGGGAGTCAAAGCGCCTGCACCCAGTTCCATGACCTGTATCTGATTCTGCTTGGAATCGTCGTGATTGAAGGTCATGGTCTGGGCTGCGGTCTCAACAAATAATGAACTAATTATGAAAAACAAAAAACAGTATCTCATTGTCATTCCTCCTTATCATTTAGTAATCCAGTATGTTTCCAGCCCTCATCCAACGGTCAAGGGCTTCGGTGGCCATCTGTCTGACGGTCTTGGAGCGGTAAACCTCGGACTTCCAGTAGCTCGTCCGCGCCTTGATGAATTTCCAGGTCTGGTAATAGGCACTGTTCACGATGTCCTTGATGCGGTCAAGCGACTTGTTGATGTTGTCAATCATCAGCATCAGGGACGCCGTGGTGCAGCAGACCTTGCCGCTGGCGTAGGCGGCGAGGACACAGACGGCAGAATAGAGGTTCTGGCACTCCCCAGCCAGGTTGACGATGGCTCTCCTGTTGACGGCAAGAAGCAAGGTGTCGGCACTCTCGATGCGTCCGCGACGCAGAATCTTGTCGTTGTACTCTTCGAGCATCCCCCTGTACTTGCCGATTTTCTCCGACACATTATCGTAGGTGCGATAGACATTGAAGCCGGTGCTGACCGTGCTGTACACCAAGTCGATGATGTCAAAGGCACGGGTGTACTTGTCCAGCTCTATGTTGATGTCCCGGTACTCACGGTTCGTGACCTTGCTGGCCTTGTGCAGGAGGGCGTTGCTCTCCTCCAACGTGGCACGGGCAAGGAGGATGCTGCGCTGCGTCTTGTGGTCATTGATGTATGCCTCTATGGTGGGGATGTCTCTCGGGACAATCTGCGCCTCGGCCTGTCCTGTGAAGGACACAAACAGACACAGCAACAGCAAGGACCGAATCATCATCCAGCCAAATGTTATATTTCTTGTATTATCCGTATTACTCATATTACTGGTATTTCTATCAGGGTTGTTCGTCGTCCTCGTCCGCATAATAGCTGCTGCCTCCGTTGTGCATCCAACGCCGGCGGCTTTGCTCAGCGATGTTCATCTTGCGGTCTTTGTCGGCATTGAGCTTAGGGATGAGGTCGTGAATCCAGTCCCTGACGGTATGCTTGTAATGGAGGAACTTCTCAATCATGACAAGGTCGGTGTAGATTCTCGCCAGACGTGCCTCGATGCCACGGGCTATCTCCAGGCGGTCGCTTGCCAATAGAAGATGCCGGACGCCTTCGGTGTCCTCTGTCTCGATGCCGGGCTGCTTGGCGTATTCCACGGTGACAGTGCAGGAAGGATGTTCCTGCGCCAACTCACTCAGTCTTCTGTTGACGATGGCTGCGTTCTCCTCGTCGCTCTTCGACGGGTCGAGTTCCATGACCTCGGCAACAGAAGAATCGCTCCAAGTGCTGACAAGTTCCCAATCAATCTGGACTATGGCACGGTGTATCTTGATTCCCAGAAAATACTTCGGCTTTCGGGCAATGGAGACGGTGGCCTTGAAAGTGACCGTTCCCTTGACGCTGCCGACAGTGCCGTTGCGTATGAAGGTGTAGCCCGTCCATGAGCCGTTATCCGTCCAACTGATGCCGTAGGCATCCTCCATCGTCTTCATCAGCTGGGGAATTCGGTTGTAGTCGTCGGTCTCCGCACTCTCTCCTTCCTCTGCCTCGGCGATGGCGTTCCTCGTCTCGGTGATTTTCTGGTTCACAGCATCCAACTGCACCTGGAGTTCCTTGATTTTCTCTTTGTTGGCATTGTAGGTGGCCTGAAGCTGGTAATACTCCTCGGTGGTGGATGCCTGTGACATATGACGGAGGATGTCACTGTTCTCCTTGTTGAGCACGTCGATCTGTCCTTGAAGACTGGCGGCTTCCTGCTGCAACTGAGTGAGCTGGGACTGTAGGCCGCTGGTGTCGAAAGAAGAGCTTTGGCTCAGTGTCGTATACATCGAGCATTGCTTGGTGTGGCTGCTGGGACTGCCACCACAGTCACCACATTTGTAGGTGGTGCTTCCCTTGCCCAACAAACCGCCTTCATGGCAGGTGATGCTGAAGGTGGCGGATGCCGCGCCGGCCACTCTCTGGGCATTGGCTGCCTGGTAGTAGCTTCGTTCATCGTAACCGATGTAATAGGTGTAGTTGGACTCCGATGGATGGGTGGCGATATACTCATCCAGGTCTTCCGGACTGCCAATCTCCTGATGGTCGCCATTGGCATTGTACTGGGCAAGACGGGCGTTCATCTGTGCCATGAAAGTGTTCCAGTCCATGCTGTAGCTGTCAAAGACCTCCTCATAGACCTCCTCCCTGACATTCCATGACTTCGTGGCCTGTATGCTGTAGGCATAAGCCTTACCGTACTGTCCGCTCTTGCTCTTTCTCAAAGTGTAGGAGAGGCAGGACTGGTTCATGGTGTAGGTGTTGCCGTCATTGCCCGCATTGAGCTGGCTCACCCTGTCACGGCTCCATCCTGCATAACCCTCAGAGTTGTGTAAGGCGGTTTCGTACTGTGCAGTACTGGGGGTGAAATACGGGTCGGTGGTGCTGATGCGATACCACTCCGCACCATAGAGGATACTGTTCTCATCCATGGGTGGATAATAGTTACAGAGGATTTCCGAACCTGCATCACTGCGATAGATATACACCCGCTGTGTGTAGTAGCTGCCCTGGGCGGCTGAAGCATAGTCATCAATCCACCGAGTCAGGTTGTAGTCACTGAGTTTGAACAGGCTGTTGATGTTATCCTGTCCTATGACGGCAGTGATGACCTGGGTGGCCGACAAGTCCTTGTACTGGTCATACATGCTTTTGATATTGTCGGCGAGGGTGATGACACTGCCCAGCTTCTCCATGAACGTGCCACCGAAATTGGTGCCTTGCAGGAGCTGGTCAACACCGTTGCTGAAACCAGCCTGGGCCATCCCGACACCCTTGTTGATGAGGTTGTCGAGGTCATCTTTGAGATTGTCCTCGGTAAAGGCATCCTCTATGTCATCCCCAAGGTGCTCCAGCAGTTCCTTCCAGTCGATGCCCCCAAGGTTGGCGAGGTTGAAAATGGCCTTCAGGTTCTCGGAAATCTCAAGAAAGGCGATGTCGTTGAAACTGAGGGTACTGTTGGTCACGATATTCTCGAACTGCTGGCACAAGGACTTCACATCCTCCGTGGTCTTCAGCAGATAGCTGCCCCAATAGAGGGCGGTTGAAGGGTCTTCAACCATCAGCTGAGCACAGACGACCATCTTGGGAATGATGCGCCGCGAGACAATCTTGTAAATGCGGTTGTAGTAATAGTTCTCCCTGCGGTCATCCCACAGGTTGAGACTGGTGAGCGCCTTGCGGTCGAGGTACTTGGAGGAGAAAATTCCGGCACTGGCCAATTCGGCAGCCTTGTAGCTGTCACGAATCTTCTGCAGGTTCTCATTATGAAGGGCTTCCATAGCCGCCTCGGTGGTGAATGCTTCCGACATCGCAGCCATCGTGCCATAATCGACATTGATACTATAGTACTGTGCCCTGACAGGAAATAGTCCTGCCAAGGTAAGTATCAAGATTATTATGACTTTCAAACTCTTCATTTTTTCCCTTTTGATATGTAGTTAAGCACATGCCCTGACTGGTTCACCTTTTGGGCAAACGCCAAAGACTTGCTGATGCCAGAGAGTTCCCAGTCACGGCAGTATGCCTCGATAGCGTGCTGGTGGTCACACCGCAGCTCCTGCTTGTAGAGCTTCAGGGCTTCCTTCTCTGCCCGTTCTGTCGTGTAGGTCATATAGCATTCCCTCGGTTCCTCGACACCGAAGACATCACTGACAAGGCCGCGACGGATGAAAACCTCACGGAAGAATGCACGTCCCTCCTTGTTCTCCAGGCGGTTGATGGTAAAGATCTTCCGGCACTCCACATCAGTCAGGCCAAGAACAGCCTTGATGTCATCAAAGCGTTCCTTGAACTTGCCCTGGTCGAGTAGCATAATGATATCGGAATTGTTGATGATGGCCTCCTTGACAATGGGACTGCCGATGATGTCCTCCAACTCCTGCGTGACAACGCCGACCATTGCCCAAAACTTCCGGGCGGTCTTGTAAAGGTACTTGATGTATTCGGCCATCATGGGAGAAGCGACGGCTTTCCACGCCTCCTCGATGACCAACACCTTTCGATTCTTTTTTATACGCATTTTCTGGATGAACACATCCATGATGATGAGCGTTACCAAAGGGAAAAGGGTCGTGTCGTTCTTGATGTTGTCAATCTCGAAGATAATGAAGGTCTCCTCAAAGAGCGTCGTGTCGATGTTCTCATTCAAGGTGCGCTCATACTTGCCACCACGGTAGAAGTTCCCCAGGCTATAGTTATAGTTGGATATGTCCACACCCACAATCCTGTTCTCACTACAGATATAGGGAATGCGCTGGGTGCTGTACTCAAAGAAAGAGTTGAACGAAAGCTCCTTGACTTTAAGGGCTTTCCTGCGCCTTTCCATCACCTTGATGCGGTTGTCTATATCCCTCTCGACATCCTCATTGGTGTCTGTCAAACTGCCCTGGGTGATGGCATCGATGAGGAACCTCTTGTGCAAGGCATCCCTTTGCGAGACATTGTAGCCGTTGAAGCCATGAAAATAGACATCATAGTACTCCGTGATGACCTGCTCGATGAGCTGGTCCTCGGTCTTGCTGACGGTACCGCCACTGCCTTTCCAGATGAGCATGATGAGATTCTTCAGGAAACCTATCTTCTCCACGTTCAGCTCCTCACGCTGGATGCGGAAGGGATTCATGGTGATGGGGTTCTCCTCTGTATAACTGACATACTTGCCACCGACATACTCGCAGAGTCCCTTATAGGAATCGCCCGTATCTACAATGACCACATCAGTATCCTGTTCCCACAGCTGGCGCAGCATGCTGTTCATTGAAAAGGACTTGCCACTGCCGCTTGGGCCAAGACAGAAGAAGTTCGAGTTGTCTGTCAACT
Source organism: uncultured Prevotellaceae bacterium (assembly GCA_900315455.1). GTDB lineage: Bacteria > Bacteroidota > Bacteroidia > Bacteroidales > Bacteroidaceae > Prevotella. The sequence continues at coordinate 45,782 of OMZE01000001.1, read as the reverse complement.
TCTCCTTGCCTTCCTTGCCGCTGATGTCGATGGCGACGGGCACACCCTGACGGTCGGTGTAATAGACCTTCAACGGGGTATCCTCGCTCTTGGTCATCCGCTCCTTGTACATCAAGCAACTGGCCGCATCACTCAAAGTGAGGAAGCGGTCATACTCTGGGTTCAGGCCATAGCAATTGCCCGGGAAGGAGTTGACGAACAACTCCAACTGGTTGTAGGCACGCTGGCTGATGTGGATACCGATACGCCCGAATGCGTTCTCCAGATGGTTGGTGCATTTCTGAAGGTCTGCGTCGGCATCGGTCGTAACAATGAGGTTGAAATGGCAATAGACAAGCTGCTTGTTCTCCCTCGCAATCAGTTCCTCCACCTTTTTGATGTCCTCCACGGCAATCTGGTTGCTGGGGTTAGGCATCGAGGCATGGCGGTTCTTCTTCTTGGCAAGTTTGTTCATCTCCTGTTTCTGGTTGGGGATGAAGATGACCTGGTTGAAGACCACGGACTGCACACCGGGGATGTCGCCGACAAGCGACATCAAGTCCACGGGCATTGAGATGTTGTTAACCTCGATATTGGCATATGGCCTGACAAGGGATGGCAGGATGATGCTATCAACATCGACAAGGCTGAAGACCTTGAACTTCCTCATCCCAATACCAATGTTGTCATCCTTGACGTTGAAATTGTTCAGCGACACATGCCTGTCGGTAAAATTCTGGGCAAGGAAGCGGTCGGCGTATTCCTTGATTGCCTCTTTGTCCAGGAAGACAGAGTTGACACCACGGTCACGGAGCTGGTCCCTGACCTTGTTGATCTTGACAAGGAACTCATTCCACTTCCTGTTGTCGAAACTGAAAAGACGGCTTTTCTTGTTTTCCTGCGTGATGGTGAGATAGGTCGTGCAGTCGGTGTATTCACGCCCCTCGAAATAGCGGAAGTAGCTCTCGGAAAGGAACTCACGATTGCCATCATCCTCTCCCTGGAATGTCTTCTTGCAGAAAATGTCCTGCTTGTGGACGGAATAGCCATCGCCAAGGGTGGCCATGACTGCTGCCATGAGATTGGAGAAGTCATAGTAGCTGTCGATGTCGGCACAGAACTTCTGCACGGGATTCTCCATGGCAAGGATGGCTGAATACTCACCTGTCTTGGTGTAGAGCACACCAATCCCATCCACGTCCTCGATGGAGAAGTAGATGTCCTTGAATATCCTCGCCCTTTTGCCGCCAGTACCGAAAGTGGTGATGGAAATGACCATACCGATGACGATGGCGACAATGATTAAAATTACATATATTGCCATGGGTTGTTTCGTTGGGTTAGAGAAACGGGGGCGACCGGATTGTTCCGACCACCCCCGTCGGACAGATTACGGCGGCTACGGCACATTACAACTTCGTCAGTGTAGCATAGATGAAGATACCCTTGTCAGCCTTCTTGGAATGAAGTCCGCGACGCTGCTTCACCAAGATGAGACCCACGCCGGAACTGATGGAGATGACGGCGAAGGCCAAGCCGATGATGAAACCGGCGAAGACATAGACAAGCATAAAGCCAAGGATGCCCACGGCTGCAGTGATGGCCGCCCAGGTGATGTAGCGACCCTGCAAGCCCATGAACTCCAAGGGACGCTGAAGCCCCTTGAACATCGGGTAGTCCGTGTATGATTTCGTTTCCTGTGCCATAGCCGGAGGGTTAGTTGGTGATACCGAAGAAGAGAGGAAGGGCATTGGCGGCTGCAATCAGGAAGATGCAGGCACCCACGACCATCATGATCTTCTTCTTGACATCCTGCTCCTCGTTGTTCATGGCGATGTAGACGCTGATGGCACCTACAATAGCCACGACGCCAGCAAGGGCGTAACAGAGGTTCACCACGTAAGGGATGTATGCAGCAATCTGCGTGGCCACTTCCTCCATGGCGTTGGTTCCCGCCTCATAGCCGGTGTTGGCCAGCGACTGGGCGAAAGCTCCCATGGGGTTCAGGAGAACGGCACACGCAAGCAGCAAGGCTGTCTTGATGCGTGTTCCCACCCCCTTTGCCCTTTTCACCGTAGAGGTAATGGCACTTTTGAAAATCTTGCTCATTGGTCCTTTTTGGTTTTTGTTAGACAATCCGTGAATTAACTCCTATTGTTGTTCGCGAATACAATATTCAGAAAATGAAGTTCATGCTTTGGTAGCCGAAGAAGGCAGGTGCGACAATCATGGCTCCTATCATGAACAGGATGCCGCCCATGAGATAGAGGATGCTCTTGGTCACGTCGCCCTCGTGGCTGTTCATCTTGATGTATATCTGCAAGGCAGAGACGATGACCACGATGGCGGCGACGGCATAGAGCACGTCGATGGTGTATATCATCATCGTGCCAACGAATGCCGTGGCATCCGCAAGTCCGTCCGCTCCCTGCGAATAGTCCACGGAGCCGCTCTTGGCCAAAGCTGAGAGCCAGGCTAATGCCGACAAGAGGGAACAGAAAAGCCTTGCTTTCATGGGGTCAATACTTTTGCACTTCATCGGTGGCCTCAATACCATATTTGTTGTTGCTTCCCTGACGCATGGCCTCGCTGAGGGCTTGGGCATCCATTGCACAGTTGGCCCTGGTCACTATGGAGGACATGGCAGCGTTGGTCTCGATGGCATGGCTCAGAATCTTCTGGGACACAGGAGGAGCGACAATCTCCGTCACGTCATACTTCGGAGTGAAGAGGGTCTTGTCAAAAGCCTTGTCTTCGTCGAACGGCTCGTCCTCCTGCTTGCCGGCGGGTTCCTCCTCCGAATAGTTCACTACAGTGATAATGGAGTCTTCACCGTCTGTATCGTTAGTTGTCTCTGACTTTTCGTCAATGGGGGCAACCTCTGGCTGGTCACCGTCGGCAGAAGGATTATCTTCTTCGGATGGCTGCTCCTCATAGGGTTCCTCGATGTCTGAGCTATCTTCCACGTCACCATCGGTTGTGTTTTCTGTCTCTGAAATGTATTCATGCTCCTCAATATGCTGAGCAATTTCTTCCTCTGATGATTGTTCATCGGCCTCAGAGATTTCCTCTGGTGCCTCTTCCACGTCAGAGGTGTCAGGGTCAGAGATACTGAAGCCACCACTGGTGGTGTTCTCGCTGACATTCCGGGGGGCGAACTCGTCCTCTTCGTCATATTCTCCATCAGCGTCGATGGTCTCCTCCGAGGCAGCTTCAGACTTCTTTTTTGCTGTCAGGTCAAAGGTTATCATGGCTGCATAATAGAGCACGTAGCCCAGGGTCAGCACTATGATGAAAATTACAAATGTACTCATTGCGGTCACGTATTGTTTTTTGTTTCTTGGCGAAAAGCCAATGCAAATGTATATCCTTTCATTTCCTACTTCACAAATTATGAAGCAGAGACCGCATTATTTTGGGGGATAAAAAGAATTTGGTTCTAATATGACAATGCGTTAGAACCAAAGAATAGAAAAGAGTTGGGAAGTGAGAACAAAAAGCAGCAGAGTGTTTCACAACAATCCACTGCCTAAATCAAAATGCTTAACATCGAACTATGTCATAAACCGAGATAAAAGTAAAGCATCTTTTGTTTTTGTACGTTTTAATAAACATGAAACAGTAATTTCAAAAAAGATTGCCAACGTTTCTCCTGACTTCGCCCTCAATGACTCCATGCTTGCGTTCATAGCTCTTGACGGCTTTCTCAAAGGCGGCATTGACCACATCCTTAATCTGCAGCCCCTCACGACTGGCGATGAGACGTATCTTGTGTAAGAGGTCGGAAGAGACGATGGTACAGAACCGCTCTTCCTTATCGACACTTGGTTTATTCTTCCTTGCTTTCCTTCGTGAACGGGAAGCAGCCTTGGAGGGTGTTGACTCCTGGTGAGTTCCAGTCAGGCCAGTGAAAAGGGCATCCAAACTATCGTTGTTCATGGCGAAAAGTCTTATTGGTTTGATTGTATGCGTTCAAGGAACTCGTCGACGAAAGCCTGGTAATCAATCGCTCCGTTGCTCCTTGGGTCATATCCTACGATGTCTGTTTTTTCCAAGGGTGCCTCGGCGAGCCTGACATTCTTGCGGATTTTAGTCCGGAACACCATGTCGCCCAATGCTTGACGGAGATTCGCCTCAATGCCTCTGGAGAGTTTGCTGGATTCCCAACGGGTGATGAGAATACCCATGATTCGGACTGAAGGATTCAATCGATGCTGTACCATGGCTATAAAATCTTTTATCATAGTGAGTCCCTTGAAAGGCAGCACCTCTGAAACCAAAGGAATGATGATATCGGTGGCCACAGTGAATGCATTGAGGGTCATCAATCCCAATGATGGAGGACAGTCAAGGAGTATGAAGTCATATTGGTTACTGATTCCTGCATTCACCAGGCACTCTGAGAGAATGTGCTCCCGTGCGATGGCGGTGGAGAGTTCCACATCAACCATGGCAAGTGTCAGGGAGGATGGTACGAGGTGGAGATTTCCTGTGACAACTACGACAGGAAGCTTGCTGACTTTGCCTGTCATCGCTTCATAGATGGTGGCACCATCTGTTGGTTCAGTTAGTGAAGTGGTAAGGTTGGCCTGAGCGTCAAGGTCGACAAGCAGCACCTTGTAACCCCGACGGGCGAGAATGCCACCAAGGTTGGCAACAGTCGAGCTTTTTCCGACCCCGCCTTTGTGATTCCCTACAGCTATTATTCTTGCTTTCATGCGATTATTGTTTAATATATGTGTTTCATTTTTATTTGCCAGACTTGTTTTCCATCTCCACCTGGTGACTGGCATACCATTGGAGAATTTGCTCTTGGGTCACATTCATCAGCGTCATCCTGGTGCCTAAAGAGGCAAGATGCTTCTGACCATCCTTCGAGTTGGGAAAGCGGAGCATGGGGATGCCGCTGGAGCGGACTACCTTGATGTTATTGTGGGCTGCCATTCTCTCGGCTTCAAGACCATAGACCTCTATCATCTTGGTGTCCTCGATGAGCAAAGCCAGTATGGTATCGGCTGGCAGCCCCTTGGATTTGAAGTGGGCAAAGGCAAGCTTAGCCTCCATCAAGCCCTCCGCCTGAATGATTTCCTCGGTCTTGTAGGTGTTCTCGCTGATTGCCTCGACACGGAAGACGACAGGGTGCTCCTTCATCAATGCGTCGGGATGGATGAGCTGGCCGATACGGGCATGAATCTTGTCCTCAGTAACTACCTCCTTACGGAACTCCGCTTCCTGTGTCAGGCTGCCCGTCTCTTCTTTGGCGGCGAGGATATAGCCGTTGTCAACACGCTCCAGCGTGAAGAACAAGGGGAAATTATTACTCTGTGGATTCATCTTGTGAAAATAAGATTGTCTGATTGTTCTTGGAAGTACGGTTGACAAGTTCCTTCATGGTTCGCAGGTCGATGTCATAATTGGTACAGATGGCCTCGTAGTCAAAGGCAAGGACTCGCTCCTGGTCATAGAACAACTCATATTCGCCTTTTTCATTGCTTTTCCTAATGGGGTTTCCTGTCTCATCATAGACATAGAACTTCAAAGGCGAATTGGTCTTGCCAAGGTACTCGGAGGTGGAAGCAAGGTAGCTGAGCAGTGACTCGTCGGGAATAAGAACTTTGCCTTCTCGCTTGGCTTGTATGTTGATTTTCGATAGGCAGATTTTCTCCCTAATATATAATATATGTGCACCATTTCCGAAATCAAGGGTCTTGGATGGAGCTTTCTTTTGACAGACCTTCAATGTGTGGACGAAACTGATCTTGTAATCCTGACCTTCCTTGATGTCGCCCAACTGGCGGGATTTGGAGAACAATGACCAGAACACAGCTATCTCGTCCGTGCTGTTGCAGAGCGAATGCTGGTATGTAAGTCCCTGGATGCAGATGTCGTGAACCCTTTTGGCATCAACAGGAAAACCGTTGGTCTTCAACTCAGATTCCAGGCAGTAGTAAGTCCCCAGCATCATTGCCCAGTTGTTGATGAAACGCTCTCCGATGACGTTGTAATCCACCTCTCCCTTGACTTCTGACAAAGCACGTTCCCATGCCTTACCCCAACGTGCCTCGAAATTCTTACGGTATCTGATAAGCGACACTGTGATGTTTGTCGGACACATGTTTCGCAGCTTCAGGAGCTGGTGAAACTTGTCGGTCTCCTCTCTCGTACGCTCGCTGCGTTGGGACTCCAGAAATAGAACACGGGAGAAAAGGGCAACATCGGCAGTTGGCATTTCCTGACCGGTAAGTATCACACCGCAGTCAATATTGGTGGTCTCCCTCCGCTCACCGTCGGCAGACCTCTTTGTACGACCGGCATTGTCGTAGATTCCCTTCAGGAAGTCAATGTGCTTGTGGCTCAAAGAATTCTTGTACTCGTCGAAATGCACGACCATGTTGCTTACCTCGGCGCATTTGTCACCCATAGCGTAGAAGGTGGTGCTTTCCAGGTTGCTGACCTCCGGGGAACGTTGGAAGAGATTGACAATGGAAAGGGCAAACTCGGTTTTTCCTGTGCCTTTCTTTCCGTAGATGTTCAGCAAAGGAAAGGAGCGTGTGCTGTCTGTAATAATGTCACGGAAAAGCGTACCCATATAGAAGCAAAGAGCGACGATGCCGTTGTCTCCATACAAATCGACAATCAGATGGAAATACTCATTAATCCTGACCTCCTGCTTGGGGCTGTGCATGAAACGACGTTCGTTGACGAAGGACAACCTGCCATTTTTGTGTATCTTGGACATGGCTGGTAGATAGAAGTTCTCTGTGTCGAGACGGACGATGCCATATTCATCGACAGGTTGCCATTGGCCTTCATAGACAATTCCGTTACAGAAAGCATAGAATCCCTTGTCACCGATGTTGTTCCACCCCATACGTGGTACACGTTGGGCTTCCTCTGTTTTCTCATACATGAACGCCTTCAACAGTTCGTATTTTTCCTGCTTCTCAAAAAAACGGAAATTGCCCCTGCCCTCTATCTGATCCTTGAAACGGTCGAGCTTGGTGACATCCATCTGCTTCAACTCGATGGTTTTGCGGATGCCGCTCTCGTTCTCCAACTCAAAGATTCTGGTGGGATTTCTCTCATCTGGAATCAAGAACAATGGACGTATGGTGAAGTTTGTCCAGTCGCGCTCCCTTCCCTGCTGGTCGATGTCGTAGTAATGATGTCCCCGACGGTAGAAGCGATAACCCTCCAGCTCGTCGGACTTTTGAATAGCCTGTTTATGCTTCTGTTCCTGTAAACGCCGAGCGGCATCGGCAAGTGCTGTGCGCCAGACAAAGGCTTTCTTGAACTTGCCCTTCAGTTCACTAAACAATGAGGCCTTCATGACATCACTCTGCACATATACGAGAAGGTCACAGACTTCACAAATGACCTTCAACTGATCGTCATTGGTACCCTTAATGTCGTAATGCTTATCGGCATACCAAAGAATGAAGTCTTTCTCTGTAAGGGTCTCCCACCGCTCCATACTGGTGATGTAGGAGTCAGCATCCTCCTTCACTCCTTTTGCTGTAGGAATCTCCCTGACAGAGACCTGAAATCCCATTTCGGTGGCCAGACGACCATTCTTGAAGACAAATTGCTCACCTTTTCCGAAGCGTTCACCTTCTTTGATTATGTCTGAGTCAGGGATGAAACACAGGGAACACCCGAAATTGCTGAACATTCTCAGCTGTTCCTTAGACCATGCGCCACCAAGGGTGGCAACTACATTGGAGATGCCGAGAGACTGTAGGCGCATCACGTCGGGAGCGCCTTCTACTAAATAGACCTTCCCGGTCTGACGGGCAGCCCTCATCGCAACGTCAATACCAAAAATGCAACTGCTTTTCTTGTAAATCAGACTGTCACGGCCATTGAGATACTTGCAAGTGGAACGAGGATCAAGTGACCGTGCAGCAAAAGTAAGGATGTTGCCTTGCCTGTCACGTTGCGGAATCATTAGCCGTCCACGGTAGAAGTCATAGTATTGGCCCTTGGTCTCCTCACTCTCGGCAATCAAGCCCAATTTGAGGAGGATATCGATCTTCAGGCCCTTCTTCTTGGCATGAGCAAGGAACAGGTTGCCCCTTTTCGGACTATAGCCAAGACCAAAGGTTTTGCAGAACTCGCTGTCCCAGCGGCCATGGGAGGATTTGTCGGATGACCGCTCTGCATATAGCCTACATTGCAATGCTTCCTCATTGTCAGCCTCGTACTGCTCGCGGAAAAAGTCAAAGGCATACTTGTTGTAGATATACATGGTATCCCTCATCGACTGGCGTTCCTCTTCCTCAGGGGTGAGCCTGGCTTCAAGGTCATTGGTATTGACATCGGGGCAATACTGCCTCAGGAGAAACTTGACAGCATCGACGAAGCCAAATCCCTTATAATCTTCAACGAAGCTGATGACATCTCCACTTTTGTCACACCCGAAACACTTGTACATATTCAAAGACGTGTCGAGCATCAAAGAAGGTGTTTTCTCAGAGTGGAACACACAACAGCACTTCTTGCGGTTCTGTCCAGCACCAAAGAGTTTCATCCCAGGCGACAAGTCCATCACGAGTTGGCAGATGTCAACCCGTGACTTAATGGCGTCGATATATTTCTCTTTAATCATTCTGATTCAACAGTTTTACCTTGGCTTATCAGTTCCTCTTCCCCCAACCTCCAACTACCGCACTTGATAATGGTGCACAATTCCCTCACTATGACCGGCGACATGGGACGAATGGAGGTGTCACGCGCAACACAAAGCAGCCTGTGCTGCCAGGAATGGGGGGAACCACCAAGACGCAAACTCACAAAAGCTGTAAATCGGCCCTTCTCACCTCTCGATAAATCTCCATAGTATTTTGCCACATCTTTTTGCGTCATTTGCTTAAAATAATTATGAAATATTTCCGTTATTTGTTTGAGCTTTCTCAAAATATTAGTATTTTTGCATGCAAAATTAGCTCAAAATTTTGATATAGCAAATTATTTGCTTAAAATATTGAGCGAAAATTTATTAATTTTGACCAAATCAAAACACTTACCATTATGCTTAACACCGAACTATTAGACAATCTTTACGCTGGACTTACAAAGGAGCAGCAACAGAACCTTATTACCTTGCTATTCAAAAACAGCAAGCAAACGATGAACTATTTTAAGCGCACCAAGGATGTCGGCCTGTCAAAGCTGGAGACACTATCCGACTTTTTTCATATGCCCATAGACTACTTCCGCAAAGGAAACTCCTTCTCTTCAAACAACGTAAGTGGCAACAACAACTACGTCGGCAACGTTTCTCTCAGCAACAACTTACTGATAGAGAACCAGTCCCTTAGAAAAGAACTTGAAAGCGTAAAAGCCACCATGGAGGCAAAGGATGAAAATCTACGTAGAGCAGACGCTCTCATACAATCAAAAGACGAAATCATAAAAGTAATGGGCGGCGTAATTGAAGACCTCAGGAAGCAACTCTCCTCAAAAGAATGAGGAAATCCTCACTGTCAAAAAGATGTCTACAACACTTCTTTTTCCTCCTCAAAATATTGCATGTCATATACATTTTTCTTTTATGAGCAATAAAGAGAAGGTTCTTACGATTTAGGTTATTAAGTCAAAGATGTGAGCATTTTTATATTGCTTATTAGCCGATTAAAATATTTTATTAATACTAAAACTATCCCAACTGGGATAGTTTTTTACTTAGGTCTAGAATATCTTTCATATTTCCATCCTCAATAATTTATTCTCTTGCATATTTTTTACTAAAACTTAAATACTAAAGATATTTTAACTGTACCTTTTTTTGATGTAGGTAATTCAAGATAAGACAATCTCCTTATATATTCTATTTGTAATATATTCAATATATTATGCACTCCAAATGATATTTCCCAGTATGGTTGTTTTGAATCCATCACATAACTTCCTTCCGGGAAAAACATAAGTGTGTGAGAACCTATATTATTTGTTTTGTAAGGATTATTTTTGTCTGTCAATCTTCCCCATAGGCATTTTATTCCCATATACTCGCGACATTTCAATCGTTTTAAAAAAGGAATTTGATTAAATAACTTACCATTCATATCCCATCCTAAATCAACAGATAAATATCTGTCGTTTAGAAATTCCATATTATTAATCAAATTAAAAGTCTTAGGTTCAATTAGATAACTTAAATTAGTCGCCGGCATTATTAACAAAGGAAATGGCACTTGATTCCACTGAATTCCCAACTTAATATTTGAGTCAATACATCCAAAATTCAAAGGCAACCAAAAGGATTTCTCAAATTCAAACTCTGTGAAATTATAATCATATTCTCCTTCCAAAATCCCTTTTATTCCAATAGTATGTTGCATCCTTATAATTGGAGAATCATAATTAAGGGCCCAACGATCTTGTTTTGAATTTAGGTATGTTTCACCAGGAGCGTATCTAAAACCTAACGTTGCTTCTGAATATTGAAGCGATGGTCTTATATCATAATCTGATGCATTCAATGTCTTGAAAACCACGTTACCTATTGGCCTCACTTTTTCCCGTTTCAATTCTCCGAAATATTTTATTCCCGACTCTTTTTCAAATTGAAAATTTAAGGACTGTCGATTATATAAAAACATCTTATCCATATCATCGATCTTCAGAGAAGAAAACATGTTGTCCTTATCTACATCTAAATATTTGTCACTTGGCAAAGCCACATCTCTCATTAATTCAAAAGAAATAGTCTTTCTAGGAAATTCCTGTGGTAAATATTCAGGCTTGTTGAACGAGTATATGAATTGACCATCATAATAGCTCTGATGCGACTTTGTGGCATATGAATAATATCCTTTCAAAAAAATATGACTAAAAAGATTCGCTGTTGTCTGTGCACCAATTCTTAGTCGCAAACCATCATAAAAATTATGTGAAAACGTACTAAATATTGGACCTATATCCACCTTGCTCGGAGTCCCATCCCATCCAGTTCCAATGAAGTTCTCAAACAAAGTGCTAAAAGCAAACAATGCATATTTAGCACCCTTTAGTTTCTTGATATTTGAAACTAATGAGTCCAGGGAACTCTCAGCAGATGATAAGCTTATTGGCCTATTGATAATCCAGAATTCATCATCTTGACAATATTCAATAGAATCTTTTGCATAATATAGAGTGTCAACTAACATATCGTGTGAAAAATCGGTAAAAGAATAGTCTGAATATCGAGTATTGCGAATAACAATTGCTTTAGCTGTAAACTTAGTAACCATCAGCTCCACCATTATGTCATCTGTTGAAAGGACCCGTTTCCCATCCTCAGTATCCATATATTCTTGAACACATTTCATACCTTCAACCCAATTGACATCACTAGATACAGGTATTGAAAACTCACAGCGTTTAACTTGGTAACTGGAATCAGCCAACACATATAGTTTTCCTTGAAATCCGAAATCTTGCTTGTTGGAGGGAGTGAAGTCCAACTGATAACACATGTCATTTCCAACTAACAAGGTGTCTGTTATGTAATAATGATAAAACAATATAGCATCGCGGCCGATCGGACTACAAAATGAATTTTGAAACAAGCGAATGTTATCATCATAGATATTGATATTCGTAAAGTATTCTTTCAATATAACATTCAGTATCTCACCAGTCTGAAAGAGATTGGTTACTCCTGAAATACGATGACCGACAACAACATCTCGTTCTTTCTTAGGGTGCTTTTGATAATAATGGTTTGAAATGGTTTCTTCTAAAGATAATGGCATTATTAATTTCCCATTGTATTGGCATACTTCCAAATTATTACTTAACCACGGTCTGTTCTCAAAAATGCCTCGCGTCAAATCTTTTGGTTGTAAATCATTGAACCCAGCCATTAGTTTTTGATAAGATTTATACTTTAAATATGGACTTTGACGTAAATCGTACTGTTTTTTTGATTCTATGACTTTACGCATTAATTCAACGGCTGGGTTTCCTTTTCTTCTATATTTATTTCCTTTTGCAGAAACGATAACTTCTTCTAAATATTTTGTTTGCGGCGTAAGCTCTATAATAATATTGCTTGATGTATTGGGTCTCACAATATATGATTGTGGTTCATAACCAACAGAAGTAATTGACAAAATACCTTTATCAAATCTTTCTATCTGAAAGCATCCAACAGAATCAGAAGTAGTTCGGTGCTTTCCATTCCGATATACAATTGAAACATTAGGAACTGGATTGTTATTGGAAGAATCAACAATAACACCTTTTAATTGAGCTGATGCCGGGTTATTACCGATGATGACAAGACATGAAATCAACAGGGCGAATCTTATTAAAAATGCATCTCTTCCATTGATTGAATCATCAGCAATACGAAGAATAGTTGTCCATAATTCACGTCTTGTCATTTGTTACTTTTTTTCACTCAGTTGCTTATAATACTTTCTGTCAAGTTTGCCATTATAAGTCCTTTTAATGGTATCGACTTGTTCATACAACATGGGAATCTTGTATGGTTCAAGTTTTGTTTTAAGGAATTGTGCCAAATACCTCTTGCTAAACTCTGCTCCACTTTGAATCACCACCAACAATTTCAAAGCGAATCCCGTAATAGGATGTGGCACAGATATGCAAATACAATCACAGACAGAGGGAAATGCCATAGCAGAATCTTCAACCTCTGTAGGCGAAACTTTGAAACCACCAACATTTATCACATCATCTTCTCTTCCTATTAAATGGAGCATTCCATCCTTATCTAAAACACCCATATCAGAAGTGTAAATGGTGCCGTCTCGCAGAATTCTATTTGTGCGCTCGGTATCACCAATGTATCCTGTCATTATGGTTTTACCTTTGCATGAAATAAGACCATTTTCTGTTATAATTATTTGAGAGTGTTTCATTGGTTTTCCTAAACAGCCAGACATACATTTTCCATCATTAAAATTATATGTGCTGATAATTCCCGTTTCTGTGGAAGCATATGTATTATATAATCGACTATTAGGAAACAGTTTGCACAACTTAATCATATCGTCATGAGATATAGCGGCTGCACCAGTTTCAATAAAATCCATTTTGTCAGAAATCGCAGAAAGACGCTCCGAACTAAATAATAGTAAGATTCTTATACTCGCAGGAACGAGAAAAGTGGCGAACTTCTTAAATGGCAATTTAAAAGCATCGAAAAAAACGTCTGCATCTTTTATTCCATCGGTTATTATCAATGTGGCTCCAAGTACAATTACTGGAAAAATTTTTGAAAGACTACCAATATGATTAAGAGGGCCATTGACAACAAATGCCAAATCATGACTAAATCCCTGACCTTCTATCAAATTTTCTGCATCTGCAATAATCGTTCGATGACTGATAATGGTACCTTTAGACAATCCTGTTGTTCCTGTAGTGTAGAGGATGTCTGCGGATTCTGCCGGAACAACATAGGATGACAATTGTTTTGACAGAATCTTGAATGTTGATTCTGGCATATCCTTTTCAAGAGGAGCGGCAACAAGTCCTGCAAGATGTAAGCCAAAGTATGTTATAAGAAAATCAATTGTTTGAGACGAACGAAAAGGAACAACCTGACCTCTTTTATAGGTCGCTGTCTTCAATTCTTCAGCTTTCTTGCGGACTCTCTTATACAATTCCTCATAATTCAAAACAGTACCCTCACAAATGACAGCACTTTTCTGAGGATATAATACTGCATCCCTTTTCAAATAATCCTCTAACTTCATTAGCTTTCTTCGATTTTTTTCTGGACTAATTTTACAATATTATCAAGATTCTTAAAATTCCTCGGTGTCGCATCTTTTGACTCCAATTTGATGTTGTACTCGTCGGAAAGAATCATTAGAATTGTCGTAACGCCCAAGGAATCCAACTCACTAAACAAAAAGTCGGAATCGAAGTCCACCAAAGGTAGAGCATCTTCTAGCAGTAATCTAATTCTCTCTTTCATAATATATTTGAAAACTATTGATTATTAAAAAGTCTTGGCAAAATGTCTACCAAATATTTCCTCCAATTTTCCCAACTGTGTCCACCATCTGTTTCATTATAGAAATATTTATAGCCAGATGCATCTAATTTCGCACGAAAATCATCATTTAGTTTTTTAACAAAATCATCTGTTCCAACAGCTATATAGTATAATTTGGGATTTGCAGAAAATTGCTTCTTTAACTTTTCATCAATTTTTCCATATATCTCCAAATTGCCATCACTAAACTGTCCCGTGAATTTTTGTATCTTTTTTTCTGCTTTACTGCCACTTAAAAAAGGAATTTGAGATACCAACCCATCGACACCTTCGGCAAGACTGCTCAAAGTGGAAATTTTGTTGTCATTCATTGTATTTGTCGTTTGAGCAGAAAATAGTCCAACATAGTCAAACATATCTGGGTTATTCGCCGAAATATGAATTGTGTGAAGCCCTCCAAGTGAAAGACCTGCTATAGCCCTATGTGATTTATCCTTAACAACTCGATAATTTGTCTCAACATATGATACAATATCTGTTACGAAAGTACTCTCAAACTTACCCATCATAGAACCTGGGTTCATAGCTGATGCTTTTACATCTGGATTATTTGGATCTGCACCAGGTGCAGCTGCTAAATTGACAATTCCATTTGGCATCACTACCACCATCGGAACAGCTTTACCTTGTGCTATCATATTATCGAGAATTTGAGCAGCTCTACCTGCTTCTTCCCATGAATTCTCATCACCTCCAGAACCATGCAACAAATATAGAACCGGGTATTGTTTATTAGGGTTCTTGTCATATTCTGCTGGAGTATAAACAGTCATCCTCCTTTTGGGCATATCATTCATAGTGGAAGGATACCATACTTTTGATATTTTACCGTGAGGAACATTTTGGGTAATATAATTGTCTGCTATTCCACCCTTAATGATAAAATAATTCAAATACTTATCAACATCCCGTACAAGATTCTTGTTTTTGGGGTCAGTTTTGTCAACATCATCTACAACATAATAATACGTGTAAATTTCTGATTCCAACGGAGCGGTTGTATAAGTCCATACGTTGCCCTGCTTCGTCATTTTAGCTTTTTGAGTCTTTCCAAATGTTCCTGCTTTAGTTCTTATCTTGAAGGTTTTTTCCAAGAAACTACCTTTAATAATAACTTCCTCAGCATTTGGGGCCGAAAACTTGAAAGTAACAGTATTGTCACTATTGATAATAGGATTAGGTGAATCATAGTCTTTAGCTTGACCGAACATAGATGTCTTCACTAAAAACAGGAAGGATAAAATAAAAAATGTCTTAATTTTCATAGCTCACATTGTTACTGAATAATTATGGGGTTAAATGAAGAAAAGTGCTCTATAAACAAATCGTCTGGCTGAATCAAATATACAGTCTGATTCTTGTTGAGTAGAGAAAGAGATTCTTTTAACGATGAAATCACTCTGACATTTTCTGACACATCAGATAAACTGTATTTTGCCAGTGTCGCTCTGCTTTCATCGTTAATCAAAAGAGTTACTTCATGGTCTTTATGAACCAATGAAAACAACATTGCAAATTCCCCATATCCTGTATCAGCAATGAAAGTGGACTGTTGGGAAATAGGTTTATCTATCCATTCATTATAATTATTGAATTTTGACAAATTCCGTTTAACAGCATTCAACACTTCAACTCCCTTGTACTTATATCGGTCAAGTGTTAAACCATAGTAATAATTTGAAGATTCTACCTCTTCTACAAGTGCTGAATATTGTTTTGAGTATAATTCATTTACGACAACCGAAGCGTTTGAATTAAATAAACGCAGTTCAACTTTTTCACCAATAGAAACCGTTATTTTTCCAGAATGAATTTGGAGTCCATCAGTTGGAATTGTATCCTTCACACCATGTATGACAATCGGTATGATATCATAGTTCTGCAATTCAGCAATATGACAAGCTAATTGACATCTTTCCATATTTGAGGAACTTGACACATCATCATCTAATACTACAGCAAATGAAAACCCTTTACCCTTAAATTGGCACAATTGTTTTATATCAGAACGAATATCATCCATTATAATGAAGTCAATCCATTCTAACAACTTTCGCTCCATTTTATTTAGATAAGAAGAAGTTCTTGTGAAAAGAATCATACGTTGACCCAAAGATAAGAGAACTGCTGTGGCGAATCTCGACTGAACATTTGTCACAACAACCGATGGTTGTTCAATTAGGTCATATACGTTTCTTAATTCATACTTCACACCAGGTACGTTTTTCACATATTTGTTTGCCATCCGACGGAGCAGACTTCCAAATCTCTTCTTTTTTTCATTGCTCGGCTTTGACAGAACGAACCGAGAAAAACCATTTGCATACAATGCCAACAGTATGGGATAATAGGCACACGCTGCATACGCCTTCCTCAGCAAGGGTTTCAATGAGATAGGGCGAATACGATAACCGCTTTTTTCCTTCACCAAGAACTTAAAGATTAACGGAGGAAAAAGGTATGCCATCAGCACAACAGAGAACATACCAACTATGGTAACTTCTGCCAAAGAATGAAGCGCAGGATGCTTGGCTACTATCAGAGAGCCTATTCCAACAAACATGATAAGCGCAGACATGATGATGGAACTCTTATATGATGCCAACATCTTCTTCCTGTAAGCATATTCAAAACTAGACCCTTCGGTCATAAATATGGTATAATCGTCACCTTGTCCAAAAATAAACGTGGCCAAGATAATATTAACAATATTGAAGTTAATGCCAAGCAGCCCCATTATCCCCAATATCCAAATCCAACTTATTGCCATTGGTAAGAAAGACAACAAAGCAAGCTCTATAGATCCAAGGGAAAACCAAAGGAATAAGAAAACTATAACAGCACATGCCCAACATATGTAATTGAAATTATCAGAAAGCGCATTGGCTATGGCACTATTCATCCCTTGAACGTCAAAGTGGAAACTGGCGATGTTCGACTTCTGCAGCTTTTGCTTCACCTCTTCAGCTTTCGATGGAGACACCGTCAGGACATCAACGACATCACATACATGGGCCGCACTATCAACGCTGATATTTGAGGCGAATACCGTATTTCTCAGTTGATCGAAATATCCGTCTTCCTTGTTGGAATACTCGGATTCTAATATGGAGCAGAACTCATCAAATGAATCCTCAGCGAAACCCTCTGTCTTTGAACAACTTTTGAGGGTGGTGAGGATATCACGGCCATGAAGCTCTACAAAGTCATTCCACATTTTTATCCTTTTCTTTTGTTCAGCCAGTGAGACAACAAAACGTGAACAACCTTTATGTCCCAGAATTTCACCGTTCGCTTCAAGCTCCTTGAAAAATGGCTGAATAGCCAAACTCTGGTCAAGTGCTTCATCCATTGAATGAGCAGAAGAAACGACATAGATTGTCTGATTGTCAGATGATTTTGTCATCATGCTCTGGAAATAACCCATGTCCTCTTTTTGCTGCTCTGTCATGTAATTAATGTGGCTCATGTTGGTATCAAAAACTGTCTTTGTGCTGAAATATCCCAAGATAAGCGTAACAACTACTACAGCCATGACAAAAAGAGGACGGTTTTCCAGTCTTATTGAACTTAGTTTGCTTAATATGGGATTGTTTACTGGTCGGTGAACTTTAGCCAGATGCGGAAGAAACAATAGCACAAAAAGGATTGTACCTATTAGCAGGAAAGAACTGAACAGTCCCAAATCCCTCAGCGCGACCGAATGCAAAGGAACCAAACATAAGAAGGCACCAACCGTTGTGATATTACCAACAATTAGCGGCGATATGATTTCACGAAGTGCCGACCTCATATCTGTGGAATGGTATAAATGGGCTATCAGATGCAAAGGATAATTGACTGCTATCCCCAGGATGACAGACGATATTCCCAATACGATAACAGACACGTCACTATGCACCAACGCCAATCCACCCAACCCAAAGAGCCATCCCCATCCCATAGAGATAGCAATCAACAAAAGGTTTCTTACATTGCGAAACGCGAAAAGCAACAAGAGAAGAATGATGATAACAGCCAATGTGACTGAAACATAACTGTCCTTTTTTATCTGCTGTGAGTTGCCGACGGCAATGGCGGGGCCGCCGGTGACATGTATTTCCACCCCAGATGTATTCACCATAGTCTTGTCGGCACACTCTTCCATCAAATTCACCAATTGCCTGTTCTTCTCGGTCTCACTTGAACCGAAAGGCGAACTCACGATGACTATTGCTTTTTTCATGTCTGGTGAAAAGATATAACCATCATACATTTCATAGTTCAAATCACCCGACGATTGCTGAAGTAGTGAAACTACAGGGGTAAAAAGGTTTAATGGGTCACGCCCAATATTGTCAGTCAGCAAACTGCCACCAGGCAACATGAGCATCTCCTTGTCTTGCTTCAATTGGTTCTTGTAATAATCTGGAACGGCCAAAAGACTGTCAAACCGTTGATAGTCATTCTCTTGCAAAAAGTAAGGGATATTCTCATAAACAAAATCCGTTATTTCCGACAAGTGTTCCAAATCTACTTGGGCAGTAACGTTTTTAACCAAATGCACCGTGTCGTATTCTTCCAGCATTATAGTGAAACTATTCACCGCTTCTACGACAACATCAGGATTTACGTTTGACGAATCTTGACATTCGAACAGAGCAAACAGCTGATTGGCACCAGATATATCCTGATAAATACGCATGGCATCTCTGTTCCTGCTGTCCAATGGCAGAAAATCAGAAATATCCTCTTTGTATTCGAGTCTTGTCACTTGCAAAGCTAAAAGACCACTCAATACAATGAAGATGAGGACACACAACCGTCGGTGTGTCTTCATAAAATCGTATATTTTCAGTACAATGGATGCCATTTATCTATTTCTTATTATCAATTGGATTTGAATAAATGCCTAAAAAAATGTCTTTTAAATGATCAATATCACAAGTGTCATAACGCTCTAGCTTATCCATATGCTTAATGAAAGTGTCGCGTTGCTCTGTTGTGTACAAAGCGCGATACATATCACTTCCATACCTCAAGTCATGGGCGATGTAGTTATTGGGATATAGCCTGTATGCTGTGTTGATACGGCTGTCCAACAATTTGGCAACCGCTTTATGATATTCATTATTGGTCAGCCTTTCAAATAAGCTCAACTCTGCCACAGAGATTGGTTCACAAATTTCAAAATGAACATTGCCTTTACGTTGAAGTATACCAGTTAAAATACTATTTAAATCTTCACCTGGTTTTTTTGTGTATTTTGTGTATTCTGACGCATACAATTCCAATGTTTTCAAAATATCACAAGATTCCCATTCATATGAGACAGAGACAGGGACAATGTTTAATTCAGCGAGAGCTTTTATCTTATTTGTTGTCTCACTCATACAAAACATTTTTATAATTCCTTGGTCTGTCGCATCTATGCCGTTTTTCGTTCGTCCATTTCTTTGGGCTATCCAAACAGACTGGTGCTTTTCTTTAATTACAAACCTTATATATTCCGAAAGATGTAAAGACTTTTGATAAAAATCTTTAATACTTCCCCCTGGTCGTTCAACCTTAAACATTTTATTAGCCTTTCCAATGTCAACTACCAATGGGTTCATCATTAAATTTGCACCAAAAGTGATTTCTGTAGTATCGAATCCATTTATAAAAAGATAGTACTGCAGCAAACTTGAATCCAACATAATATCTCGATGATTTGACACATAAAGATATGATTTGTCGGGATTCAGTCTTTCGAGACCAGAACATGTAAAATTGGTAATACTATTTTCTATAACACGTTGGTTCACAAGTTTCATGGTTTCTGCCTGAAACTCATGGGTAGTCTTGAATGCAGCTATTCTTTTTCTGACTTCCTCTACAGACTGTTCTGGGTAGATGTATGAAGCCAGTAAAGGAAAAGAAACATTGCTTGCAATGCGTTTCATTGCCTCAGGAATCTCTTCGTCGTAATAAGGACGAATATCGTCAAATTTACTATTTTTCATTATAATCATTTAATAAGTTAATTTTCAACCAGTTAATAAACTCTCGCTTCCATAACACAGATTCTTTACTGCCTTTATTGTCAGAAGCGCCAAAACCATGTCCACCAATTTGGTACTGTAAATATTTATGTGGAACTCCCCTACAAGTAAGAGCAGAATCCAAAAGTTCTGAATTATGATAATGAACGATTGGGTCATCAATACAATTAACCAAAAATACAGGAGGGCAATCTTTGGGTACATGCTTTTCCAAAGACAAAGAATCCTGCATTTTACGATTATTTTTCATATTGTCACCTAATAAAGCTCGTCTTGACCTTTTATGAGTACAGGGTGCGGACATCGACACAACTGGATATATAGCCGCTATATAATTAGGGCGTTCTTCCTTTTCAAAAAACTCACCAGCAGACATGGCAAGATGACCACCTGCAGAAAAGCCTATTACCCCTATCTTATCTTTGTCAATGCCATATTTGTCCGCATTTTCCCTTATCAGTCTTAATGCTTGTCTTAAATCATTCTGAGGGTCCGGGTAACGATTTCCACGGAACAACAACCTAAAATGAGTAATAAAAGCAGGAACATAAGCCGTGCGATATTTAAGAACAAAAGCAGATATGCCGTTCTCGTTCAACCAGTGTGCTACATCATAACCTTCAGCTTTCATGTCATGCCAAAAATAACTACCTCCGGGACATACGACAAAAGCAGCACGACTCTTATCTGATACCAAATACGGCATCATTTCCACACACTTAACTGATGTTCCCTCCCAGATGTTTATCTGCGCCAAGCATAATTGGGAGAAACCAACAAAGAACCAATATGTCAACAGTTGTTTATAGCACATTGATTTATCTTATTGATAATGTAATTTCTACCCAACAAAGCCTCACATGTGTTTATCGCTGTCAAAGGAACACCACAAAAGCCGTGAAGGTTATTATTCTGACCTGTCAACAACAAATTTCGGACTTTTGTCACCACAGGAACAATAGATGACGTGATGTTCTTATAATCCTTGCTGAAACCACTTAATGCACCTTCTTTGACTCCGTAATAATCACGTATCGTAAGAGGAGATGAAGTTACATAGTCCTCTATACAATCCCTGAAACCTGGATGTATTTTCTCTATTAGGCCTATGATGATTTCTGCTTGTTGTTTTTTCCAAGTCTTGTAATCCTTGCCTCTGTTTTTATGAGTTGTATTCTCCCATCGGCGAACTCGGTCAAAAGACATTGGAGCCGTGATGAGTACCTTGTTACAATACTTCCCTTGGTTATTATTCGGTGGAGTCATAAACAAGAATCCCACAGGCCATTTACCTTCTGCTTTACCTGTATTCCATATATCTTCATATTTGTCCATATAATATTCCGTATAGTTCAGATATGGAAATGTATCTTTCTTCATTTTAAAATATACTCCAAAAGCGGAATATGAGTTAGGCAAATTATTCAATCTATCTCGATAAGATTTAGGAAAGGCATCGCCAGGCATGATACGAAACATGGAACAAGGATGAATATTCGAGATGTAATAGTCCCCATTGTAAGTATTGCCCTTCTTTGTCTTTACATATTCAACATTACGTTGGTTAACCTCTATCCATTCTACCTCTTCATTAACATAAACAGCACCACCATTTTCTTTAATGACATCTACAAGTAGGTTCGCAAACTTATCACTGCCGTCTATAAATCTACTTGGCCCATTGATATAAAGGACGTTGATTATGGCGTGAATAAATGCTGGGGTTTGTTCTTTTCTTCCACCATACAAAGGATTCATATATGCCAATACACTCTGTAATTTGGAATTCCCTATATATTTTGCAATAAAAGCATCAGCTGATAAAAGGAAATCCTCAGGATATGAAAAGAAAAAATCAGAAGAGGGTCTGAGATTGAACAAATCAATACTATTTACTATTCTGAATATGGCATTTACATAATTGATGATGTTGTCCTTCTCCAAAGGAAAGTAGCGAGTCAATGATTCAACAAATGATTCTTTTCCTTTAGCAATCGTATAGGAGGATTTGTCTTCATCAAAATACAGCTTGTCAGTACAATTGTCATCAACATCCATGATTTCCACCTTGTCCATAATTCCTAGATATTGACATATTCTTCTAACATTGCCGCCTTCCTGCATACCACCAATAACATGCATTCCTGTATCAAATGTTTCTCCGAAGCGTTTGAATGTCTGCAAGCCCCCTCCAACTGTCGTGTTCTTTTCCAAAACAACAACATCAAACCCTTCTTTGGATAGGATTGCACCTGTAAACAATCCTCCCAATCCTCCACCTATGATAACAACCTTCTTTTTCATCGATTCGATTCTATTACTTGTTCATAAATGGCTTTTGCTGTCAACAACTCACTACATGTTACTATAGCACCGACCAATACTCCCAACATTCCATGAGAGTTGATATTCTGGCCTGTTTGATAAACATTAGGAATTTTCGTTTTATGTGGCACTCTGTATGCTGCTCCCATAGACACATCTTTGGCTACCCCATACATTGACCCTCCCTCTGTTCCTGTATAATCCAAATATGTAAGAGGTGTTGAAGTATAATAATGCTTAATACTATCACTTATTCCTGGAAAATGTCGCTCTAATGAAGATATCAATAATTTTGCTTTTTCTTCTTTAAACTGCTCATAATCACTGCCTCGATGACCAACACGACTTCCAGCCCAACGTTCAACATCCTTCATATGCATATACGATAGGATGACCCCGGTCTCAGCGAATATGGGCGACTCCTCTTGACAAAAATGCATATACAAAAAGCCCTTAGGCCATGAACGGTCGTCATAATCCTCACATCCCCACGGAGTATCATCATTATATCCGTAAAAGTTATAATTTATGTACGGAACTGTATCTTTTTTAAAATGGAGATAAACTGAAAAGGCACCTATCGTTTGTGGTATTGAATTGATTCGTTTCCTAAACGCTGGCCTTATCATTTTTGTGTCCAAAAGTTCAAGAGTTCTAATAGGATGAGCATCAGAAATGAAAATATCAGCAGGTATAATCTCCTTTTGATTTATTTCCACGCCTATAGCCTGTGACTCATTGCATAGTATTTTTGTCACCTTGCTTGATGTTCTTATTTTCCCTCCATATTTACCTAAACTAGACTCCAACGCAGTTGCAATAGTATCACTTCCGCCAACAATCCTAAATGAACTCTGATTATAGAAGTCCATAATGAAAGCATGAAGTGAAAAAGGCGTCTTGTCTTTTTCCGCCGCATATAATGGAAGATTTCCAACAAGCACTTTTGCCAGTAGAGGGTCGGTAATTATTCCATCTATCACTTCGTTAATAGAACGCAATTGGTATTCCGTATTGACCGCAGCATCAGACTCGGCATACTTTAACGAATGCATGGATGATGCAGACGACACTGTTTCTATTAAATCAAAGTATTTTTCAAGGTTTACTCTCTGACTTGGAAAATACTCTGACATTTTAGAGATGAATTTCTCTCTTCCACAAGGGATTTGATACCTTTTCCCACCTAATGAAATAACATCGTAACCATTAGGATCTAGCTTTGAAAGATGTATTCTCTCCTTTATCTCCAAATAGCGCAGCAGTTTGTCTATGGTTTGACCTTCTTCAGCACTTCCAATAAAATGCATTCCTGTCTCAAACTTTGCCCCCTTTCGCACAAAGCATTGCAAACAACCACCTATTTGCGATGATTGCTCATATATTGTGACCTCGTATCCGTTCTTTGCAAGTATGACACCGGTTGAAAGGCCACCAAGTCCGCTACCTATAATGACGACCTTCTTCTTACACATCTTGATCTAACTTATTGCACAATTCTTCATATTTCTCTCTATAATGTTGGCGCATAACAGATGCTTGCTTTCTAGTATCGCCTATCGCCGCCATCTGTTGTTGAGTGAAGCGTTGGCCAACCTCAATATAAATAGGTCCTTTGTTAAGTGTATGTTTCTTCTTAGGTAAAACCCTACCAGTCCCATACAAATACATCGGCAATATATCCAAATTCAATAGCTCAGCGATATGGAAAGCACCTTTATGAAAGCGTTGTATGCTGCAATCCGAAGAACGAGTTCCTTCTGGATATATTGCTATATGGTAGCCTCGGCTGACCAATGAACGTAATTTGGGTAAGAGGGTTTCAATCCCTTCTGTAACAGGATAAAACTCTGCATTGCGAATAACCAGTCCATATAAAGGATTATTCCATACCCAATCATTTGTCAAAAAAACCATTCGAGGAGTAAAAATCAATTGACACATCAAATCAAAATGAGATTGATGATTACAAATTATTACGGATGGCTTCTCAAAATCTTCTTTTTCATAAACTTTATATGAAAAATGTGTGCCAGGAATACCAATGCGGAACATTAAGATCTTGGAAAAACGATTGATTAAACGATGCAGATTCCATCTTTTTTTATCGTTCACACCACCAATTTTCAAATATAACCACACCACAGGTGTTATGATAAACATCAATACAACTACACAAAAAACTATAGCAATTGCGGTACGCAAATATCGGCTTATGAACCGCCACAATCTTAACGGCAATCCATATAATACAGCTAATACACAGAGTATCGTGTTTAAAACGCTGATCCTGGCGAAATCTGCAACTGGCCTAAAATGAGAAACACGTTCCTCTGAAGGGGGATAATATACATCAATTGGAACAATATCTATATCAACCCCATGCCATGATGAAAAAACGAGTAATTCAAGTTCCGCCTCATATCGTGATGTTAGAAATCGAAGTCCATGAAGTTTCTTCAAAGGATAAAGACGGTATCCTGTTTGAGTGTCATTAAGTTTTCTTCCTGTTTGAATGTAAAACCAGAAATTGGAAAACTTATTGGCAAAAGCACTTCCCTTTGAACGCTCTACACCTTCAAGATTGCGCTCACCAACTATCAGACTTCCGGGATGTTTCTTGTTTGCCGTAAGAAACGATTCTATGTCTTTGGGATAATGCTGACCATCAGCATCAATGGTTATCGCATACGAAAATCCTTTTTCTCTCGCTTCCCGGAATCCTCTTTTCAAGGCATAACCCTTACCTTTATTTTTTGAATAACTAACAACAACTACCGTATCAAATTCTTCAAGCAATTGGCTCGTCTCGTCTGTACTTCCGTCGTTTACCACAATAACATCATTGCAATAATCAAGACAATCTGTTACAACACGAGTTATTGTTCCTGCATTGTTAAATGTAGGAATAACAACACATATGCCTCTTGCATGTAGTGTTTCTTTCAACTTGTTGTTGACTTGATCTTGCATTTATTTACAAACTAAGGATATTTTCGCATATTGAGAATCACCACCTGTAACGAATATAAGAGATTTCACCATTTCTTGATTATCGCATACTTTAGTCAAAGAATAGGTAATTTCACTAATTCTCGCAGGGGACAAAACCGACTGGAACTTAACATTCTTAACTTGCGAAACCTGTAAGTTCCTCTTTAGATACACCTCCATAAGCTCTTTTGCTATTTGTATAATACAAACGCCA
Source organism: uncultured Prevotellaceae bacterium (assembly GCA_900315455.1). GTDB lineage: Bacteria > Bacteroidota > Bacteroidia > Bacteroidales > Bacteroidaceae > Prevotella. Next base: position 20,230 of record OMZE01000001.1, on the reverse strand, counting down.
GGAGTTATTGGCTCTTCTGGAAAATGCGCCTGATAAATGAAATGTTCTGGGTTCAATTTGATATTGAACAAGACGTTTCCTTCATATTGCACACAATTCAATATAGTATATAAGTCGTTTAACAGGACCATAGGGCTAATCGTTTTTACTGTTCGGGTTCCACCATAGGAGTAAAATTAAAACGTATCTTGTATTTGGTGTCATCATAATCACATACACCGTCTTTAAGGTTATGTATCAATGCTCGCAAATCTTTCTTCAGCACACGCCTGATATACCATTTGTCTAACATTTTCGTCACATGATGGAGCTTGACTTTATCCTTGGAGGGAAAGTATGTAAAATCCATAGCCGATACACCAAACTCATTAAACATACTCCCTTTCACTTCCGTAGAGTCATTGACAAGGATGCATATGCCACTTAGATAGGCTTTGGGTGTTTCCATCATCACCCTATAGCGTACCTTTTCCCCTCGTTGTTCCGGGAATGTATGTTGGGCATTCATCATATATGAGGCAGAAAAGACCAACACCAAACTAATTAATCTTAAAGATGGCCGCATTTATTGTCCCGTTGGTTTTAACATTCTTTAGTTCAATCACAGTTTTATCCCCATTCTTCTCTATCAAAGTGACTTTTGAAACCATATAGGATGTTTTGTTGAAATACAAATAGATTTCTTTAAACATCTGTTTCATTTCTTTGCGAACAGGGGTTAACGTGGCAATCCATTCACTGCCACTGCTACTTATTTTTGATTTAAAATCTCTCTCGTCAGAAAGGCTCTTGCCTACAACACTGTTCATCATGATTCGTGCAATCTCCTTAAACAACTTGTTCTGCTGCACATCAATCACGTCATTACGGTTGTCGTTCTTCAATAATACCTTATTATTATTCAAAATGAATGTGTAATGATATGGCGAAGTATATTCCCAGCGTAATTTGTTACTTTGTAAATAATACATCTTTCCATTTGAAATCATTTTGTCATTAAGCATTTTAAGATACTTTGTTTGCACAAAATCGCATTGTAATGACATCAGCTTGGCTGCTGCATTATTGATTTCTTGTTTAACTCTCGCTTCCGAAAAGCCTTGTGAATACAAGGATGTGGAAGAAAAAGCAAAAACTATCATTATATACAATAATTTCTTCATATTATATCTATTTTACTATTAAACAACAACCTGTTATTATGAAAAAAACTCCAACCCATTTTGTAAAAGATACTGTTTCATGGAAAAAAACTATAGCAGCAAGCATGCCAAAAATATAGCTCAAACTGACCATAGGATAAGCCAAACTGAAAGGGAAAACCTTAACAATATACATCCAAAGAAGTGAACCAAGTCCAAAACAAAGGCCACATACTGCGAATTGCCAATTCACCAAAAGACTAGACCAAAAATGGCGATTCCAACCAAATGGGGGCATTTTCATCAAAGCAAATTTTAAAAAAACTTGTCCTCCTGTCAATAACAGGCTTTGAATGATTGAATATGGTATTATTTTCCACATGACAAAACAAATGCAATTGAATGTATCGGAAGTAAATTAATCTCACCTATCTTGGCCATCAATGAAGAAAAAGTCGGTGTGGTCTCATCGTTGCAACAGACCAGGACGGTCTTGCATTTCCCACTTTTCAGTTGCCTTTTTGCATCTTTGACAGCCCATTTCAAAGAGTCTCGACCTTGGGTGTAAGTGATATTGTATCCGTGGCAATGGGTCCTTATTGCCACACTACTACTTAAAGTGTTGTGAGTACTCTGCATAAAATATGTCGGCTTCAGTAACACTTCGCCTTCGTCTTCCAATTGGTCTAACAACTTTTCACTATTCTCCAGACACCCCCATGCCGTTCCCATGATAATGGCATCGGGTACTGCAATATTTGCCATTTCGAGTGCTTTCAAAGAAGATAATAGGGTGCTCTTCATAAGTTTTCCCATTCTTCTTGACTCTAATGGTTTTACATATTTTATTATTTCACGTAACTCTCTCTCATCCGTGATTTCGATGCGTGACAGTTCTTTTATTTCATCATCTGTATGACAGAAGAAAGTGTCGTCTGTTTTTGAAGGTCTTGTTAAGGAAAAAATCAAGGAAGAATCATTTCCTCCAAATCCAAAAGAATTGCTCATGACAGTCTTCACATCATAATCAGCTATACCAAGCGTAGGGGTAATTCCATCCGGCAATTGGTTTTTCCAACCTAAATTGCCTGGTATGAAATGCTTTTGAAGAGCCAAGATGCTGATAACGGCTTCTATGCCCCCAGCCGCACTTGTGGTGTGGCCTGTAAAAGATTTCGTGCTCGAAACTAAAGGCATTTTTTCCGAAAAAACTCTTTTTAGCGCAACACTTTCTGAAACATCGTTGTTCAAGGTTCCTGTACCATGAGCGTTGATATACTGAATGTCTGATGGTGAAAGGCCAGCCATACTCAATGCTCCCATCATCGCCCGGTACGCTCCCTCTCCTTTCTCTGAAGATGCTGTTTGATGAAAAGCGTCGCAAGCATTGCAATATCCTGTGAGATATGCATGTATAGAAACATTCCTAAAGAGGGCAAGTTCTTCAGATTCCATAACGACAAATGCCGCACCTTCTCCCAAATTTAAACCAGCTCTTGTTGCATCAAAAGGTCTGCATCTCTCCTTGTCAAGGATCATCAATGAATTGAACCCATTAAGATGAAACCTAGACAGAGATTCACTTCCTCCTGCAACAACAATATCAGCTTCGCCAGCTTTAATCATATCTGCGCCCAGAATTATTGCGTTCGCAGCAGAAGAACAGGCCGTGGAGACGGTAATGTAGTCAGAAAAGATTTCAAAATAATCTTTGATGCTTTTAGTTGAACTACCTGCATCATGATATTTTAAACACTCTAAATGCTCTTCGTTAGAACGCAAATCCTTGTAATAATTCTCGGTCACATCCATTCCTCCAACCGTTGTTCCAGATATCAGCACGATGCGGAGGTGTCTCTTGTTTATTATGGCATGAAACAAGTTTGCATCGGCTAAAGCTTGCTTAACAGCCATAATGCCCATCAGTGTTGTCCTGCTCAGATATTTGTCATCAACAACACCTAACTGAGATTTCATCTCGTCATTAGATATAGATACCTCACCAACAGGCAATTCATGGTGAACCGATTGGAGAAATCTCATCTCGCCAATCCCTGATTGGCCTTTCCGAAGTGATTCCCAAACGGTGTTCTTGTCATTTCCGATGGCAGAAATAATACCTTCACCCGTGATTGCAACTATTTTACTCATGCCAATAAACTAACTCAAACTATTTCGTCCTATGGTTGTAAACATATTCAGCAATAGAGCCGACATTGGTGAATATCGCTTTCCCTTCTGCCGGGTTTGCCAACTTGATACCATAATTCTTTTCCAACAGAACGATGATTTCCAAGGCATCTATACTATCAAGTCCCAACCCCTCACCAAATAGAGGCTCGTCTGTTTTGATGTCATCTGGTGTCATCTCTTCAAGATTGAGTGCTTCAATAAGCTTTTCCTTTAATTCTAAAATGAGTTGTTCCATTTTTATATTATTTACGTTCTACAATTTCTAATTTAGCCATATAATTGTCATCATCCATATAGTCAACCCAACCTGTAATCATCGAGGAAATTGACTTATCCAGGAAAGACGCAAATTTTATTTCATGCATTTGTTCTACATTCATTTCGGGAAGAATATAGAAAGAAGTTTCACCATGGTAATGGTTGCGCATAGCTATTTCACCACATACTATATTGGGTAATGTATAGACAAAAATGGAAGGACTGGGATAGAAATTCTCCTCATCACTTATGGACTCCTGATATTTTTTGTCGGACAGAATGGATGATGAACGGTTGAACAATATGACAGCCCTGTTGTCACATTCCACAAAACGGTCAGTTGCTTCAGCATTTAACAACAATTCTGAGGCAATAAACCCTAAGCGACACAACTTATCCATCTTGTAAAATTTCGGATAGTCATCGACAAATCTCTTATACAGTTCCGTGAGACGTTGGCTTCCAGTACCATCTACATGGAGGCTCTGCCCATCCACCATAACAACATGATTAGTGATGGTTACTTCATGTTTGGTCTGGTACATACCACACACTCTCTCATCAGAGAGGGAGTGACCTTTGGTTAACAAGACGGAGGCATTGCATCCACCAAATCCGGAAATCATTTTGATAAAGTCTGTCTTTTCCGTTGTAAGACTATTGGCGGATAAAGAAATTTTTCCAGAGACGCCACGTTCTTCAAATCCCTTTGTTCCCAGTATCAGATGATTGTCGGCAGCCTTCATAGACAAGACTGTCTCCAACACACCTGCAGCACCTAAAGTATGCCCATAAAAGCCTTTATATGCATTTACCGGCACATTGGTAAGACCAGCACGCTCAATGGCTACAGATTCCATTTGGTCATTAAACATCGTCGCCGTTCCATGGGCGTTGACAAATGCCAATTTTGTTGTATCATAATCACCCAATGTGTCTTTTAATGATAAATACGCTCCTTCTGCATTTTTCGAAGGAGTACTAATGTGATAAGCATCGTTCCGTACAAAGCCACACTCCACTCCCCACAAGCCTTCTGTTTCGATATTGTCCAATCCAGATCGACAAAAGACGATGGAAGCAGATGCTTCGCCAAGATTCAATCCTATTCTTTCCATATCAAATGGCTTGCAGGGCTCGGGCGAAAAAGCCTTTAAAGATTGAAAACCTGAAATGACAAAACGATTAAGGCTGTCTGCGCCACAAACCAAGGCATAATCATACAACTTGCACTCCAACAGCCTTGAAGCCAATATGATAGCTGATACGCCAGAGATGCAGGCATTGCAAACAACAAACGGTGTCGTCGATATGCCTAATTTACGGGCAATTTTCGTCGCACTTGTTCCAGGAAGCACATTTTCTATAGGAGTTGTGACATCCTCAAGCATCTCAACATTGCCTTTCGTCGTACTTATAATCAATGCAACTTTTGGACTTCCGATGTCAATTTTCAGATGAGACAAGGTTTTTCTTGCCGAGAGCACCACCATTGCCTCAAAGCGAGAAAGACCATCTGCCAGAATCTGCGCATTTTGTTCCTGACTAAAGAAGGAAGCACAAAATTGTTCCGGCAAATGAAATTTGCCAATATAGGGTTGAAGGACAGAATTACCTTGCTCTACAGCCTTGTAATTCTGTTCCGTAGTCTCACCCAATGGGGACAAGATGTTGTCGGCAATCTTAAAAATCATACGCTAATCCTCAAACCTTCCATCGTTTTTTCCATTCTTCAAAAAAGTGAGGGTTCTCCCACACCAATTGATAGTCAGTATCCATAAACACCTGGACAGAATGCCCTGTAGCAATCAAGCTCTCATCTTCTGTGTCGTGAATCTCATATTCAAAGACTATTTTAGCCGCCTCTGTGGGTTTATATGTAATATCGATTCTTGGACGCATTCCATATATAATGGGCTTCTTATATTGAAAAGATAATTCTACGATAGGGGCGAAATAACCATTATCAAAGAAACTCATATAACCCAAATCATACTTTTTCCCGAATTCTTCACGGGCATCCTCAAAATACAGAGTGTATGATCCGTGCCATACCACATTCATGGCATCAACCTCACTGAAGCGTATCTCTATTAGTTTTGATGCTTTCAATTCCATTAGTCATTACCTCCTTCCCTTATGGCGATTTTCATTTCCGCATTTACTATCACCTCACCTTCGCATGAGATGACAGCTTTAGCCAACGACATACCAAAGACTTCCTCCAATATTTCAACAGAAGTGACTATTGTCTCACCAACAGAAGGGAACCTGCAAATGTTTAGGTTCCTAATCGCTCCAATAAAACCTATCTGTATTCCTTTTTTCAATATATACTTGTTCACATAGCCTATGCGTGCGGCACAAGTTTGGGCAATGTTTTCAATCAAACCAGAAGCACTGAAGACCATATCATCAACAAAAATATTTTTGCTTTCAACCTCTGTCTCAGTAACAATCGTTGTCATATCGAAATAGGTCAACCGTCCTACCATCACAAACGGCTCCTGCTGGGGAAGCAATTCATGGATGTCAATTCCTTCAAGGAAGTCCTTTGTCGGTTGGCGAGGGTCAATGTTCATATTGTCCAAAACTCAAAAAAATTATACCACTGTGTTGGATATCTTTTAACCATACGTTCCAATTCTCTCACGTATTTTTCAGACAATTCGTCTATCTGCTCTTTTTTGGATGCAGATTTGTCGTAAGTCAATTGTGTGACATAAATTCTATAAGATCTCAATGACTCTTTCATCACATTAACAGCTAACACATCGAGACCGCGCATAGTAGCTATACTGTAGGGACCCAATGGGAAGGATGCCTTAGCTCCAAGAAAAACTTTTGATATGGATTTCTTTGAACCAAATATCCTGTCTGCCGGCATACTAACAATTTCACCATTCTGAAGAGCACTGTTGATTTCAAAAAGGTGACTCATATCGTTTTTTATAGGAATCATGTGAATATTGGTATCAGCAAACATTTTATTTCGATTATTCATCACAGATTCCTTCTCGCCATTAAAAACTAGTGCATTGAAAGGCTTTTTCTCTGCCACAAGAGTATAACCAGCGATTTCATAGTTGCCTATATGAGAACTTAAAAGGACAAATCCCTTCTCCGAATCACTGAGCTTCATATAGTTCTCATAACCCTCAATCTCTACTTTGAATTTTTTACCCGAGTACATGGCGAACTTGTCAATCACTACCTGACTGAATTGACAATGATTGGTATAAGTCAGCCACAAGGATTTCGCCCACGATAGACCATGTCGATATCGAAAATACCGAAAGGCGGTGCCAAAACTAGGATTGAGGATCAAACAAACTGGTACGATGAACACCGATGCAAAGACATACCATATCCTCACATCTGTATATTTTAGAATACGGATGAGCCACTTATGCATCCATCCGTTTCCATAAGTCGTACCTGCCCATTCTTTCTCCACTACTTATTCAATTTGCTTTCGATGTAATCACAGAATTGACTGTAAGTAACAACACCTTGCATTTCCTCAGGTTTAATCTTGAAACCAAAGTTTTTCTCTACTATAACCACGATATCTACAAAGTCAAGACTGTCAATACCAATGTCTTCTTTCAACTTCGCATCATCGAAAATCTTTTCCTCCTCGATTTCCAAGTCTTCAATAAGAAAATTTCTCACTTTCTCTTCAATTTCTTGTCTTGTCATATTATTTCGTTTTAATTATACATTATTATTTACATACTATGATAGAATGTCCTTGGCCTAAATGGTCATGGATGTGCTCTATTTTAAGTCCCGCTTGATTGATACAGTATTCCAAATCCTCTGTATTATACATTTTCGAATTACCATTCGCAATGGCAGAGAAATAAAGACTTGTCATCGTCAGGCAAAAAGCAGCAGGCTCAAACCGTTGTCTGTCCCATAACGTCTCCATTATATAGATACGTGTTTCTTCTGACATGACAGTTTTTGCCCGTTTCAGTATAGAGACAATTTCCTCCATGCTGAAGCAATCAAGGAACTGGCTCATCCATATCGCATCCAATCCATTGTCGGGCTGTGGCCATACGGATTGCTCATCAAGGATATTTATACCATAACCACTGATTCTATCACAACCTTCATGAGTTTTTATATTCTGACGCATCATTTCTACTTGTTGGGGAAGATCAAGAATTGTCACTCTCACATCCTTGTTGTATTCAACGCATTTCAAAGCCCATTTTCCCGTATTGCCTCCAATATCATAAAGAGCCCTTACATGATGTTCGTCAAAGATGATTTTCAAAGCCTCAGAGAAAGATGAGTCACTATAAAAATGGTCAAAACCGAACCAACTTTTCTGAACCTGTTCTGGCAAAGTGGATAATCCCTCATAGATGGTTGGCCATGGACCAAAATGTTTCAATCCCTCAGGTTTGCCATTGAGTAAAGATTCTTCTAAATGAAACCACCCTTCATAGTTGACATCATGATTGAAATCAATATTTACTCGTGTAGCAGGATCATTAAGCAAGAACCAACCTGTTTTTGATAATGAAAAACGTTCTGTATCAAGATCAACAAGAATTAGTCCTATACATAAAGATGCTTCAAGCAAACACTTGACGGCATAATCCGACAATTCTGTTTTATTGACGATTTCCTCTTTTGTCAATCCATCTTTAGAATCTCGGATTAAGTCAAGAATGCCAAACTTGATCATTAGGCGGGAAGCCTGAAATACTGCAGGCCCCCACGCAATGAACTCTGCCAGCCTTTGAGCTTCTCGGGCTGACAGAGATTCTTTTGTGTATTTATCTACTAAAGATGGAAATAAATTCATACTATTTTGTGCCTGCCAATTCAGAACCTAAATCTTCCATAGATTCTTTAAAACTATCAAAAACAGAGAAATCACGACCACCTTTAAATTCCTTCACATTATATTTGCATATAACTTCTCCGGTTTTTCTATCGGTAACAATAATTTCAGCCCAAATCTTGTGCTTATTACCAGGAACAATACTCATAGCACTGAAAAACTTGTCAAAATTCGAAAAGTTCACAGTCATAATGTAATCAGAGGCATCCCCCTTAACAATCTTAACTTTCTTACTCGATTTATTAAAGCCTTCAATAAAACAAGCTTCGCCCCCATCCACATAGGACTGGTATTCATCATTCCATTGTTCCTTAACAGGCTTTTCATTGTTCCATTGCGCGTCATTCCAGTTAAAGACTACGGAAATAGTCCCATCATTCTTCATAAAGGATGTTTTACCCTGGCTTACTTTTATTCCACCAGCAAATGCAAACAATGTGAACATTGCTACACAAAAAGTCAAATACAATCTTTTCATTTTTAATAAATTTTATGTTAAACAATTATGAAAACATCACGATATAATACTACATAGAGAGATATCAAAACATCTACTGAGCAAGATATTCTGATTTCATAATTCCACCTAACGAGCGTCCTGTCAAGAAAGCCCATGCTTTGATTTTGGCAAGTTTAGTGCCGGGAAGAAGGGGGGGCTCCGCACCGCCGTTAACATTCTTTGCACTAAATAAGACAGAACCGTTCTTGTCAGTAATGACTACATCACAAAAAACATTACCTACATCACTGATATTCTTTACCGTAACGGTCAGTGTGTATGGAGAATCTGGGTATGAACCTATATTCAGTATGTCACCGAGTTTGCCGTTGGCTCCTTTTTGAAACCTACCAACAATCGTCGGTTTGTCTTTGTTCCAATCTTTTTCATAATTGGAAAAATCCGTTTCATTCATCCCCATGATGGAAGCCTTGGAAAAGTCCATCACAAAATTGATTTTTGAACCAGGTTTTACTGCCGAAAACTTGTTTTCTGTAACCTCCTGTGCTGCGACAGCCATAAAGAGGGAACTAAACAAAGCAAGGAAAAAGAACCTGCGATTTAAACACGTTAATTTTTTCATGCTATTCAAATTTAAATGATTTGTTTTATAATTAAAGCAGAATTTGTGCCACCAAAACCAAATGAATTACTGAGAATCGTATTAACTTCCATATCTACTGTTTTGGAAGTTAAATTCAGTTTTTCAGAGTATTCATCTGGATTCTCAAAATTGATATTTGGTGCCACGAAGTTGTTTTGCATCATAATGATGGAATAGACAATCTCACTGGCACCAGCCATCCAACACTCATGTCCAGTCATCGATTTCGTACTTGAAATAAGAGCACGTTTCCCATTAAACAATCTATTCAATGCCTTTGCCTCATACATGTCACCCTGCAAGGTGGATGTGGCATGAGCATTGATATAATCAATGTCATCGGCCACGAGTCCAGCATCTTTCATCGCACGGGACATAGCAATTACACTACCTTCATCCGAAGGCTCGGAAATACCACCTCCATTGGAAGAGAAACCATACCCAACCAATTCACAAAGAATATTAGCTCCACGAGCAACCGCATGGTCATAATCTTCCAAGATAAGAGCAGCAGCTCCACCACTTGGAATCAATCCGTCTCTATCGCGATCAAATGGTCGACTGGCTTTTGTTGGCTCATCCATTCTAACAGAAAAAGCGGAAAGGGCATCAAATGAAGCCATAGCATAATAATTTGTCTCTTGCGCACCTCCGCACAACACCATATCCTGCAATCCTTGCTTAATCATCATATACCCCAGACCTATTGAATGACTTCCACTTGCACATGCCGCGCTAATGGTAAAGTTGACTCCTCGCAAATGAAAGATGGTGCTAAGGTTCATGTTGACTGTTGAGTTCATCGATTGGAAAACAATACCATAACCCAACATCGCGGTGTCGTGCTTCTCATCCATAATTTGAGCAGCCTCAATAACCGGTTTTGCCGATGAATCATTCCCGAAAATACATCCGACCTCATTATTTTTCAAATAATTATCAGAAATGCCAGCTTGCTCAAATGCTTGTCGGCTTGCCATATATGCAAATTGAGCCTCTTCTGACATTCCTGCACGTATATGACGATCTAACATTTGTTTGGTGATAACTGGTTTTTCAACAAAGCCAGTTAAACCAGAACGATAACCATATTCCAACCGTTCTGGCTGTAATACGATTCCAGATTTTCCTTTATATAGAGAATCTTTCACTGATTGCACATCAGTTCCTATGCACGACCAGATTCCCATCCCCGTTATAACTACTCTTCTATTCATTACATTTTTAATCTATCAGCACTAATGACTATTCTTATACCATGAATATAATTAGGATCACTAAACTTCCTTTGCCACTTATTCCTCCCAATATTGAAAGAACGGTAGACATGTTTTTTTCCTGTAGCCGGCCCTTGAGGGTTTGTTTGTTCAACCGAATTATACTCCCCATAATAATCTGAACACCATTCGTAATAGTCCTCAGTTCCAAATAATTTTTCTGAGAAATCCATTAATGAACAATATTCCCATTCAGCTTCTGTGCAAAGCCTAAAAGGTTTATTAGTACTTTGAGCTATGGATTTAACTACTTCATCAGCCATTTCCCATTTTTCAGCATTATACGAGATGTTTGGTTTCCTAATTTTTAATTTTTTATTCAATAAAGAATTCACTTGTTCTTTAGTGATATGACTTGTACTAATATAAAAAGAAGTCAAGTTAACTTGATGAATAGGTTCACTTTCCATTGCCAAACTATGCCTTGCATCATAGCCCATTATAAATGAACCTCCTCTGACTAATCTCATTTCCATTTCTCTTCCTCCAATCAGGACATTGATAGTTTCTGGATATTCATTATTATCAGTGATGACATATTTACCATAAACCATATCAAGACCTTTTTTCCCTTGCTCAACATCGGATGTATTAGTATCTGATAAGCTTTCAATAGATTGAACATCAGACATTGACACCTTTGTGTCAACGCCAGAAACTAGCAAATGAATATATTCAGAAGGTACTAGTTCTTTCAAATTGCCTGTAATAACAACTCCTGATTTCAATGTAACCTTCACTTGGGAACTTTGACAAAATGCAGTTATGCTACATAACAACATCAAGAATAATGTAAAAAACTTTTTCATAATACTATTTTTTTATGTGTATAACCCACCGTTAATATTTATAACTTCTCCTGTGATATATGCAGCCTCGTCTGATGATAAAAATCCTACTAGCGACGCTACCTCTTCGGGGGTTCCAAAACGATTCATCGGTATCAATTTGTTTAGCTCATCCATTGGCAAATCCTTGGTCATATCAGTACATATAAACCCAGGAGCCACAGCATTTACTGTAACATTTCGTGATGCCACTTCTTGTGCCAAGGCTTTAGTTGCTCCTATCAGAGCAGCTTTTGCTGCGCTATAATTCGTTTGACCAGGCATTCCTTTAATACCCGACAAAGAAGCCATATTGACAATGCGTCCTCCTCTTTTTCTAGGCATCATATGTTTCAATAGCCTTCTTGTCAAGTAGAAAAAACCATTTAGTGTAGTATCTATAACACTATGCCACTCGTCATCCGACATCATGAACATCACATTATCATGGCGAATTCCTGCATTATTTACCAATACAGAAATATAGTCTTCAGGATGGTTTTCTTCCCATTTATTTAAAGCTTCATCTATCTCATTTTTTTCTCTTACATTAAACCTCAACAATTCTGCATTACCGCCAATTGATTCCACTTGCAACTTTGTGTCTTCAGCTGCAATTAAATCAGAATTGTAATTAATTATGACGGGGAATCCCATTGAGGCAAGCTTTATACATATAGCTTTTCCTAATCCCCGAGAACCCCCTGTTACCAAAGCATACTTCATAACAACGATTTTATTGTTTGTTTGCTACTAGTAGTTCTCTAATGTTTACATCCAACAACTCAGAAATACGATATAAGGTTTGCAAATCAGGTTGAATGGAATTAGTACACCATTTACTGATGGTTGCAGGATCTTTCCCAAGCTGCTCTGCCAACCATTTCCCTGTTCTTTTCTTTTCTACAAGAACCACTTTGATTCTATTCAAGTCCCCTAACATAATCCAATAAATTGATATATCATGCAAAGATATAAAAAAATCATATAAATATTTTTATATGTCCCATATTTATCTTTGCCGCTTATGTTTATTTAACATATTGACTATTTTCCAGGTACTCTCGGTTACCAAACAGCACTTTTCCGCACTCTTCTGGTCTCATTATTCCATTCCTCGTAAGCTGTCCTTCACTGCGCATCAATCATAGCCTATCGATGGGCACTCATCGTTCCGCATACCTCTACCTAAAAAAATGGTATGATACTCTGCCTCCTCTTTTCATTCTTCCCCATTCGATGGCCATAACGTACCTTATGGAGCGTTGGACTTGGAGCATCCTCCTTATCGTATCTGTCACTAAATTGTTATTATTCCGACCTTCCTCATTCCTGCTTTTTCCGGGCGAAGCGAGTCACACTTACTTTTTCCGTCGCGAAGTTAGTGCAAGCCGTATTCTGCAAGTACCAGTCGCCTTATTCCTCGAATTTTTTCAAAAACTTTTTGCCGTCTGCAAACATCCAACAAAAACTTTTCTCGGCCCAGGGGTGAAATAATTCGGGAATTACTTGCATTCCATACTTCCCTTGCCAACTTTTTTGGCAACGTAAAAAATAAATGTTTCACTTCTAAAAATTCAGAAAAATGAAAAAGATCGAGAACAATTTCGCAGTGACAGGTTTCGTAGGTAAGGATGCAGACATCCGTCAGTTCGCAAACGCTTCAGTAGCACGTTTCTCTTTGGCTATCGCCCGCAACGAGAAGAACGGCGAGGAGAACAACCGAGTATCGGCTTTCATCAACGTGGAAGCATGGCGCAAGAACGAGAACGCCGCGTCGTTCGACAAGCTCACCAAGGGTTCGATGCTCACAATAGAGGGCTACTTCAAGCCCGAGGAATGGACAGACCAGGATGGCGCAAAGCGTCAGCGCGTCGTGCTGGTGGCCACCAAGTTCTACGAGACTCCTGAAAAGGAGGAAACTCCGCAGGAGGAGAAGAAAACTTCAAAGAAGAAGGCCAAATGAGCCTTCTTCTTCCTCCCTTTGGGAGCATTCCCGAAAAAAGGGAAAAAAATTCCACAGCATTATAATAAAGGTAACGGCAAGCCCAACCAACTTGCCACTATACATTTCAAAGTTATGATTTACACACACACCATCGGTCGCATCGGCAAGGACTGCCAGACCATCACAGGAACGCACGGAACATTCATGGCGGTGGACATCGCCGTAGATGACTATTCCAAAGGACAGAATATCACAACATGGGTAAGGGTACGCAGCAGCAGGGAGAACCACATCCGCCTGGCAGAATACCTCACCAAGGGAAGGCTCATCCACGTGGAGGGCACCATCTCCACATCGCAGTGGACGGACAGGCAGGGTGAGAGCCACATACAAATCTCCATCAATGCGGACAGCATAGCATTCGTGAACGCAGGGAAGAGAGAAGAGCAGAGCACCGACCCGAAGAAAGCAGCGAGGAAAGGGGCAAAGGCGAAGAACACACCCCAGCCACCGACAGACGCTCCGGCACCTGACGAGAAGGATTTGCCATTCTAATGTCTAATACTTCATCGCATCGAGCTATGAGATACGCAAGACTTTTTGAACCATACCGGGGATATTGGGAAATCCAAGTGGACGAGGACAGTGCCACCGGCGGCTACCATGGCTATCAGTACAACTGCATCATCGTGGGCAGTGGAGCTGAAATCACCTGCAACAGAGACGAGTTTGAATATATCGACTAAAATCACGGCACTATGGAATGGTATATCGTTTATGCGAAGTTTGACGGATGCAAGACGTTCAAGGCTTTCGATGTCAGCGAGGGAAGATTGGTGGGCAACTTGATTTATGCCTCTCTGATGGAGAACACCGAGGAGACGAGGAAGAAACTCCAAAAACTGGCTGACTTGAACTGGAGATGCAATCTCATACTCCAGCTGAGAAGAAAGAACAAGGTCTGCTTTCAGACGAAATGAAAAGGTAACGGGCAGTCCAACCAACTGCCCACAATTTTCTTATCATGGATAATCATACAAACAAAAAGAAAGAGAAACTAAAGGCTCTGATTGAGAAGATGAAGCAAGAGGGCAAGCCCATTGACTGGGCGACGGCAGTCCTTTGCTGAGCACCAGTGCGTCCTGCTGTAAACGGCAGGACGCATTCATTTTCCGTATCACGGCCTTGCCCCAAAGAAAGTATGCTTCATCGGTGGTGCGATGGTGCGGTGGTGCACAGACAAAGCACACCTTCTTCGGGAGGGGCAAACACGGAACGACTTGCTTCATCTGCCAAGGATGATCACAAGTGAACATTCTATGCATCTGAAGCAAGTCCATCCGTCGGGAAGTTTGCCCAAACAACGCCGTTTAACCTCGTACCTCGATTTCTCTATCAAATAATCCGAAACTACGCCCACCCATAGCGGAATGGCAGGACGGGTTCTCCATCAGAGCCGATGGCACAGGTGGAGGACGGAACGGACAGCGAGAGGACGTTGACGGCTTTCCCTTTGCATCAACAGGGCTGACTTCATTCTGCGCCAGCTCTGTATGATGGCTTATTCCAAGCTGACATTGTTCACTCGCTTTGTTGTCCGTTCTGAACGTCGTGCCTTTTCCGCTACCCACCGTCTCAGATTCCTATACTTACACCCTCAGAAACCACATTCTTCATATTATTTTTCCATCTTCTATCATATTAGTGATTTCATGCAATAAAGGACTCACGTTCCATCAGAAACAAAAGTGTAAGTTATATCTTATTCTTTTTTTTCAAATTCTGCTTGTATTGTTTCAATGGTATTTTTTGACAATACATTGTCAATAATATCTCTTATTTTCACAAGACGATTATATCTATCCTCTGCAAGAAAATTATTCCTTGCATCACGAAAAGCAGCAATCATCATCTTGTTTTGGGTTATCACACTATTTGTCAAACTAAGTAGTTTTTGGTATTGATCACGATTTGCATCATAAAGAGAAAAGAATTTTCTGTCATCAAGAGTCTTATGTAATTCAAAAATATTTAAAATACCCTCATTTATTAAACGGTCATCACTATTCTGAAAAAACAAATGAATTAATTTTTTATTTCCTCCGTTTGATGCGTAATCTTTCAAAACATTACAGAAATTTTCAAATGCACTTGGTATCATTTTTTTGTATGTCATAATATCTTCTATATATGGCCTATAAATATTTGAATATAAAATATCCAAGCCTTCTGAATAAAAGTCCATAAGGGTGTATGTCGCTCTAAAATCTTCAAGATACTCATTTGGATCCATAAATGATGCAAAGGCATTATAGACAAGGTTTCTATTTATAGAAGTATACCTGCTATTTGACATTTTGGGCGTAAAGTGAAAAGGAATCTCGCCTGTTGGATTTTCCTCTGTCAACTTGCAAAAATGTTCTATCTCATCACTGATGGCTTTTATGTTTTTTATCATAATCGTTAAATCGACACTCATTAACTGTAAAGCATTTCTGCTGTCAATTCTATTCTCTAACAGTTTCAAACTCAAAGACTTCCTGAGTTGATTACTCTGTATTCTATTAGCATTCACCTGCATTAGAAAGGCTATAAAAGTCATAAACACACCAGCAATAGCAACAATAGGACTCATCGTACCACCAATGGTGTCGCCAATCTGCCCTGTTTCAGAAAAATCTACCAAACCATTACTTTGGGTAAATATAATTGGGGCGAAACAACCAAAAATAACCAACAGAATAGAGAAAAAAGCGAATATGTACGATATTATATTTGTTGCTTTAATTGACATATAGTTAAAACAATTTATGATAATTACAATGATAGATATCATCTATAACAGCCCCTTTACAGCTATTAGCAGATGATTTTTGTGCAAATATACAAAATATATTTCATATGCATTATTTCTCTAAAAAATTATCACTATTCCCAATTTATTATATATCTACAACAATTCCACCCATAGCGGAATGGCAGGACGGGTTCTCCATCAGAGCCGATGGCACTGGTGGAGGACGGAACGGACTGCGAGAGGACGTTGACAGCTTTCCCTTTGCATCAACAGGGCTGACTTCATTCTGCGCCAGCTCTGTATGATGGCTTATTCCAAGCTGTCATTGTTCACTCGCTTTGTTGTCCGTTCTGGCCGTCGTGCCTTTTCCGCAGCCCACCGTCTTTCAGGTTTCTGTACTTTCACTCTCCGAGGCCCAACTTTTCCCATCGTATTTCCAATCTTCTATCACATCGGCATTCATGTGACAGGGGAATCATTTTTCTGCGAAGTTACCTTGGAGCTGTCATACTGCAAGTCGTGTCTTGCGAACAATCTTCCTTTTGTGCCAAAAGAGTATTCTTCACGCCAGACTTGCCTTTGTTGCCATCTCCGCTCTTCTGAAAGCAGAAAAATCTTCCCATCACTTGAAGCCGAATGGCTTTGATAAAAGGGATATAAAAATTTCAAGCAACATGGCAACAACCAAATTCAACAACCGACTGATAACTCCAGAACTGACAGAGGCTTTGAGCGGTTATCCCCTGTATTCTCAGGACGCGAAGAAGAAAGATGCTATCTGCATCGCAGTGTTTTATCTCGGAAACATCCGATGGTACATTCTCGAAGGGCAGCCCGAAGGTGACGACTTCACACTCTATGGCATCGTAACCGGTCTGCAAGAAACGGAATATGGCTACCAGTCAGCAAACGAAATGGCAAGCGTCACCAATGATGCAAGCGACTTCGGACTTGGCACTTTGAGGATTGAGCAAGACAAGCAGTTCAAGCCTTGCACCCTCGCAGAGATTGAGGACGAGGACTTGCAGGCGTTTCTCTCACGGCTGTATGATAAAGACTGATATGTTTAACCCAATAATATGACAAGATTATGAAGATTATCGTAATGAACAGCGCAGACTTGCGCATTGAGGTTTTGAACGTTCCCGACCACATGCTGGAAGAGGACATTGAGGTGTTCTTGGCAGAGCACGACTATTCGCTAAACAACATTTCTTGGATGGCTGCACCCATCGACTATGTGCCAATGCAGTTTCATGATTTCGGCATCAATGAAGAAAATGGCGAGGAGACCCGTGTCATTCGCCACGCACGGTTGAAAGATTACTCCATTTATGACAGTGTACAGGAGGTGAAGCATCGAGAGCAGGAAGAACTTGCTGAAACTCTCCGTCAATATGGCGAGAGTGTGGATGATGGGTATGAGTGGCACTTCGAAGGTGAGTGTCCTATCATTGCCGCATACGACTATGACGAGCCTTGTGACGTGGTTATCCTTGCCGTCAGAGTGAACAAGGATGGCAAACTTACCATCATTGGAGACGAGAAGAACGACCGGGGCAATGAGCATGAAATTGATGTAGATGAAATCTTCGCTGGCCATTTAGAGTTTGTAACGTCTGAAATTGGTGCTTAAATCACCTTGGGGATAGGTGGCAGATGTGCTGCCTATTCCCAACCTAAATCATCAAGTGATATGACAAGCAAGCAAAGAAAATCCATGATTGAGGGATGGGTAAAAGATATAAATCCGAAAGCCATCCTTCGGGCGGCTGATGCCCGATGTGGGGCAAGGTATGCAGTCTATGTCGTACCAGAACCAGGAGAATATGGCACAAAATGTACTGACTACCTGCCATTGGAGCAGTTGGAACAGTACCTTTTGGGGGTACTTTATGCCAATGAATTCAACAAGCGAATAGGGGGAATTGTATAAAGCAGTCCACCTATTTTAATCGATGGTGGAATGATGGTGGGAGACTTCCACCATCCCTCCACCATCCCTCCACCATCATTCCACCATCCCTCCACCACCATTGCACCACTATTCCACTACACATCTTTCACATATCTAAACAGATAAAATAGTAGCTTTGCTACATATAACTACACTTTGCTACATTTCCGCTACATTCATCTCACGTTGATTAACAACGTAAGTGGTTGATTATCAACAACGCTACATATAGCTACAATTTAAGTTTTATATTAATGGTTATACAAATCTCACTCTACATATGAATAGCTGGTAGAGGATTTACGAAGAACAACCACACATGGATGGTATAACAAAAACTATACTCCTATTTTCTCGTAGAAGTGAGAAGTACGATTTTCTTCAGCGTATTATCTATCTTCATATAAGCCTTCAATATGTAATTCTGATTCCCGATTTGGCTCAATTGAACTGTTAATAATGCATAATTTTTCCAAATCGACAAGGAATTCTGACAATAAAAATAGTAATTATCAGTTTTGCAAATTGTTGATTTTCAGCGTTTTAGAATTTGGCTCAAATTTCATTCCTAATATTTCCAACTAATTGATTATCAATTTGTTAAATTTTTTGCGTGGGGAAGTAGTCCAATTTCTGTTGTTTAGCTATAGTTCCTTATTATTTGAAATACTTATCAATGAAGTTCACCTGTTCCGCATTAAGTGTGGAATACTGAGTGTAACGGCTGATACCAATGGACTCTAATTCATCATAACCAAGTTCTTCGCCCTCATACATTGCTGCCACAGGGGTAAACTCATAGCAGTCATTATCAGGCACAAATGGAGCTATCCAACAGCTCTTATCATGCCGTGGTACACTTGTATTGGTCACTTCTAATTTGTATCTAATTTGATAATGTCCTTTACCAGACATGAAGAGGTACACGATGTCACCGACATTGAATTTTTTGTCTGATTTTCGCCAAAAGAGCTTTCCATATAGGGCAACACTTTTGGGATGATCAAGGAACCTTTCATTTCCTTTGAGCAAAACGTATTTTATACTATTCATAATAATCTTTTGAACCTTTATGTTTTATATCTTTGAAAAATTTTGCCATAACTATTAACCCAGGATAGGCTCTGTCATTATCATAACAAACCATATCATCATCTAATTCCCACACTGACATAAAATCAGGAGGAGTAATACCTTTCAAATCCACATACAAACGAGAAAGCATCTCACATTCCTGTGAAATAAAAGTATCTCTAATATTATCTTTCAGCCTCGTACCGCTATGTGAAGTAATAAAATGCAGACCTAACCGAATTACGCCTTTAGTTTTTTCTTCAAAGTGTTTAATCTCATCTTTGATGTTGTCAAGTTGGACAATATTCATAGTGCGCCATCTTTGTAGCAATCTCTCGTCGTTTGTTGAAGATGTTTCGAAATTGTCATAGCTATGTTTGACCTCTATAACAAAACTATAGTCCTTATAGATACACCAATAATCAATTCTGCCTTGCGAGTCTTCAATTTCCAGACCTTTCTTTCTGCTGTTTCGCGTCATTGGATATTCAGCAAATGCAAGACCCTTGCAAAGCGAGTCCAGTACGGGCATAATTAACGTGTCAAGTTGTCGCTCCCTAAACAGGAATGGAGGTTCATAAATGTTGTATTTGGTGGAATTGAAAACTAAAGCATGTTTTGACATGCCTACGAAAAGCTTTTTTGTCAATTCGTAGGCGACTTTATAGTATTCCTCCATAGATTCCTTGGAAGAGAATAAAAAACTCTGCGAACCAATTTTTGAATGACGAAATCTCATACTCCACTAAATATATTAATTTATGCTACAAAGATACAAAATATCTTTTTT
>OMZE01000026.1 GCA_900315455.1 uncultured Prevotellaceae bacterium | reverse complement strand
GAAGAAAAAGAAATGCGAACCTTTTGCAACCGCAACTACTTTTCCAATAGGATGTGGCAGGTTAAGGTTCGCATTTTTGGATGGTTCGCATAAAATGTGTACCTTTGTTCATGTTATTGTAGTTTTGTAGCAAAAACAAAGGTAACAAAAAAGGTCGAGTTCCAAGCGAGGGACTCGACCTTAATTCGTATGTCGCTCAAAAGTTTTAGCGGACACCAATATAAAAAAACAAATAAAAGTGGGATGCTGACCAGCAGCATCCCACTTTTGTATAACTGAGCATAGGTCATTTCACGATGACGGTCTTGCCTTTGCCTCCCTTTTGGTGCACCACAAAGGCACCCTTGAGACCCTTCGTGCTCTTGGCATTGTCACGCATGAGTCTGCCGTCGAGCGTATAGATATCGAGTGCATGGCCGGTGTTGTTCTCAACCTGACCGACAGCCAACGCTTGGTCATCGACGATACGGACGTTGTCGATGAGCATCACGTCGCCTAATGTCTGCAATTCGCCAAAGAAGTCAAATTCCGAAGGTGTGGTGAATTCGGCTGTGAATCCCACTTGTGCATAATGTCCATTCTTCAGTGACGTCAGAGGAACGCATACCGTGGTGTAATTCTCGCTGATAGGAATGCCTGGTTGTATCAGTGCCTGTTCGGCGCCATCGACACTGCCCGTGACATTCAACTGACTGATACCTTGTGCTTTCACATCGAATGCCAGTACGGGATAGGCTGCATCCTTGATGTCGAACTTGCCAGAGAGGAAATAGATTTCACCGGCTTCCGATGTCAGCATAGCCAATGCGCTGGTATCACCGTCGTTGGCATCAGACGAGACTAAGAGTTCGGCATTGGAGTCCCAGAAATAGTGTAGGGCATTGTCGGTGAAACCCTCGTTGATGGGCAGTTGGTAAGGTGCTCCCACGACGAGGCCCGTCACAGTGTTGTTACCTGTTCCGGCAGCGGAAGATGGTTCAACTACCCAGAACTCCCATTTCTGGTCGCCCGTCTCCGTGTCGTAGTCAATGTCGAAGGTGTTTTGGTCACGGACCGTGGCAAGAGCCTCATCATAGACGAGTTCGTTGCCAAACCAACCCTCTTCCATTTTGGTTGACCAGATGGTGTAGTCAACCTTTTGGGGGTTGACGAAGTGTTCGTTTTCGCCCACATTGCCTACCTTGTCCCACTTCAACGTGACGTGGTTGAGATTGTCGGTAGCGATGAAGTTTTCCACGGCTAGTGGTATATCGACACCCACATAGACAGTGTCCTTTTCACTCCTCATGCCATAGCCGCTTTCATTGTAGGGGATGAGTCGGTAGACATGGTAGCCGTTGGTGCTGGGGGAATCAAAATAACTAAGCGTTTCGCCAACAGGCATGGCGCCGTATAAACTGCCTACCATTTCATCGTCGCGGTAAATATCAATTCCGCCCTCTAATATATCGCCGAGAGGCGTGCCGTCGCAGGCCAGCGTGGGGACGGTTATCTTCAACTCAGCGAGGAGTTCACCTTCCGCGTCGGGGATGACCTCGAAATCGGGAGCAGCAGGTGAAGTGGGTGATTGCCCGTCTTCGATGGAGATGAAGTTGATAATAAGATGGTCCATGTCGGCATCACTGATGGCATGGAGGGCAAGGTGGTAGATACCATCCTCGGGCACGGAGAATATCTGTTCAAAGATATCACCGGGGTCTTCGAAGTTGGTTACATCAGTGGGAGCTATCACCTGTGTTGTGAGAGCCTCCACAGTGGGTTCCTTGCCCAGAAGCACCTCGAAGCGTTCTGGATAGCCGCTGGTCACGGCATTGATACTCATAAAGTAATTCTTGCCTCCTTGCAGGTGGATTTTCGGCGAGATGAGGTAGTCGTCGCCAGAGTTGTCGGCATTGTAGACATAACTGGTGCCATAGCCATCATCCCACTTCCATGTCGACCCATCGTTGTTGTTGTCGATAATGGTGAAGACGTCGATATTTTTCTCATCCCTGAGGTCGAAATAATAGGGCACCTCAATGACGGCTGTGAGGTATACCCTCACCTCGTCACTCATTTTGCCCTTGCCTTTCTCGTTGAAAGCCACCACCTGATAGGTATGATAGCCTATGGCCAGGTCGTCGGCATTGTCGACATGGGAGAGCGACGTGCCGGGAGCCACATTCTCAAAGGTTTTAATGACCTGACCATCGCGCAGCAAGTCAATCTTTGTCATATTGCCCTCCAATGGAGTACCATCGCGTTTGGTGCTGGGAGCGGTGAAGGTGACAGTGGCCTCAAGCATATTCTTGGTGGGAATCACTTGCAAGTCGGTGACGGCGGCAGGGGCTTCCATCTCGATGACATCGACGAGGAAGTTGTCGGCATAGAGACGGTATTTGTCTTTCTCCGATATGGCGTGGATGCCGAAATAGTAGTATCCGGTCTCATCTACTACGATGTCGCCGTTCTCAAGGGTCTTGTTTTCTGTCCATATCACCTCCGTGGGGTCTATCACCTGTCGGGTCATCGCCTCGGCTGTGGGCTGGTTGCCCATGGCCACTTCGATAAGTTCCTCGCTATCGGCTATACGTGTGTCGAAAGCCATGCGGTAGTGTTTCCCGGCTTGGAGCAGGATACTGGGAGACACGAGCCAGTCGTCAGCGTCTTCCGTGTCGCTGTAGGAGTAGCGTGCATAGTGCTCGTAGTCGCTGTTCATAATGAAATGCCAGGTGATGCCGTCGTTATTGTTGTCGATAATCGAGAAGGAATTCTGTTCATCCAGCGTTTCAAAGGTGTTGAGATAAGGCAGTTCGTCGACTTTGCTGACGGTGTTGAGCAATGTCCAAACGCTCTCCACATCGCCATAGCCCAGAGCGGTATTGTCGTCGTCCCAGAAGAGACCCATGAAGTGGCCTTCCTCTCCTTCGGCATCTTGTGTCGTACCTTGCAGGCTGATGACATCGCCGTCGATGGTGAAAGTAAAGGCATCGGCATATCCATCATCGGCCTGGAATGCGCCTTCAAGGTCGATGCGACCCCAGCGTACGCTGATGGTGGAGTGGTATTCTGCGCTGTAGGCGATGGGTTGACGCGGCGCGACGGTGATGGTGTTGCCATTTTTTGTTCCTTTCACCCATGCTCCCGACAAGTAATGCGAGATGATGTCCTTGATATAGACGGTGCCGTCGCCACAGTCCACTATTTCTACCGCATCATCCTGTTCGCCCACCATAATGTCTTCGAAATCGAGATAGTAGGCGATGCCGCTGCGGGCATAGAAATGGTGGGCGCCGGCGGCTGGCGAGACAATGATGCCATGGCTGTCAACGACTTCTGATTCGATGCCGATGGCTTTCTTCTGCACTTGCACAACTGTTGTTGGGGGCAGTGTTCGCTTGGCTTTCCCGACAAGGGGAGACAGTTGGCGCGTCTGTGCTACCATCGGTAGGACAATCAGGAACGTCGCGATGAAAGAAAGACAAAAATTTCTCATAGTTCTTTTTCGACATAATTCCGCAGCACTTTAGTTAACCATCAATTTCAAATTACTGAGGACAATAATAACTCAGAATGATGCCAAAGCAGAATTTTCACTTACTTAAGTGCTGCAAAACAAAACAAGCAAAAATCATCAATGGCATGGCAAAGATAAGCATAAAATCTGAAAAAAATATACCTGCTTCAATGTTTTTTTGAAGACCTTGCTAAGGAAAGGGGCAGTGCTATGTGGAGACAGGAATCCTTCGATATTAAAATAAAGCGAGTGCCTATGAGCCTATTGCTATGGGAAAAAACCAAATTCTTTTGGCTTTTCCCGTGCTTTGTATTACCTTTGCAGCGAATTGGGAAGATTTACGGCATTCATGGAAGAGAACATTTTAGTCAAGGTGCGACAGACGCTGGCCAATTATCTGGAGGAGAATCATTTCAGGAAGACCCCAGAGCGCTTTGCCATACTTGATGCAGTGTATAAGATGAATGGCCATTTCACCCTGGAAGAGTTGGGCGCGAAAATGGAGCACGACAACTTCAGGGTAAGTAGGGCCACTCTCTACAATGCCGTCAATCTCTTCATGAAATTGCGGTTGGTGGTGAGGCACAACTTCCAGCAGTGTACAAAATACGAAGCAAGTTACAACAACGACAATCATTGTCATCAGATTTGTACCATTTGCGGGAGAGTGGACGAAGTGGCAGCCA
Source organism: uncultured Prevotellaceae bacterium (assembly GCA_900315455.1). Lineage (GTDB taxonomy): Bacteria > Bacteroidota > Bacteroidia > Bacteroidales > Bacteroidaceae > Prevotella. Next base: position 51,093 of record OMZE01000026.1, on the reverse strand, counting down.
CGCATTTCGCTGATGCCATAGGCTCCATCAAACTCAAACGATTCCATCAGATGGGTTTTTCCCTTTATATCTATGGCATTTGCAGTGCATGTCAGGCCCGCATGACCAGAAAGAAAACCAGGACAAACAAACCAAGAAATATTTCTAAGAAATGAACAATGGCAAAGTAGATGTTCTCCTTGGATTGCAATGGGGAGACGAAGGCAAAGGAAAGGTAGTCGATGTAATGACGCCCAATTACGACGTCATCGCAAGATTTCAAGGTGGTCCTAATGCAGGCCACACCTTGGAGTTCGAAGGTCAGAAATATGTGCTCAGAAGCATTCCTTCGGGCATCTTCCAAGGTGGCAAGGTGAATATCATCGGCAATGGCGTGGTGCTTGCCCCCGACCTTTTCATGGATGAGGCCAAGGATTTGGAGCGTAGTGGCCACTCTCTAAAAAACAGGCTCCATATCTCCAAGAAGGCACATCTCATCATGCCCACACACCGCCTGCTCGACGCTGCACTTGAGGCCGCCAAGGGTAAGAGCAAGGTAGGTACAACCGGAAAGGGCATAGGCCCTACCTATACGGACAAGATTTCCCGTAATGGTTTGCGTGTAGGCGACATCTTCGACCGTTTCGAAGAGAAATATGCTGCTCACAAGGCGCGCCATGAAGCCACCCTCAAGTCGTTGGGCTTTGTTGACTACGACATCAGCGAGGTGGAGAAGAAATGGATGGAAGGCATAGAGTTTATCAAGCAGTTCCATATCGTCGACAGTGAGCACGAGGTCAACAACCTGCTCAAGCAGGGCAAGAGCATTCTTTGCGAGGGCGCACAAGGCACCATGCTTGACGTTGATTTTGGCAGTTATCCTTTCGTCACCTCTTCCAACACCATTTGTGCTGGTGCTTGCACGGGACTGGGTATCGGACCCAATAAGATTGGTGAGGTCTATGGCATCATGAAAGCCTATTGCACGAGGGTCGGTGCCGGACCTTTCCCCACCGAACTCTTCGATGAGACCGGCGCCTTGATACGCCAGTTGGGCCATGAATATGGTGCGGTGACAGGCCGTGAGCGCCGTTGTGGCTGGATAGACCTCGTTGCCTTGAGATATTCCATCATGGTGAATGGTGTTACCCAACTCATCATGATGAAGAGTGATGTGCTCGATGGCTTCGACACTATCAAGGCCTGTGTGGCGTACAAGCAGAATGGCAAGCAGATAACTGACTTCCCTTATGATATCGAAAATGGTATCGAACCCGTCTATGTGGAACACCCCGGTTGGAAGACAGACATGACTTCAATAACCAGTGAATCTGAATTTCCCGAGGCATTCCGCCAATATATATCATTCCTTGAAGAACAGTTGGAGACTCCCATCAAGATAGTTTCGGTGGGTCCCGACCGTGAACAAACAATTGTGAGACAATAAATTATGGCACAGAAACCAAGTATCCCAAAGGGCACGCGTGATTTCACGCCTGTCGAGATGGCGAAACGCAATTATATTTTCAACACCATCCGTGAGGTGTTTGCGCTCTATGGCTTCCAACAGATAGAGACGCCTGCTCTTGAGCAGATGCAGACCCTCATGGGCAAATATGGAGAGGAAGGCGACAAACTCCTTTTCAAGATTCTCAACTCCGGCGACTATCTGGCCAAGGTAAAACCAGAGGAGTTGCAAGACCCTCAACTTCTTCCTCTGGCAGCCAGAATGTGTGAAAAGGGTTTGCGCTACGACCTCACTGTTCCCTTTGCCCGTTTCGTTGTGATGCACCGCGACGAACTGCAGTTGCCTTTCAAGCGTTACCAGATACAACCCGTGTGGAGGGCCGACCGACCACAGAAGGGACGATACCGGGAGTTCTATCAGTGTGATGCCGATATCGTGGGTAGCGACTCTTTGCTCAACGAGGTGGAACTGATGCAGATTGTCGACACTGTGTTTACACGATTTGGTGTAAGGGTAGCGATAAAAATCAATAACCGAAAGATTCTCTCCGGCATTGCCGAGGTCATTGGTGAGGCCGAAAAGATTGTGGATATCACTGTGGCCATCGACAAGTTGGATAAGATAGGCATCGATAATGTGAATGCCGAACTCGCTGCCAATGGCGTGGGTGCCGAGGCGATAGAGAAGTTGCAGCCCATCCTTCGTTTGTCGGGCGACAATGACACGAAACTGAATGACATTTCACTTGTCCTTGCCCAGTCTGAGGTGGGAATGAAAGGAGTGGAAGAGGTGCGGCAGATTCTTGACATGCTCAAGAATTGCAGTCTACGCAATGTTGTGGAACTTGACCTCACTTTGGCTCGTGGATTGAATTACTATACAGGTGCCATCTTCGAGGTGAAGGCCCTCGACACGGCCATGGGCAGTATCCTCGGTGGAGGGCGTTACGACAACCTCACTGGCATCTTCGGCATGCCCGGACTGAGTGGCGTGGGCATCTCTTTCGGAGCCGACCGTATCTACGACGTGCTCAACAATCTCGACCTTTATCCCAAGGATACCATCGAGACCGCTCAGTTGCTCTTCGTCAATTTCGGAGAAAAGGAGACCGCCTATTGCCTTCCTATGGCTGCTGCTTGCCGTGCTGCAGGCATCAGGTGCGAGGTTTTCCCCGATAAGGCAAAGATGAAGAAGCAGATGTCGTATGCCAACGCCAAAGCAATTCCTTTTGTGGCATTGGCTGGCGACAATGAGATGGCTGAGGGCAAAGTCACCCTCAAGGATATGGAATCCGGTGAGCAACTGCTGGTGGATTTGCAACAACTCATCCAACATGTCAGCAAATAGACTATGAAACGCCTTGCCTTCGTATTGCTTGCCGTCTTGATGGTATTTATGCTCTCCTCAGGGCGTAAGCATATCACCGTGTTCATGATTGGCGACTCCACCATGGCCAACAAACCCTACGACAATGGTAAGCCGGAAAGAGGGTGGGGGATGGTGCTGCAAGGTTTCTTCTCCGATGACGTGGTGGTAGACAACCATGCCGTGAACGGCCGCTCCTCGAAGAGTTTCATCGACGAGGGACGATGGAAGAAGGTGCTCGACCTCATTAAGCCTGGCGACTATGTCATCATACAGTTTGGTCACAACGACGAGAAACCACAGACCGACCGCCACACCGACCCAGGTTCTACCTTTGATGCCAATCTCACCCGGTTTGTAGAGGAGACTCGTTCCAAAGGCGGTATCCCCATCCTTATGAACAGTGTGGTAAGACGGAACTTCCAGCAAGCAGTTGCCCTCAACGATGATGACGAGAAACTCCGCGAGACTGTTTATACCGGACAGTCTGTGACTGAAGGAACGGTACTGGTAGATACACACGGCGATTATATCGTGGCTCCGCGTCATGTGGCAAGTGCCACTTCTACGCTCTTCGTGGATGCAAACAAGGTGACGCACGACTTGGAGCAGTCGCTTGGTCCAGAAGGTTCCAAAGCACTGCATATGTGGTTCAAGCCTGGTGAGAACCCATCGCTGCCTCAAGGCAGAGAAGACAATACCCACTACTGCGTTTATGGGGCTCATGAGGTGGCGTCACTTTTGGTCGACGAAATAGGGAAGGTGGCCCCAGCGTTACGCAAGTATATCCGCCATTACGACTTTATCGTGGCTGCCGATGGCAAAGGCAATTACATGGACTTGCAACAGGCTGTCGACGATGTGCCGGTGGGCAGAAAAACAGTGGTGAGGATACTTAACGGCGAATGGGATTATCCTGTCATTGCCAAAGGAAAGAAAGTGAAGTTCTCGGTTTCGGAGAACGCCCGTCTGAAGCGAAGATAATCATTCTGTATAATATAATCGACGAGGGGCAGCCATCATGGCTGCCCCTCGTCGGTATAAAAGATTTGTAGTCTGTTGTTATCTTATCATGAATTGTATTCCTGCCAACTCTTGATCTGGATGTCATCCTGACTCAGTGAACAGAAAGCCATGATGAATGCCTTCGCCAAGCGCACGTTGGTCATCAATGGAATGTTGTGGTCGATGGCAGCACGACGGATACGGTAACCATTGGTCAACTCGCGCTTCGTATGGTTCTTCGGCACATTGATGATGAGGTTGAAACGGTGGGAAGCAATCATGTCCATCACGTTGTTGTCGCCTTCCTCATCGGGCCATGCCACAGCCTGTGCATCAATGCCGTTGTCTTGCAGGAATTTGGCTGTTCCTGCCGTGCCATAGATGGCGAAGCCGTTGCGAATCAACTGACGGGCGGGTTCGAGCAGGTCGACCTTACCCTTGGCACCACCGCTGCTCATCAGGATGGCAGGATGCTCGGATTCATTAGGCATGCGGTAGCCGGTTGCTATCAGTGCGTTGAGCAATGCCTCTTCCATCGAGTCGCCCAAGCAGCCCACCTCGCCGGTCGATGACATGTCGACACCCAGCACAGGGTCGGCATTCTGCAGACGTGCGAAGGAGAACTGGCTGGCTTTCACGCCGATACGGTCGATGTCGAACTCCGACTTGTCGGGACGGGTGTAGGGAGCATCGAGCATAATCTTCGTTGCAGTCTCGATAAAGTTGCGCTTCAGTATTTTCGACACAAACGGGAATGAGCGCGATGCGCGGAGGTTGCATTCTATCACCTTTACCTCACGGTTCTTGGCAAGGAACTGGATGTTGAAGGGTCCGCTGATATTGAGTTCTTTTGCTATCTTGCGCGAAATCTTCTTGATCTGCCTGATGGTAGAGAAATAGATGTTCTGGGCAGGGAACACCATCGTAGCATCACCAGAGTGAACACCGGCATATTCGATGTGCTCGCTGATGGCATACTCAACGATGTCGCCCTTGTCGGCCACGGCGTCAAACTCTATTTCCTTCGTGTCTTGCATGAACTGGCTCACCACCACGGGATAGTCTTTCGATACCTCGGTGGCTTTCTCCAGGAACCGGTGCAGTTCCTCGTCGTCGTAGCAAACATTCATGGCAGCACCACTGAGCACGTACGACGGTCTTACCAAGACGGGATAGCCCACCTCGCTAACAAACTCCTTGATATCTTCAAACGAGGTGAGTGCGCGCCAAGCGGGTTGGTCAACACCAAGTTTGTCGAGCATGGCAGAGAATTTGTCGCGGTTCTCTGCACGGTCGATATCCACCGGACTCGTTCCCAGCACAGGCACGCCCCTGCGATGCAGTTTCATCGCAAGATTGTTGGGTATCTGTCCGCCCACGCTCACGATTACGCCACGGGGCTGTTCCAACTCTATCACGTCGAGCACCCTTTCGAGCGACAGTTCGTCGAAATACAGGCGGTCGCACATGTCATAGTCGGTCGACACCGTCTCGGGGTTGTAGTTGATCATGATCGACTTATATCCCAGTTTTCTTGCGGTGTTGATGGCGTTGACCGAGCACCAGTCGAACTCCACACTGGAGCCGATGCGGTAAGCACCGCTGCCCAATACCACCACTGACTTCTCATTTTTATAATAAGGTATGTCGTGAACGGGTGGGGTATTGTAGGTGAAGTAGAGGTAGTTGGTGAGTTCGGGATGCTCACTGGCCACCGTATTGATGCGTTTCACAGCGGGCATAATGCCTTTCGACTGTCTGTATCTCCTTACTTCGAGATTCTCTTTCTCCATGTTGCCACTCTTGGGCTTCAACACGAAGCGTGCAATCTGGAAATCGCTGAAACCGGCGGCTTTCACCTCCTGGAGGAAGTGGTCGTCGAGGTCTTCCAACTTGTTGTAGGTCATCAACTGCTTTTTCAGGTCTACGATGTGTTTCAGCCTCTCGATAAACCATTTGTCGATTTTCGTCAGTTGCTCGATGCGCTCCACAGTATAGCCTTCCTCAAGTGCTTGGGCTATAGCAAAGATTCTGAGGTCGGTGGGATTCTCCAAGGAGTCGTCAAGGTTTTCGAAACGGGTGTGGTCGTTGCCCACGAACCCGTGCATGCCCTGACCAATCATTCGGAGTCCCTTCTGTATCATCTCCTCAAAGGTGCGGCCGATACTCATGATTTCGCCTACTGATTTCATCGATGAACCAATCAGACGGCTCACACCGGCGAATTTCGTGAGGTCCCAGCGCGGTATCTTGCAAATCATGTAGTCGAGGCTGGGGGCGACGTATGCCGAGTTGGGCGTGCCCATCTCACCAATTTGGTCGAGGGTATAGCCCAGGGCAATTTTGGCTGCCACGAATGCCAGAGGATATCCGGTGGCCTTGGAAGCCAGTGCCGACGAGCGCGAGAGACGTGCGTTGATTTCGATGATGCGGTAGTCATTGGTTTCAGCGTTGAAGGCGAACTGAATGTTGCACTCGCCAACGATATTGAGGTGTTTCACGCATTTCACGGAGAGGTCTTGGAGCATCTTCACCTGTTCATCGGTAAGCGAGCAGGTAGGAGCCACCACTATCGACTCTCCGGTGTGGATGCCCAGTGGGTCGAAATTCTCCATCGAGGCAACGGTGAAGCAACGGTCCTTGGCATCGCGGATGACCTCAAACTCTATCTCTTTCCATCCTTTCAGACTTTCCTCAACCAGAATCTGGGGAGCGAAGGTAAAGGCGCTCTCTGCCAGTTCCACAAAGCCTTTCTCGTCATTGCAAAGTCCCGAACCGAGCCCGCCCAAGGCGTAGGCAGAACGGATCATAATGGGGAAGCCTATCTGGCGGGCAGCCTTCAGGGCATCGTCCATATTTTCCACGGCATGGCTCACAGGGGTCTTCAGTTCCGCCTCGTTGAGTTTTTTCACGAAACGGTCGCGGTCTTCTGTGTTCATAATGGCTTCCACGCTGGTTCCCAGCACCTGTACGCCATACTTGTCTAGAGTGCCATTAAGGTAGAGTTCTGTACCGCAGTTCAAGGCTGTCTGTCCACCAAAGGCCAATAAAATCCCGTCAGGACGCTCTTTCTTGATGATTTCAGTGACGAAGTGCGTAGTGACGGGTTGGAAATAGACTTTGTCGGCAATGCCTTCACTGGTCTGGATAGTGGCGATGTTGGGATTGACCAGGACGCTGGAGATGCCTTCTTCTCTTAGGGCTTTTAGTGCTTGAGACCCCGAGTAGTCGAATTCTCCGGCCTGTCCAATCTTCAAGGCCCCACTTCCTAACACAATAACCTTTGACAGTTTCTTCATAACTTTACAATGAATAATAATTCAAAAAAATGGTTTGATTTGCTAATTGGGTGCAAAATTACACAAATTTCCCAAAAACAAAGTCGAAATGTTACTTTTTTGATATCTTTTAATATAGAAAAGGTATTTTTTATTCAGATTCTCTCACTTTTTTTTTTACCACATGTCTGAAATCTGACTTTTCCAGTCGTTATATGAGCGGTATGGAGAATAGGAACTGGTCGAATTCGCTGGCCTTGCCGTTTTTTCCCATCAGTTTGGTCAGCAGACGCTTGCGTATGTTGGTAACGTTCGACTTGTCGAAGCCCATCAGTACGGCAATACCCGAGGGGGATATGCCAGCGAAGACCAACTGGCAAACCCTGTATTCGTTGGTGTTCAGGTGATAGGTATCTTGTAGCGTGAGTGAGAAATTGGGATGAACATCGTGGAAAAACCTATCGAGCCTGCCCCAGTCTTCTGTTGATGGCGGGCGGACGGGGTGTTCTATGTAGAACTTGAATTCTCGGATTATATCTGACTGTTGGATGGCCTTTACCACTTCATCCTTGGTCATGTTGTTGAGAAATTTGTCGAACCCCTTGTATTTAGTTGTCAACTCCTTGATTTCCTCGTCTTTTGCTGCAATGGCTTCCGAGGTCAAGCGTCTGGATGTAGATAGTTCTTCTGTCAGTTCGTTGATATACTCTTTCATCTCGTTGATGTCGTTTTCATGGGAATGGTTGTCGTTTGTAGCCTCCTTGTTTTGAACATGTCCCGCCATTCCCGCCTTCAACTGACGACGACGGGCCATCTCTGCCTTCTTCTTTCGTTTTTGTTTTAAGTAAAAATCAATCACGGCAATGGCCGACATCAGACATATCAATGCAATCACTAACCCCCATGTCTTTATTCTTTCCAACACCATTGTCTTTTCGCTCGCCACCCGTTCCATTTTGTTATAATTGTAGAGGGAGTGAGTGATGGCAACGGCATCAGTTTGATTCTCATTTAAAAGTGAGTCCACACTATTCACATATAGTTCGGCATATTTTGAGATAGAGTCGATGTTATTCTTTTTTTTATATAAGGTAAGCAATCCCTTGTTTGCCTTAAAATCGTGGTTGAGATGGATGCTTTGCAATTTCCTGAAATAGTATTCTGCGGAGTCGTTTTCATGAATCCCTAAATAATAAAGGCCTTTGCTATGGTAATAGCCTTCTCTGCCTTTGCTGATGTTGCCGTTGGAGTCGAAAAGGCCTGACTCTCTCTCAAATATCACCATCAACTCTCTTGCTTTTTCATAATCAGCATTAAGCAGATGAATATCAATGGCAGTAGGTAAAACACTCGCCGCTTCTTGGGGCATCCCTTGTCTAGCATATTCCTCTCGGCACTTCTCTGTGATGCGAAGGCACGAAACGGTATCTCCCATGTTAAAATATGGACCAATCATCAGTTCCATACCACGGATGTGGTTATACATGTCACCGCTTTTCATAGCATAATGGCTATATTGATTCCATGATGCCAATTCCTCTTCGGGTAGACACTGTGACTGATAGATCATAGCCATCTGTCCGTAAATGGGGAAAAGGGTGTTGAAATCACAGTCCTGTGAAGTCGTGTCGGCACATTCCACGGCGTCAAGAAAACACTGCAGAGCCTGTGGAGTCTCACCCATATCGCTATAGGCACGTCCTAATAGATAATGCGCTGTCATCCGTTCATTGGGCGAGCCTTGGCGGTCATAGTATTTCACCAGTTCCAATTGTATGTCTGCATGATTGAAAACCGTATCGCATTTATTTTGGGCAGAGGTTAGGAGCAACTGCCATCGCATTCTCTGCGCTGTCGCCATTTCTCCCTTCTCTCCATTTAATGGTTCAAGTAGTTGGATGACGGAGTCGGGATGGGTGTTCACCAACGAATCCGCCTTGTCAAGCAACGTATCATAGCCGCCTTTACCCGTGCATGCTGATAAAGCAAGCAGGAGGGGAATAAGCCAAATGCAAAATCTGGCTACATATAGATTGGGGCTTATGGGGGTGTGACAGCGCATCTTGGTTTTCAAGAATTACAACATATTATGCTATGATGGCTATAATATAAAAAGGTAGGATGTATAATATAGTAGTTGACAAAATTAGCATATTTAGTCAATATATACAAAGGAATTGACAAAATATTAGTTGACAAGAGTTGACAGAATAGATTAATTTGTTGAATAAAAGATAGTTGTGATTTGAAAAACTTCACTGCATAGGAGAAAACTATATATATTGTTCTGAATAAGTTGACGCTTTTCAAGTCTTCGGCTTTCACTATTTGCCACTTTGTGGCGAATATAGGATGCGCCTCAACAAAGAAAACAAAAATTTTTCGCTTTTTGTTTTGCTTTGTCTTCGGCTTTCACTATTTGCCACTTCGTGGCGAATATAGGATGCGCCTCAACAAAGAAAACAAAAATTTTTCGCTTTTTGTTTTGCTTTGTCTTCGGCTTTCACTATATTTGCACATTCGATATTCTTAACCTAATTAAACACAAACATTATGAAAAAGAAGTTTATTTGCACCGTTTGCGGTTACATCCACGAGGGGCCAGAGCCACCCGAGAAGTGTCCAATCTGTAAAGCACCAGCATCGAAGTTCAACGAGGTAGTGGAAGGTGAGGAACAGCCTTTCGCCACTGTACACGAACTGGGTGCAGCCCGTAAGGAAGGAGCCGACGAAGAGATGATTAAAGACCTGCTCAATCACTTCAATGGTGAGTGTGGCGAGGTGGGTATGTATCTCGCTATGAGCCGTCAGGCCGACCGTGAGGGCTATCCCGAGGTGGCAGAGGCTTTCAAGCGCTATGCTTTTGAAGAGGCAGAGCACGCTGCGAAGTTCGCAGAACTGTTGGGTGATGTACTTGGCGACACGAAGAGCAACCTTGAGGCCCGTATCGCTGCCGAGCGTGGCGCTTGCGAGGACAAGTTCCGTATTGCCCGCAATGCCAAGAAGGCCAATATGGACGCTACTCATGACACCGTACATGAGATGGCTAAGGACGAGGCACGTCACTGCGCCGGCTTCGAAGGCCTCTACAAACGCCTGTTCAAGAAATAATACCCTTACACTTTCTGACAAGTGTGAAAAGTATGGAAAAGAAAAATCCCTGCATACCGAATGCAGGGATTTTTTTATAGTAAGGGAGATCTTTTCTCCATTCCTGGTGTTATGCCTCAATGGCAGCCACGCCGGGAAGTACTTTACCCTCGATGGCCTCGAGGAGAGCACCACCACCGGTAGAGATGTACGACACCTGGTCGGCCATGCCAAACTTGTTGATGCAAGCCACGGAGTCACCACCGCCAATCAGCGAGAAGGCACCATTGGCTGTTGCCTCGGCAATGGCGTCGGCAATGGCTTTTGAGCCACCGATGAAGTTGTCGAACTCAAACACGCCGGCAGGACCATTCCACAGGATAGTCTTGGCATCCTTGATGGCATTGGCAAAAGCCTTACGTGTCTCAGGACCAGCATCCAAGCCCTCCCATCCTTCGGGGATGTCGTTGGCAGGGCAAACCTGGGTGTTGGCATCGTTGGCAAATGCGTCGGCAGCAATGCAGTCGGTACCGAGCACGAGGTTCACGCCATTCTCCTTGGCCTTCTTGATGACATCGAGAGCCACGTCGAGTTTGTCGTCCTCACAGATGGAGTTACCAATCTTACCACCTTGAGCCTTGGCAAAGGTATAGGTCATGCCACCGCAGAGAATCAGGTTGTCGACCTTGCCGAGGAGATTCTCGATGATACCGATTTTGGTAGAAACCTTCGAACCACCCATGATGGCGGTGAACGGACGCTTGATGTTGCCCAACACATTGTCGACAGCAGTCACTTCCTTCTCCATGAGGTAACCCAACATCTTGTGATCTTTGTCGAAATACTCGTCGATGACAGCAGTAGAGGCATGCTTGCGGTGAGCAGTACCAAAGGCATCCATCACGTAGCAGTCAGCATAACTGGCCAATGTCTTGGCAAACTCTTTCTGGCTGGCTTTCATGGCTTTCTTGGCATCGTCGTAGGCTGGGTCGTCTTTCTCGATACCCACGGGCTTGCCTTCCTCCTCAGGATAGAAACGGAGGTTCTCAAGCAACAGCACCTCACCGGGTTTCAGGGCATCGGCAGCCTCCTTGGCTTTGGCACAGTCGGGGGCAAACTTCACTTCTGTGCCCAGGGCAGCGGCCACGGCGTCGACAATCTGACCGAGAGAGAACTTGGGATTCACTTTTCCCTTGGGTTTTCCCATATGCGACATGATGATAAGAGCACCACCGTCAGCAAGAATCTTCTTCAGGGTAGGGAGAGCACCGCGGATGCGGGTGTCGTCAGTGATTTTGCCATTCTCATCCAATGGCACATTGAAATCCACACGTACAATTGCCTTTTTGCCGGCAAAGTTGAATTGGTCAATTTTCATAATCCAAAAATATTGATATTAAAGTGTTAGAATATCTTTTTACGGATTGCAAATATAATCATTTTGGCGCAATTATCTTTCTTTTACCGTCGTTTTTTTGCGTTTTTTTACCATGGCGTTAGCGGTATGACAACTCTACTTGACAAAATTGCGAATCAAGTACTTGATTTTTATCGCTTCACGCCTTGACAGTTCACCTGGGTTGGTGCCGGGCTCACCCTCGGGCACATCCATCCCACGACGTGAGTAAAAGTCTATCCAGTAGGGGGTAATATTGCCACTCGCATCGTGAAAAGACATGGCGACGGGCGGAAACAACTTCTCACCATGGCGGTCGACATAACTCTCCGACACCAGTTCACTGCAATAAACTGCTTCAAGACCGGTTCGGTAGACGAAATCGTAGGGGCGCCCCACAAGGCTCATCACATTGAAGATGGTCTGTCGCTTGTCGAACGGCTTGGCGAGACGTCCAACCAAGACAATAGGTGCCGAACGCATGAAATCATCTATACCGATCTCCCGCACACCTTCGTAAACTGCCTCAATGACTGTTGTCTTCCCGTTTTCTTTCCGCACGATTCCCACATGGTCTATTTGGTAACCTTCAATACCCGTGGTGACTTCTGTGATGGCATTCGATGCTTGTGACACCACAAACAAAAGGTCGAGGCTACGTAGTTTTCCCATGTCGACAAGGGGCTTCTGAGCAGACACAGTCGACATGGAACAGAGAACCAACAGGAAAATTAACACGCATCGGGTCATCTCACTTCCTTCCTGCCGTTGATGATGATAATCTGTTTCTGCTGTGGGGCAGTTATCTTCTCATCAACAGGCATACCTTGGAGGTTGTACATCTTTGCACGACCGTAGCCGACACCATGAACATCCCGCACTCCTTGTACGTCACCAGCAGGCATGTAAATCACCTCGCCCAACGTGGGATTGTCGTTCTTGTGGTATACTACGGTCTCGATGCTTACGCTGTCTTGTGATGCCACATTCCAGAAATTCCCCTGGGCATAGACGGTGTTGGAGGAATTGTTGTAGATATCGTATAACACCCCGTTGTTGCCATTGTCGATGAAAATATTACCTCCGGGATTGTAGTCGGAAGCATCGGTATCCACTGTAGTCTTCCCGAGGTTGACGTCACTACAGCCAATAACGGTGACACCCCATAGGCTACGCTCAATCCTATTGCCCGTGATGACGGCATTTTGTTTGTAATAGGGATCATAAAGACTGATGCCACTGCCACCGTTGTTGGGGTTGCTCTCGAACTTGTTGTTCACTATCCGATTGTTCTTGATGACGACATCCATTACTCCCATGGTGGTGATGCCATAACGGTTGTCGGAGATTTCACAATCCTCGATGCATACATTGATGCCTGCTGTACCAAACCAATTGGCGACGGCGATGCCACCAACCATATTGAGTGTGGAGTCACCTTCCACTACGCAGTTCTTGATGGTGATGGTTTCTGCACCGGTAAGGTTGAGTTGGGGGATGTTGCCGTTGGCCTGGGAGTTCTTCCTGAAGACGCAGTCTTGGATGGTAACAGGACAAAGGTAATTGGCTGCACCGCCAATCGCTGCTTTCTGACAATTCTCAAACTCACATCCAATGATTTCAAATGATGCTCCGTCGCCACCAAGAAAGAGGGCTGCCGAAGTGGTGCCGTTATGATGAAGGAACTTGCAATTGTTCACATGCATGCCAGCAGAAGAACCGCCACGAAGTCCTACTTCTTCGAATGTCAGGTTGCTGACCTCGGTCACCTCTCCGCTTTGCATGTTCATGCCATAGCAAGAGGTCGTGCCGGAGAGGCCGCCAAGCAGGGTAGGGGATTCGGCACGGAGGTCGGCTTTACCGTTAACCACCAACTCGGCCTCGTCGCCAAAGCGGATTTCAGCACCGCTGTCAATCACAAAAGCATCGTTCTCGGCGATGGTCACCTTGCCGTTCACCACATATATACCATCGGTAAGGGTAACACCACTGCCCGGGATGGATGACAATGCTTCGAATGAATACACTGTGCCTGTGCCTGGTGTGGTATAATCCTGGGCTTGCATACTCAGGAAGAAACAAATGGCAGCACCTGCCAATAACAATGCTTTTTTCATAATGTAATAAATGTCAGTTTCTGTGAATTTAGGCTGCGAAGGTACACAAAAAAACGGAAACAATGGGGTGGAGTGTCAAATAATTGTGTATTTTTGCATGTGATAACCACAAAACAATCTTATGATGAAAGCATTGAACACAGAAAAGGCACCTGCAGCCATCGGCCCCTATAGCCAAGCCATCGAAGTAAATGGCCTCGTATTCACATCAGGGCAACTCCCCATCGACCCGTCGACCGGGCAATTCCCCGAAGGAGGTATCAAGGAACAGACGCGACAGTCGCTTCTCAATATCAAGGCCATTCTCAATTCCGAAGGGCTGGACATGGGCAATGTGGTGAAGACAACCGTTTTCCTTGCCGACATGAACGACTTCGCCGCTATGAATGAGGTGTATGCATCGTTCTTCTCCATGCCATATCCAGGACGCTCGGCAGTGGCTGTGAAGACATTGCCAAAAAATGCGTTGGTGGAGATAGAGTGCGTGGCAGCGAGATAAGGGCCAACAACGCCACTCTTAACCAAACAATTCACGGAGGGCTTCTTCTACTTTCCTCACTGGATGCAGACGTATCTTGAAACGTCGGGTGTCCAACCCTGTCAGGTTATGACTGGGTACAAGCATATCAGTGAAACCGAGTTTCTCTGCTTCGGCAATTCTTTGTTCTATACGACTGACAGGGCGCACCTCGCCGCTCAGTCCCACTTCTCCTGCCATGCACCAACCCGCTTCGATGGCTGTGTCGACATTGCTCGACAACACTGCGGCTATCACACTCAGGTCCATGGCAAGGTCGGTAACGCGCAGACCACCAGCAATGTTGATAAAAACGTCTTTCTGGATGAGTTTAAAGCCAACCCGCTTCTCCAAAACAGCAAGCAGCATATTCAGACGACGTTGGTCGAAACCGGTGGCAGAGCGCTGGGGAGTGCCGTAGGCAGCAGTGGAGACCAAGGCCTGCGTCTCTACGAGGAAGGGACGGATGCCTTCGATGGCAGCAGTGATAGCCACTCCTGAAAGACCCTCATGGTCTTGGGATAGCAGGAGTTCAGAGGGGTTGCTCACTGGGCGCAGCCCATCCTGGCGCATCTCATAAATGCCCAGTTCGCTTGTACTGCCGAAACGGTTCTTGATGCTCCGAAGGATACGATACATGTAATGTTGGTCGCCTTCAAACTGGATGACCGTGTCGACGATATGTTCCAAAATCTTCGGACCGGCCAATGTCCCTTCCTTGTTGATGTGCCCTATCAACAATACAGGGATGCCACTCGATTTGGAAAAGCGGAGCAGTGCCGACGCACATTCTCTTACCTGCGTGACGCTGCCAGGCGAACTGTCCACCTCTTCGGTGTATATGGTCTGGATGGAATCGACGACAACTATTTCGGGATGGAGGTCCTTGATCTGTGCGAAAATGTTCTCCAAGGATGTCTCGCAAAGGATATGGACATTTTCGCTGTCGCCTTTTCCTATGCGCTCGGCCCTCATCTTCAGTTGGTGGGCGCTCTCTTCGCCACTTACATAAAGGATTCGGCTTTCGGGCATGTTGAGGATGGTCTGGAGGGTGAGCGTACTCTTGCCGATACCAGGCTCACCTCCCAGGAGAATGATGGAACCGGGAACCATTCCACCGCCCAACACACGATTGAGTTCATTGTCATTCATGTTGATGCGTGGTGCCTCTTTCGATGTAATGTCGCGCAAGAGGCGCGGATGGTTTTTTCCGGAAAGCGAGGAACGTATGGCACTGGCTGCCGACCGTGCGGCCTGGCTTCCCGTATCGTTGCTTACCCTGATTTCCTTGAATGTGTTCCATTGTCCACACGACGGACATTTGCCCATCCATTTCGTCGATTCTTGTCCGCAATTCTCACAGACGTATGCTATCTTGTCTTTTGCCATATCGCAATTGATGTGTTAGAGGGTCCATTCGTACCAATCATAGCAGATACCCCTACCGCCAAAGCCTTCCTTTTGTGAGACGAGTGAAGTGTTGAGGTCATGTCCATCGCCGTTGCTCGACTTACCGAAGTCGAAGAAAAGTGCACCGAGTGATTCGTCGGCAAGAACATGCTTGAAAAGCGCGTCTATGGCGTGAAGCCTTTTCCCTTCAGGCGTGGCGGAAATATACTGTGCGTGTGCCACCTTTTCACAGCAATAAACCACTGTCCCACCAAGCAATATGCCATCTTTTTTTGCGGTATAAAGACGGATATGCTGCGGAAAACGGTCATGTAGCAATGTGATTTCATCCAGCGAATGCACCGGTTGTGCCCCGTATTTTTGAAGGAGATTGTCGTTCAGCACATTCCAGAACCCAGCGAAATCATTGCTCTGCTCCACGGTGATGCCGTCGGAGAATGCCTTGTTGGCCCCATAACGATGGTCACGACGCCAATGTATAGGGTCGGAGAGGGAAATGGTGGTGGAAATATGCCGGGTTACCAGATTGCCTTGGCAGATGTTTGCTATGGCATAGAGGTCTTCTTCAGAGGGTTGGCGGTGATAAATCCAGGGTACCGCCTTGTAAATGACCTTGGAAAAATGCTGCTGGGAGAGATAATCGTTCATTTCCTCGAATAAGTGGCATATTCCAGATACGGTGGCTCTTTCATTGACGACGAGACCACCATAGGTAAGTCCCTGATGGCTGTGGAGCGTCGTACCCTCTTCATTGGCAGGCATGACGGCATAAAGGCCACGCTCATCGTAAAACAGTAGGGAATGGTCTCTGAAACGTGAGGAATGGTAATCCATATACTGGCGGAGAAACAGAAATGTACCGTTTTTTGAACATGTGACAAACTGGTCCCATGCCTTTTCTTCCTGCGGAGTATATCGTTTTATTTCGAACATTTCGCAAAGGTTAAGAATTCCTCGTAATCCCTGATGTAGTCGTCTTCCTCAAACTGATGGGATGCCAGCACAAGGCATACGGCTCCTGAGGAAAAATCGTCGAGCGTGCGCCAGATACCTGTGCCAACATACAGTCCCTGGTATGGGTGATTGAGATGGAAGGTCTTGCGAACCGAACCATTGTCCAAGGTGACATCAAACGACCCACTGACCGCGATGATGATTTCCTCACATTCCTTATGGGCATGTCCGCCACGCCCCTCACCCGATGGGATGTCATAAGTCCAATACACCCTGTTGATATTGAAAGGAACCCCTCCGTTTTGTTCGGCAACCGTGAGGTTGCCCCTGGGGTCTGTGATTTTGGGTAAGGAAAGTATTCGTGCTTTGTCGTTCCACATAAGAAAAGAGTTCTATTCGTGTTGTTGAAAGGTGGCGTGATTTTCGAGGCTCAAAACCTTATCGGTTGGCATACATCATTTCATAATATTTCTGGTAGTCACCGCTTGTCACTTCCCGTATCCAGTCCTGATGTTCCAGGTTCCAACGGATGGTCTTCACAATGCCGTCGGCAAAACGGGTCTCAGGATACCATCCCAGTTCGTTCTTGATTTTCGTGGGGTCCATGGCGTAGCGCAGGTCGTGGCCAAGGCGGTCGGCAACAAAGGTGATGAGGCTGTCGTTAATCCAGTCGATGCGGATGTCTCCATTGGCGTCGAACTCTTGTTTCTTCAGCACCTTGCGCAATTCCTTGTCGTTCTCCATCATGTCGTGAATGGTCTTGATGGTAAGACGGACAATGTCGATGTTTTTCATCTCGTTGTGGCCGCCTACATTGTATACCTCGCCGTCGCGTCCTTCGCGCACCACCAGGTCGATGGCCTTGCAATGGTCTTCCACATAAAGCCAGTCGCGTACGTTCTCTCCTTTGCCGTAGACAGGGAGCGGCTTGCCTGAGAGGATGTTGTTGATGATGAGCGGAATGAGTTTCTCGGGAAAATGGTATGGACCGTAGTTGTTGGAACAACGGGTAAGGGTCACGGGCATGTGGTAAGTGTCGTGATAGGCCATCACGATGAGGTCGGCTGCAGTCTTCGATGCACTGTAAGGACTATGGGGGCAGAGTGGCGTCTGCTCGGTGAAGAAGCCCTCGTCGCCTAATGACCCGTATACCTCATCGGTTGAGACTTGATGGTAGCGCTTTCCTGATTTCCATACAGGATAGCCGTCGTCGCCTTTTCCTGTGACCCAGGCCTTGCGGGCGGCATCGAGAAGGTTCTGCGTGCCAAGGATGTTGACAGAGAGAAACAGTTGAGGGTCTTCAATGGAGCGGTCGACATGACTCTCAGCGGCGAAGTTCACCACATAGTCGATATCGTTTTCCGTGAAGAGACGGTTGGCGAGGTCGCGGTCACGGATGTCGCCTTTTACAAAACAGCACCGTTCGTCGTCTATGTCATCCTTTATCGTTCCCAGGTTTCCCGCATAGGTCAACGCATCGAGCACGACAATTCTGATGTCGGCATCTTTATATTTATTATATAAGAGATATTTGATGAAGTTGGCACCTATGAAACCGGCGGCACCGGTAACAAAATATGTTTTCATGAGAATGATTTTTTTGACGTTACAATTTATCTGTCTGCTAAAGATATAACCTCACAATCGGTGAATTTATTGCCTTCAATGGTCAATTTCACCAACGTACGCTCTTGTTGCCATCCCTGAAGCCCCGCAGCCCCAGGATTGATATGCAAGAGATGGAGGGTCTGGTCGTATTTCACCTTGAGGATATGGGAATGGCCACTGATGAACAGTTGCGGGGGACGTGACATGATTTGTCTGACAATGCTGGGGTCGTAACGACCCGGATAACCGCCAATGTGTTTCATCAGCACATCGACATCTTCGCATTTGAACCGCAGTATCTCAGGGAAAATCAGGCGAAGGTCGCCGCCGTCACAATTGCCGCAAACTGCCCTGAGGTGGGCTATCTTACCCAACCGCTCGGCAAGTTCCACAGAACAGATATCCCCGGCATGCCATATTTCATCACAGTCGTTGAAATAGGTTTCATAACGGTCATCCCAATAGGTGTGTGTATCACTGATGATGCCTATCTTCTTCATTCGCTGCTCTTGTTGTTTCTCTCTCGGATGAACTGTGCAATGAATTGGGCTGTGCCTTCCAGACCCAGGACAGAGGAGTTGACTGACAAGTCGTAGGACTGGCAGTCGCCCCATTTCTTGCCCGTGAAATAATTATAATAGGAGGCTCGGTTCCCCTCTTTGTTGCTGATGATTTTTAATGCGTTCGCATAACTGCACTCATGTCGTTTCATCACTTGGGATGCACGTTGCTTGAGGTCGCCTGTGATGAAAACACTGATGGCATCAGGGTCGTCGCGCAGAATGTAATCGGCGCATCTGCCCACAAACACGCAGTTGCCCTCACTGGCAGCCTTCAGAATGGCTTCAGCCTGAAACTGGAAAAGGCTCTCCTCGGAGAATTTGTTGGTATAGAAGTTGTTGTCGCTCAGGTGTTGGGTATGTAGGTGAAAGAGTGACTTGAAAAAGCGTTTGTGTTCGTCGTGCTGTTCAAAGAACGACTCGCTGAAACCGCTCTCCTTGGCTGCAAGGTTGAGGATTTCCTTGTCGTAGAAGGCACAGCCGAATTCTTCTGCCAGCAGTTGGGCTATCACTCGGCCACCACTGCCCAACTGGCGCCCTACATTGATGATGATTCTTCTTTCAGCCATTTTCTTGAAGTTTGTGTTGTGCTTTGAAGTGATTCATATATTTACGCATGATGATGAAAGCCACAACTGCGGCTATCAAGTCGGAGCAGGGAAGAGAGAACCACACACCATCGAGAGCGAAGAAGCGTGGTAGAATGAGCAATATGGGCAGCAGGAACAACAGTTGGCGTGAGAGCGACAGGAAGATGCTCACTTTTGCCTTGCCGATACTTTGGAAGAAATGGGTGATGACAATCTGGTATCCTACGACAAAGAGGAATATGTTGGCTACCCTAAGTCCTCTTACTGCCATATCGATAAGTGATTGGTCGGTAGTGAACACCCGTGCGCAATAATAGGGGAAGAGTTCGGTCACCAAACATCCTGCAGTGGAAACAAGGGTGGCAGAAATGATGGCATAGCGCAACACTTGCATCAAACGGCCGTATTGCATCGCTCCATAATTATACCCGGCAATAGGCTGCATGCCTTGATTCAGACCGAAGATAACCATGAAGAAGAGAAACGAGATGCGGTTGACAATGCCGTATGCTCCAACAGCCAAATCTCCTCCATAATAGGTAAGACTCTTGTTGAAGATGATGACAATCAGGCACGAAGTGGCATTCATGGAAAACGGGGAAATGCCAATGGCGATGATGTTCTTCACCAAATTGGAGTGGAGTCTGTAGATGCCTTTTTCGAAATGCAGGATTTCATCTTTGTGGCTGAACTGACGGCACTGCCAGCAGAATGCTGTCATTTGAGACAGGATGGTTGCGATGGCAGCCCCACGGATGCCCCAATGAAGGCCGTAGATGAAGATAGGGTCGAGAATGGTGTTGAGGACAACGGTGAAGATGGTTGCCATCATGGCCATCCTGGGTTTGCCGGCAGAGCGCAGGATGGCATTCATCCCAAAATACATGTGGGTAATCACGTTGCCAAGCAGTATTATCTGCATGTATTCATAGGCATAGGGTAGGGTGTTGTCGCTGGCACCGAAAAATCTCAGGATGGGTTCCAGAAAATAAAGTGTTACGACAGCAAAGACAATGCCGATGATGACGTTGAGACTGATTGTGTTGCCGAAAATTTTCAATGCAGTGGCATAGTCTTTCTGCCCCAGCCTCACAGAAATCAGCGTGGAAGCACCCACGCCAATGGCAGCGCCGAAAGCACCCGACAGGTTCATGAATGGAAAGGTGATAGCCAGCCCGGAAATGGCCATGGCACCCACTCCCTGACCAATGAAGATGCTGTCGATCATATTGTAGAGCGAGGAGGCTGTCATGGCCACAATGGCAGGAAGGGCATACTGTACCAACAATTGCCCTACAGGCTTTGTTCCTAACTCCAATGCGGCTTTCTTGTTATCCATGTTCATATAGAATGTGTGGCAAAATTACATATTTCCGACGAATAAATCAAAAAAAACGCCTGGCAATAGCACGACTTTGTGTACGGCTTGTGGATTTTTGAACAAGAATGCATGATTATTAGGAAAAATAAACTACTTTTGCCTAATAAATCAATCTTTACCTGTTTTCATGACTATGTTGAGAAGGTTCTTACTGATTGCCGTTTCCTCTTGCATGCTGCTTCCTTCCCTTGCCAAAGGTGATGAGGCTGGTGTGAACGAAACTCACATGGGTTTCCCCGGGGGGAAATGCTACCTCTACAGACTACTCCTTACCGACAAGCATGGCACTCCTTATTCGTTATCGCATCCAGAAGATTATTTGTCGGGAAAAGCGATTCAAAGAAGAAATAAACAAGGTCTGGCTACCGACTCCACCGACTTGCCCCATACACCAGCATATCTCAGAAGAATTAATGCAGTGGATGGCGTGAAGATTGTGAGCAAAAGCAAATGGAACAATACCGTTGTAGTAAGACTGGTGAACGAAAACAGCCTGGAAACACTTACCGCTCTTCCGTTTGTAAAAGATGCGATAAAGGTGTTCACAGCACCCGATACGATAAAGGCCTCGGCAAGATTGATTGTCCAAAATGACCTTGCGCTGCGCGGAAGTCCTGACAATCATTATGGCGTGGCAAAGGAAAATATCAATATGGTGAATGGCAGGAGCCTGCACGAAATGGGGTACAAAGGCCGCGGCATAACTATTGCTATATTCGATGGGGGATTTATGAATGCTGACCGTATTCCTGCTCTCAGGAACGTGAACATAAAGGGGACTCACGATTTCGTGGCATTTGCCACTGACGATATCTTCAAGGAATCCGAACATGGTACGAAGGTGCTGTCGACTATGGCCACCAATCTTCCAGGTAAGTTCGTGGGAACGGCCCCCGAAGCAGATTTCTGGCTCTTCCGTACGGAAGACACGTATACGGAAAGTCTTGCCGAGGAAGACTATTGGGCTGCTGCGGCAGAGTATGCCGACTCTATCGGGGTCGACATCATCAGCAGTTCACTGGGCTTTCAGGATTTCGATGACAAGTCGACCAGCCACACGTATGCAGAACTCGATGGAGACCATGCCCTCATTTCACGTACGGCATCGCTGTTGGCCAGCAAAGGTATCGTTCATGTGAATAGTGCCGGCAACGACGGTATTGGCACTTGGAAGAAAATCAACTTCCCCGCAGATGCAAGAAACATTCTTGCAGTGGGGTCTGTAAACATGTCGAGAGTGAATTCTTCATTCAGTTCTGTCGGTCCGTCGCAAGATGGTCGTGTGAAACCCGATATCATGGCATTGGGCAGTGCCACGGCAGTAATCAACGGCAGGGGGGTAGTGAGCAATGACATGGGCACATCGTTTGCGGCACCTATCATCTCGGGATTGGTGGCATGCTTGTGGCAGTCGGCTCCCACCAAGACCGCCTTGGAGGTAATGGATGCCATACGGAAGAGTGCCGACAACTATGATACTCCAAACAATATATTTGGTTATGGCATTCCCGATTTCCTCAAAGCATATAC
The DNA here is from genome assembly GCA_900315455.1 of uncultured Prevotellaceae bacterium. Taxonomy (GTDB): domain Bacteria; phylum Bacteroidota; class Bacteroidia; order Bacteroidales; family Bacteroidaceae; genus Prevotella. The sequence goes on along the minus strand of OMZE01000026.1, from coordinate 28,845 downwards.
CTTATTAAACGATAACAGATGAATAGCCGTCAACGACTGACTTTGTTCGAACTCAATAGCCTGGTTCGTGAAACCCTTGAAATCGAGATGCCCGACGAGTACTGGGTTGAGGCGGAGATTTCTGAATTGCGTGAGGTGAATGGCCATTGCTATATGAATCTTATCCAGAAAGAAGAGCACAGCAACACGCCTGTGGCGAGGGCATCGGCCAAATGCTGGAGAAGCAGTTGGGTTTCCATCAAAAAGCATTTTGTTCAGGTGACCGACAAGTTGCCTCAACAAGGTATGAAAATGCTGCTGAAGGTTGGTGCACAGTTTCATGAGAATTATGGCTTTTCATGGATAGTGTCGGATATCGACCCCACTTTCACTCTTGGTGATATGGCAGCCAAGCGGCAGCAAATCCTACGCCAGTTGGAGAAAGAAGGGGTAATCGACGCCAACAAGGAGTTGGAATTGCCTTTGTTCACTCAGCGTATCGCTGTCGTTTCGAGTGCCACTGCTGCAGGATATGGCGACTTCTGCAACCATCTGGCGGAAAATGAATATGGCTTTTCTTTCCATACCGAATTGTTCGCAGCCATCATGCAAGGTGAGGATGTGGAACAGAGTGTCATCTCTGCGATAGAGAAGATAGAAGACCGCAAAGAGGAATTTGACTGCATCGTCATCACCAGGGGTGGAGGGGCTACCAGTGATCTCTCGGGGTTCGACACGCTCAACCTGGCACGCAAAGTAGCCTATTGCTCTCTGCCCATTATCACTGCAATCGGCCATGACCGCGATGAAAGCGTACTCGACATCATCTCCAACAAACGGTTGAAAACACCGACTGCCGCTGCTGCCTTTCTTATTGACAGGTTAAAAGAGGTAGACAATAGGCTGACTGAGTCATATCAACGGATACTGAGGGCGGTGCAACATACCGTTGACAGAGAGAAAAACCACTTCCAGCATCTTTCATCGCGCATCCCTACACTCTTTGCCGTGGTGAAGAGTAAGCAGGTAGCCAAACTTGACGCACTGTTTATGCGTGCCGTCAATATGTCAAGCCAAATAGTAATGAAAAGACGTTTCCTGCTCGACAAATTGGCACAGACGATATCACCCTGCCTCATGAGTAAGATAGGGAAGGAAACGCATAGGATGGAATTGCTCACACAGGCTTTGTCGGTGCTTGACCCACAACATATCCTCGACCGAGGATACAGCATCACAGTCTGTCAGGGCAGAGCCGTGAAGGATGCCTCCTCCTTGTCGGAAGGAAATGTCGTAGAAACCCGCCTTAAATCGGGAAAATTCAAGTCTGTGGTCATTGGCGGCAAACAGAATGACGAGATAGTATGATTTTTTTATCCTTAAATACGAACTAAAAATGAAGAAGAATTTCAAATACGAAGAGGCTGTAGAGCAGTTGGAGCAAATCGTGAGAAAGATGGAAAATGATGAACTTGACATCGACTCTCTTACTGATGAACTCAGGAAAGCACAGGAACTGATCAAACTGTGCAAGGAAAAACTCACTTCTACGGATGCAGAAATAAAGAAAATGCTGGAGAAAGACAAAACTGAAAATTAATGATGAAAATTTCAAAAAAAATCAAAAAAATCAGTTATTGATATAACAAATTCCCATTTTCTTCGTCTCTATTATAGATGGCACCCGAAAAACACGAGTATTATGGGTGCAGGTACACTTTTCACTATTGTTTGACTAAGAAATGAATTGAAGGAATGGGAATGAAATTATTTAACGACACCAGCGCGTACATGAAGGATGTGACCAACTTGATTTGGAATTATATCCGCCATCGCGACTTATATCCAGAGAATGCGCAATTAGCAGTTCAACCCGAGATAATGGCCAATGTCATTGATGACCCTTCTCAATGCAGGTTTTGTGATTTCTATGATCTTAACACGCTTATCGTGAAAGATGTTGCCGGAAGGCAGATGCCCAACAAGCACGCCATCCAAAACATGGCCAACCGATATTTCCAAGTCGGGTAAAAGGCCGAGCAGCATAAAAAATAGCCCTCATGATGTAACATGGGGGCTATTTTTTGCCTTCTAGTTTTTTCAGCCTCCGCTTGGGCTCCGGGGCATCAGGATAAAGGTAAAGAGCCTTCTTGTAGTTGGCGATAGCCGCATCGGTCATCCCCTCACGCTCGCAATCCTTGCCCAATGAAGTGTATTCCACTGATAACTTCTTAAGAAAAGATTGTTGGCGTTTACGCTCCTCTCGTAACATTTGATTCTCCTTCCTCACATTCGACAATTGGTTGAGTTTTCGCCTGATAAATCGCTTTACCTCAGGCTTCTCTAAGTCGTAGCGGTGATGTATGGCCTTGAAGAAATTGTCTAAGAATGCATCCATATCGCCGGCATCGAAGGCTTTCACGGCATCATGGTATTCCTTGTCGGCCTGCGATTCCTTCAGCACTTGATTGATGACCTGGCTGTTGTTGTAGTTTCTTGCAAACCTCACTACCTCGCTTCTGACAAAAACATCGGAAAGACGGATTGGCTCTTTCAGCGTGATGCCATCAATACTCCTGCAACGCGACAGGGCAACATAAGTCTGGCCTCCGGCAAAAGCACCTCCTGCCAAGTCGATGTTCACCTTTTGAAATGTCAGTCCCTGACTCTTGTGTACGGTGATGGCCCAGGCAAGGCGGATGGGATATTGTACGAAACGTCCTATTTCCTCTTCCTCAATCTTTTCCTCTTTTTCATTGTAGGTGTAGCGCATGTTGCTCCATACCGCCTGGTCGACGTCGAACTCTTCTCCACTGTCGGTCCTCACATAGAGAATCTGACTGCCCTCGTCGTTGATGTCGATACCGGTAATCATGCCCAAAGTGCCGTTTACCCATCTATGTTCGGAATCGTTTTTGACGAAAATGATTTGCGCCCCAACTTTCACATCGAGGTCAATCGAGGTGGGCAAACTGTTTTCTGGGAAATCTCCATCCACCATTCCTTTCAGGCAAACGGTATCGCCGGGCAATTGCTCCAGTCGTTGCTCGTTGATATAATCTACTGTGTCACGGCGTGTAGACAGAGTGATTGCAAGTTGCTGGCCGTCTTCATTTGAAGCGGAACTGACGTGACTGTTGAGCAGGGACAATTCAGACTGGGTGATGGTATTGTTGCGAATCCGGTCGAGAAGGGATATGAATTGAGGGTCTTCTTGACGATAGACCTTGGTCAGTTCGATGCACGCCAGATGCATCTGTCTGAATGCATGGGCATCAAAGAAGAATGGGGAAGGGTAGAAGGGCTGCAATAATTGCCGGTCTTCCTCTCTTAACACAGGTTCCAACTGGTAAATGTCGCCAACGAAAAGCATTTGTTTGCCACCGAAGGGCTCGTGCCTGTTGCGGGTGTATATGCGGAGCACTTTGTCGATGAAGTCGATGGTGTCGGCCCTGACCATGCTGATTTCATCGATGATGATTAACTCCACTTCTCGGATAATCTTGCGTTTCTCACCGGTATACTTCAACGTCTCACGAATGTTCTTTTCGGAGAATTTCACATCGTTGGGCAACAATGGATGGAAGGGGATTTTGAAGAAACTGTGCAAGGTGGCTCCTCCCACGTTGATGGCGGCAATGCCTGTAGGAGCCAAGACTACATGCTTCTTCTTTGTATTGGCACAGATATATCTGAGGAATGTCGACTTGCCCGTCCCGGCCTTTCCTGTGAGGAAAAGGGAGTGACGGGTGTATTCCACAATCTGGAGTGCATTTTGAAACTCAGGATTGTTGGTGTCGATATGTGTGGCATTCTCGTCCAAGAGGTATCAATTGAATTCTACGTCGTAATTGTCGCTCTCTGAAGAAGGCGGATAAGGCGACTCGGTTTCTTCCAACTCAGGAATGACCGTTTCGCGGCTTCCCATATCCCATGTGGGTATGGAGTCTTCTTGACGTGCAGGTGATGGGGCCACGACAATATGCCTGTCGCACACAAACATGTCGTCAGACAAACTGATGTCCTCTCCGGCCGGTATCTCGAACTTACCCCTGTATTTCGCAAAATCTTTATTGAGCAACGTGGAAAAAAGGAAATTCCCACATATCGGAAGGGCTGTGCGTGCACCTTGTCCAAGAGAAGTGCTCTTGAAATGAATCTGGCGGTATTCACCACCTACCCATGCTCCGCATACCAGATTGGGAGTTACCGCGACAAACCAGCCGTCGGCAGAGTTGTTGGATGTTCCAGTCTTTCCACCGCAGTCGATAACATCGGTGACATTGACAGGAATATATGCGCTCAACGACCTTGAGGTGCCGTTCTTCACGCCGTTTATCAGCAATTTCTGCATGAGGTAGGCTGTCTTGTAGGGCAATGTCCGAGGCATATCCGACGGACCTTCGTATATCTGGTTGCCCTCGCTGTCGAGAATCTTAGTTACCAAAACCGGCTCATGATGCTTGCCGTCGTTGGCTATGGTACAATAGGCGTTCACCATTTCAAGCAGGTTGACATCGGATGCACCCAATAATGTGGAGGGGTGGGGGTCGAGTTGACTCTTTATGCCCATGTCGTGAGCAGTCTTGATGACATTTTTCACTCCCATCTCTATGCCAAGCCTCACGGCTACGGAATTGGTGCTCCTGGCAAAGGCCTGCATCAGCAATAAGGAGTCGCCGGAGAAATACTTACTGGCATTGGTGGGTTTCCATACCGTTTCCTCGCCAGTCTTCTCATCGTAGATAGGCACACTCACCGGCTCATCGCGGCGTTTGTCACATGGCGTGAGTCCCTGATTGAACGCTTCGGTGTAAACAAACAACTTGAAAGTGGACCCCGGTTGATGCATGGCCGTCACTTTGTCGTATTTCCATACATTGTAGTCGATGTCGCCTACCCATGCTACTACGGCTCCAGTCTGAGGCTCCATGGCAACAAACCCACAATGAAGGTATCTCATCATATACTTCAAGGAGTCGAGAGTGCTCATTTCGGTTTCAAATTCTCCTTTTTCCGGTGACCACAACTTTACTTGATGTGGCAAATTAAGGTAATGATTGATGGAGTCGGTGTTGTTGTATCGACGTTTCAAGTCTTCATAGACGGGCAACTTCTTTACAGTCTTTTCCACAAAATCAGGTATCACATTGCCTTTCTCGTCACGCCATGGGTCATTGCTGCCCCAATCAGCAGCGAATGCTTTCTGTTGTGCCTTCATCTGGCTCTCCACGGCATTCTCGGCGTATGCCTGCAAACGGGTGTCGAGCGTGGTGTAGATTTTCAGCCCGGAGGTGTAAAGGTCGTAGCCTGTATCGTGGCACCATTTCGCAAGATATGCCTCTACGGCATCTTTAAAGTATGTAGTCTGTTTCTGCGTTCCCGTATCCGATGAATAGGAAAGGACAACAGGCTTGGCCGACAATCTCTGGTATTCCTCTTCCGACAGGTGTCCGTTTTTCACCATCAACTTCATCACCACGTTTCGCCGCGATTTGCTGTTCTCAGGGTTGAGCAGGGGATTGTAATATGATGTTGCCTTGAGGATGCCCACGAGCACGGCAGCCTGGTCTGTGGTGAGTTCAGCAGGAGTGATATTGAAGTAGTTCTTGCTGGCTGTCTTTATCCCAAAGGCATTGGAACCGAAATCCACGGTGTTGGCATACATCGTGAGGATCTCCTTCTTGTCGTACACCATTTCTATCTTCGTAGCGATAATCCATTCCTTGGTCTTCACGATGAGCATGCGGAGTCCAGGGATGTCGCTCAGCAACCCATTTGAAGTCTGGGTACGCATCCTGAACATGTTTTTGGCCAACTGCTGGGTAATCGTCGACGCACCTCTTGCATCTTGATGTACTATGGCATCCTTGACAGCACCCAGCACGCCACTAAAGTCCACTCCATGATGATGGTAGAAACGCTCGTCTTCGGTGTCGATGAGCGCATCCCAGAAGACAGGAGCCACATCTTCGTATTTCACGGGACTGCGGTTCTCGTTATAAAACTTCCCGATGGATTTACCATCAGCACTGTATACCTCAGAAGCGGAATTTGATGGTGGGTGGAGAATCTCGTAAAAACCGGGTGACTTGCCGAAAAGACCAAGAAAATTGATGTCTACCATTCCAAAATAGACAATCAGGAACAACACAAACGAGATGAAGCCCGACAGCAACTTCACATACCATCGGCGTCCTTTGAAGAGATGCACATACCAAGAGAACATCCCCTTGATCTTGTGCCAACACCATTTGACGACTTTCATATTCCGTGCCTTTTCACACTTTTGCAGCAGTTTCTGTCTCTATATCTATCAGACGCATGATTCCCTCCAAATCGTCGGGGTGGAACCAATTGATATCTTTGTCTTTCTTGAACCAAGTAAGTTGTTTCCTGCAATATCCCCGAGTATTGCTTTGGATGCTGGTAATGGCCTCATCGAGACTGCAACGTCCTTCAATGTAGTCGAACATCTCGCGTAGGCCCACGGTATTGAGAGAGTTGAGGCCTTTGAGAGGATAGACCCGCTGTGCCTCTTCCACAAGTCCTTTTGCCACCATGTCGGTCACCCTTTGGTTGATGCGCTGATATAGTTCTTCTCGCTGGCGGTTGAGACCAATTTTTACAATGCGGAAGTCGCGTTGTTTTTTCTTGTTCTTGCGAAATGAAGTATAGGTCTTCCCTGTCATATAACAGATTTCAAGGGCATGGACGACACGTCTGACATTTTTCCTGTCTACGATGGCATAATACTCGGGGTCGAGAAGTCGGAGTTCGGCTACCAGTTGTTCAAGCCCTACTTCATCCAACCGATGCTTCATCATCACACGGGTATCTTCATCGATGGTGGGGATGTCGTCGATACCATTGCAAACGGCATCAATATACATCATGCTTCCACCTGACATCAATGCAAAGGGCAACTTCCCCAACTCACCATCGGGCGCGAGCAATGCCATCACTTCTTCTTCATATTTCGATGCGCTGTAGTAATCGGAGAGTTGGCATGTACCCACGAAATAATGCTTAACCAATGACAACTGTTCGTAGGTGGGGGCTGCCGTAGCGATGGGAATGCCGGAGAAAATCTGGCGAGAGTCGGCATTGATGACGGGGGTGTGCAATCGTTGCGCGATTTTCATGCACACTTCAGTCTTTCCCACGGCAGTGGGGCCCAAAACGACGAACAGCACTTTCATGGGCTGGAATGGCAGTGGTGGAACCTATCTGATGATGCCTCGTTGCGACCCCTCCACGAAACTGATGATATATTTCACCTCGTCGGTCAGGGGGAGTTGACTGCGGATTTCCTCAATACCTTCGGCCATCGTGCTTTTCGAGTAGAGGATGCGATAGGCAGAATGGATGAGGTCGATGGTTTCACGGTTGAACCCTCGTCGGCGCAAGCCTACGAGATTGAGCCCGCAATAACGAGTCGGCTCTTTGCCTGCAATGATATATGGAGGGATATCCATGCTGAAGCGGCTGCCGCCCTGTATCATCACGTATCCTCCGATGCGGCAGAACTGATGGCAAAGAACAGCAGCGCTGATAATGGCGTTGTCGTCGACGATTACCTCTCCGGCAAATTTTGTGGAATTGCCGATGATGAGGTTGTTGCCTAACACACAGTCGTGGGCTACGTGCGAATCTTCCATCAAGAGACAATTGTTGCCGATAATCGTCACACCTTTTGAGGCCGTTCCCCTGGAGATGTTCACATTCTCACGGAAACTGTTGTTGTCGCCGATTTGGCAAATGGTGTCTTCGCCTTTGAATTTCAAATCCTGGGGCTTGGCAGAAATGCTGGCACCCGTATAGAATTCATTGCCATTGCCTATCCTTGCGCCATAATTGATAGTGACACCATTTTGAAGATAGTTGTTGTCGCCCATCACGGTATTGCGGTCGATATAACAAAACGGACCGATTATGTTGTTGTCGCCCATCTTCGCTTCTGGATGGACAAAAGCCATAGGACTAATCTGGTTCATATTTTCGTTCTTAGGATAATAATAAATATGATATTGCGTATCGCGTCACTTGTTTTTCACGATTTGAGCAGTAAATGTGGCTTCAGCCACAACGTGGTCGCCAACAAACATGTATCCCTTCATCGAACTTATACCATGCTGCAAAGGATGAAGCAACTCAACCTTGAAGAGCAGAGTATCGCCCGGGACAATTTTCTGGCGGAACTTCACACCATCAATCTTCATGAAATAGGTAGACCACCGCTCCGGTTCCTCCACGGTGTTGAGTACCAGCAAACCGCCACATTGGGCCATGGCTTCTACCATCAAGACACCTGGCATAACAGGCTCTTGGGGAAAATGGCCTTGGAAGAAAGGTTCATTGGAGGTCACATTCTTCACTCCGACGATATAATTCGGACCAAGTTCGATGACTTTGTCGACCAACTGCATGGGGAAACGGTGCGGCAGCAATTCCCGAATGCGGTTGTTGTCCATCACAGGGGCTTCATTGGGGTCGTAGATGGGTGCCTGTATCTCATGCTTGCGTATTTCACGGCGCATGAGTCGGGCAAACTGGTTGTTGATGGTATGTCCTGGACGGGTGGCAATAATCCTTCCTTTGATGGGTTTCCCTATGAGGGCCATGTCGCCTACGATGTCGAGCAGTTTATGCCTTGTGCACTCATTCTCCCATCTCAGTGGCTTGGGCTGTATATATCCCATCTTCGTGGCATCCATGTGGGGCACTTTCAGCAGGTCGGCAAGTTTGTCGAGTTGCTCTTGCGAAATCTGCTTCTCGTAGATGACAATGGCATTCTCCATGTCACCGCCTTTGATGAGGTTGGCATTGAGCAATGGCTCAATGTCTCTTACGAAGACAAAAGTGCGGGCTGGTGCCACTTCCTCTTCAAAGTTGGACATGTCTTCGAGGGTGGCAAACTGGCTGTTGATGAATTTCGACTCGAAAGAGCACATGGCAGTGATGCTGAATTTATCATCGGGTAGGATGGTAATGCACGACCCATTGTCGTCTTTCACTTCTATCTTATGCCTGATGACATAGAAATCTTTCGGTGCATTCTGTTCTACAATGCCGATTTGCTTGATACGCTCTACATAAAGGATGGAACTGCCGTCGAGAATGGGGAACTCGGGACCATTCACTTGTATGAGGCAATTGTCTATCCCCATGGCATAGAGGGCTGCAAGGCCATGCTCCACGGTAGATACCCTTACCCCCTTGTAGCAAAGTACGGTTCCCCTCTGGGTGTCGGTGACATGTTCTGCCACGGCGTCAATGATTGGCTGACCGTCCAAGTCAATGCGTTGTATCTTGTAACCCGTGTTTTCGGGTGCCGGATTGAATGTCACGGTGAGACTTAGCCCTGTATGCAATCCTTTTCCAAAAAGGGAGAAACTCCCTCTCAATGTCTTTTGCTTGTTCATTTGATTATCGTCCTTTCTTGAGTTCCTCTATTTCTTTTTGCAACTCGTTTATCTGTTTGTAAAGGTCGGGGAGTTTGCGGATGATGGCCGAAGACTTAAAGTATAGTTTCGAATCCATGACAGGTGAGCCCATTATAGTCTGGTCGCTCCTGATGTTTCCGATGATCCCGCTTTGCGCGCCAACGTTCACCTTGTCGCCAACTGCCAAATGGCCGGCAACGCCAACCTGACCGCCCAACATACACCATTTCCCCACTTTAGTGCTGCCTGCTATACCTACCTGTGCCGACATCACTGTATTCTCCCCGATGTCGGTGTTGTGGGCTATCTGCACCAGGTTGTCGAGTTTCACTCCACGACGCACAAACGTGCTTCCCATAGTAGAACGGTCGACACAAGTGTTGGCACCAATCTCCACGTCGTCCTCAATGGTGACGATGCCTATCTGTGGAATCTTGTCGTAGCCCTCTGCCGACGGGGCGAAACCGAAACCATCGGCTCCTATCACACATCCTGCATGAAGGATGACGCGCTGGCCAATCTTGCATCCATGATAGATTACCACATGAGGATAGAGAATGCTTTCCTTACCTACAGTGACACCCTCACCCACGTAGGCATGGGGATGCAATTGGCATCCATCACCGATGGTGGCACCATCACTCACTACGGCGAAGGCACCGATATAGCAGTTCTCACCTATCGTTGCCTTAGGTGAAACAAATGCCAAGGGGTCGATGCCTGTCTTGTGTGGTTTCATGGCCTCGTAGAATTTCAGCAGTTTTGCCACGCTTTCATAGGCATTGGGCACTCGAATAAGGGTGGGGGTGACAGGGTGCTCAAGTTGCAAGTCTTCATTGACGAGGACCACACTTGACTTGGTGTCGTAGATGAAATGTGTATATTTGGGATTGGAGAGAAATGAGATGGCACCGGGGACACCTTCCTCTATCTTGGTAAAGGATGATATTGATGCATTCTCATCGCCTTCTATTCTACCTCCAATCAATTCGGCTATTTGCTTTGCTGTGAATTCCATATAGTAGTATTTCTGTAAAGTTCCATTCTTTCAGTGCCGTTATGGCACCATTTGGGGTTTTATTCTGCAAATATAGCAATTTTTGTTCACTTATCGATGATAACACAAGTAATATTTACGTATTTTTTTGGAAAGTAATGAAACATTTAGGATTTCCGATGCTTCTGTGATGTCTTTCATGCTACCATCTTTGTAAAGAATGGTGATATGGTCGTCGTCGAGGTCGTACATGTCTTTCTGTATCGTGCTGATGTGGTACAGGTATTTCACTTCATCGCGATTGACTCCTGTCTCTTGCATCAATGTGTCTTCGAGCAATTGTATTCTCTCCTCGCTAATGGGCTGTTCATGAACTTCCACCTTGAATGTTTGTCTGCTCACCATGTTGCGTGCCAGGAGTGACAATACTTTGTCGTTGTCCTTGGTCCATTCCTTGATAGAGCAATGGATATCGGCATCATCGAGTAGACCATACTGTTGCAAGGCTTCAGGATGGTTCTGAAAGAAGTCTGCATCGACGTTGTTGACAAGGAAATACCTTAGCGACGGCGTGGCAAACAACTGCTTGCCCTGTTGGAAAAGCCATTTCGCCCTAAGCAAGAGGTTGACAAGCATTTTTTCTGTGGCAACAGTGGTTTTGTGCAAATAGACCTGCCAATACATCAACCTGCGGGAAATGAGGTAATTCTCAATGGAATAGATTCCTTTGGAATCTACCACCAGTTTGTCGTCGACCACATTCAGCATCTTGATGATACGGGCGCTGCCGATATTGCCTTCGCTCACGCCCGTGAAAAAACTATCACGTCGCAGATAATCGAGCCTGTCCATGTCGAGTTGACTGCTGATGAGTTGGTGCAAGAATCTCTTGGGATATTGGTTCTTGAAGATATTGAGCGCCAAGTTGAGGCAGCCTCCATTCTCGCGGTTGATTTGCTCCATCATCATCAGCGATACATCCTCGTGTGACACTCCATTCAACAAAGTGTGTTCCAATACATGGGAATATGGGCCATGTCCGATGTCGTGCATGAGAATGGCAGCCTTGATGGCTTCTGCCTCACTGTCGAAGATGAAAATGCCTTTTTGCGCAAGGGTCATCACGGCCTCATTCATCAGCCAATAGGCACCAAGTGAATGCTGGAAACGGGTGTGCTGGGCACCGGGATAGACAATGGAGGCCAGCCCTAACTGCTTGATATGGCGCAACCGCTGCATCAAAGGGTGGTCTACAATATCCATCAAGACTCCTCCCGGTATCTTGATGAACCCGAAAACGGGATCGTTGATAATCTTGCCGTTACCCATTTACAGGCCAGATTTCTCTAGAATTTCCTTCATCTGGAGTTGCAGTTGACGTGCACTCTGTGCCGCAGCCTCTGCAAAATCCTCACCTTGACTGGCATAGATGATACCTCTTGAGGAGTTTACCAATAAACCGCATTCCTCGTTCATGCCGTACTTGCAGACTTCTTCCAGACTGCCGCCCTGTGCACCAACTCCAGGCACGAGCAGGAAATGATGGGGGGCAAGACGGCGGATATCCTTGAACTTCTCTCCACGGGTGGCTCCCACAACATACATCATCTTTTCGGGACCTGCCCATTGTTGTGACTTGGTGATGACTTGTTCAAAGAGACGCTGTCCCTGAGAATCGGAGAAAAGTTGGAAGTCCTTGGAACCGGGATTGCTGGTCAGTGCCAACAGGATGACCCACTTACCCTCGTATTCAAGGAATGGCCCTACGCTGTCTTCACCCATATAGGGGGCCACGGTGAGGGCATCGACATCGTATTCCTCGAAAAACGTGCGGGCATACATGGCTGAAGTGTTGCCGATATCGCCCCTTTTGGCATCTGCTATGATAAACTGCTGAGGATAATATTTCCTCAAATATCTTACGGTATGTTCATAGGCCATCATGCCGCTGATGCCCCGGCTTTCGTAAAAGGCGAGGTTGGGCTTGTAGGCCACACAATATGGGGCAGTGGCATCGATGATGGCTTTGTTGAACGCGAAGATGGGATCTTCAGCATCAACGAGATGCTTGGGAATCTTCTTGATGTCGGTATCGAGTCCCACGCAGAGAAATGACTTTTTCTCGCGTATTTGTTCTATTAACTGTTGCTTGTCCATGGCGAGAGATTATAATTCGTTTTCTTTCATTCGCTCTGCATTCTCCGCTACGGTGAGCGCGTCTATCATACTTTGGATGTTACCACCGAGAAATCCTTGAAGGTCGTGGGTGGTGAAACCTATGCGATGGTCGGTAACCCTTCCTTGAGGGAAGTTATAGGTGCGGATCTTGGCCGACCTGTCGCCCGTGGATACCAGACTCTTGCGTCGTGATGCGATGTCGTCGATATACTTTTGGTGCTCCTTGTCGTATATGAACGTATAGAGACGTGAGAGTGCACGTTCTTTGTTCTTGGGCTGGTCGCGTGTCTCTGTGCATTCAATGAGGATTTCCTCCGTCTCGCCCGTATTCGGGTTCTTCCACATATATCTCAGACGGACACCCGATTCCACCTTGTTGACATTCTGCCCGCCGGCACCACTCGACCGGAAGGTATCCCATTTGATTTCTCCTTCATTGATATGGACTTCGAACTTGTCGGCCTCGGGCAATACTGCCACTGTGGCGGCAGAAGTATGCATTCGTCCTTGTGTCTCCGTGGCAGGCACACGCTGCACACGGTGAACGCCCGACTCATACTTCAGTGTGCCGTAGACGTCGGTGCCACTGACAGCGAAGTCAATCTCCTTATATCCTCCCACAGCACCTTCTGAAACGCTGGTGATGGAGAGTTGCCAGCCTTTGGAGTCGCAGAAATTCTTGTACATCTTGAAGAGGTCGCCGGCGAAGAGACATGCCTCGTCGCCACCCGTACCGGCACGGATTTCCATCTGTACGTTCTTGGCGTCTTCGGGGTCTTTCGGAATGAGGGCAATTTTGATTTCTTCCTCGAGTTGGGGTTGTAAGGCCTCGTTCAACGTGAGTTCCTCTCGTGCCATTTCCTTCATCTCCGGGTCATCTTCGTTGGCGAGGATATCTTTTGCTTCCTTGATGTTGTTAAGGCATGCGATGTATCTTTTACGGGCATCCATGATGTCGCCCAAGTCTTTATACTCTTTTGTAAGTTTTACAAAACGGTTCTGGTCTGCTATCACATCGGGGTCGGTTATAAGGGTCGACACCTCTTCGAAGCGAGCCTCCAGACCGTCAAGTTTCTGAAGAATGCTATTGGTAGATTCTGCCATTATTATGTATGTATTTTGATGATGATTCTGAACTCTTCGATGACATATGCCTTGAGGGCGAGGACATCAGTATTCAAATTGGCCAAATTCACTCAGTATGGTCAATGAGCGGGGGCCTTCTTCGATATGTCCCACGACCTGGGCATCGATATTGAAACTCTTGGAGAGGGCAATGACCTTTTCGGCTTTTTCTGGAGAGACATATATTTCCATTCGGTGCCCCATGTTGAATACTTGGTACATCTCGCGCCAGTCGGTACCCGAACAGTCGTGGATAGCATGAAACAGTGGTGGAACGGGAAACATGTTGTCTTTTATCACGCGGCAGTTGTCGTTGACGAAATGCAGCACTTTGGTCTGTGCGCCGCCGGTGCAGTGTACCATGCCGTGGATATCACCGCGCATCTCATCAAGCAGACGCTTGATCACTGGGGCATAAGTGCGGGTGGGGGAGAGGACAAGTTTTCCAGCATCCAGGGGGGTATCCTTAACGGTGTCGGTGAGTTGGTACTTTCCGCTATACACCAAATCGCTGGGCACGTCGTGGTCGAAACTTTCAGGATAGCGAGTGGCTAGGTATTTGGCAAACATGTCATGACGGGCAGAAGTGAGCCCGTTGCTGCCCATCCCGCCATTGTAGTTCTTTTCATACGTGGCTTGTCCGGTAGACGACAGACCTACGATGACGTCACCGGGACGGATGTTGGCGTTGTCGATGACGTCGCTCCTTTTCATGCGACAGGTTACAGTAGAGTCAACGATGATTGTACGCACGAGGTCGCCAACGTCGGCAGTCTCACCTCCTGTAGGATAGATGCCTATTCCCATTTCCCTCATCTCTGCCAGCAACTCATCGGTGCCGTTGATGATGGCAGAGATGACTTCACCGGGAACAAGGTTCTTGTTGCGTCCGATAGTGCTGGAGACAAGAATGTTGTCGACGGCTCCCACACACAGCAGGTCGTCGGTGTTCATCACGATGGCATCTTGGGCAATGCCTTTCCACACGCTAATGTCGCCGGTCTCTTTCCAGTAAATGTATGCCAACGACGATTTCGTGCCGGCCCCATCAGCGTGCATGATGTTGCAATAATCGGGGGCGCCGCCCAGCACGTCGGGAATGATTTTGCAGAATGCTTGAGGGAAGAGGCCTTTGTCGATGTTCTTGATGGCATTGTGCACATCTTCTTTGGCGGCAGAAACACCGCGTTGCATATATCGATTGGTATTGTTCATGTTGTAAGTGATGTCACGTTTATAATTCATGCCAGAACTCCCAACTGGCAAATGCTTGCAATAACAGCATCTCGAGACCATTGACAACCGTCGCACCTTGCTGCTTTCCCTTATACAAGAACAGCGTCTCATCAGGATTGTAGATGAGGTCGTAAAGCAACGTATGGCTGTCCATCGCCTCGTAGGGCAAATTGGGACATTTATTGGTATGTGGGTACATGCCACATGGGGTGCAGTTCACGATCACATTGTATTCCTTGATGTCTTCGGGAGTGAGTTTTTCGTATTGGATGGTTCCCGGACGCTCATATCGGCTTACGAAAACAGTCTCCAATCCCAGGGATTTCAATCCGAAGTTGATGGCTTTTGATGCACCTCCGGTACCAAGGATTAGGGCTTTCTTATGATAGGTTTCCAATCGGGGTTCTATACTCTGGGTGAAGCCAATGACATCGCTGTTGTATCCTTTTAGAATCACATTCTTTCCTTTGTGGATGATGCGTATCACGTTCACTGCCCCGATGGCACGGGCTTCCGGACTCACATGGTCAAGATAACTGATAACCTTTTCCTTGTAGGGTATGGTCACATTCAGCCCCACCAAGTCGGGATTTGAGGCGATCACCTCGGGAAGCATATTTATCTGGGGGATTTCGAAATTCACATATTCGGCATCTATCCCTTCGTTCTGGAATTTCTCGTTGAAATACCCTATAGAGAAGGAATGCCCCAGAGGATAGCCTATCAAACCATATTTTTCCATATCTATATTAGTTATTGTCGTGTTATTTGTCTGCCATATACAACGTACATATCCCGCATGTCATCCGCTTGAAAGAAGAGGAATGAAAACCAGCCCTGCTGAGGATGTCCATCATGGCTTCACCTTGAGGAAATGCTTCAATGGTGGCGGTGAGATAATCGTAAGCCTTCTTGTCTTTGGATATCAAGCGCCCATAAGTGGGAAGAATGGTATGTGAATAGATCTTGAACAGTTGTTTCATGGGGAAACGGACAGGGTGGGTGAGTTCTATCACACACAGATGACCTCCCTTTCGCAATACCCTACACATTTCTGAAAGGCCCTTCTCCAGGTTGGCAAAATTCCTTATTCCGAAAGCAGCCGTCACGGCATCAAAACTATCATCGGCAAACGACAGGTTCATGCAGTCTTCCTTGGTGAATGATATCACATCGGAAAGTCCATTTTCTGCCACTTTCTGTCGCCCCACTTCCATCATCCCCTCGGAGATGTCGGCACCAATCAGGCGTTTCGGGTGCAACAATTTCGCGGTCATGATGGCAAAGTCGCCTGTCCCCGTGGCAATGTCAAGTATTTCGCCAGGATGGTATTTCCCTAATTGCATGATGGCATTTCTCCGCCATCTCTTGTCGATATCAAACGACATCCAATGGTTGAGCGTGTCATAGCGGGAAGCGATGTTGTCGAACATTTTCTCAACTTGTTCACCTTTTCCCGATACATCATCATAGGGTTTTATCTGCTCCTGCCTATACATTATTTAATAGAGGCAAGGTATTCGTTCACGTTGTTTTCAATACGGGCAAGCAGGTCGCCCTCATCCTCGGTCTTGACGAACTTCTCACCGGTGATGTGCTCATAGAGTTCAATATAACGGTCGCTCACCGAGGCAGCATACTCTTCGGTAATCTCAGGCATGGTCTGACCTGGCTCGTTCATGAAGTTATGGTCGATAAGCCATTGGCGAACGAATTCCTTGGAGAGTTGACGCTGTGGCAACCCTTTCTCCAGGTTTTCCATGTAGCCTTCAGAGTAGAAATAGCGGCTGCTGTCGGGGGTGTGGATTTCGTCGATGAGATATACTTTGCCGTCGCGTTTGCCGAACTCATATTTCGTATCCACCAATATCAAGCCATGGCTGGCTGCGGTTTCCTGTCCTCGGGCAAACAATTTCCTGGTGTAATCTTCCATCACAGCGTAATCTTCAGCAGAGACCAGTCCCTGGGCAATGATTTCCTCGCGTGAGATGTTCATGTCGTGTCCCTCATCAGCCTTTGTGGTGGGAGTGATGATGGGTTCTGGGAAACGCTGGTTTTCAACCATTCCATCGGGAAGGGCAACTCCGCACAACTCACGGCAACCCTCCTTGTAAGCCCGCCATGCCGAACCCGTGAGGATAGAGCGTATAATCATTTCCACCCTGAAGCCTTCGCACTTCAGACCAACAGTCACCATGGGGTCGGGGGTGGCCAATTTCCAGTTGGGGCAGATGTCGCTGGTAATATCGAGGAATTTGGCGGCAATCTGATTGAGTACTTGTCCCTTGTAAGGGATGCCTTGGGGAAGAATCACGTCGAATGCAGAAATCCTGTCAGTGGCTACCATGACGAGCAAATCATCATTGATATCATACACGTCACGCACTTTACCATGATAAACACTTTTCTGTCCCTTAAATCTGAAATCAGTCTTTGTTAATGCTTTCATTGCTGTCTTTTATTGAGTTGGTTGTCTTCTAATGCTTTCTTGTCTGCACTTTCGTAGGCATTGACAATCCGAGTCACCAATTTGTGGCGAACGATGTCCTTTTTCTCCATCCTGACGAAACTGATGCCTTCAATATCCTGCAAAAGTTGCATGGCCTCTCCAAGGCCGCTGCGTTGTCCGCGTGGCAAGTCTATTTGGGTAAGGTCGCCGGTAATAATCATCTTGGTATTCCAACCCATGCGGGTAAGGAACATCCGGATTTGGGCAGGTGTGGTGTTCTGGGCTTCATCCAGGATGACCACGGCGTCGCTAAGTGTTCGGCCGCGCATGAATGCCAGCGGAGCAATCTGGATAATGCGCTTGTCGATCATGTCTTGCAACTTTACAGGTGGTATCATGTCTTCCAAGGCATCGTAGAGGGGCTGAAGATATGGGTCAATTTTGTCTTTCATGTCGCCAGGCAGGAAACCAAGTTTCTCTCCAGCCTCCACGGCAGGACGACTGAGGATGATTTTCTTGGCATTCTTCTCCTTCAACGCCCTCACGGCAAGGGCTATGCTAAGATAGGTCTTTCCTGTTCCTGCAGGCCCTTCGGCAAACACCATGTCGTTGGCGTCAAAGTTGTCGATGAGTCGCTGTTGGTTTTCGCTTCTGCCCTTGATAGGTCTGCCAGAGATGCTGTACAGCAGCACGTCTTTCACGCTTTCGGCTTTTGTCTTCCTCCCTTTCACAATGTCGAGGATGTCTTCATCTGAAATGGTGTTGAAGCGCTCCACGTGCTTGCGCATGGTTTCCACACATTCCTCAAAGCGGTCGGTCTCTTCGTTGTCGCCGAGCACCTTGATGACGTTGCCACGAGCCATGATCCTCAGTTTGGGAAACAACGACTTCACCATCAAAAGATGAACATTGTTGATACCATAGAAGGCCACAGGGTCGATATCTTCGAGAATGATATGCTTTTCTATCAATGTATTTATCTTGAATTTGGATGCAAAAATACTCAAATAAATTGAGATTTCTGCTTATCTGTGGAATAAAATGCACTCTGTCCGTGTTTTTGTGTCTTTTTCTCAACAAAGTATTCCCAACTACACCTTAATTCGACATGAAAAATCACAAGATGTTCATGGTCTCGATTATTTTATGTATTTTTGCCGCTGAAAAGTGATTTGCAATGAACAAACCTCAGAAATTATATTTGGAAGCCTTTGGCGTGATTGTCATCATCTTGGCACTCGTCAGATGTATATTCCCCTCTATAGCAGGTTCACTAAACGTGGAAGGTAAGGTTGCTGACTCGCTGACTACCAGCGAAATAGACAGTACCGGCATCATGAAGACAGATACCGTGGTGGACAAACCGTTGGTCATGGGTGTTTCTTCTTGGACTCCATTGTCAAGAACAGATGAGAAGAAGGAATATAACATAGGCGACAAGCATCCTATTTTGGGTGTGCTCAGTTATAGCAAGACTTTTCCTGATTCCAATGATGTGCACTTGGTCGACGCTATGAAGTATGGTGTGAGGACTGTACGCGACAGGGATGATGCTGAACAAAGGAAGTCGGAGTTGGTATATATCGCAGCAAGTCCGTTCTATCACGTCGACCCGCTAAAGAAGAGCATTCCTTATCTGGTTCCGCGTGCAGCCGTTTTGCTCAACGACATCGGTCGCAATTTCTTTGATAGTTTGTTCGTGAAACATATTCCCCTCCATCAGTTTGTCGTAACCAGCGTGCTGCGTAGTGAGGATGATTTGGAGAAATTGAGGCAGGTGAACCGAAACACCTCGGAGAACAGTTGCCATTTATACGGCACGACGTTCGATATAGGCTACAACCGATACAAGAGAGTGGCGTCGACAGATGGCAAGGTAATGCCAGAAGTGGGCAACGACACATTGAAATGGGTGCTCAGCGAAGTGTTGAGGGATTTGCGCCAGAATGGGCGCTGTCATGTCAAGCATGAAGTAAAACAAGGTTGTTTCCATGTCACTGTGAGATGACCGAAACAACCTTGTTTCACATTTTATAAGATGGATGGCATCACATCGAAGGCGACGATACGATAACCTTTGCTTTGGAGTTGTTGTAAATGCTGGGAATCAGGAAACTTACATCGTCATAGGTAAGCGTTGTGCCGCCAACCACCTTCACCCCAGAGTATTTCTTGCTTTCGTGTGTGGAACTGGCAGAACCAGTGGTGGCCTTGTCGCCGATGCCCATCATCGTGGCACCATTGGTGAATACGTTGAAATCTGTCTTGAAAGCACAACCACTGTCAGAAGAGGCACAGACCAATATCTCACCACCCGAAAGCGTGATGTCTGTATCGCACTTCACACCATGAGGCTTTGAGTCGAGTTCGCTGTTATAGGCATATACGCTGCCAGTGGTGACGACTGTGAGCGTACCGCCGCTGATAACCACTTCGCCAGTGGAGTTGATGCCTTTGCCGCCCGACCCCGTGCTGGTGAGGGTAAGTGTACCGGCAGACATGGTGAAGGCACCGTCGCATTTGGCGCAGGCACAACTCGACACGTCGTTCTCATCGCTTTCATAAATGCCGTTTCCAGAAGTGGAAGCATTGATAGTGCCACCTGTTATGACCATATTGTTGTCGCATTTCAGGGCCTTGGTGGCATCGCCCGTAGTAGATACGGTGAGTGTGCCGCCATCAATCAGAAGGTTGCCGTTGTTTTCCTTGTCGGATTTCTTCGCGCCTACATCGATGCCATCGCCAGCAGCAGAAATGGTAACCGTGCCTCCTTTCATCTGGAAGTATTGGTTGATGTGAAGGCCGTCGCTCATGGCACTGCTCACAGTCACTTCACCAAGTCCATCCTCAAAAAGTGTGTACTCATCTGAGGAATAGGCGTGTTTTACATTGCCTGCTATCGTCAGTACGCCACTTCCTGTCCATGATGAGTGCCCGTCAATGTAGAAAGCAGCATTATGGGCGTTGCTGCCATCATTTGCCACATTGGTGAGACCGTCTGAAAGATAATTGGATGTGCCTGATACAAGATTGACCTTGATCATTTTACCATTTTGAATATTAATGGCCGCACTGTCTGGGTTGGTCAAGGTCACTCCATCCAACATCAAGGTAATGCCCGTGTCGCCCGACATATAGAACGAACCATTTGATGTGTTGCCGGTAAGGTGGTAGGTAACCTTCTCTGAAAGATTGGGATCTGCGACAACTGCCACATGACCTCCGTCCACTTTCACGGTAAGATACTTGGCCACGTTGCCAGGAACCACTACCTTGGCGGAATTGCCAGCATATGACACGTCGATGAAATTGTCGGTTACCGAACTTTGGTCAACTGTCATGTTGCTTATTTCGCTGATTGCGAAGGATTTCCCACATATATTCAGCAAATTGTCCGACTCAAACAACATGTCGCCTGTCTGTTGTGCAGGAAACGCATAGGTCACATCACCTATATTCACTTTCAATGTTTGGGCTTCAACCGAAATGAACATGCTGCAAGCCATGGCAAGAAACGTCAACTTTTTCATTTTACTGATACTTTATTTGTTTCACCATTGCTTTTCTTAATCACATACAAGCCCTTGCCCAATGACGACAATGCTTTGTCAAGAGTGGGGAAGGTGTCTATTAGAATTCCAGCGGCATTGAAAACCAGTACGTTACCTTCTGCTGATTCCATCTTCAATTGTTGAATGTCCGACGATGTGCTGAAATACATTTTGCTAAGACTCGACAGTTGTAATGAAGTACCATCGCTCGCAACCATGTATCCATTAGAGAACGTGATGGACAACCCCGATACAGCAAGGCTGTATGTCGTCCCATCTTTTGTTTGAAGAGTCAGGTAAGTGTAGTCTTCTGCATGCAACGCTAATGAAGACAGCACCATAATAATGGCTGTCAATAAATATCGTTTCATAATGCTATAAATGAAAGATTAGTAATTGCTTGCAAAGATAATGCAATTTTGCTTGAATGGCAAACAATGGTAACAAATAATTTTCGATTATTTCTTATTATTAATAATGTGATAAACGACAGACACTACACGTTTAGACAAAAAAATAATGGAAGCAGTTTCACAACGCCTCCATCATTGTTTCTAACTAACTTATTATCAACTATTCATTACTCATTCTAACTGGGTGCAAAGTTACAACAAAAAACCACATAATTCATAATTTATTTGCAAAAATATCACGTAAACGTTTGCGTATTCGATTTTTTATACTATTTTTGCAATTGTTATGAAACAACGCCGTACATCTCTAAAGGATTTGGCCCATCAATTGGGGGTATCAATTGCTACTGTTTCACGGGCGTTGCGTGGGAGCCACGAAGTGAGTGAGGAGATGAGGACAAAAGTCAAGGAATTGGCGAAACAACTGAATTACCGTCCCAATCCCTTTGCTCAAAGTCTTCGTAAGGAGGCACCACGCAATATTGGTGTGGTCGTGCCTAATCTGGTCACCCACTATTATGCCGCCGTACTTGATGGCATCGAGGACTATGCCCGGCAAAATGGCTATTCCGTCTTCAGTTGCAATAGCCATGAAGATTACAATAGGGAAGAGCAAGCCATCGACAATTTCATTTCCATGCATGTGGAGGGAATTATTGCATGCTTGTCGCAAGACACCATCGATTACTCCCATTTCAGGGAAATATATGATATGGGGATCCCCTTGGTGTTTTTTGCCCGTACGTGTCTGCCGGAATTGTTCTCTCATGTTGTTGCCAATGGGGCTGAGGCAGCACAACAAGCCACCCAGCACCTTATCGACAACGGATGCCGGCGCATCGCTTTTATAGGTGGCCCCAATCATCTCGACATGGTAAAAAGAAGAAAGCATGGTTACCTGGAGGCCTTGCGTGAAAACCGCATTCCCATTGAGCGTGAATTGGTGGCTTGTGGCAAGATAGATTTCGACATTGCCAGAAATTCCACCCTCAGATTGTTGGGAAGCGACAATCCGCCCGATGCCATTCTGGCTTTCAATGACATTGTTACCTATGCTGCCTTCGATGCCATCAAGAGCAAAGACTTAGTCATCCCTGACGATGTGGCCATCATGGGCTTTACCGATGGCGAAGGGGCTGCATTTGTAACCCCGAAACTTTCTGCCATCATGGATCAGGCTCATCTTCAGGGTAGGAAAGCCTGTGAATTGCTCTTGCGAAATATCAATGGTGATAACAAGATATATCATGAGGTAGTGCCGATGATACTGAAGATTCGTGACAGCAGTGTGAAGAAAATCAAGAAATAAATAATCAATTCAATATCAATACTAATCATGCTAAAAATCAAAATTCTTATTCCAGCCATTCTTTGTTGTTTTGCAACGATGGCAAGGGCCGGTGTTGTGGTGAAAGCCGGAAACATGGTGACCATCAACATCGAGACTCCTCAAGGTGAAGGTGCCAAGATTGTATGCCTTCAAGTAGTCAACGACAACATTATTCGCGTGAGGGCAACCAGTGAGGACGCATTGCCCGAGAAAAAAAGCCTGATGGTTGTTCCACAAAAAGGCTCGCCTGGTTTTGATGTGAACGAGGACGCACAAAAAGTGTATGTGAAGACAAAGAAAGTACAGGCTGTCGTCGACAAGCAAAATGGAGACGTGGCATTTTTTGATGCCAACGGCAAACAATTGCTCAAGGAAGCCAAGAACGGAAAGACTTTCAAGCGTTTCCGCGTTCCGGAGCGTGAGTTGGGCGTCTGCCAGAGGGAACTGTCGGAAGAAGAACTCAATGGCCTGTCATGGCGTCTGCTCTTTGAACCACAATCCGACCTCAAGGCCGTTTATGGATTGGGCCAACACCAGGCTGAGGAGTTCAACATGCTCGACAAGAATGAGGAACTATACCAATATAATACGAAGGTGAGTGTGCCTTTCGTGATGACTAATCTTAATTATGGTATATTGTGGGACAGTTATAGTCTCTGCCGATGGGGCAACCCGCAAGACTACATTCAACTCAACCGTGCTTTCAAACTTTATGACAAGAATGGAAAGCCAGGACATCTTACCGGAACTTATGTTGATAAGGAAGGGAAGAAGATTGTAAGGGGAGAGGATTCCATCTATTTCGAATTCGATTGCCCGTCGACATCGAAAATTGGCAATGCCACGGAAGATGGTGGTATCAAGAACCTGCCCAAGAACTTCAACCTTGATGGCGCATCGGTAGTTTACGATGGATTCATTGAGGCATCTGCCACCGATCTTTATCATTTTATCCTCTATTATGCTGGATACATGAGGGTGTTCATCGGTGGAGAGGAAGTGGTGGCCGAAAGATGGCGTACGGCATGGAACCCTAACTCATGGAAGTTTACTGCTCAGTTGCAGAAAGGCGTGAAGACACAACTCCGCATAGAATGGAAACCCGATGGTGGCGTAAGTTATTGTGGGTTGCGTGTCGCTCCTCCATATGATGGCAACAAGCGAAAAGCCATTAGTATCTGGAGCGAAATGAGCCGTGACATGGATTACTATTTTATCGCCGGCAACAATATGGACGACGTCATCAGCGGATACCGTACGCTCACCGGCAAGGCTTCTCTCTATCCGAAATGGGTGTTGGGATTCTGGCAGAGTAGAGAACGTTACAAGAGTAGCGAGGATATCGAGAGCACGCTGTCTGAATTCAGGAAACGGCACATACCTGTCGACAATATCGTTCAGGACTGGAACTATTGGCCATTGCCCGACTGGGGAAGTCATCAGTTTGAGGCCTCGCGCTTTCCCAACCCACAGGCCATGCTCGACAGCGTACACCAGATGCATGGCAGGTTTATGATTTCTGTATGGCCCAAGTTCTACGATACTGTTGACAACTATAAGGAACTTGACAGCAAGGGGTGGATCTATCATCAGGCAATAACCGACGACATTCACGACTGGTTGGGTTACACTGGCTCTTTCTACGATGCCTATGATGCCGGGGCACGGAAGATGTTCTGGCGACAGATGGACGAGAACCTTTATTCAAAGTATAAGTTCGGTATCGACGCTTGGTGGATGGACGCCTCGGAACCCAATGTGCGCGACTGTACTCCCATCTGGTATCGCAAGGCGCTCTCTGGTCCTACTGCCCTCGGCACTTCCACAGAGTATTTCAACGCCTATTCCATTGTCAATGCCGATGCCATCTACAATGGCCAGCGCTCTGTCAACCCCAATCAGCGAGTTTTCCTGCTTACCCGTAGTGGTTTTGCCGGTGAGCAGCGCTTCTCCACTGCCACATGGTCGGGCGACATCGGTACTCGCTGGGAAGACATGCGTGCCCAGATGACGGCTGGCCTCAACTATTCGATGAGCGGCCTGCCCTTCTGGGGTATGGACCAAGGCGGATTCTCTGTGGAGAGTCGCTATGTAAAAGCACAGCAGGACTTTGACCAGACAGGGGTGGAAAGTGCTGACCTTACCGAATGGCGTGAACTTCAGGCACGATGGAACCAATTCGGGTGTTTCATCCCGCTCTATCGCGCTCATGGCCAGTGGCCCCTACGCGAAGTGTGGAATATTGCTCCCGATGACCATCCTGCCTACAAGAGCATAGTGTGGTACGACAGATTCCGTTATCGCATCATGCCTTATCTCTATTCTATGGCGGCTTGGGTGCATTTCAACGACTACACCATGATGCGTGGCCTGGCGATGGACTTCAATGGCGACGAGAACGTATACGACATTCCTGACCAATGGATGTTTGGCCCTGCTTTCATGGCATGTCCTGTAGGTTACTATAAAGAACGTAGCCGTAGTGTGTATTTCCCGAAACAATGCGGATGGTATGACCTGTATACAGGGGATTATATCCAAGGTGGACAAAGGATAGTGGTCGACGCACCCTATGAGAGGATGCCGGTCTTCGTGCGTGAGGGCAGTATTATACCTTTTGGCCCAGAGATGGAGTGGAGCGACGAGAAACCTGCATCACTCATCAATCTCTATGTGTATGAGGGTGCTGATGGACAGTTCAAACTCTACGAAGACGAAGGAACCAACTACAATTATGAGAAAGGTAAATATGCTACCATCAACATCTCGTATGATGATGCCAGCAAGACTCTGACCATAGGCAAGCGCGTGGGGGCTTTCAAGGGAATGCTCAAAGACCGCGTATTCAATGTGGTGGTGGTTTCTAAAGACAAAGCGCGCCCACTCAACCTTGATAATCCGGAAGGACAACTTGTCAACTATTCAGGCAAGGAACTGACGGTGAAACTTTAAATCCTGGACACGAATATTGACTTGAGATTGATGTTATGAGAAAGGCATTCTTTTTCGTTCTCTTCGCCATCTCTACACTTGCGGTTACTGCCCGTGACCGCAAGTGTTTCGATGAAGGATGGCTGTTTACCCTCGGCGACTCTGCCGCGATGGCTTCCGTCGACTACGACGACAGTTCGTGGCGACACCTTGACCTGCCCCACGACTGGGCCATCGAAGGAGACTTTCTTCCCTCACATCCTTCAGGAGCAGGTGGTGGGGCATTGCCTGGCGGCATAGGCTGGTATCGCAAGCATTTTGTCGTAGGTGAAGCCGACTGCTGCTTCATCGAATTCGATGGCGTATATATGAATTCCACGGTCTACGTGAATGGCAAACAAGTTGGTTTCCGTCCATATGGGTATAGTTCGTTCGAATACGATATCACGGCATATATTAATAAAGGTGGAAACAATGTGGTTGCAGTGAAGGTGGACAACAGCGACCAACCCAACTCCCGATGGTATAGTGGGTGTGGTATCTACCGCCATGTATGGCTCACTACTACATCCAGAACCCACATCAGCCATTGGGGAGTGCATGTGGTAACCGATGCGAAAGGCTCTGTGACAGTAAACACGGAATGGGTTTCGAATCTTCCAGCATCGAATGTAAAGATACGCAATACCATTCTTGATGCTGAGGGTAGGACGGTGGCAGCCTCTACCACATCGAAATCCACAGCGAGGTTGAAAGTAGCCAAACCCCACCTCTGGTCGGTAGACAACCCTTATGTCTATACCGTGAAGACAGAATTGCTGTCGGGGAAAGAGATACTCGATACTTATTTCACCACAACGGGGTTCAGGGCTTTCAAGTTTGATCCACAACATGGCTTCTCGCTCAATGGGAAGTCGATGAAACTCAATGGCGTGTGTGAACACCACGACTTGGGTTGCCTCGGCGCTGCCATCTATGAGGATGCTTTACACCGCAAACTTGTAATTCTCAAGGATATGGGAGTGAATGCCATACGTTGCTCGCACAATCCTCCGGCACCAGAATTGCTTAACATGTGCGATACCATGGGTTTTGTGGTGATGGATGAGTCGTTCGACATGTGGCGGCGCAAAAAAACACAGAATGATTATGCCCGCTTCTTTGACGAATGGTATGAGCGCGACCTCTCCGACCTGATTCTTCGCGACCGCAATCATCCTTCTGTGATGATGTGGAGTATTGGCAACGAGGTGCTTGAGCAATGGTCGTCGGCTGAGGCCGATACGCTCACCTTGGAACAGGCCAATCTGATTCTTAATGCAGGGCATGATGCTTCAACACTGGCAAAGGAAGGGGAGTTGAGCGTGAATTCCCTGCTGACGCGTCATTTGGCTGAAATAGTGCGTCGTCTTGACGATACGCGTCCAATTACTGCAGGGTGTAATGAGCCTGATCCAGGCAATCATCTTTTCAAGAGCGGTGCCATCGACATCATAGGCTTCAACTATCATCACCAATGGGTAAAGGATGTGCCCAAGAATTTCCCTGGAAAACCGTTTATCTTCAGCGAGAGCGTGTCGGCCCTGCAGTCGCGTGGCTTCTACATGATGCCAAGTGATTCGGTTTATGTGGCACCAAAAGAATGGTGGTTGCCTTACACCGATCCGTCGTTCAAGTGTAGTGCCTACGACAACATGCATGCGTCGTGGAGCAGCACTCATGAGGAAACATGGGATGTGGTGAAGCACAACGAATTTGTAGGTGGACAGTTCATTTGGACTGGATTCGACTACATTGGTGAACCTACACCGTATTCCTTCCCGGCTCGCAGCAGTTATTTCGGCATCATCGACCTGGCGGGCTTCCCTAAAGACACATATTATATGTATCAGAGTGAGTGGACAGACCAGCCTGTGCTGCATCTCTTCCCACACTGGAACTGGATAGAAGGCCAAACCATTGATATGTGGTGTTACTATAACCAAGCAGACGAAGTGGAGTTGTTCATCAATGGCAGGAGTCAGGGCGTGCGACAAAAGGCCGACTCGCATCAGTATCATGTCATGTGGCGTGTGGTCTTCGAACCGGGTGAGGTATGCGTGGTGGCACGTAAGGACGGCAAGGAGGTGCGCCGACAGGTCATCCGTACGGCAGGCCAGCCCGACCATATTCGTCTCACTCCTGACAGAAACGCACTCCTTGCCAATGGAAAGAGCCTGGCTTTCGTGAAGGTAGAGGTTGTGGACAAGGATGGCAACCTGTGCCCCAATGCAGAAAACCAAATTTTCTTTGATGTAAACGGGTGTGCTACCATAGCGGGAGTCGACAATGGTTGCCAGACATCCATGGAACGGTTTAAGGCCGACAATCGCAAGGCTTTCTCTGGTAAATGCCTGGTGGTGCTTCAGTCAAAAAAGCAACCAGGAACCATTCAACTCACGGCCAAGGGCGTGGATCTTAAACAAGCAACTATCGAATTGGTCGTAAAATAGAGATATATGTCAAAATAAAGTGAACCCCAAAAGTGATTTGTATTCCTTTTGGGGTTCGCTGTTATGACACTGCGCCCAATAAGAAGAGGCATTTCCTTCGAATAGGAAATGCCTCTTCTTATTGGTAGATAGTGGTCAGTATCTTATTCCCAGCCCATCGAGGATGCCACGAATTTCATTGGCGACACCCATCACTGTGTTCAATGCTCCGTTTTTCACACCCTCGACCATATATTTCGCGCATTGGCCTTCCAATTCGCCAATCTGACGCCTTTCATCGGGGGTGTAACGGTATTTCTGGATGTCTTGACGAATATCCTTGAATTTCAAGGCTGCGTCTCTCCAATCCTGGGGATCGTAATATGCTGCATTTTTTTGGAGGTCCTCAGAAAGGGCCTGAAGTTGATGAATGGGGTGCATCTTTGTCGCGCATGAACAGAGAAATGCGAAACAAACCATCATCATGGTCGCAGATTTTAGAAAAGTACGTATTATTCTCATTGTTTCATTATTTTGTTTTCGCATGCAAATATACAAAAAATGAAAGAAGTCAGTGTCTTTTTGTATTTTTTTTTAGGATTTTGTGCTTTATTGGCATTCATGCAAAAAATGCCCGATTTGAAAGTGTATCAAAACTCATCGTCTCATAATTTGTTGTCATAGGTATTGTCCCAAACTATTATTTTGCAGGTTCCATACCGCGCACTTTCTGTAGAAT
>OMZE01000015.1 GCA_900315455.1 uncultured Prevotellaceae bacterium | reverse complement strand
AAATCAAATGTGCTCAAGAAAACTTCAGGCCTCATGTGACGGGGAACTTTATGGCACCTATTATTTGGCATTGCGTGAGGAAGACGGGAAAATATACGCATGTTTGGAAGAATACATGAATCTCATTGCAGATAACCCCAATTGCAGTCATTATATGCCATTCACCATAACTGATGATGGAGAGATTTTACTCTACGATTTTACGAAAGATGTGGGAGAAAACTATGCGAAAGACCCTGAGGGTGGATATATATGGGTGATGGAAAAATCAGAAACAACATATTACGATGGATTGCCCCGCAGGACACTGCTTCTAAGTAATGGCATGAAACTTGTTGAAGGAATCGGGGCTGTAAACGAATGCATCGACATGCCCTTTTACCTTCATTCCTATTATTATACATCACGGGAGTATAATGGGGAAGAATTGATGATGGGACTTTTCTCATTTTTCAAGAAAGGTCGTTGTATATTTTATGATTGGCCAATAGATGTAGGTATAAAAATAGGACAAATACACTATCCTTCATCAGACAGACTCTACGACCTCCACGGCCGACGGCTGCAACATACTCCGGCAAAGGGCGTGTACATACAGGACGGGAAGAAGCGGGTGGTGAAATGAGTGGTCTGAGCCGCGGCGGTTTGGTCATTCCACTAAGGATATCGAAAATGCGTATGTTTTTTCTTTGAAGTTTATCATTTGTTTCTTATATTTGCGGGGTAAACCACCTTATCTTTATTAAATGTAACATTTGTGGCCTATGATATAAACAGAAATGAACATTGAATTCCTTGGAAGACAATGAGGCATTCCCCTCTCTTTCGACCGATAAAGCAACCATTTTTTATTATTATTCTACAATCTTATGAAACGATTATTATTGTTATTAATGACTTTTGTCAGCCTTGGCATTTCGAATGCCATGGCGCAGTCGGAAACGCCTATGATTTTAGTGGAAGAGGCTGGAACACTGGAATCCATCATCAATGGAACTGCTGCAGAACAGGCTGAAGAGTTGGTTATTTCAGGAGAACTGAATGGTTCAGATATCAAGACCCTAAGGCACCTGCTTGGGGGGTTATACGGGGACTCTTCCGGACCGAGGGAGGGCAACCTTCGTAGACTTGACATTACGAATGCCACTATCGTTGAAGGAGGAGAGCCGTACCTTTATCTTCCAGAGTTCTCCACTCCCGAGGAGGTCTGTATTTACACTAAGAACAACACCATTGGTGACTTTATGTTCTGGGACTGCGTCAACTTGGAGGAGATCAGGCTCCCCGTCAACATCACGGAAGTGAATACGGAACCTTTCATGTACAGTACGGCGCTGAAGTCTGTCACCATTCCTTTCGGCATCACAAAACTGCTGGGATGGGATTTTGGGCACTGCACTAAACTGAAGAGCATCAGTCTGCCGTCAACCATTACTGAATTAGGCGAATTCCTTGTGGACTACAGCCCTTCGCTTTTAACGTTTTCATGTGCCGCTACCGAACCTCCCTCATGCGAGGAGAAGACATTCAGTGATGTGGGAGGTGTGACGCTCTATGTGCCTGTCGGATGTGCTGAGAAATACCGTAATAGTTTGGGGTGGAACAAATTTGGTACCATCACGGAAATCGACCCCATGGACATACATGTTGAGAAACCGGGAACGCTGGACTCCCTTGTCAATGTACTGCCACTGCTTGAGACTGAAAAAATGAAAATCTCTGGCAAACTCAATGGCTCTGATATACGTACGGCCAGATATTTGCTCGGAGGTTGCTATTCTTCGGCGTTAGATATACAAAGATGGGGCAAGTTGAAGGAACTCGATCTCTCCGATGCAAGTATCGTTAGTGGAGGAGACGGCTATGTGCTGGAGGACTGGTTAAGTATCCCCATAGAAGAGGCGGTACTTTACACAGGCGATGATGTCGTTGGTTCGATGATGTTCTTTGACTGTCTCAATTTGAAGGATATCAAGTTGCCCGCCAACATCTCAGCCATAGGAACGGAAGCATTCAGTAACTGCAAAGCACTCAGTAGCATCAATGTTCCTGAGGGTGTTTCCATTTTGGATGAAGGGGTTTTCTATGGATGTCGTGCTTTGGAAGCGGTATGCCTGCCATCCACGGTCACAAAACTTGGGAAATATATGGTGGAAGACTGCACTTCGTTGAAGAAGTTTGTCTGTGCAGCCGTAACTCCTCCTGAATGCAATGAACAGACCTTCGGCAACATGGAGGGTGTGACACTCTATGTTCCCGTCGGCTGCTCGGACACATACCGCGGGAGCGTGGGCTGGAACAAGTTTGGTTCTATTGTAGAGACGGATATCCTCCAGTCAATAGACTCTGTAAATAAGATGCCGACAAGTCGCACTGCCATCTACGACCTCCAAGGCCGTCAGTTGCGCCACACACCTGCCAAGGGCGTGTACATACAGGACGGAAAAAAACGGGTGGTGAAATAAAAGGCCAGAGCCGCAAAAAATAACTGTTCGGCGAATCTGTAAATGGAGTGATGCTATGCCAGGATCCTTTTTCTCCAAAGCGGACAGGCTGTCAGTGCCCAATCCCAGATGTGCATAGGCCGGAACGTGCGGCCTGTAACACGATAAGATGGAGTTGAAACAAACATCGTACATCCATCATTCGGCCACTGACTGTATAATCTCACTTCATCGTCACTGACAAGTAAAACAGTGAAGAAAAGCAAGGTTGTACAATCAGTGGCCGAAGTATTATCTCACGCCACCGCCCGAACCGCCGCCGCTGAAGCCGCCGCCACCGCCAAACGACGAGTGACCGCCACCGCCGGAGTTGCGCGACTCCACGGAGTGATGGATGCTGGTGGCCGTTGAAGACGTAGTGCTCAAGAGCACAGGCACCACGGTGCGGTCGGTGAGGTTGCGGGTAATCTGGTTCATCTTCAGATACTCGGGGTTGATCTGCTTCATGTCGGCCATCACCTGATCGGCGATGCCGAAGAGGGTAGCGTAAACCAAGTAGTCGTTCCACAGTGCCACCTCGGAGAGATGGCGCTCGTTGGCGAGGGTGAAGTCGCTGAGGAACTTCTTCAGTCCGAACACCTTCATGGTGTCCTCGATTTCGTTCTTCGCCCTCTTTATCGAGACACTCTCTTTCACCGACTTGACGAAAGCCACCACTTCGGTCTCATGACGGTGCATCCATCGCATGAGTTCCTTGGGCTGCAGCACCAAGTCGTCGCCCGATGCCTGACGGAACATGTCGTAAAGCGTATGGATGGGCGCAGCATTGATGAGGCGGTTGCGCTCATTGAACTCCTTGATGACGACACAAGGCTGCACCTTGCCCTCAGCGCCCATGATTTTCTTCAGTCCTGTAGGCATCACCATGCGGTCTTCGATGGTCAGCGTGCCCGTGCGGATAAGGCGCAGCACCATGGCGCTGATGATGTCCTGGTCGGTGATGCCACCACTCATGTAGAAAGCATCGTAAAGGCCTCGTGCATGCACGAGGTCGCCATCGAGGGGAATCTCGCGGTACCAGTCCACCGCCTTGAGCAGTTTTTTCCGCTCACGTGAAACTCTAATGCCCGACCATATAGCCCAGAAGGCGAACAGTCCTCCTAAAAGAAGACCGAAAAGCACGCCCGGTTCCTCGGTAACATAGTTCCAGAGTTTCTGATACCACTTCGGCTCTCCGTAGTCGCTACCCTCGAAAGCCTTCTCCTTCACCTCCTCGAATGGTTTATTCTCCTGCAAGGTGGGATGGAGGATGCCCTTGTCGAGTTCGAGCATCACGATGATGGCACTCTTCTCCGTCATCGGCTCAGTGGTGTAGGAGAAGACCTCGCCATCGGCAAACTCGTTCTCGCCAATAAAGCCGAAGGACCACACCCTCACAGAGTCACGGGTCAGTCCGTTGGGCAGATGGGGCGCCTTGATGGTGACGGTGGCCTCCTGCGGACTCGGCTTGATGTTGCGGGCGACGAACATGTAATTGAAACCGTCGCTCGTCTCGTAAGCCCTCACCAGGTCGGTGACGGTATACCGCACGATATACGTGCGCTCACCCGGGAGTCCCAGTCCCCAGCACAGTTCATAGCCGTTGCTTGTTGTCACGATGCCACAGCGGCGGGCTTTCTCCAGGCGTGTACGCTGCACGTTCCACCTGCCCTCATTCAAATATTCCACCCCCGACTCGTCGGTGACGCGAAAGTCCTTGATTTCACTGCCGTTGAGGTTGCCGATGACGATATAGCATTCAGTACCTTCGCTGTCGATGCTCATCGTTCGCGTCTCCACGATGTCGGCATCGCCGTTATCGTTCAACGTGACGTCAATCTCGAGGTTGCGCAACACCGGTCCTGCCACGGCCTGCACAGCCGCGGCAAGGAGGAAGACCAGCGAAAAGGCGGTTTTTCTAATTGAATGCCTCATCAAGGTTGGGGTAACTTGATTTCTTCTCTTCGTCGACGGTCAGGTATTCCTTCTCACGGAAGTTGAGCATGGAGGCGACGAAAGATGACGGCCACTGGCGCACCATGCGGTTCATCTTCGTGGCGGTGTCGTTGTATACCATACGGCTCATACGCACCTTCTCCTCATATTCGGTCACACCGTTCTGCGCGTTGATGTACAGGTCGTTGGCTTTCAGTTCGGGATAAGCCTCGCCGATGGCCATGAGCCGTCCCATGATCTGAGACAGTTCACCCTGCTGGGCGTTCACCTGGTCGGCGGTGGTCACCTGTCCCTGCCGGCGCGCATTGATGGTGTTGATGATGGTTTCCGACTCATGCTTGGCATATTTCGATGCCATCTTGGCAAGAGCCAGCACGGCGTCCCAACGGGAGTTGAGTTGTACGGCAATTTGGCTCATGGCATTCTTGCAAAGTTCATCGAGATTCACCAATTGGCGCTGCGTGTTGTAGATATAGAGCAGCACGGCAATCACCAAGACGATGATGACGCCCAAAAACATTAATAAGGCTGTTGTCATAATGTATAAATTTAGATAAGTAAAAAACGTGTCATGTCACATGATAAAAGACAAGACTGCCGATTATCGTGACAAATATAGACAAAAATATTGAATAAAGAATCTATTTTTTAAAGAAAATTCAAATCTTCCTTTCAGAACCGCATCTGTTTGCAGCATTCCCACAACACGATGCCTGCCGTCACCGCCACATTCATGGAGTGCTTCGTTCCCCACTGGGGTATCTCGATACAGTCGTCGCAGCGGTCGACGACCTCCTGATGCACCCCCTTCACCTCGTTGCCGAAGACCACGGCATAGCGTGTGCCCGCTTCGAGCCTCAGTTGCTGCAGGGGCGTGCTACCCTCTGCCTGTTCGATGGCACACACCCTGTATCCCTCTTGCCGCAACTGCTCCACAGCCTCCAAGGCACTGTCGAAATAGCGCCATGCCACGCTGTCTTCACCCCCAAGTGCCGTCTTGTGGATTTCGGGGTGCGGCGGACAGGCGGTGATGCCACAGAGGCACACCTCTGCCACGCGGAAGGCGTCGCAGGTGCGAAACACGCTGCCGATGTTATAGAGTGAGCGCACATCGTCGAGCACCACGGCGAGCGGCAGTTTCTCGGCGGCATGGAACTCCTCCACCGTCATGCGGTGCATCTCTATCGTCCGAAGTTTACGCATCTTCCTGAGTCTTGTAGGCCAGGGCATAAACCCGTATCTGCTTCACCATGGCGAGCAGTCCGTTGCTACGTGTGGGACTGAGGTGGTCGCGCAGCCCTATCTCATCGATGAAATAGAGGTCGGCATCGAGAATCTCCTGTGGCGTATGCCCGCTGAGCACACGCAGGAGGAGGGCGATGAGTCCTTTTACGATGAGGGCATCGCTCTCGGCGGTGAAGAGCACCTTTCCGTCAAGGTAGTCGGCCTTTATCCACACGCGGCTCTGGCATCCGTTGATAAGATTGTCCTCGTTCTTGTAACGCTCGTCGAGGGGTGTGAGTTCGTTGCCCAGGTCGATGAGCAACTGGTATTTGTCCATCCAGTCGGTGAAGTCGGAAAACTCGGCTATCACCTCATCTTGAATTTCGTTGATGGTCATGGGTATCTGTTTTTTTTATAGTGACTATAGTGACTATAGTGGCTATAGTGGCTATAGGAACTATAGACTATTATAGTGTCATTATTGGGTGGTTGTTTCGGTGTCGGGCACCAGTTTGAAGAGTTTGTCACTGGGGCGCACTTTGTCGGGCACGGGGATGGAGATATGCTGTCCCTTATGCGCGGTGTGCACGGGCTGCAGTTCGTAGCGTATCTCCGTAGCATCGATATACATCACGCCAGTGGTGGGACCGGTGACCAGGAGTTTGTCGCCTACGCTGAACTCCGCCGCTTCGCAGGTAAACTCCGCCACGCCGAGCCGTGAGTAGTATTTCACGCCACGCCCCACATACACCTTGCGCACGGTGGCATTGCTGCCGTAGTTCTTGTTCCACTCGCCCAACCGCTGTCCGAGGTAATAGCCATCCCAGAACCCGCGGTTGAAGACACTGGCCAGACGGGTGTCCCACTCGTCTTTCCGTTCTTCGGTGAACGTGCCTTCGATGACGCTGGCGATGGCTTCTTTATAGCATTTCACCACCGTGTAGACATACTCCGGTCCGCGTGCCCGTCCCTCGATTTTAAACACCCTCACGCCTGCCTTCATCAGTTTGTCGATGAAGCGGAGGGTCTTCAGGTCTTTCGGGCTCATCACGTATTTGTTGTCTATCTCGAGTTGGGTGCCCGTCTCGTTGTCGGTCACGGTATAGGAGCGTCGGCAGAGTTGCATGCATTCGCCGCGGTTAGCCGACCGTGCCGCATTGTCGAGACTCAGGTAGCACTTGCCGCTGATGGCCATGCATAGCGCACCGTGGCAGAACATCTCGATGCGCACAAGGTCGCCACCCGGCCCGCGCACGTCTTGTTCCTCTATCTGCCGCGCGATTTCTGCCACTTGGGTAAGGTTGAGTTCGCGTGCCAGCACCACGACATCGGCAAACTGCGCATAGAACTTCAGTGCCTCGATATTGCTGATGTTGAGTTGGGTAGAGAGGTGCACTTCCTGTCCGATGCTGCGGCAGTAGGTCATCACGGCGATGTCGCAGGCGATGACGGCGGTAATACCCGCCTCATGGGCAGCATCCACGATGGTGTGCATGTTGTCGATGTCCTCGCCATAGATGATGGTATTGACGGTGAGGTAGGTCTTGATGCCATGTGCCTGGCACTCGGTAGCGACATGCTTGAGGTCGTCGATGGTAAAGGGGTTGGCGGAGTGGGCACGCATATTGAGTTGCCCGATGCCGAAATACACGGAATCGGCGCCAGCCTGTATGGCGGCAGAGAGCGACTCCCGCGACCCCACGGGAGCCATCACCTCGAAATCGGATAAAAGGCTATTTTTCACGACTTGCAAAGGTAGTGCAAACCAAGAGAAAAACCAAAAAAATTTTGGTTTTTCAGAGGTGCAGCCTACTTTCGACCGAAGGTCAAAGGTAGTGCAAACCGACAGAAAAAACTTAAATCAGGTGGTAGAATCTAGGAAAATGCTTAATTTTGCCGCAAAATGATTCATCTGTCATGAAGCCATTCCTCCCCATACTCCTCCTTCTGACCACTCTTCTCGCAGCCTGCGGACGCCAGCAAGGGGAACAGGAAGCCATCGTCGCCGAGCGATTCCATACCGACATCCGGCTGAAGACCACTCCCGTGAAAGACCAAGGAGACACCCAACTGTGCTGGATTTACGCCATGCTCGCCACCATAGAGACTGAGCACCTGATGGAAGGCGACTCCATCGACCTGTCGGCCATCTTCCTCGGACGTCATCTGCTCGTGGAGGAAGTACTGCGGCGCTATGCCGATGGACAACATCCCGTCTCCATGCGCGGAATGGCCCCCACCACTCTCCGCCTCCTGCAGTGCTATGGTGCGATGCCCTTCACATCGTACCGCCAGCCCGAAGACATCAACATGCGCAGTCTTGCCAATCGGCTTCAGCATGCCGCCGACCATCACCGTGCCCACCGTCGCGGTGTGATGGCATTGGAGGAAAACATCAACAAAACGCTCGACGACGCCATCGGCCCCGTTCCCTCGTGGGTGTTCATGCTCGGCTGCCAATACACCTACCTGGAGTTCGCCCACAGCGTATGTCAGAGGGGTGAGTACACCGCACTCACCAGTTTCACCCACCACCCCTTCGGCAGCCGGTTCGTGCTCGAGGTGCCCGACAACCATTTTGCCGAGGAATTCCTCAACGTACCCCTTGACACCATGATGGCATATATCAACCATGCCCTCCAGACAGGTCATCCCGTATGTTGGGAGGGTGACATCAGTGAGCCCGGCTATGATGTCAAACAGGGCGTGGCGCGCCTTCCTCAGGGTCACCCAACAGTGACACAGACCTCCCGCCAACGGATGTTCGACCATTTCGCCACCACCGATGACCACTGCATGGCCATCATCGGCATGGCTCACGACGACAGCGGCAAAAGATACTACATCTGCAAGGATTCGTGGGGGAAAGACAACCCCTACGGAGGATTCCTCTACCTAGAGGAGGATTATGTAAGGGCGAAGACCATCAACATCGTCATTCCCACCAGAGTGCTCTATACCAAACCATGACCACCATGCAATCAAAGAAACCCATACGCCTCGTCGTACTCGACTTCGACGGAACCATCGGCGACACCCAGCAACTCATCATCAGTACGATGCAGAAAACCATCGAACACCTGCACCTGCCACCTCGCACTGCCGAACAGTGCAAGAAGATGATTGGACTGCCCCTGAAGCAGACCTTCACCAACATGATAGCCATGAGCGATGAGATGGGCGACAAGTGTGTCACCACCTACCGCAGAATCTTCGACGAAAACAACAGCCCCGGCACGGTGCCCGTCTTCCCCCACGTGTTGGAGACCATCAAAACACTGAAGGAAAACGGGCTGACCATCACCATCGCCAGCAGCAGGAGTACTCCCTCGCTGATGCAGTTCATCCACGACATGCATCTTGGAGAAGAGGTATCACTCGTGCTCAGTTGCGACAACATCACCCATCCCAAACCACATCCCGAGGCGGTGGTCAAAACCCTCCAGCATACGGGGTTCACTCCCGAGGAAACCATCGTTGTGGGCGATGCCCCCTACGACATCCTCATGGGGCGCAATGCAGGATGCCGCACCGTGGGCGTGAGTTACGGCAACGGTTCGGTAGAGGAACTCAAAGCCGCAGGGGCCGACATCATCATTGATGATTTCGCCCACCTGCTCGACATCATCCAGATATAACACCTTTCACCCAGAATACCCGGAGAATCTTAGTGATACTTTTGTTAATTGTTGTTAACAAATTCTACATTATTTTATTTTTGGTATTATTTTTGTCAAAAGATAATATCAATATGAGGCGGGGTCTTGCCATTCCGCCTTTAACAAGTCACAGCCAATGATAGCAAAATGGAATGATGAATACTGGTTGCTGCTCATGCAACTCTACCTGCGCAAGCCGATTGGCACCAAACCCATCTATTCGCGCGACATGGTAGACCTGGCCCTCGAACTGCATCTCCCACCCAAATACCTCTACGGCAAGATGCTGCAACTGCGCCGCCTCGATACCCCCCGTATCGAACACCTTTGGAACACCTATGCCAACCATCCCAAGAAACTGAGCAAGGGCGTGCTGCTGCTGAGACGGATGCAAGGTTTCAACAATGCCACCAGTTTCTATGAGGGCGTGGAGGTGAGCGAATCGTTCGAGACAGAGTTCAAGCCTCTCCCCGACTGTGGTCAACTCACCCCTATGATGCTCGTCATCATTCTCGACCAGTATTTCCGTCTCACGCCCAACACCATGGTGGAGGAAACCGCCGAAATCAAGTCGCTCGCCCAGATGATGGACATCCCCCCATCACTCATCGTGGAAGTGATGAACATCTATCAAGCGCTCGACCCCTGCCTGCGCCGCACCACGATGCCCGACACACCGCTCGCCACCCACTGCAAGCAAGTGTGGAAACGCTACGGCAACGACGACCCCATCAAACTGGCAGCCTATGCCGCCCAACTGCACGAATATTTCAGATAACCATGCCCAGCAAGCAGATACAGAAACAGACTCAACAGCAGAAGGCCAAGCAGCGTCTCACCCCCCAGCAGGTGCTGGTGGGCCAGATGATAGAGAAGCCCATCGACCAACTGACGGAGTTTGTGAACCAGCAGATGCACGAGAACCCCGCCCTTGAAGAGAGCAACGACAACTCATGGGAAAACGAAGCGAGCATGTCGGCAGACAATGCGCCAACGGGCGACACGCACGACTATAACGACGACGATTACCTGCCTGTCTACTCCACAGGCAAGACGATGGAGCCCACCGACATGGTGTCGTTCTACGATAAACTCAAGGAGCAGATGATGGAGTTGGAACTCGACGACCGCCAGCAGTTTATCATGGAATACCTCATTGGCTCCCTCGACAGCGATGGCCTGTTGCGCAAGCGCATCGACACTATCAGCGACGAAATGGCCATCTATCACAATTTCGAGGCCACCACCGATGAGATTGGCGAGGTGCTCAGGAGTCTGCAAACCTTCGACCCTCCCGGCGTGGGAGCCAGCGACCTGCAGGAATGCCTGCTGTTGCAGGTAGAGCGCAAGAAAGACCTGCGGATGCGCGAGGTTCTCACACGTATCATCGGCAACTATTTCGACGACTTGCTCAAGAATCACTGGGACAAGTTGCAACATGTGCTCCACCTCTCCGATGAAGAGAAAGCCGAGACACGTCAGGAAATCAGAAAACTCAATCCACGCCCCGGTTCTGCCCTTGGTGAGGTAATGGGATTCAACATCCACCAGATAACCCCCGACTTCATCGTTGAGACCACCGATGACGGACAGGTGACCTTCACCCTCAACCGCGGCCACATGCCGGCACTCGAAGTATCGGAGTCGTATATCGAGTCGCTCGACAACATGAAAACCCTCTCGCGCCGAGAGAAAGAAGCCATCCCCTCGCTGCGCCGCGACATCGACAAGGCCAAAGGCCTCATCGATGCTATCCAGCAACGTGAGAACACGCTGAAGAAGACGATGGCCGCCATCATCCGTCGCCAGCGCCATTTCTTCCTCGACGGCGACGAGGCCGACCTGCGTCCGATGACACTGAAAGACATTGCCTCCGACACCGGCCTCGACATCTCCACCATCTCGCGCGTGACCAACGAGAAATATGCCGAGACACGCTGGGGCATCTTCCGGCTACGCTTCTTCTTCTCCGACAAGATAGACATCGACGGCGAGGAGGTGTCGACCCGCAAGTTGAAGATTCTCTTGCAGGAAATCATCAACAATGAAGACAAGAGCCACCCCCTCACCGATATGCAGATAGAACAGGCGATGAAGGAGAAAGGATTCCCCATTGCCCGCCGCACCATCGTGAAATACAGGGAACAACTGGGTATCCCCAAATCCACACTACGAAAGCAATGAAAGCAAAACACATCATCATGATGGCCAAGGCGCTGAGCGCCGTTTTCTCGCCCTTCCACCTGCCCGTGGTAGGACTGATTCTGTTGTTTGGCTTCAGTTACCTGAGTTTCCTCCCTTGGGATGTGAAACTATATATCCTGCTGGTGGTCTATACCTTCACCATCCTCCTGCCCACCTGCCTGATACGCCTCTACCGGCGCTACCAGGGATGGAGCCGCATCGAACTGGGCATCAAGGAGCGGCGCGTGGTGCCCTATGTCATCTCCATCCTGTGCTACTTCACCTGCTACTACCTGCTCAGCCAGAACCATGCCTCGCATTTCATCGGCAGCATCGTGGTGGCTTCGCTCTTGATACAGGTGGTGTGCGCCATTATCAACCTCTGGTGGAAAATCTCCACCCACTCGGCAGCCATCGGTGGCGTGACAGGCGCGCTCATAGCCTTCGCCGCCATCTTCAACTTCAACCCCGTGTGGTGGATATGCCTGTTGCTCCTGCTCGCCGGCATGGTGGGCACCAGCCGCATCATCCTCAGGCAGCACACCCTGGAACAGGTGGTTGCAGGCTACCTCATCGGCATCGTCTGCGCCTTCCTGGCGATAGTATATGTATAACAAAACCATAACGCAATGAATCCTATCGTAAGCATCATCATGGGGAGCACCAGCGACCTGCCCGTGATGGAAAAAGCCATGCAGCAACTCGAAGACATGGCCATCCCCTTTGAGGTCAACGCCCTCTCCGCCCACCGCACGCCAGAGGCCGTAGAACAGTTTGCCCGACAAGCCAAGGGCCGTGGCATCAAGGTGATTATCGCCGCCGCCGGTATGGCTGCCGCACTGCCCGGCGTCATTGCCGCCTCTACCACCGTGCCCGTCATCGGCGTGCCCATCAAAGGCATGCTCGACGGTCTCGACGCCATGCTGAGCATCATCCAGATGCCTCCCGGCATCCCCGTGGCCACTGTGGGAGTGAACGCCGCCGCCAATGCTGCTAT
Organism: uncultured Prevotellaceae bacterium; assembly: GCA_900315455.1. Taxonomy (GTDB): domain Bacteria; phylum Bacteroidota; class Bacteroidia; order Bacteroidales; family Bacteroidaceae; genus Prevotella. Next base: position 60,039 of record OMZE01000015.1, on the reverse strand, counting down.
CCTTGCCGCAGAGATGATCGCCCTTGCCGACAGCGAGGTGGCACATCGTGTGGAAGCCCACAAGGCTGCCCTTGGTGAGAAGATAGAGAAAGCCAACCGCGAGTTGGCAGGCATCAAGGCCTATCAATATAAAACCAACTGAGCGATGACCGACCTGTTCAACTATCACCGCAGGAAAACAAACGTAGTGAACGTGGGTGGCGTGCCCATGGGTGGCGACAACCCCATCCGCGTGCAGTCGATGGCTACCGTGTCGACCAACGACACCGAGGGCTGCGTGGCCCAGGCCCGACGCATCATCGAGGCAGGAGGCGAATATGTGCGCTTCACCACACAAGGCACGCGTGAGGCAGAGAACCTGCGACACATCAACGCCGGTCTGCGCTCCCAAGGCATCGACACCCCTCTCGTTGCCGACGTACACTTCAACCCCCATGTGGCAGAGGTGGCAGCCCGTTATGCCGAGAAGGTGCGCATCAACCCAGGCAACTACGTCGACCCCGCCCGCACTTTCCGCCAATTGGAATATACCGACGAGGAATATGCCGCCGAGTTGCAGAAGATAGAAGACACCCTCCTCCCCCTGCTGCAGATTTGCCGCGAGCACCATACCGCCCTTCGCATCGGTGTGAACCACGGCTCGCTCTCCGACCGCATCATGTCGCGCTATGGCGACACCCCAGAAGGAATCGTGGAGAGTTGCATGGAGTTTCTGCGTATCTGCCGCCGAGAGGCTTTCAACGATGTGGTCATCTCCATCAAGGCATCCAACACCGTGGTGATGGTGCGCTCAGTGAGACTCCTGGTGCACCAGATGGAGAAAGAAGACATGCACTACCCCCTTCATCTCGGCGTGACAGAGGCAGGAGAGGGAGAGGACGGCCGCATCAAGAGTGCCGTAGGCATCGGTGCCCTGCTGGCCGACGGCATCGGCGACACCATCCGTGTATCGCTCAGTGAGGAGCCGGAGTGTGAGATTCCTGTGGCGCGTCACCTCGTCGACTACATCGGCCACCGTGCGGGCCACACCCTCATCCCCACTACACCAGCCCGCGACTTCGACTTCCTGCGGCCGAAACGCCGTGCTACCACGGCTGTCGGCAACATCGGAGGCAGCCACGTGCCCGTGGTGGTGCTGTCGGGCGATGCCGATGTCCACGACGCTGAATGGCGTCCCGACTACCTCTACATCGGACAAGACAAGCCCAAGGAAAGGATAGAAGGCCAGCGATATATCGTAGACTACAATGTGTATGACGGTACCCCCCTCACCTATCCCATCTTCCCCCATACCGCCATGCCACTGCTGGCCAGCGTGAAGGCCAGCGTGAAATTCCTGGTACTCAACTACGCCGACAACCTGGAAGAATACACCGCCTGCCTGAAAGCACATCCCGAGGTGGTGGCAGTGTGTGTGAGCCAACATGCCAACCGATTGGGTGAGCAGCGCGCCTTCGTCCATGAACTGATGAAAGCAGGGGTAACCAACCCCGTGGTCTTCGCACAAGCCTACGCCCACTCACAGGAAGAGAAGAGCGACTTCCAGATAGAAGCCGCCGCCGACATGGGCGCGCTGATGCTCGACGGACTGACCGACGGACTGTGGCTGCTCAACGACGGCGACCTGTCGGCCACCGACATCCTCTCCACCTCGCTCGGCATCCTGCAAGCCGCTCGCCTGCGCATGAGCAAGACTGAGTATATCAGTTGTCCGGGCTGCGGCCGCACGCTCTACGACCTGCAAGCCACTATCGCCCGCATCAAAGCGGCCACCCAACACCTGAAAGGACTGAAAATCGGCATCATGGGCTGTATCGTCAACGGCCCGGGTGAGATGGCCGATGCCGACTATGGTTACGTGGGTGCCGGACGTGGCAAGGTTTCCCTCTACCGCGGCAAGGAATGTGTGGAGAAAAACATCCCTGAAGCCGATGCCGTGGAACATCTGCTGCAACTCATTGAAAACGACAAAAACCCCATATCATGAACACTAAACCCCAATACATCGCGTCGCCCACCCGCTACGACCATGCCGACACCTTCTTCCGCCGTTGTGGCAACAGCGGCATCCTCCTGCCGCAAGTGTCGTTGGGATTCTGGCACAACTTCGGTGATGTAGACCCTTACCAGCGCAGCCGCGACATCACCCACTATGCCTTCGACCATGGCATCACCCACTTCGACCTCGCCAACAACTACGGTCCTCCCTATGGCACCGCCGAGGAGACCATGGGACGGCTCATCGTGGAGGACTTCGCGCCCTATCGCGACGAACTCTTCATCAGCACGAAGGCGGGCTACGACATGTGGGAGGGACCTTATGGCAACTGGGGGTCGCGCAAATACCTCTTCGCCAGCCTCGACCAAAGCCTGAAAAGGATGCATCTCGACTACGTAGACCTGTTCTACAGCCACCGCTACGACCCCCTTACTCCCTTGGAGGAGACACTACAGGCCCTCGTCGACATCGTGAAACAGGGCAAAGCACTCTATGTGGGCATCTCACGATGGCCGCTGGAGGCGCTGAAGACGGCCGACACCTATCTGCGCGAGCGCGACGTGCCCCTGCTCATCTTTCAGGACAAACTCAACCTCCTCGACCGTTCGCCACAGGAGTCGGGCATCCTCGACTACTGCCACGACCATGGCATCGGGTTCATCTCTTTCTCACCCCTGGCACAAGGTCTGCTCACCGACCGCTACCTGAACGGCATCCCACAGGATTCACGGATGTCGCGCGGCGGTTCGCTGACCAGTGATGACCTCACTCCCGAACTGTTGGAGCACCTCCGCCACCTCAACCGTCAGGCAGCGGAACAAGGCAATACCCTTGCCGAAATGGCACTGAAATGGATTCTCGAGCAGCGTGGGGTCACCTCAGTAATCGTTGGAGCCAGCAGCGTGGCACAGTTGGAGAAAAACCTGAAAAAGATTAAAAATTAAAAATTAAAGATTAAAGATTAATAATTAAAGATTAAAAAATACGGAGGCACAGAGACTCAGAGGAATAAAAACCCTCTGTTTCTCTGTGCCTCTGTGTTGGTGAAAAGAACTGCGCGTTTATTCAGCGCTGAAATCCTCTTTGCCTACGCCGCAGATGGGGCATACCCAATCCTCGGGAAGGTCTTCGAATGCTGTTCCGGGCTCAATGCCGTTGTCTGGGTCGCCCACCTCGGGGTCGTAAACCCATCCACAAGTGTCACATACGTACTTCATAATCAATTATCGTTTGGTAAAACATTATTATCTTATCGGTGGTCGAGCACATATTCCACCCGTTCCACCACCATTTCCGGGGTAATGGCTTTCAGACAAGCCCAGTCGCCCCTCGCGCACGGCTTGTTGCCATAGATGCTGCACGGCCGGCAAGGCAAGTCGACCTGCACCACGTTGTCGAGCGTCTGTCCCCATCCCAGGAACCCTGTATAAGGATGGGTGGCTCCCCATACACTTACCACTGGTGTTCCCACGAGTGATGCCAGATGCTGGTTGGCACTGTCCATCGACACCATCACATCGAGATGACTCATCAGTATCAGTTCCTCATGCAGTCCATGGAGCAACGCCGATGCATCACGGCAACGGGGCATTTCCTCACACCATTGTGAGAAATACTCACGCTCTTTTTTTCCTCCACCGAAGAGGAAGAGATGGGCATTGGGGTGTTTCTGCAACAACATCTGGATGACCGTCTTCGTTGTCTCCGGTGGTAGGACCTTGCCCTGATGGGCGGCGAAAGGTGCCACGCCAATCCATTTCTCAAACGTCTTCTTCTCCTGAAAGCCGGGGTCGAGCAGGCGCAGGTTGCCTCCCGTTGACGGGAAGATGGAATTGAACTCAAGGCGTATGGGGTAACCCAGGCGGGAGAGCACTTCGGCATAGTTCTCAAACGAGGTAGGCTGCTGAACCATCCGCTTTCCCGACGATTTGGTGAGTTTGCGCTTCCCTGCCCTGTGCTTGTCGATATGTGCCACATGGAAACGGTCGAGATGGAAACGCATCCGCAGATAATGGGTGCGCAACACCCCGTGCATGTCGGCAATGGCGGTGAAGTGCTTCGCCTTGAGGCGGCGATAGAGGGCATTGAGTCCGGTGATGCCATTAAACTCCTTCTTCTGGTCGGTCTCCATGAACCCCACATTGGGGGCAAGGCCGTCGAAGAAAGCCCTGGCAAAGCCACGACTGAGCACGGTAATCCTGAGTTGGGGATACTGCGTGGCCAGTGCATGAACCACGGGCACCAGCATGGCCACGTCGCCCAATGCAGAAAAACGTATGATAAGGATATGCTCGTTCCTCGATGACATGACTCTACTTCTTCTTGTAAAGCACAGGATTGGTGGAAGGGTCGTTATACATCTTCATCTGCCGGTAAGTCTTCATATACTTCCTGCCGGCAGCGATATCCTCGAGCAGTTGGTCGATGGCCGTCGACAAGTCGCGCTTCTGCTCCAGCAGCACTGCCAACTTCGCACGGCAGCGTTCCTGGTGGGCCTTGTCGGCATCAGTACGCTCTACCTGCTCCCTCATATGGTAGATTTTCAAGGCGAGAATCGAGAGCCTGTCGATGGCCCATGCCGGACTTTCGGTATTGATGCGTGCATCGGGCAACACGTTCACATCACTATATTGATGCAGGAAATACGAATCGATTTGCTCCACCAAGTCGGTACGGTCTTGGTTGCTCCGGTCAATGCGCCGCTTCAACGACAGTGCTTCCAGGGGGTCGATATGCGGGTCGCGTATCAAATCCTCAAGGTGCCACTGCACGGAGTCAATCCAGCATTTCAAATATAGACGGTTCTCGAGGGAGTCTCTGTCATAGGGATTATTAATGGGTGTGTCGACATTATCCAAGACGTGGTAGTCGTTGACTGCCTTGTTGAAAACATCGTTGTATTTTTCCGTGTTTGACATATTTTTTAGGCTTTAATGGGATGAAGTCCACTCAAGGACGAATGACATGCAAATATAGCAATTTATCAACTATGCCCAAAATTATTGGCTTATTTTTTTCCTTTGGGCGGAAAAAATTGCACAATAGTGGGGTATTTGTGCAAAGTCGTCTGCTTTTTTTAAAAAAAAATTTGCACACATGGATAAAAATTCGCACCTTTGCACCCGGATTTCAAAAAATCATTATTTATTAAACATTTTTAAAGTTAAAGTATTATGTCAGAAATCGAGAAAAAAGTCAGAGACATCATCGTTGACAAACTCTGTATAAGTGAGGACGAAATCAAGCCAGAATCAAGTTTCCAGAACGACCTGGGTGCAGACTCACTTGACACCGTGGAACTGATCATGGAATTTGAGCGTGTATTCGAAGTGAACATTCCCGACGACCAAGCCGAGAAAATCGCCACTGTAGGTGACGCTATCGCATACATCGAGGAGCACAGCAAGTAATCCATCCTCTATACATGTTTTTATGGTTTATAGTCGTCGGTATCGCATTTTACGAGCCGCCTCTATAAACCATAAAATTTAATATTCAATTTCTAATTCATCATCATGGAACTTAAGAGAGTAGTAGTGACGGGCCTTGGTGCCGTCACACCTATAGGCAACACCCCTGAGGAGACTTGGAAGAACGCATTGGCTGGAAAGAGTGGCGCTGCCGAGATAAAGAATTTCGACACCACACTGTTCAAGACCCATTTCGCTTGCGAGGTAAAAGACCTGAACGTCACCGACTTCATTGATGGCAAGGAAGCACGGAAGATGGACCGCTATGCCCAGTTCGCGATGGTTTCTGCCATTCAGGCTGTCGCCGACAGCGGGATGGACCTTGAACAAGTAGACAAAGACCGCATTGGCGTGATTTTCGGTGTGGGCATCGGTGGCATCAATACCTTCGAGAGCGAAGTGAAACTTTACGGTGCCCATGAGGCTTCAGGACCGAAATTCAGTCCGTTCTTCATCCCCAAGATGATTGCCGACATTGCTGCCGGTATGATTTCCATACGTTTCGGCTTCCATGGTCCCAACTACACCACCACCTCTGCCTGCGCCTCTTCGAGCAATGCGCTGGCCGATGCATTCAACCTCATCCGCCTGGGCAAGGCCAACGCTATCCTTGCCGGTGGTGCCGAGGCTGCGATCTGTGCTTGTGGCGTAGGCGGGTTCAATGCCATGAAGGCGCTGTCGACCCGCAACGACGACCCCACCACCGCCTCACGTCCGTTCAGCAAGAGCCGCGACGGGTTTGTGATGGCCGAGGGTGCCGGCTGCATTATCCTCGAGGAACTGGAGCATGCCAAGGCCCGTGGTGCCAAGATCTACGCCGAGATGGTGGGCGAGGGCATGAGTGCCGACGCCTATCACATCACCGCCTCCCATCCCGAGGGCCTCGGTGCCAAACTGGTGATGCAGAGCGCGTTGGAAGACGCCGGCTTGAAGCCTGAGGACATCGACTACATCAACGTGCATGGCACCTCGACCCATGTAGGCGATATCTCCGAGGCCAAGGCCATCAAGGAGGTGTTTGGCGACGCCGCTTTCAAACTCAATATCAGCAGCACGAAGTCGATGACAGGTCACCTTCTCGGTGCCGCCGGTGCCGTGGAGGCCATGATTACCCTCCTTGCCGTGAAGAACGACATCGTCCCGCCGACCATCAACCACGACGAGGCCGACAAGGACGAGGAGATCGACTACAACCTCAACTTCACCTTCAACAAGGCACAGCAGCGCCCAGTGCGAGCCGCCATCAGCAACACCTTCGGTTTCGGTGGCCACAACGCCTGTGTCGTATTCAAGAAATATGCTGAATAACCTCATCGGCAGAATAAGGCTCCCTTTCCGCAAGGAGAAGGAGCTTTATTTGTCTATTTACAACATCCTGGGATTCTTCCCCAAAGACATCAAATACTACAAGCAGGCCCTGATGCACAAGAGCATCATGCGCCGCGAGAAAGGCAAGCCCATCAACAACGAGCGGCTGGAATTTCTTGGCGATGCTATCCTCGATGCCGTCGTGGGCGACATCGTATACCATCACTTCGAAGGCAAGCGCGAGGGGTTCCTCACCAACACCCGCAGTAAAATCGTGCAGCGCGAGACCCTCAACAAACTCGCCAACGAACTGGGCATCACCCGCCTCATCCTGTCGTCGGGCAACAACGGCTCCCACAACAGTTACCTGGGCGGCAACGCCTTCGAGGCCCTGGTGGGTGCAGTATACCTCGACCAGGGCTATGGTGCCTGCATGAGGTTCATGCAGAAGCGCATCCTCTCACAACTCATCAACATCGACAAGGTGGCTTACAAGGAGGTGAATTTCAAGAGCAAACTCATCGAGTGGAGCCAGAAAAACCGTGTCGACATCGAGTTCCGCCTGTTGGAGCAGAAGAAAGACCAGGGTGGCAGCCCCACTTTCTGCTACCAAGTGGTCATCGAAGGCCTGGAAGCAGGTATCGGCAATGGCTATTCCAAGAAGGAGAGCCAGCAGTTGGCCTCCAAACTCACCCTTGAGAAACTGCGCCGCAAGCCCCAGTTCATCGATGCCGTGTTCAACGCCAAGGCCAAGCGCACGAAGATGGAAGAGATGCCTGTGGAGAACGTGCCCGACACTGAGCCGAAAGACGATTTCATCATCACCCAGGCGCCTGCCGAGAAAGACGAGCCAGCCGAGAAGAAGGTTTCGCAAGGCACCAAGGCCCGCCGTCAGGCCGACGACACCGCCAAGGAAGTGTCAGAAGAAGTGACACCATCCAATGAGGAGGATGAGTTCGACCTCAGCGACATCACCGCCAACCCCAAGACCACACGGGAAGACATCATCGCTGCCGCGGAAGAGGCCGCATTCGCCGATGAAAACTGATATTTGCCGGAAGCGGCAGATGTAGGCCTATTCAATACAGAGATACAGAGACAAAGAGTGTAAAAAAAACTCCATGTCTCTGTATCTCTGTGTTGGCATCCATGGCTTGCAGTAAAACAACAGGCTGTAGGATTGTCGTTAAAAATAGTGAAAACCTCCCTGATTACAAAAGTTTGGGGTAATTTTGCAATTTGATAGTTTTTGCCCTACGGGCAACACACAAAACGTAGACAATGAGCATTACGAAAATAGCGGGCTTGATATTCTCTGCCCGTCAGAAAGAACTCGACCGCCACTATCATGACGCCGCCGGACTCCAGCAAAATGTGTTCCGCCGGCTCATCGACCGTGCACGAGATACAGAATATGGCATCAACCACCTCTTTGGCTCCACCCATAACTACGAGCAGTTTGCACAAAACGTGCCTGTGAACACCTATGAGGAACTGAAAGACGACATCGACCGTATGCGCCACGGCGAGCACAACGTGCTCTGGCCCGGCAGTGTGAAATGGTATGCCAAGTCATCGGGCACCACCAACGACAAGAGCAAGTTCATCCCCGTAAGCAACGAGGGTCTCCACCATATCCACTATGCCGGAGGTTTCGACTCCGTGGCCCTCTACCTGCGCAACAACCCCCAAAGCCGCCTCTTCGACGGCAGGTCGCTCATCCTTGGCGGCAGCCATGCCCCCAACTACGACTTCGACAACTCACTTGTCGGCGACCTCAGCGCCATCCTCATCGAGAACATCAACCCCCTTGCCAACCTGGTACGCGTGCCGAGCAAGAAGACCGCCCTCCTCTCCGACTTCGAGGTGAAGCGCGACCGCATCGCCCGCGAGACCATGGGCAAGAAAGTAACCAACATCTCGGGTGTTCCCTCTTGGATGCTCTCCGTGCTCAGCCGCGTGCTCGAACTCTCTGGCAAGAGCCACCTCAACGAGGTATGGCCCGACCTCGAAGTGTTCTTCCACGGCGGAGTATCGTTCACCCCCTACCGCAAACAGTATGAGGAACTCATCACCTCGCCCAACATGCACTACATGGAGACCTACAACGCCAGCGAGGGCTTCTTCGGCATCCAGGACGACCCCACCGACAGTTCCCTGCTCCTGATGCTCGACTACGACATCTTCTACGAATTCATCCCCATGGATGAAATCGACAACGAACACCCTACCGTGGTGCCACTCAGCGGCGTACAGACCGGGCGCAACTATGCCATGGTCATCTCCACCTCCTGCGGACTGTGGAGATATCTCATCGGCGACACCGTGACCTTCACCTCGAAAAACCCCTACAAGTTCATCATCACCGGGCGCACCAAGCACTTCATCAATGCCTTTGGCGAGGAACTCATCATCGACAATGCCGAGAAAGGCCTGCAATTTGCCTGTGAGCAGACCGGTGCCGAGGTGCTCGAATACACCGCTGCCCCCGTGTTCATGGACAACCACGCCAAGTGCCGCCACCAATGGGTGATAGAGTTTGCCAAGGCCCCCGACGACCTCTCCCTCTTCGCCAGTCTCCTCGACAAGAAGTTGCAGGAACTCAACAGCGACTACGAGGCCAAACGCTACAAGGACATCACCTTGCAGCACCTCGAAATCATCCCCGCCCGCCAAAACCTCTTCAACCAATGGATGAAATCCAGGGGCAAACTCGGCGGACAGAACAAAGTGCCAAGGCTCTCCAACAGCCGCCGCGTCATCGACGAACTGATAGCAATGAATGCATGAGACGATACGTCATCTACATACTCGCTGCCGCCATCATGGCTCTCTCTGGCTGCGCCCGCATGGGGCAGCCCGACGGGGGGTGGTATGACGAAACCCCACCCCGTGTTGTCGGCGCCATACCCGAAGACGGGGCGACAGACGTCAACACCAACCACATCACCATCTTCTTCGACGAGTTCATCAAACTCGACAACCCCTCGGAGAAAGTGGTCGTCTCTCCACCCCAACTGGAGGCTCCCGAGATAAAGGGAGCAGGCAGGCGCATCACCATACAACTCAACGACTCGCTCCGCCCCAACACCACCTACACCATCGATTTCTCCGATGCCATCTCCGACAACAACGAGGGCAACCCCATGGGCAACTACACCTTCAGTTTCTCCACCGGTACGGCCATCGACACCATGGAGGTGGCAGGCTACGTGCTCGAGGCAGAGAACCTGGAGCCAGTGAAAGGCATCCTCGTGGGACTCTACGACAACCTGAGCGACACGGCATTCACCACCACACCCATGCTCCGAGTAGCGCGCACCGACCCCACCGGGCGCTTCCAGGTGAAAGGTGTCGCTCCTGGCCAATACCGTGTCTATGCCCTGCAAGAGGCCGACGGCGACTACATCTTCTCGCAGAAGAGCGAGAAGATAGCCTTCAGCCACGACATCATCGTGCCCTCGTCGAAGCCCGACGTCAGACAGGACACCATCTGGCGCGACTCTCTCCACATCGAGAACATCGTCCAGACAGGCTACACCCACTTCCTGCCCGACGACATCGTGCTGCGCGCCTTCACCGAGGTGCCCACCGACCGATACCTCGTGAAGAACGAACGCAAGGAAGCCGACCACTTCACGTTCTACTTCAGCGTGGGCCATGAACAGGCACCGAAGATACATGGACTGAACTTCGATGAGCACGATGCCTTCCTCCTCGAAGCCTCCGAACGGCGCGACACCCTGCACTACTGGTTGCGCGACACGCTCCTGGTGAACCAAGACACGCTTAACATGACGGTGACCTATATGGGCACCGACACTACCGGTGTGCTCACGAGCAAGACCGATACCCTCCAAATACTTGCCAAGACTCCTCTCGCCAAGCGCCAGAAAGAACAGCAGAAAGAATACGAGAAGTGGCAGAAACAGCAGGAGAAAGCCAAGAAGAAAGGCGACCCCGTGGAAACCACCATGCCCGTGAAACCCCTCGACCTGAAGGTGCAGATAGCCTCCGACATGAGTCCCTTCGGGTATATCGGCATAGAGTCGGCCACCCCCATAGCCCACATCGACAGTGCCGGCATACGCCTGTATGCGCGAAACGACACCGTGTGGGAAGAACGGCCCTACGTGCTTGCCGACCGCTCCATCGTGGCCGACAACGACATCCCCCCAGTTCAACGTATCTACGTGTTACGTCCCGACACCGTGGCCAACCTGTGGACCCTGGGCAAGGAATACAAACTCGAAATCGACTCCGCCGCCTTCATCGACATCTACGGCAATGCCTGTGCCGCCACGAAGAAAGGTGCCAAGGTGAAGACTGCCGATGACTTCAGCACCATCATCTTCCACGTGACGCGCGACCAAGACGTGCCCTATGTGGGCGAACTGCTCGACAAGTCGGATCGTGTGATACGCCAGGTGTCGTCGGCCACCGGCGACATCACCTTCGAGTATGTGAAACCCGGCGAATACTACCTGCGCTTCTTTGCCGATGCCAATGACAACGGGCGATGGGACACCGGTGAGTATGCCAACGACCTGCAGGCCGAGACCGTGTACTACTATCCGGAGAAGATAGAGTGCAAGGCCCACTGGCCCTTCGAGCGCACCTGGAACCCTGCCTCCACGCCAGCCTACCGCCAGAAGCCAGGCGATATCACCAAACAGAAGTCTGACAAGCAAAAGAAGAAAATCATGAACAAAAATGCCGATAGAGCCAAGAAACTCGGCATCATCTATATTCCGAAGAATCAATAACGGCAGGCCATGTCTGCCTATGTATCACTTAACCACGGGGACAAGCCCCGACTCATCATATGCAAAAATTCAGAATCACCCTTATCGCCCTGCTGACGCTCATCACCACGTCGGCGGTGGCCCAATGCCCACTCACCAATACGGCATTCAATTCAGGAGAATACCTCTACTACAACCTCTATTTCAACTGGCAATTCGTCTGGGTGAAGGTAGGATCGGCATCCCTCTCCACCTCATCGACGAAATACAAAGGCAAGGACGCTTTCCGCAGCAGCCTCATTACCGGCGGCAATGGCAAACTCGACAAGTTCTTCGTCATGCGCGACACCCTCACAGGATATGTCACCCCCACCCTCTCCCCCCTCTATTTCAGGAAGGGAGCCGTGGAAGGCAAACGCTACACCGTAGACGAGGTGTGGTATGACTACACCGGTGGCAAGTGCAACCTGAAGATGCACCGCCAGAGACACGACAAGACCCATGCGAGGAGCGAGAAGAGTACCGAGCAGTGTGTCTACGACATGCTCAACATCTTCACCCGCGCCAGGAGTTTCAACTCCACGGGATGGAAGAAAGGCCACACCGTAAAATTCCCCGTTGCCGACGGCGATGGTGTCACCAACGCCATCCTGCGTTACGACGGCAACGAGACGGTGAAGGGTGACAACGGCGTGAAATACCGCTGCATGAAACTCTCCTACCTGGAGTGGAGCGAGAAGAAGAAAAAATACCGCCAGTATGCCACCTTCTTTGTCACCAACGACAGCAACCACGTGCCCGTGCGCATCGACATTACCCTTAACTTCGGCAATGCCAAGGCCTTCGTCGCCACGATGAAAGGCACCAGGAATCCGCTCACCTCTATCGTCAAATAACAAAACACCCCAGAATATGTCTATCACCATCAAAAAAGTAGAGACCAAGCGCGAACTGAAGAAATTCATCGAGTTCCACTACGACCTTTATAAAGGCAACAAATACGATGCCCCCGTGCTCTACAGCGACGACGCCAAGACCTTCGACCGCGAGTTCAACGCCGCCTTCGAGTTCTGCGAGTCCGACTATTACCTCGCCTACAAGGACGGCAAGGTGGTGGGGCGTGTGGCAGCCATCATCAACCACAAGGCCAACGAGAAATGGAACCGCAAGTGCGTGCGCTTTGGCTGGATCGACTTCATCGACGACCTCGACGTTTCGCGCGCCCTCTTCCAGGCCGTGGAAGACTATGGCAAGTCGAAGGGCATGACAGAGATGGTAGGTCCACTCGGGTTCACCGACATGGACCCTGAGGGCATGCTCATCGAGGGCTACGACCAACTCGGCACCCTCGCCACCATCTACAACTACCCTTACTACCCACAGCATCTCGAACAGTTGGGTGGATTCGAGAAAGACAACGACTATGTGGAGTTCAAGATTTACATCCCCAAGGAAGTGCCGGAGAAGATTTCCAAGATTTCGAGTATGATAGAGCGCCGCTACAACCTCCACACCAAGAAACTCACCCGCAAGGAGGTGTTCGAGGGCGGCTACGGCAAGCAGGTTTTCTCCGTGCTCAACGAGAGCATGAAAGACCTCTACTCCTTCTCCGAACTCACCGAGCGGCAGATTGACCAATATGTGAAAATGTATATGCCCATGGCCGACCTCAACCTCTTTTCCGTGGTCGAGGACAGGAATTTCACCCCCCACAAGGTAGTGGGAGTGGGACTCACCCTCCCCTCACTCACCCATGCGCTCCAGAAATGCCGCAAAGGGCGTCTCTGGCCCTTCGGGTGGTATCACCTCCTCCGTGCCATCAAGTGGCACAAGACCAACATCGTCGACCTTTATCTCATCGGCATCCTTCCCGAGTACCGCAAAAAAGGTGCCAACGCCCTCCTCTTCAATGACCTCATCCCCTGGTACATCAAATACGGTTTCGAGTGGGGCGAGAGCAATGTCGAGATGGAGAGCAATGCCAACGTACAGGGACAATGGGATTTCTTCCGCACCGAACTCCACAAGCGCCGCCGCTGCTTCCGCCGCCCCATCACCGAATAGCCTAAAAGGGCACGATGCATCCTGTCAACAACAACACAACTATCATGAGTAACGAGACAAACGACCCCAACATCCAACAACCCGTTGACTATACCGACGCGAACATCATCCACCTGAGCGACATGGAGCACATCCGCACGCGTCCAGGCATGTATATCGGCCGTCTGGGCGACGGCTCCTTGCCCGAAGACGGCATCTACGTGCTGCTGAAGGAAGTCATCGACAACTCCATCGACGAGTTCAAGATGAACGCCGGCAAGCGCATCGAGGTTGACATCACCGACCACCTGCAGGTGCGTGTGCGCGACTACGGCCGCGGCATCCCCCAGGGCAAGTTGATAGAGGCGGTGAGCATGCTCAACACCGGTGGCAAATACGACTCCAAGGCGTTCAAGAAGAGCGTGGGACTCAACGGTGTGGGTGTGAAGGCCGTCAATGCCCTCAGCACCCGTTTCGAGGTGCGTTCCTACCGCGACGGGATGGTGCGCACAGCCACCTTCGAGCGGGGTGAACTGAAGACCGACCACACTGAGAAGACCCAGGACGAGAACGGCACCTACATCTGGTTTGAGCCCGACAACACACTGTTCAAGAACTACCATTTCCAGGACGATATCGTGGAGATTATGCTCCGCAACTACACCTACCTGAACACCGGTCTTACCATCATGTACAACGGTCGCCGCATCCTGAGCCGTAACGGACTGGAGGACCTGCTCAACGACACGATGACGAGTCAGGGCATCTACCCCATCATCCACATCAAGGGCGAGGACATCGAGATTGCCTTCACCCATACCAACCAGTATGGCGAGGAGTACCACTCGTTTGTCAACGGCCAGCACACCACGCAGGGCGGCACCCACCAGAGTGCTTTCAAGGAGCATATCGCCAAGACCATCAAGGAATTCTCGGGCAAAGGCTTCGAATACAGCGATATCCGCAACGGTCTCGTGGCAGCCATCGCCGTGAACGTGGAGGAACCGATGTTCGAGAGTCAGACGAAAATCAAACTCGGCTCGCTCACGATGAGTCCCGACGGTGTGTCGGTGAACAAATACGTGGGCGACTTCATCAAACAAGAGGTAGACAACTACCTGCACATGAACCCCGACGTGGCGGAGACCATGCTCCAGAAAATCGCGGAGAGCGAGAAGGAGCGCAAGGCCATGGCAGGTGTCACCAAACTCGCCCGTGAGCGCGCCAAGAAGGCCAACCTGCACAACCGCAAACTGCGCGACTGCCGCATCCACTACAGCGACACGAAAAACGACCGCAAGGAGGAGAGCAGCATCTTCATCACCGAGGGCGACTCTGCCAGCGGCAGCATCACCAAGAGCCGCGACGTGAACACCCAGGCCGTGTTCTCCCTCCGCGGCAAACCCCTCAACTCCTTCGGGCTCACCAAGAAGGTGGTCTACGAGAACGAGGAGTTCAACCTGCTCCAGGCGGCCCTCGACATCGAGGACGGTCTCGACACGCTGCGCTACAACAAGGTCATCGTGGCCACCGATGCCGATGTCGACGGCATGCACATCCGCCTGCTCATCATCACCTTCTTCCTGCAGTTCTTCCCCGACCTCATCAAGAAAGGCCATGTCTACGTGCTGCAGACCCCTCTCTTCAGGGTGCGCAACCGCCGCACGAAGGTCAAGGACAAGAAGGTGGTGGCAGAGGCCGACAGCCGCAGGGCTGAGGGAGAGCGCAAGAGCGACTTCATCACCCGCTACTGCTACAGCGACGAGGAGCGTCTCGCCGCCATCCGTGACCTGGGTCCCGACCCTGAGATTACCCGTTTCAAGGGTCTTGGTGAAATCTCCCCCGACGAGTTCGTGCATTTCATCGGTCCCGACATCCGTCTCGAACAGGTGACACTGCACAAGACCGACAAAGTACAACAGTTGCTCGAATACTACATGGGAAAAAATACCATGGAGCGACAGAATTTCATCATCGACAACCTCGTTATAGAAGAAGACCTTCCCGAAGAGGAGGTCTACGAGTCATAAACAACGAGGATATCATCTACACATGAAAAGAAAATTTTACACCCTGGCAGCCATGCTGCTGCTCACTGCCACCACCCTGTGCGCCCAGCGCCTGAGGTCGGAAAGTCCGAAAGCCAAACTCCAATGGGCAGAGATGGCCATCACCAACCTGTATGTCGACACCGTCAACGAGAACAAACTCGTAGAGGATGCCATCCGTGGAATGCTCGAGAAACTCGACCCCCATTCCACCTACTCCACCGCTAAGGAGGTGAAGGCGCTCAATGAGTCGCTGGAGGGCAACTTCGAGGGTATCGGCGTGCAGTTCAACATGATGGAAGACACCCTTGTGGTGATACAGACCATCGCGGGCGGACCTTCTGAGCGGGGCGGCATCATCGCCGGCGACCGCATCGTCATCGTCAACGACACCGCCATCGCCGGCGTGAAGATGTCGAAGGAAGACATCATGCGGCGCCTGCGCGGCCCCAAAGGCACGAAGGTGGTGCTGAAGGTGAAGCGACAGGGGTTCAAGGAACTGCTGCCTTTCACTATCGTGCGCGATGTCATTCCCGTGCACTCCCTCGATGCGTCGTATGTCATCCGTCCCGGCATCGGCTATATCCGCATCGGCAACTTCGGGGCTACCACCTACAATGAGTTCAGCGAAGCGTTAGACAAACTCACCGAACAGGGCATCACCCGCCTTATCATCGACCTGCAGGACAACGGCGGCGGCTATCTGCAGTCGGCTGCCACCATCATCAACGACTTCCTCGAACGGGGCGACATGATAGTCTATACCGAGGGGCGCAGCAACCCACGCATGGAATACCGTGCCGACGGTAGGAAGCGGTTCTCCGGCGAGGTGGTGGTGCTCATCAATGAGTTCAGCGCATCGGCCTCGGAGATTATGGCAGGGGCGTTCCAGGACCAGGACCGCGGCATCATCGTTGGCCGCCGCTCCTTCGGCAAGGGTCTCGTGCAACGGCCATTGGAGTTCGACGACGGTTCAATGATACGTCTCACCATCGCCCATTACTACACCCCTTCGGGACGCTGCATCCAGAAGCCATATACCAAGGGCAACAACAAGGACTACGCCAGGGACCTCGACAACCGCCTGAAGAACGGAGAGTTGATGAGTGCCGACAGCATCCATTTTGCCGATTCGCTGAAGTTCCAAACCCTCCGCGAGCACCGCACGGTATATGGTGGCGGTGGCATCATGCCCGACCATTTCGTGCCCCTCGACACCACCCGCTACACACCGTTCCACCGCCAACTGTCGGCGAAGAACTACATCATCAACGCCAACATGAGGTTCATCGACAGCCACCGCAAGCAACTCAAGAAGCAGTACAAGACCTTCGAGGAGTTCAATCACTCGTTTGAGGTGCCGCAGAGCCTCATCGACTCCATCGTCAGTAAGGCGGCAGAAGACGGCGTGAAACCTGCCGATGACGACGAACTGACCCGTACCCTACCCTACCTGACCGCCCAACTCAAGGCCCTCATCGCCCGCGACCTGTGGGACATGACCGAATACTACAGGGTTATGAATGAGACCAACCCCATCGTGCTCAAGGCGTTAGAGGTGATGAATGCCCTCTGACCACGGCATTCACCGCATTAAAAAACACCCCCCGCCAAGTCACAAAATGTGTCTGGCGGGGGGTGAAGCCGTAAAGAGAGGGGTTCTCTTTTATCGTGAGAAACCAGAGGAGGTTACTTTACCTCCCAGGTATCGTTGGTCTCCAGCAGTTCTGTGAAGTTGTGGTATTTCTTCTGTGCCTTCACCTGCTCAATCTGTTCTGCCACTGCCGCATCGTAGGTGGGAGCCTCGACGTCGCGGATGACACCCAAAGCCACGGGGAAGCCGTGCTCATTGTCCATCATCGCCAATTTCAGTTGCAGCGTGTTGTCCTCACAGTGGGCATCGTGGACGAGGATGTCGTCGAGGGTGACACCATCCTCACCGATACGCACCACCTTCAGTCCGAAACCCTCCTGCACGAGACCAAACTCATTGTTCTCGCCGAAGACCAGTTTCTCGCCGTGGCGCACATAAATAGCATTTTTCTTGCGCCCCTCCTTGTTATAGATGGGGTCGTAGGCACCGTTGTTGAAAATCACGCAGTTCTGCAGAATCTCGCACACCGCGGCACCCTTATGGTAATATGCTGCCTTGAGCACGTCGACCGTCCCTGCCGCATCGGTGGCCACCGCACGGGCGAAGAACCGTCCACGAGCGCCGAAGCACAGTTCTGCCGGGCGGAAGGGGTCTTCCACCGTGCCGTAAGGACTCGACTTCGAGACGAAGCCACGTGGTGAGGTTGGGGAATACTGTCCCTTGGTGAGACCATAGATGCGGTTGTTGAGCAATATCATGTTGATGTCGATATTGCGGCGCATGGCATGGATGAAATGGTTGCCGCCGATGGCAAGGCCGTCGCCGTCGCCGCTCACCTGCCATACGGTGAGGTCGGGATTGGCCACCTTAGCGCCCGTGGCGATGGAAGCCGCACGGCCGTGGATGGTCTGCATGGCATAGGTGCTCACATAATAGGGCAGGCGGCTGCTACAGCCGATGCCCGAGATGACTGCCATCTGATGGGGAGCCACGCCCACCTCGGCCATGGCCTTATGCAGCGAGGCCAGGAAGAAGTGGTCGCCGCAGCCAGGACACCAACGTGGCTGGCCTTTCTTATAATCTTGTGCTGTATATTCGCTCATGATTTTATCCTCCTCTTATTGATTGATTATTTCCTCGAATGCCTTTACCAACTCTGCCACCACGAAGGGCTGGCCTTTCACCTGATTGAACTGACTGGGCACGAAGCCGTCGACCTTAGAACGGAGGTAGGCGGCAAACTGTCCGAGGTTCTGCTCTGCCACCACCACACGTGGGTAGCGCCTGAGCACCTCGGCGGTGTTGGCTGGCAACGGGTTGATATACTCGAAATGGGCAAGGGCCACCTTATGGCCTTTCTGGCGCAACTCCTCCATGGCCGAATAGAGATGGCCATAGGTGCCGCCGAAGCCCACGACAAGGAGTTCGGCATCGTCGGCATCACCTGCCACCTCCACGTCGGGCACAGGGATGCGTGCCACCTTCTCCGCGCGCAGACGGCACATCCGGTCGTGGTTCTCGGGCTCGGTGGAGATGGCGCCCGTGGCACCGTCTTTCTCCAGACCGCCGATGATATGGGTGTAGCCCTCCTGGCCCGGGATGGCCCAGTAGCGCACGAGCGACTGCGGGTCGCGCTCGTAGGGGGTGTAGTTGCCTTTTTGCGCCTCGGTGACGTAGTGCGGACGGATGGCGGGCAGTTCGTCGAGACTGGGCAGTTTCCATGCTGCCGAACCGTTGGCCACATAGGCATCGGTGAGCAGGATGACCGGTGTGAGGTGCTCGAGGGCAATCTTCGCGGCGGCATAAACCGCGTCGAAACATGCCGTGGGACTGCTGGCGGCAATCACCGGCATGGGCGACTCGCCGTTGCGGCCATAGAGGGCCTGCAGCAGGTCGGTCTGCTCGCTCTTCGTGGGAAGTCCGGTAGAGGGACCACCGCGCTGCACGTCGATGACCACCAATGGCAACTCATCGATGACAGCGAGATTCATCGCCTCCGATTTCAGGCAGATGCCAGGACCGGAGGTGGAGGTAGCGGCGAGGGCACCGGCGAAGGCAGCGCCGATGGCACTGGCACATCCCGAAATCTCGTCCTCGCACTGCACGGTGATGACGCCGCATGACTTATGTTTCGACAACTCATGCAGGATGTCGGTGGCGGGAGTAATGGGATAACTGCCGAGATAGAGTTTCAGTCCAGCCTTCTCAGCAGCGGCGATGAGGCCGTAGGCAGTGGCCTTGTTGCCGGTGATGTCCATATAGCGTCCCTTCACCTTCGACTTCGACTCGATGCGGTAGGTGGCGGGCACTGAGGCATGCACGTTGTGACCGTAGTCGAAGCCAGCCTGCACCACCTTGATGTTGTTCTCGGCTATTGCGGGTTTCTTGGCGAACTTCTCGCGCAGGAAATTATTGACCAGGTTGAGGTCACGGTTGAACAGCCAGCACACCAGTCCGAGGGCGAACATGTTGCGGCATTTCAGCACCGCCTTGTTGTCCATGCCGCTGTCGGCCAGACAGTCTTTCACCATCTTCGTGATGGGACAAGCCACCACACGGTCGGGGTCGATGCCCATCTCGCCCAGGTAGTCGTCGGTCTGGAAAGCCGCCTTCTTCAGGTCGTTCGGACCGAAACTGTCGGTATCGATGATGATGGTGGCCTGGGGCTTGGCATAGCGGTACTGTGTCTTGAGCGCCGCGGCGTTCATCGCCACGAGCACGTCGCACAGGTCACCCGGGGTATAGACCTTACCCTGACCAATATGCACCTGAAATCCCGACACACCGGTGAGCGACCCTTGTGGGGCGCGGATGTCTGCCGGATAATCAGGAAATGTGGAGATGCCGTTACCTACTGAAGCCGACACGGTAGAAAAGATGTTACCTGCCAACTGCATACCATCGCCGGAGTCGCCAGAGAAGCGCACTACGACGTGGTCTAATTCCTTAATTTCCAATTGTTCTGCCATTATGAATAATAATTTAAAATGGGTTCTCTACAATCCCTTGTCACCAGACCTCAGCATCTATGTAGAACGAAGTCTTATAATCCTTTGAATAACAAAAACAAGGATAGGTTTTATCCAATCGGCTGCAAAGTTCTTAAAAACTATTGAATTGGCAAAATGTTTTTGAATAAAAAATCAAAAAGTCTGCATATTACGATTATATTCTGCATAAATATCAAACACTACAGAAAGAATATACAAGAAGTCTTGATGAAAAGCATATATATGCAAAAAGTCTCTAAGACCCTTGAATATCCTAAGGACCTTAGAGACTTGGGGCTCTAGAGCATCCAGAAAAACTAGAGATTCTAGAGTATCTAGAAAACTAGAAAATCTAGAGCATCTAGTAGATAAACGAACTGCCGCCCAGGAACTCCCTGAGGAGCGAGGTATAGGGCAACTGGTCGGAAGGGATGTCGACGAAATAACTCAAGAACTTGTTGAGCCTATAAGCCTCGGAGAACTCCTCGGCCTTGTTGGGCACCCTTTCGAGCAACTGCCGAGCCTGCTGTTTGATGACAGCCAGTTCGTAGATCATCGCCGTGTTGAACATCGCGTCGGCATTCTCCTGATAGGGGAAAATCCACTTCTGTTCGCCTGCCCTCACCGACGGCCACCGCCGGATGGTTTCCTGGGCTGACACACCACGGTATTTGTCGTCGCGGATGATGCGTCGCAGGAGCCGGTTGTCGGTAGTGGGGATGTAGTTGTGATTGTCGAGCAGGATAGTGGTGAGTGCCGAGGCGTAGACCCTGTATTTCTGCGCTTCGGGGATATGTGAGGTGAGTTCGGGGTTGAGGGCATGGATGCCCTCGATGACGAGGATGTCGGAGGGGTTGAGTTTCAGGCGCTTGCCACTCTTTTCGCTCTTCCCTTTCTGGAAATTATACTTGGGCAGTTCCACCTCCTCGCCTGCGAGGAGCGCATTGAGTTGCTGGTTGAGCAGAGGGATATTGAGGGCATAGAGACTCTCGAAGTCGTAGTCGCCCTTAGCATCTCTCGGGGTGTTGTCACGGTCGACGAAATAGTCGTCGAGCGACATCATCACCGGTCGGCGGCCGTTGCAAACCAACTGAATGGACAATCGTTTGCAGGTGGTAGTCTTGCCACTCGACGATGGTCCGGAAATCAGCACGATACGCACGCCGTCGCGCTGTGCGATATCCTCGGCTATCTTCGCAATCTTCTTCTCCTGCAAGGCCTCCGAGATGTTGACGATAGACGACGCATAGCCTTTCGACACCGACACGTTGAAGTCGCCCACCGTACTGATACCCAAGATGTTCTGCCACTGGTGGTGCTCCTTGAAGATACCGAACATCTTGTCTTGCACTATCATCTCGCCCAACTGTGAGGGGTCGTCTATCCGTGGGATGCGCAGCAGCATGCCATCGTAATATTTTGCCAGGTCGAAGAGGTGCAGCCTTCCCGTACTGGGCAGCAAGGCGCCATAGTAGTAGTCGGCATACCCGCCGAGTTCGTAATACACCGTATAGAGGTCGCCGATGGTCTGCATGAGTTTCACCTTGGAACTGGTGCCCCTCTTCTCGAAGATTTCGGCAGCCTCATCTACCGGACACTCATGCCTCACGATGCGCATGTCGTCGTCGATGATTTGCTGCATCCGCTTCCGCAGCGCATCGACGTCCTGCTCGGTCACCTCATGGCCGAGTCGCATATTGCAGAAATAACCGTTGGAGACGGGGATATCGATGACCACGCTCCCTTGGGGATAGAGGTCGTGCACAGCCTTGCACAGCACGAAGAATAGAGTGCGTGTATAAGCACGGTGACCCGAGGGGTGGGTGATGTCGAGAAACTCCACGTCTTTGTTGTGGTAGAGCCTGAAGTCAAGACCCATCACCCTGTTGTTCACCTTCGCGCTTATGGGTCCGTAAGGCATTTCCAGCCCGAATCCCGAAAAAATCTCAGAAAGCCTGCTCCCCATAGGGAATTTTTGGATTTTTTTATTATTTTTGCAGCGGATTTTTAGCATTTCTCTCATAGCATTGTCATTTATTGATTTGGCTTGTAAAAGTAGTGAGAAAAAACGAGAATAGGGATTATTTCTGAATAATTTTTATCATTTATGTCGATTTGGATAGTTTTTAAGTTGCTCGGCTCTCTGGCACTCCTCATGTTTGGTATGAAATCCATGAGTGATAGTTTGCAGAAGATGGTCGGACCACAATTGCGCCATGTCCTCGGCGCAATGACCACCAACCGCTTCACCGGCATGCTCACTGGTATTTTCGTCACCGCAGCCGTGCAGAGTTCCACCGCCACCACGCTGATGACCGTGTCGTTCGTCAACGCCGGACTGCTCACTCTCGTGCAGGCCATCAGCGTAATTATGGGCGCGCATATCGGCACCACCGTCACCGCCTGGATTATGTCGCTCCCCGACGTGTTCAACGTCAACTACCTCATTTATCCGGCCTTCTTCCTCGGCATAATACTGACATACATGAAGAACCGCCGCATCGTAGGCGACTTCCTCTTCGGCGTGGCATTCCTCTTCCTCGGTCTGAGCACCCTCAGGTATACCGGCACCTCGCTGGTAGACGACCCCGAGACGAGTGCCACCATCAACCAATTCTTCCAACAGTTCAGCGAGCCCAACTTCTGGAACTCCTTCTTTTTCCTGCTCGTGGGCTTGGTGCTTACCCTCTGCGTGCAGTCGTCGGCAGCCATCATGGCCATCACGATGACGCTCTGCTTCACAGGAGTGCTTCATATCGACCAGGGCATCATGCTCGTGCTCGGCGAGAACATCGGTACTACCATCACTGCCAACATCGTGGCGCTGAAAGCCAACACGTCGGCCCGCCGTGCCGCCCTCGCCCACTTCACCATCAACGTCATCGGCGTGATATGGGCACTGCTCCTGCTGCAGCCCTTCGCCAACCTCATCTGCTCTCTCATCGGCTTCGACCGCCATATGGACAGCGGGCAGCCCGGCTATGCCGCCAACCTGGCCAAGGCCAGTTTTGTGCTCGCCGCCTTCCACACCATCTTCAACGTCATCAACACCCTCCTACAGATTTGGTTCATCCCCTACCTCAAACGGTTTGTGTGCTGGGTCATCAAGGGAAAGACCGAGGAAGAGGAGGAAGACTTCCGGCTTCACTTCATCACTTCGGGCATCATGAAGACCCCCGAACTCTCTGTATTGGAAGCACAGAAGGAGATACGGTCGTTTGCCGAGCGTATGCAGCGGATGTTTGGCATGGTGCGCGAGTTGCTCACCGAGAAAGACAAGCAGAAATTCAGCAAACTCTTCGCCCGCATAGAGAAATACGAGGGTATCTCCGACAACATGGAGATAGAGATTGCCAAATACCTCGACCAGGTGTCGGACGCCCACCTGAGCGATGATACCAAGAGAAAGATTCGCGCCATGCTGCGCGAAATCTCCGAGCTCGAGAGTATCGGCGACTCCTGCTACAACATGGCGCGCACCATCAACCGCAAGGTGCAGAAGAACCAAGACCATTTCACCGACAAGCAATATGAGCGCCTGCACCAGATGATGGAACTCACCAACCATGCCCTCGACCAGATGAACTCGTTGCTGAGCGGCAGGAAGGAGTCGTTCAACGTGAACAGTTCGTTCAACATCGAGAACGAAATCAACAACTACCGCAACCAGTTGAGGTCGCAGAACATCAACGACATCAACAATCACGAATACTCCTATGGCGTGGGCACCATCTACATGGACATCATCGCCGAGTGCGAGAAACTCGGCGACTACGTAGTGAACGTGGTAGAAGCCCGTATGGGCACCCGCAAGAAAGAAGCCTAAGCCTGCTGAACCAGCCGCTCGTAGAGGATGCGCATACCATCCGAGGCACCCATCTTCAGGTGCTCGAAACGCGATGTCTCGGGTATCCGCACATCGCCCGGGTCGATGAGGTAGATGGGAGCGCGCTCAGGCACATACCTCACCAGTCCGGCAGCAGGATAGACCACCAGCGAGGTTCCTATGATGATGAAGATGTCGGCCTCAAGGCATTTTTCCACCGCCACCTCTATCATCGGCACCGCCTCGTTGAAAAACACGATATGCGGACGGAGCAGCGAACCGTCGCCCGCCTTAGCACCTATTTCCACCTCGGGATTCTCCGCTGTGAGCGTCTGGATGTAGCGTGGGTCGTAGGGGTCGATGCTCGAACACACCTTCATCAACTCGCCGTGCAGATGCACCACCTTTTTACTGCCAGCCGCCTCGTGCAGGTTGTCTACATTCTGCGTCACCACCGTCACATCGTAGAAGTCCTGCAGGGCAGCCACCAACTCATGACCCTTGTTGGGTTTCGCCGACAGGTTTTTCTTCCGCAACATATTGTAGAACTTCGTGACGAGTGTGGGGTCGTTCAGCCACCCCTCATGGGTAGCCACCTGTGCCACTGGGTAATTCTCCCATAGGCCATCGGCATCGCGGAAAGTCTTCAGGCCACTCTCCACCGACATGCCGGCACCGGTCAATATCACAATTTTCTTCATAGCAGTAAATAATTATATGTTTTACTTTCAACGATTTTATTAATAATGTACAAAAATAGTATTTTTTC
The DNA here is from genome assembly GCA_900315455.1 of uncultured Prevotellaceae bacterium. Taxonomy (GTDB): domain Bacteria; phylum Bacteroidota; class Bacteroidia; order Bacteroidales; family Bacteroidaceae; genus Prevotella. The sequence continues at coordinate 35,247 of OMZE01000015.1, read as the reverse complement.
CACAAATTACACCCTTTCAATCACGGAAAATGAGTAACTTTGCCGCAATTTTCAAACCGCAATACAATTCTTAAGATTCAACATGGATAAAGTTAGTTACGCTTTGGGGTTGGGCATCGGACGCCAACTGGCCCAGATGGGAGCCACAGACCTCAATATCGACGATTTCGCCGCTGCCATCAAGGATGTGCTGGCTGGCAACCCCCTCAAAGTTTCCAACAAGGATGCACAAGGCATCGTGGAAGACTATTTCAAGCAGAAAGAGCAGAAGATGAACGCCGACCGTGCCGTGCAAGGCAAGGTAGCCAAGGAAGCCGGTGAGAAATACCTCGCCGAGAACTCCAAGAACGAAGGAGTGGTGACACTTCCCAGCGGACTGCAATACAAGGTGCTTCGCGAAGGCAACGGCCGCAAGCCAAAGGCCACCGACGAAGTGGTATGCCACTACGAGGGTTTCCTCGTCGACGGCACCGTCTTCGACAGCAGTTTCCAGCGCGGCGAGCCCGCCACGTTCCCCCTCAACCAAGTCATCACGGGTTGGACCGAAGGTCTGCAACTCATGCAAGAGGGTGCGAAATACCGTTTCTTCATTCCCTACCGTCTGGGTTACGGCGAGGGTGGTGCCGGTACTCTCATTCCTCCCTTCTCCGCACTCATCTTCGACGTGGAACTCATTGAGGTAAAAGAGAAGTAAAAGAGCAGACAGAAACAATAACAAAATAAAAATTCAGAACAATTCATGAAAAAACTATCAATCATCGCAACAGTGGCCATCATCGCCATGGCCAGCGCCTCGTGCAGCCACTCCCCCAAGGCCAGCCTGCACAACGACATCGACACACTGAGTTATGCCATCGGTCTGGCCAACGGCGGACAGGTGAAGCAATATATGGTCCAGCAAGGTGTCGACACTGCTTATATGGCAGAATTCGTCAGAGGCTTCAAGGAAGGCACCAAAGCTGGCAACAGCGCCAGTGAGGCCGCTTACTACGCCGGTCTGCGTCTGGGTACAGATATGACCAACGGCATCAACAAGGGCATCTTCGGTGGCGACTCCATCTATCATGTGTCGACCAAGAACCTCATCGCCGGTATGGTAGACGGTATCAAGGGCAGCAAGAAAGTGATGGACATCGAGCAGATGGGTCCTCAAATCGATGCTTTGGCCGACCGTGTACACAATAGAATCATGGAGAGCAAATACAGCAAGAACAAGGAAGAAGGTGCCAAGTTCCTTGCCGAGAATGCCAAGAAACCCGGTGTGAAGACCCTTCCCTCGGGCGTGCAATACAAGGTCATCAAGGAAGGCAACGGCCCCATCCCCACCGACACCTCTACCGTGAAGGTGAACTATGAGGGCAAGACCATCAACGGCACCGTCTTCGACAGTTCCGCAAAGCACGGCAAGCCCCTCGAGATGATGGTACGCCAGAATATCCCCGGCTTTGCCGAGGCCCTCACCCATATGCCCGTGGGCTCTACCTGGGAGATCTACATCCCCGCCGAGCAGGCTTATGGCGAGCGTGAGATGGGCGAAATCAAGCCTTTCTCCACCCTCATCTTCAAAGTAGAACTGCTGGAAGTGAAATAACCTGCCATCACCCCCTCTTGGGGTGACAGGCAACACAACACTACAACACACCATCATTGGCATCCGCCTCATGGGCGGATGCCAATTGTTGCAACCACAACACCATTTTCCCAAACAGAATCCCCACAACATGAAGAAAATTCTCTTACTGGCACTCCTCATCGTCATGGGTGCCACCCTCAGCACCACTGAGGCGAAGAAGAAGAAAGACAAGAAACAGAAAGCCACTTCCGTGGCGCTGCAGAGTGTGGAAGACTCTCTCTGCTACGCCACCGGCATACAAATGACCAACGGACTCATCCCCTTCCTCATCGGACAACGAGGGGTTGACACCACCTATCTCTACAAATTCATCGAGGGCTTTGAGGCTGCCATGGCGAAAGAAAACAACGCCGACGAACTCACTGCCTATGCCGCCGGCATCGACGTGGCAAAGATGATGACCACCAGCATGCTCTCTTCTGCCAAGCGCAACCTCTTGGGCATGGTCGACAGCCTCAACATCGACATGATGGCAAAGGGCTTCGTAGACGCCCTGAAGAAAGACCACACCGTTTTCAACGACTCCACCGCCCAGCATTTTGTGACCGTCCACAAGGAGCAGCAGGCGCTGAAGATAAAAGAAGACGGCGAGAACTTCCTCAAGGAGAATGGCCAACAACCCGACGTGGTGACACTGCCCAGCGGACTGCAATACAAGGTGTTGCGCCAAGGCACGGGTGCCGTGGCTGGTCCTAACGACAAGGTAGAGGTGAAATATGAGGGACGCCTCATCAACGGCACCGTCTTCGACAGCAGTTATACGCGCACCCCGCAAACCACTACCTTCAGTCCCTCTCAAGTAATCAAAGGGTGGACAGAAGCCCTCACCATTATGCCAGAAGGCAGCATGTGGGAACTCTACATCCCCTATAACCTCGCCTATGGCGAGCGCGGTGCAGGCGCCGACATTCCCCCCTACTCCACCCTCATCTTCAAGGTAGAGGTAGAGAAAGTGACCAAGACCGAGCCAAAGGCAAAATAACATCTCAAGTATCATCATTCCCTACCTATGATAGTTGAGTAATACTTATTAAAGATTGAAAACATTCGAAGAACTGGGCGTATGCGAAGATATTCGCCGCGCCATTACCGAAATGGGGTTTGAACAACCCATGCCCGTGCAGGAAGAGGTCATCCCCTACCTGCTCGGCATCGGCAACGACGTCATCGGCCTGGCACAGACCGGCACTGGCAAGACCGCTGCCTACGGCATCCCCCTCCTGCAGAAAATCGACCCCACGGACAAGTCGACACAGGCTCTCATCCTCTCGCCTACCCGTGAACTCTGCCTACAGATCAGCGACGACCTGAAGGATTTCTCCAAATACATGTCGGGTATCAGGATTGTGCCCGTATATGGCGGTACCTCCATCGTCAACCAGATCAACGCACTGCGCAAGGGCGTGCAACTCATCGTTGCCACACCAGGACGCCTCATCGACCTGATGAACCGCGGTGTGGCTCACCTCGACAACGTGAGCAACGTGGTGCTCGACGAGGCCGACGAGATGCTCAACATGGGTTTCTCGGAGAGCATCGACGAGATTCTCAAGGGCGTGCCCACCACCCGCAACACCCTCCTCTTCTCCGCCACCATGAGCAAGGAGATAGAGGCCATTGCCAAGAACTACCTGCACGATCACAAGGAAATCGTGGTGGGAAGCCGCAACGAGGGTGCCGAGCATGTGAACCACATCTACTACCTGGTGCATGCCAAGGACAAGTATCTCGCCCTGAAACGCATCGTAGACTACTATCCCCGCATCTTCGCCATCATCTTCTGCCGCACGAAGTTGGAGACGCAGGAGATTGCTGACAAACTCATCCGCGACGGCTACAACGCCGAGTCGCTGCATGGAGACCTCTCACAGCAGCAGCGCGACCTCACCATGCAGAAGTTCAGGCAGCACCTCACCCAACTCCTTGTGGCCACCGACGTGGCAGCACGCGGACTGGATGTCGACGACCTCACCCATGTCATCAACTTCGGACTGCCCGAGGACATTGAGAACTACACGCACCGCAGCGGCCGCACAGGCCGTGCGGGCAAGAAAGGCACCTCTATCTCTATCGTGCACACGCGCGAGGTGAAGAAAATCAAGGCCATTGAGAAAGAAATCGGCAAGGCTTTCGTGGAGGCCGACCTCCCCACGCCACAAGAAATCTGCACCAAACAACTCTACCGTGTGATGGACCAGATAGAGAAGACCGACGTGAACGAGGAGGAGATAGCCCCCTTCATGACCGAAATCAACCGCCATTTCGAGTATATGGAGAAGGAGGACCTCATCAAGAAAATCGTGTCGCGCAACTTCGGCCGTTTCCTCGCCTACTATGCCGATGCTCCCGTGATAGAGAAACCCTCGCTCAAGGGCGAACGCAAGGCATCGGAGCGGAAGGGCGACGGCAAGGGCAAGACCCAGGGCCGCCGAAAGGCAGAGCATGGCTACCGCCGCCTGTTCATCAACCTGGGCAAGGACGACGGGTTCTACCCTGGCGAGGTGATGCAATTCATCAACAAGCACGTGAAAGGCCGTCAGGAAGTAGGCCATATCGACCTGATGGGCAAGTTCTCGTATATCGAAGTGCCCGAGGAGGATGCCCAGAAGGTGATGGAAGCCCTCGACGGCACCACCTACAAGAACCGTGACGTACGCTGCAACGATGCCGACGAGAAAGGTCATGGCGGTGGACGACGTGACAGCCACAAGGCTGCTCCAGCCGGACGTGGCGACCGCAGCGACCGCCCCCAGCGCTCACGCCGCAGCGAATACCCCACCGACTTCACCCACGACGATTTCGGCCGTTTCGAGAAGAAGTCAAAACGCCAGCGTGGCGGTGACGCTTCCCAGTCGCGCAAGGGCAGCCGTGGTGCCGCCCGTTTCGACAACGACAACGACACCGGTGACTGGCGTCAGTTCTTCCCCGACCGCAACCCCCAGTTGAAGGGTGAGGCCCCCGACTTCTCCGAGGAGGGATGGGCAAGGCGCAAGCCGAAGAAGAAATAGAGTAGCCATCAACGCAGAGGCACAAAGACACAGCGTTTTATCAATACATTTTTCTGTGTCTTTGTGCCTCTCGTTGTGTCTGTTCAGACCAACCTTCTCAATACGGCGAGATGTTGTTCAGTTCCTCGAGTTGCCGCTCCTGAACAGGAAGCTGGAGCAACCGGAGGAGTTCTTTGGCGCGATAATGCTGTGTAGGACGGAAATGGTCGGAGTGCATATAGCGGAGCAACGATAGGTAGAACTGCCGTCCCTCCACCCGTTCGGAAGCCCGCTCGAGGTCGCTCATGCACACCAGGAGCCTGCCCTTGCCTACGGCAAACTCGAACACCATCCCCAAACGATGGTTGCGCTCGATATTGTCGATGACCTGCACGATGGGGCGGTAGTCGGCGGGTAGGTTGTCGAGAATCATCGGCGTACTCGCCTTCACCACGGGAAACCACTGCCAGTTGGTGTGCATCTCGGTGGGGAAGTCGGCGAAAACAGGATGCTGTGGGTCGGTGAGGATACCCAGGGTTCCCGGCGACACCGCCCGGTGGTTGTTCTCGCTGATGGTCTTGAACATGCGGTAGTTCCAATAGTCGGTCTGGAAGAGTCCACCCACCACATGGTCTTTATATTGCGCGGTGTCGGGCATCCACAGCACACGGGCTCCCCGTTCCAATTTCTTCATCACCTTGGCATCCATCTCGTGTGTCACGATAATGCCCTTTTTGAGGCTTTCGAGGTTATCGTTTTGCGGATAGACCCATATCGCGTAACTGTTTACGAAATCTGTGCCCGTAGAGGCGTTGAGGGTGGCCATGAGCGAGAGGGTGAGCCGTGCCGGACGGTCGATATCCTTGAAGTCGATGGTGAAGTCGCCGATGTCGGTCAGCCCATGACAATCTTGCGGGATGTCGAAATAGCCGTCGCGCAGCACCATGCCCCGCTCGTCGCGGAGTGTCCATTCCATCCTTCCCATCAGGTTTTTCGTATCCCCTTCTCCTGAACTGTAGTTGAAGAGTTTCAGGTGTCCGTGCATCGTCTCATCGGCAGCATAGCAGAACCGTTCTGTCTCAAGCAGCGGCACCACCTCGTTGCAGAACGACTGCCACCGCTTCGTGCCCTTCGACTCACGCATGAAAGTTTTCTCCTTCATGAAGGCGTCGAGCACCCCCACATAGGCACTTCCCTGTCCGGGATAGTCCTGCAAGTCGAGGAGTTGGAATCCCGCCATGTTGGGCGTGCGCATATCCATCTCCACATCGGCCTTGTAAAGTTCCAGGCTCCACAGTCCCGATGCACGGTGGAAGTCTTTTGCCTGACCAGCCATGCCCGCCTGCACCAAGCGCTTGTAGAACACCTGCATGTTATAGGGATAGAGCACACCGGTGTAGCGGTGAATCTCGTCGAAATCGGGGTAGGTTTGAAACTGTGCCGTCTCATGGCTGATGACAGGCACCGACGACCTTGCACAGGCCTGCTCAAAGTTGATGACGGTGCCCGGTGCGCTGTGGTTGATGATGCCGCCGTCGTAGGTATCGGCAAACGAGAACGAGCCACGGGTATGGGTGTCGAACTCCCCCCATTTCTCTCCTCCCACACGGCAGGTGGTGAAATAGTCCATGCCAGGTTTCACCCCCTGATAACCCAGATAGTAGTTCGACCCGAAGGTGAAGAGTTTCTTCGGTGCCATTGCCCTGAAATCCTCCACAAACTCCGCCATCTTCTCGATGGACCCCCACAGTTCGTTGCCCAAGGCGAACATCACGAATGAGGGATGGTGGCCATAGGTGCGTATGATATGCTCACCCTCCTTGTGGAGGAAAGACATGAGCCGCTGGTCGTCTTTGTTGAAGTCGCCCCAGAACGGCAACTCTGGCTGCAGGTAGATGCCCAACTGGTCAGCGGCCTCGAAAGCCGCCTCGGGGGGACACCAAGAGTGGAAGCGGATATGGTTGATGCCATAGGTGCGGTTGGTGGAGAGATAGTCCTTCCATTCCTGAACCGTCATGGGCACATGGGCGTGCAGCGGAAACACACAGGCATCGTGCTTGCCCCTGAGAAACACCTCCTTGCCGTTGGCAATGAAGTGGTGGTCGTCGACACGGAAGTCGATGAAGCCGAAGGTGGTGGAGAGAGCATCACTGTCGTCGGCCGTCACCTCCAAGGCATAACGTGCTGTGGAATGGTGCTCGTCCCACAGTTGTACATCTTTCATATCGAAGACGAGATGGTAGCGTCCGTCGGCAGCAGGCACGACATTCTTTCCCGTCCAGAAGCCACGCGAAAAGATGGCGCCATGCTCATGGAGCGGTGCCACGTCGACCCTGAGGTGGGTTTCTTTTGCTTGAGAAGAGAGAGCCACCACCACCTCAACCCTTCTCGACAAGGCATCCGCCGACACGTCCAGGCTGGTAATGCCCTGCCGTGGTGACGCTTCGATATACATCTCGCCGATGATGCCGTTCCAATTGGTCTGGGTGTCTTCGGTATAGGCATGTGAATTGCTGAGCAACTGTGGCGGCACCGTCTCGCCGTTGTCGACCATCAGCGTGAGGACATGCCGTCCTGGGGTGAGCACCTGTGAGAGGTCGTATTGCTGCGGTGTGCAGATGTCGTCGCTCTCTCCCACCTTCACACCATCGATGAAGGCCACCGATGGTTTGGTGCGTTCGAGCACCATCGTCAGCCGCTGTCCCTTCCAGGCCTGTGGTATATCCACCTCGCGGCGATACCATGCCTTTCCCACATAACTGTGCAGGCGTGTGAGATGGGTCGTCTCACTGGTGTTCTGCGGTGCGAAGCCCTTCTGGTTGGTGTCGGTAGTGCCGGGGAGTGTCACGCTGTCGTCGAGCGTGCTGGTGGCAGAGAGTGTGGCATTGGGGTCGAGGGCAAATTGCCATTCCCCACTGAGGTTGAGCCGCGGACGGAAAGGGTTTCCGGCGACCGCCGTGCCGGCGACCACCGAAAACAGGATGAAGGTGAGTAATTTTCTCATCAGAAGGGTGGTTTGGATATTATTGCGCGTTGATTTCTTTCAGCAGGCGGTCGGCATGTCCCCAGCGGTCCATCATGAACAGCACGAAGCGGATGTCGACACCGATGCAGCGGGCGAGTTGCTTGTCGAAGAAGATGTCGCTGGAAAGGCTGTCCCAGTTGCCGTCGAATGCCAGTCCTATCAGTTCACCCTTGCCGTTGAACATCGGCGAGCCGCTGTTGCCACCCGTGATGTCGTTGTTGGTGAGGAAGCAGAGTTGCATCTTCCCCGTGGTCTTGTCGGTATAAGGTCCGAAGTCGCTGGCAGAGAGCAGTTCCTTCATAATCGGCTCTGCCATGTAGTCGATGATTTTGTCGCCACGGTTCATCTTCTCCACGAGGCTCTCGGCGGTGGTATAGTAGCCCGAGGGCTGTCCGTTGAGCAGATACTCGCCCACCTGTCCGTAACTCAGGCGCATGGTGAAGTTGGCATCACTATAGTGGGGCTGGTCTTGTTCCATCCTCACCACAGCATCGCAGAGGTAGCGTTCCTGAGTGGCTATCTCTTCGCTGATGCCATGAATTTGTGTGAGCAGGTCGTAATAGATATCAAGGATGTCTTCGCCGAACTTCAAGCCCGGGTCGTTCCTGAATTTCTTGTCGTTGAACTTGATTTTCTTGCCTTTCTTCATCAGCACCGACTTCTTGTAGAGATAGTCGACATAGCGTGTGTAGTCGTTGTTGAATTTCGTCTTGATGGTGGAATAGAACTTCGGCAGGTACTTCGCGTCCACACGCTCAGCATAGTTCTTCAGCATGGCGGCAAGCACCTCTTTGTCGAGCGCCTCGTCCCACTCTTCGCTGTTGTCGTCAAACTGGTAATACTGTTTCTTGGGATTGTCTTTCGGTCCTTTCACCTCGATGCCCTGGCCAGCCACCTTGCGTGCACGGTTGAAGAACTCTCCCGAGCGGAAGAACGACTCCGTGAGGTTATAGAGGGTGAAGGATGGCTCGTAGATTTTGTCGTAGAGCGCCTTCATCCGGTCGAAGTTGACCCACCCTTTCAGCACGCCCGTGGAATCCTGCCACTGGCGGATGCGCTGTTCGAAAGCAGCCTTCTGCTGGATGATGCCGATGGAGTCGATACACTTATTCATGCCAATGGAGTTTTTCCAGTAGTTGGAACTCTGTGCATACTTGCTGTCGTACTTGATGCGCACGGCCTCGCTCGCCCGCATATGACGTATCATCACCTCCTGCTTCACGCCACGCACCTGCGCGCGTACGGCATTCTGCGCATCACGCATCAACTTGATGCCATACGATGAGAGATAGCGCTCGGTGCTGCCGGGGTAGCCGATGGTCATGGCGAAGTCGCCATCCTTGTATCCCTGCATCGACACCTGTGCCCACCGTTTGGGATGGTAGGGCACATTGTCCTTGCTGTACTCTGCCGGGCCATTGGTCTTCGGGTCGGCATAGATGCGGAACACGGAGAAGTCGCAGGTCTGGCGTGGCCACATCCAGTTGTCGGTCTCGCCACCATACTTGCCCATCGACTTGGGGATGGTGAACACCAGGCGCAGGTCGGTGAAATCCTGATAGGTAGTGGCATAGTAACGGTTGCCCTCATAGAAAGGGTCGATATTGACGTGCAATGTCTTGTCGATGCGTTTCACCGAATCGGTGAGGATATTGGTGAGCGAGTCGATGAGCAACTCGCGGTGCATGTTGTCCATGTTCTCGATCCCCATCTTCACCAACCGGTCGGTGACATCGGCCTGGTCGACCATGAAACTCACAAACATGTCCTTGTTGGGCAGTTCCTCCTCGTAGGTCTTGGCATAGAAACCGTTGAGCATGTAGTCGTGCTCCACGGTGGAGTGGCTGCGGATGGCCTCGAAACCGCAGTGGTGGTTGGTAAACACCAGACCGTCGGGCGACACGACGACGCCCGAACAGTATCCACTGAAATTCACCACAACATTCTTCAGGGCTGTCTCACCATAGTAGAGGTCGTTATAGGTCATGGTGAACCCCTCGTTCTGCATGATTTCATACACCTGCGGGGGCAGGTTGTAGATGGTCCACATACCCTCGTCGGCCTTGGCCTGTGTCAACATGGTCAGACCGATAATGAACAAAGCAATTTTTTTCATCATATCTTGGTTTTTATTGTTTTATTTTCTGAAATACTTTCCTACATAGGGCAGGCTTGACAATGGGAAATCGCGTTTCACCGTAAAGGCAACGAAAAGGAGCACGAGGAATGTGTTCACAGTGAGCGAAGCCCAGAGAGGCAGGTTGGCAGAAACGAAATGGATGCCAACATACAACAAGGCAGCCACTGCAAAATAAGTGAAAATGTCTCGCAGGGGATAAGCCACGGGGAAATATTTCTGCCCAATGAAATAGGACAGCAGCATTGAAACACTATATGCGATGAGTCCTGCCCATGCACATGCCATGTAACTGAAACGTGGTATGAGAATCAGGTTGATGGTAAAGAGCACCACCGCACCAATGCCCGAGAAATAGGCTCCCCAGATGGTACGGTCGGTAAGTTTATACCAGAAGGAGAGATTGAAGAAAATGCCAAAAATGATTTCGGCAGCCATCACTATCGGCACTACACGCAACCCGCTCCAGTAACTCTTTCCAATCAAAAACTTCAGCAGGTCAAGGTATGCCATGACCACCAGGAAAGCCAACAAGGTGAAGATGACGTAATATTTCATGGTCTGTGCATACACTTCCTTACTGTCCCTGTCCTTCACCTTGCTGAACACAAAAGGCTCGTAAGCAAAGCGGAATGCCTGTGTGATCATCATCATGATCATCGCAATCTTTATGCAGGCGCCATAGATGGCCAACTCACTGAATCCATCACTGCCCGGATACACCTTGGGGAACATGATTTGCGAAAGGCTTTGGTTGAGTTGTCCGGCTATTCCCATGACAAGAATCGGCCATGCGTAAGTCAACATCTGTCGGCACATTTTCTTGTCAAATCCATATTTGATACCTCTGAGTTCCTTGTGCAGGAAAACGAGATTGAACAATGAACAGAAAAGATTGATGTAGAATACCCAAACCACATCGTAGTGGAACGTCTCTCCATATATGCCAAACGGATTGAGATGAAGCAATGGCAATCCGAAGAAATAGATGAGGTTGAGCACTATGTTCAGCGCAATATTGGCAATCTTCAACGAAGCAAATTTAATGGGACGATGTTCACATCGCAGATAAGCGAATGCGATGGCGGTGAATGCGTCGAGTGCCACCGTAAGATACATCACCACCACATATTCCGGATGATTGCCATAGCCCAACAGTTCTGCTATTTGCTTACAGAAAAGCAACATGACCAAAGAAGTCACTAGACCCACCGTTCCAACCATTCTCAGCACGGTGGAATACACCTTTTCCCGATTCATGCCCTCCTTGTTCATGAATCTGAAAAAAGTGGTTTCCATGCCAAAAGTCAACAGCATGATGAGAATTGCCACGTAAGCATAGACATTCGTGATGATGCCATACTCGCCTCCTGTAGAAGCAAACTTCGAGGTCTGTATGGGAACGAGCAGGTAATTGACGAAACGTGCCACTATGCTGCTCAGGCCATAGATGGCGGTGTCTTTTGCAAGGTTTTTGAGATCTGCCATAATAACGTGTTAACCAAAGAACATATAAGCGATGGCTATGGCCGCGATGATGCCGGCGAGGTCGGCCAGCAGTCCGCAGGTCACGGCATGGCGGGTGTAACGGATGTTGACGCTGCCGAAATAGACGGCGAGGATATAGAATGTGGTGTCGGTAGACCCCTGGAAGATGCAACTAAGGCGTCCGACGAAGGAGTCGGCACCATACTGTGTCATCGCGTCGACCATCATGCCACGCGCGCCACTGCCCGAGAGCGGTTTCATGAGTGCCGTGGGCAACGCCTCCACGAAGTCGGTATTGCAGCCTATGGCCTCTACCCCCCACTTCACCCCTCCCACGAGCATGTCCATAGCACCGGCGGCGCGGAACACGCCGATGCCTACGAGAATCGCCACGAGATAGGGAATAATACGCACGGCGGTGGTGAAGCCGTCTTTCGCCCCTTCGATGAATGCGTCGTATACGTTGACGCGCCTCAGTGCCCCTGCCACGATGAATCCCACGATGACGGTCATCAGCAGTGTGTTGGCCACTGTGGTGCTCACCATGTTCATCTGTTCCTTGTCCATGCGGCTGAACCCCCAGATGATGGCTGCCACGAAGAGGCAGAGTCCGCCGAGGGTGAGCAACAGTGTGCGGTTGAAGAGGTTGATGCGCTGGAAGAGCGAGGTGACCACCAGTCCGGCGATGGTGGAGAAGAAGGTGGCGAGGAGGATGGGGATGAACACGTCGGTGGGCTGTGCCGCACCCATCTGCGCCCTATAGACGAGGATGGTCACGGGGATGATGGTGAGTCCCGACGTGTTGAGCACTAAGAACATAATCATCGAGTTGGTGGCGGTGTCCTTTTTCGGGTTGAGTTCCTGCATCTGCTCCATCGCCTTCAGTCCCATCGGCGTGGCGGCATTATCGAGGCCGAGCATGTTGGCGGCGATGTTCATGAAGATAGAGCCCGTGACGGGATGTCCTTTGGGGATGTCGGGGAACAGGCGGCAGAACACCGGACTAAGCAACTTGGAGAAGGCGGCCACCACGCCACCCTTCTCGCCCACCTTCATGATGCCCATCCACAGGGCGAGCACGCCGGTGAGTCCGATGGAAATCTCGAAAGCCGTCTTCGACGACTCAAAGGTGGAGTCCATCATCGCGGGAAACACCTCCACGTCGCCCATGAAGATGAGACGCACCACGGCAATGAGGAACGATACAAGGAAAAATCCTATCCAGATATAATTGAGTACCATACGAGATTTATTTAGAAGCACCTTATTTGGTGAAGGCCAAAGGTAACAAAAATAATCATACCGACAAAATTTTCATTCCAGTTCTACGACAAAATCGATGGCAGCAGGTACTTCACCCAGATGGAGTACCACACCGTTACCTTCGCGTGTGAACTTTATTTTGCGCCTTGTGGTATATTCCACGGCACTGTGCACCCGCTTGTCCTTAAGGGGCACGAAGAGCGACTCGTCGGCCAGAGAGAGGATATGTATGAAGAGTTTCTTCCCTTTGCGTGTCGACACGCCCCACTCATGGGGTGCCACCTCGCCTCCCCGCGTGCCCTGCACCGTAGGGCCATAGACATTCATCCATTGCCCTATCTCCTCCAACCGCTGCAAGGCCATGGCGGGCAATTCTCCGTTAGGCTGCGGACCGATGTTCAGCAAGAGGTTGGCGTTCTTCCCTGCGGCACGCACCAACAGGTGGATGAGGTCACGTGCTGACTTGTAATCACTGTCGCAGATATTGTATCCCCACGTGCGGTTCATCGTCTCACAAGTCTCCAAGGGCAGGCGGCTCACCCCTTGTCCAGAAAGACCGGCCTTGTTTTCTCCCGGCAGGTCACGTTCAAAAATCTGTATGTCCTCGCCCGGGAAGGGTACGAGGTGGTGGTTATTGGCCACCAAACACCCCGGCTGCAACCGGTGGATAAGGTCGTACTGTGAACGCAACTGCCAGTCGAAAGGTTGTGCGTCGGAGTCGTGGTCCCACACGCCGTCGAACCAAATTGCGCCTATCCTGCCATAACCGGTGAGCAACTCGATAAGTTGGTTGTCCATGAACTGTCGGTAGGTCGTCCAGTTTTCCTTGTCTGTGGGTCTTCCGAGATTCCTTCCTGTTCTTCCCAGAGGGTAGTCGGGGCGTTGCCAATCGAGGTGGGAGTAGTAAAGATGGAGCCGGATACCATGGCGCTGACAGGCTTCGGCGATTTCCTTGAGAACATCACGGCCGAAGGGTGTGGCATCCACGATATTGTATTGGTTTTGTCGGGTGCCCCACATCGAGAATCCGTCGTGATGACGCGAGGTGAAGGTGATATACTTTGCTCCAGAGGCTTTGATGGCTCTCACCCATGCGTCGGCATCAAAGCGTGAGGGATAGAATCCCGAAGCCAACTTGGTATATTCCTTGTAATTGATGTCGCGGTTGTTCATTACCCACTCACCGCTGCCGAGCATAGAGTAGATGCCCCAGTGGATGAAAATACCGAACTTATCGTCCTGAAAGGTGTCACGGGCAGTGAGCACCTCTGGAGAGGGTTCATAAGGCTGTGCCTTTGTCGGGAGGGTGGCCAACAGCAACAAGGCTATGGCTGCTATAATCCGAAAATGGTGTGTTTTCATACATCTGCCATTAAAAACACTGCAAATTTACTACTTTTTATGGAATAAGGCAAATGCAAGGATGGAAAGGATTGTCGGCGATGCGTAGAAAAGCATGCGATTCAAGCGGCTAAACCGCTTGGGACAGTGGTAGACGGGCCGCAAAAACAAAAATCAGCAACGTTGCATTTCTGCAAGTTGCTGATTTTCAACTGTGGACCAGACAGGGCTTGAACCTGTGACCTCCAGATTATGAGTCTGTTGCTCTAACCAACTGAGCTACAAGTCCGACTATGCCATAGTGGCGTAGTTTTCAGTCTGCAAAGGTAACATCTTTCAAGCAAAATGCCAAAGATTTGAGAAAATATTTTTTTCGTTCGATGAAAAACACGGGATAATTGACCCAGCGAAAATGTATTCTATGCTCTATGGCCTTGGAAAAAGTCCCCCAAAAAACAACTTTTTTGGCTTTTATTTTGTGTTCCTCTCGGCTTTCACTATCTTTGCTTTGCGAAGATAGGAGGCGCCTCGGAAACAAAAATAAATTGGGATTTATTTTGTGTTCCTCTCGGCTTTCACTATCTTTGTCAACTGATAACATGGACGACTATTTTGACATCAGAAATGAAAGGGTGTCGCCAGCGGAGAAAGACTTCGAGAATGCCCTTCGACCCCTCCACTTCACCGACTTCCGCGGACAGCAGAGCGTGGTGGAGAACCTGGAGGTGTTTGTGGAGGCAGCGAAATACCGTGGCGAACCCCTTGACCATACCCTGCTCCACGGTCCGCCAGGACTGGGGAAGACGACGCTGAGCAACATCATCGCCAACGAACTCGGTGTGGGTTTCAAATTGACCAGCGGACCAGTGCTCGACCGTCCCGGCGACCTCGCCGGCATCCTTACCTCACTGGAGACCAACGACGTGCTTTTTATCGACGAGATACACCGTCTGTCGCCTGTGGTGGAGGAATACCTCTACTCGGCGATGGAAGACTTCCGCATCGACATCATGATAGACAAGGGGCCATCGGCACGTTCCATACAAATTGACCTGAACCCCTTCACCCTCATCGGTGCCACCACACGCAGCGGACTGCTGACCGCACCCCTGCGTGCCCGCTTTGGCATCAATATGCACCTGGAATACTACGAACCGGAAACACTCACCGAAATCCTGAAACGGTCGGCACGTATCCTGCAGGTGCCCATCGCAGATGAGGCGGCACAAGAGATAGCACGCCGCAGCCGTGGCACGCCACGTATCGCCAACGCCCTGCTGCGCCGTGTGCGCGACTTCGCCCAGGTGCGCGGCAATGGCAGCATCGACATCGACATCGCCCGTGTGGCCCTCACCGCCCTGAACATCGACCAATATGGTCTCGACGAGATAGACAACAAAATTCTGATCACCATCATCGACAAGTTCCGTGGCGGTCCTGTGGGCATCTCCACCATCGCCACTGCCATCGGAGAAGATGCCGGCACGGTGGAGGAAGTATATGAGCCTTTCCTCATCATGGAGGGTTTCATCAAGCGCACACCACGCGGAAGAATGGTCACCGAACTGGCCTATGAACATCTGGGGCGCAACCCCTACCGTGGTACGCCGATACAACGCGACCTCTTCGACTGACACAACACTACAGATATGCCAAAGACAGCCATCTTCGCAGGAAGTTTCGACCCCTTCACCATCGGCCATGACGACATCGTGCGCCGCACACTCTGCTTCGCCGACCGCGTGGTGATAGGCGTGGGCATCAACAAAGACAAGCACTACACCCACACCACCGAGGAGCGTATCAATTCCATCGCAGAACTCTACAACGATGATCCGAGGGTAGTGGTAAAAGGCTACGACGACCTCACCATCGACCTCGCACGCCGCGAGGGTGCCCAGTTTATCGTGAAGGGCGTGCGCAGCGTGAAAGACTTCGAGAGCGAGCGCGAACAGGCCGACATCAACCGTCTTGTTGGCGGTGTGGAGACCGTGCTTCTCTGCGCCCGTCCCGAACTGGCCTGCGTGAGTTCGAGCATGGTGAGAGAACTCTCCCGCTTCGGTGCAGACATCAGCAAATACCTTCCAAAAAAAACAGAGAAATGATTACCTATAACTGCGAGGGCGTGAGCATGCCCAAAATCAGACGACGCGACACCACAGCATGGATAAAGGCTGTGGCTGCCAGTTATGGCAAGAAGACGGGCGAGATTGGCTACCTCTTCGTCGACGACGAGAAGATACTGGAGGTGAACCGGGAATACCTTGGCCACGATTACTACACCGATATCATCACCTTCGACTACGACGAGGGCGACACCATCAACGGTGATATCGTCATCTCCCTCGACACTGTGGCTTCGAACGCAGAGCAGCAGGGAACAGCATATGACGACGAACTGCACCGCGTGATTATCCACGGCATACTGCACCTCTGCGGACTGAACGACAAGGGACCTGGGGAGCGCGAGATGATGGAAGCCGCTGAGGACAAAGCCCTCGCCATGAGATAGAACTTAGCACGACATGAGAGAAACGGGAAGACACATCACCATGACTCACTGCCGGAAGGACCGCCTGCTGGCATGGTGGCTGACGCTACTCCTCGCCTTAGGTACCACCATGGTCAAGGCCGAAAAAGCCTTCGACGGCTATACCATCTGGACCGCCGACAACATTCCCATGGTATATACCCAAGACTCCACACAGTTTGTCTGCGACCCCGACCACATCCTCACGCAGGAATACAAGGACTCTGCCAACTACTACCTGCACCGCATGAAAATGGAGATGGACATCCAGACAGTGTTCATCATTGCACACCATGTGAAGAACGGCGATGCCTTCCGTATGGCACAAGACGTGGGAAACAACTACGGCGTGGGATACAAGGACACACGCACCGGACTGGTGGTGGTGATCGCCACCGACGACAAGCAATATTTCATTGCGCCGGGAAAAGGGCTCGAAGCCTACCTCACCGACGTGAACTGCGGGCGTATAGGCCGCAACTTCGTGCAACCGAACATGCGCAACGGCAACCCCAACCTGGCGGTGGCACAAACCTGCCAAGCCATCTACCAACTGCTCAAAGAGGGCGAACTGCCCCCATCTACCACCATGATCAGCGATGACGACGATGATGACATCTCCGACATCATCCTCATCATCATCCTGATTATCATCATCTCGTATATGTGGCGCAACGGTGGAAAAGGCGGTGGCATATACATCGGCGGCGGCGGATTCGGCAGCGGAGGTAGTTTCGGTGGCGGATTCGGCAGCGGTGGCGGCTTCGGAGGCGGAAGTTTCGGAGGCGGAAGTTTCGGTGGAGGAGGAGCCGGAGGAAGTTGGTAGAAAACATTATTCATCACAAAATAACCAAACGACATGAAAAAAACATTATTAGTCATTCTGGCCATCGCCGCCCTGCTCGTGATATGGGGCATCTCTGCCTACAACGGCATGATCGGCGTACAGGAAAATGCCACGCAGGCAGCAGCCGATGTGCAGTCGGCTTACCAGCGTAGGGCAGACCTCATCCCCAACCTCGTGGAGACCGTAAAAGGCTATGCCAAGCACGAGGAGCAGACCCTCACCGAAGTGACCGAGGCACGCACCAAAGCCACCTCGGTGACCATCGACCCCTTGAACATGACTGCTGAGCAAATACAGGAGTTTCAGAAAAACTGGAGTGACCTGAACAGTTCACTCGGCCGACTCATCGCCGTGGCAGAGAGTTACCCCGAACTGAAGGCCAACGAGAACTTCCGTGACCTGCAGAACCAACTGGAAGGCTCAGAGAACCGCATCAATGAAGCCCGCAACAAATACAATGCTGCAGTGACCGAGTATAACAAGAACATCCGCTCGTTCCCCAACAACATCTTTGCCGGTATCTTCGGTTTCAAGACCATGGAGAAGTTTGCTGCCGAGAGTGGAGCCGAGAAAGCACCCAAAGTGCAGTTCTGATTGCTACAGAGCAAGACTTTCATATCACTCATGAAGATTCTCTTATTTTTCGCCGCGCTCCTCATCGCATGCACCGGCAGCAGCGGGGAGCGCGCACAACGTCCTGTTGCCACCATGGATGCCGACGCTGTGGAGACCGGCTCGCCTACCCTACCCCGCGACACTGTGCGGCAACAACTCAGTGCCACTGCCCTCTCCATGGAGCGACAGGGAATGGTGAACATCCAGTCGGTAGACCCCACAATCAGGGTGAGTCTGATGTATTCGCGACCCGACAATTTCACCGGACGCGTGCTTTATGATGACCTGCGCGAGGGCTATCTACATCCGAAGGCTGCCAGGGCGCTTGCCATGGCACAGCAGAGGCTGAAGGAACTGCATCCCGACCTGAGCCTCATCATCTTCGATGCCACACGGCCGATGAGCATTCAGCAGAAGATGTGGGACGTGGTGAAAGGCACGTCGAAGAACATTTATGTGAGCAACCCCGCACGCGGCGGTGGTATGCACAACTACGGCATGGCAGTGGACATCTCCATCTGCCGTGAGAACGGTGACACCATACCCATGGGTGCCCTTGTAGACCACATGAGCAACCTCTCACACATCGACCACGAAGACGTGCTGGTGCGCACCAAACGCATGACAGCAGAGGCACGCGCCAATCGCCAGTTGCTGCGTGAAGTGATGGCAGTGGGCGGTTTCAAGCCCCTGCGCACCGAATGGTGGCACTTCAACCTCTGCACAAGGGAGGAAGCCAAGCGCAACTACAAAGTGATCAGATGATCGACAACGCCACACGACAATTCATCGACGGCCACCGCCAATGCGACATTCACCAACTGGCTCTGCAAGCCCGCAGCCATGGGGATGTGGACATGGCGGTGGCCGTCGAGCAGATAGCGGGGTGGCAGAAAGCACGTACAAAGATACCGTCGTGGGCATCCCACGACGACATCGTCTATCCCGCTCATCTGTCGCTGGAACAGTGTTCTTCGGAACAGACGGCAGGCTACAAACAGCGGCTATGCAGGAGACTGCTCCACGACTTCGCTGAAGGACGCCACGAATCGATGGCCGACCTCACCGGGGGCTTCGGCGTGGACTTCGCCTGGCTCTGTTCCTTGTTCGACAAAGGGATATATGTGGAGCGACAGGAAAGGCTGTGTGCCTGTGCCCGCCACAACTTCGAAGTACTCGGCCTCACGCAGGCAGAGGTGGTGGAGGACGACGGACAGACGGTTTTGGACTCCCTACCCCACCAACAACTCATCTTCGTGGACCCGGCACGGCGTGACAGCCATGGCGGCCGCACGTTCGCCATCGATGACTGTACGCCCGACGTGCTGCAACTTCTCTCCACGCTGCTCCAGAAAGCCGATATCGTGATGCTGAAACTCTCGCCGATGCTCGACTGGCACCACACCGCCGCGAGCCTGAACCACGTCTGTGCCGATAGCGTGCGCGAGATACACGTCGTGGCAACGGGAAACGAGTGTAAAGAACTCTTAGTGGTGCTCTCCGCCCGTGCTTCCGACTTACCCATTACCATCCATTGCACCAACGACGACCACACCTTCGTCTTCACCGACACACCGGCACCCCCATTACCCCTTGTCGACAACAACATTCCGCTGAAGAAAAAACACCTCTTCGAACCCAACGCCGCCGTGATGAAGGCAGGATGTTTCTCGGTGCTGGCACACCATTTCGGCGTGACTGCCCTCGACCCCAATAGCCACCTCTTCGTGAGCGACACGCCCATCAAGGATTTCCCGGGACGACAGTTCATCATCCAGGCCGTGAGCACCATGAACAAACGCATGGTGCGCCAACATCTTGCCGGTATCCAGAAAGCCAACATCACCGTGAGATATTTCCCTATCTCCGTGGCAGAACTCCGCAAACGGCTACGTCTGACCGATGGTGGCAACACCTATATTTTTGCCACCACCATAGGAAAAGAACATTTACTGGTAATCACAGAAAAAGCACTTGGATGATGGTTTTCCAAGTGCTTTTTCATCTGTTGTAATCATTTCCCCTACCCTATCTTCTTCATCCATTTTCCTCCCATCATGCAGACGATGCCGATGATGACAAAGGGGATACTGAGGAGTTGTCCCATATCGAGGGGAAGGGTATTCTCAAAGTCTACCTGATTGATTTTAGTGAACTCAATGAAGAAACGGGCAGTGAAAATCAGCGTGAGACAGAGGCCGAAGAAAAATCCCGTACCCACTTTCTCCGGACGGCGGCGGTAGATATACCACCCCACGAAGAAGAAGATGAAATAGACGATGGCTTCATAGAGTTGTCCGGGATGACGGGGCTGTGTGGCAAGCGAAGGCTCAGCATTGACAAAGATGAATGCCCAGGGCACATCCGTTACCTTGCCGATAATCTCTGAGTTCATCAGGTTGCCCAAACGGATAAAGCAGGCGGTGACAGGCGTGGCAATAGCGATATTGTCGAGCACCTGCCAAAGGCTGAGGTGGGTCTTCTTGAAATAGATATAAAGTGCTATCATCAGTCCGAGGGTGCCACCATGCGACGCAAGTCCCTCATAGCCAGTGAATTTCCAAGAGCCATCGGCCATTTTGTGGATAGGCAGAAACATCTCGATAATATGTGTGCCGCTACTGAGGAAATAGCCAGGCTCGTAGAACAGGCAGTGACCCAGTCGGGCACCTATCAGGATGCCCAGAAAACAATAGATGAAGAGCGGGTCGAACAACTCGTCCTTGATTTTCTGTTCCTTGTAAAGTTTTTTTACAATTATATAAGCCAACAACAATCCTACAAGCCAGCAAAGGGAATACCAGCGTATGGAGAAAGAACCGAGACGAAGTGCCACCTCGTTGGGGTTCCAGACGATATATAGAAAATTGTTCATTTATATCTTAAACATTAAACCTGAAGTGCATGATATCGCCATCTTGCACCACATAATCCTTGCCTTCCACACCCATTTTTCCAGCCTCACGCACGGCGGCCTCAGAGCCATACTTGATGTAGTCGTCGTACTTGATGACCTCGGCACGGATGAAACCTTTCTCGAAGTCGGTGTGGATGACTCCGGCACATTGGGGTGCCTTCCATCCCTTATGATAGGTCCAAGCCTTCACCTCCATCGAACCGGCGGTGATGAATGTCTCCAAGTTGAGCAGGGCGTAAGCCTTCTTCGTCAGGCGGTTCATGCCACTCTCCTCAAGACCCAGTTCATCGAGAAACATTTTCTTGTCTTCGTAACTATCGAAACTGGCGATATCCTCCTCGGTCTTGGCGGCGATGACCAGTACTTCGGCACCCTCGGCACGGGCAATCTCTTCCACACGGCGTGAATAGTCGTTACCATCCTTGGCAGCGGCCTCGTCAACGTTGCACACATAGAGCACTGGCTTCGCGGTGAGAAGGAAGAGGTCGTGGGCAGCCCGTTGCTCATCCTTGTTGTCGAAGGTCACCACACGGGCATTCTGTCCCTTTTCGAGCACTTCCTTATAGGCCATCAACACATTCACCTCTATCTTCGCGTCTTTGTTTCCCAGCGACGCCACTTTCTGCTGCTTGGCAAGCCTCGACTCAATGGTCTCCAAGTCTTTCAACTGCAGTTCGGTATCGATGATTTCCTTGTCGCGGATAGGGTCGATGGTACCGTCGACATGAGTGACGTTATCATCGTCGAAACAGCGAAGCACATGGATAATGGCATCGGTCTCGCGGATATTTCCCAGGAACTTGTTTCCCAGTCCCTCACCTTTCGATGCTCCTTTCACCAGACCGGCGATATCGACGATTTCGCAGGTGGCGGGAACTATTCTGCCAGGGTGCACCAATTCGGCGAGTCTGGTGAGCCGTTCGTCGGGAACGGTAATTACTCCCACGTTGGGTTCTATCGTACAGAAAGGGAAATTGGCTGCCTGTGCCTTGGCACTCGACAAGCAGTTGAAAAGCGTCGACTTACCCACGTTGGGCAGCCCCACGATACCACATTTTAATGCCATAATATGCTAATTCTAAATTATTCTGCAAAATTAGTGCAAACCGAGCGGAATGCGAAACAAAAGACGAAGTTTTTTGTTTACATTACCGAGGTGCAGCCTCATTTAGCCATTTATGGCAAAATGCAAACCGAGCGGAATGCGAAACAAAAGACGAAGTTTTTTGTTCCCCGAATATCAATATCAACACAGAGGCACAGAGATACAAAGTTTTTATTTTCCTCTGTGTCTCTGTATCTCTGTGTTGTATTTATATATGGATAGGATACAGCCTCTGTCAATGTGCCTCCAACCAGTTGGCACCCCATCCTGCGTCGGCCACAAGGGGTACGCGGAGGTGATAGGCGTTCTCCATCTCCTCTTTCACGATGGCCTCTACCCTACCCTTCTCCTCGGGCAACACACTGAAGTTGAGTTCGTCGTGCACTTGGAGAATCATTTTCGAACGGAGATGTTCTTCCTTAAACCGTTGGTAGATACGAATCATCGCCACCTTGATGATGTCGGCGGCAGAACCTTGGATAGGCGCGTTGATGGCGTTTCGCTCGGCAAAGCCCCTCACAGTGGCATTACGGCTGTTGATGTCGGGCAGGTAGCGGCGACGGTGGAAGAACGTCTCCACATAACCTTTCTGCCGTGCTGTCTCCTTTGCCTGTTCCATATATTCCCTTACCTTCGGGAAGGTTTCGAAATAGCCATTGATGAGTTCACGCGCCTCGGCACGGTCGATTTCCAGCCGTTCTGCCAGTCCGAAGACGGTGATGCCATAGATGATGCCGAAATTGGCCCTTTTGGCCTTCCTGCGCTGGTCGCTAGTCACCTCGTCAATACCCACCTTATAAATATTGGCAGCCGTTGCCGCGTGAATGTCGTGGCCTTGGATAAACGCATCGATCATGTTTTCATCGCCACTGAGGTGAGCCATTACCCTGAGTTCTATCTGACTGTAGTCAGCAGAGAAGAAGAGGCTACCCGGTTCGGGAATGAACGCCTTGCGTATCTCCTTGCCATCTTCGCCACGCACGGGAATGTTTTGGAGGTTGGGGTCACTCGACGACAGTCTTCCTGTGGCGGTCACCGTTTGATTGAACGACGTGTGGATATGTTGGGTTTTCGGGTTGATGAGTTGTGGCAAGGTATCGATATACGTACTGAGTAATTTGCGCAGTCCGCGGTAGTCGAGTATTTTCTCTACTATTTCGTGTTTTCCCTTCAGTGTCTGCAGCACTTCCTCTGAGGTGACAAACTGTCCTGTCTTTGTCTTCTTGGGCTTTTCTACGATTTTGAGTTTAGAGAAGAGGATGTCGCCCACCTGTTTGGGTGAGGAGATATTGAACTGTTCACCCGCCAATGCATAGATTTGCTGTTCAATATCGTTCATGCGTTGGGTGAACGCCTTTGAGGTCTCGGCGAGCGACTCCGTGTCGATACACACACCATTGCGCTCCATGTCAGCCAAAACGGGTATCAGCGGCATCTCGATGTCGTGGAACAGTCGGTCGGCTCCCACTTCCTTCAGTTTTGGTTCGAGCACCCTTTTCAGTTTCAGTGTCACATCGGCATCCTCGGCAGCATACTCATATACCTCTGCAGGAGTTAGTTCGCGCATGCTGCGCTGTTTTTTTCCTTTCGGACCGATAAGTTCGTCGATATGGATGGTCTTATAGTTGAGATATACTTCTGCCAGGAGGTCCATGTTATGTCGCAACTCTGGTTGGATGAGGTAATGGGCCACCATGGTATCCCAGAGGTCGCCTTCGAGGGTGATGCCATAGTTGGCCAGCACCTGCATATCGTACTTGATGTTCTGCCCGATTTTCAATATCGACGGATTTTCGTACAGTGGTCGGAAAATCTCCACCACCTGTTGTGCCTCCTCATGATTTTCGGGCACGGGAACGTAGAAAGCCTGATTTTCGCGTACGGCGAAACTCAATCCCACCAATTCTGCCTCGATGGGGTTGGTAGAAGTGGTCTCCGTATCTAGACTTAAAAAATCGAATGTCAATAAAAAATCACATAATTTTTTAATATCTTCTTGTTTTTCAATAAGTTGATAATCATGACTAATGGTTTTTAGGCTCTCAAAACTCGATTTTTTTTCAGTCTCCTCACTGTCGGTGGGAAATTCTGCAAACAAATCGAGTTGTAAATTCACATTTTGAGGTATTTTTTTAGGTTTGTTAAGAAATTTGTCGGCCAGCGTTTTGAACTCCAGTTCTTCGAAGATTTTCCGGAGTTGCGACTCGTCGGGTTCGGTCACCTCCAATTTTTTCAAATCGAGGGTCACGGGTACATCGGTCTTGATGGTGGCGAGAGTCTTGGAGAGGAGGATATCGTCGACATGTTCCTCCACCTTTTTCTTTAACGCCCCTTTCAACTGGTCGGTGTGGCTGATCAGTTCATCTACCGAACCGAACTCATTGATGAGTTTCACTGCTGTCTTCTCCCCTACCCCGGGACAGCCTGGGAAATTATCGGCAGCATCACCCATTAAAGCCAGCAGGTCGATAACCTGTGAGGGCCGGCTGATACCATATTTGGCGTTGATTTGTTCGGGACCGATGATTTCGTATCCCCCACCATGCTGTGGGCGATACATTCTCACGTTGTCGGTAATGAGTTGTCCGTAGTCCTTATCTGAAGTGAGCATAAAAGTGTCGAGACCCTCATTGGCAGCCACTTTTGCCAATGTACCAATGACATCATCGGCCTCATAGCCATCAACCATAAGTACGGGAATATGCATGGCATTGAGGATGTCTTTTATAATAGGTACAGCAAACAGAATATCTTCTGGTGTCTTTTCTCGCTGCGCTTTATATTCTGGGAAAATCTCATTTCTAAAGGTGGGTCCGTGTGGGTCGAAGGCCACACCGAGATACTTTGGTTTCTCCTTGGAGAGAATCTCCTGGAGAGTATTACAGAACCCCAGCACAGCCGATGTATTCTGGCCTTTGGAGTTGAACCTTGGGCTACGGATAAAAGCATAGTAAGCCCTATAGATGAGGGCGTAGGCATCGAAAAGGAATAGTTTCTCCATAGTGTTTTCAATTTTCTGTGTAAAATTACTCATTTTTTTCATTTATCCGAGAAAAATGCGTAATTTTGTCTCAAATTTCTGACAATGGATCATCTTTCTATCATCAGACAGCCCATTGAGGCAGAACTCAAAGAATTCATCGGCCTGTTCGACGAATCCCTCTCACATACCGATGGTATGCTCTCCGATGCTTTGGAGCATATCAGGCAGCGTGGTGGCAAACGTATGCGCCCTATCCTCACCCTCTTGATGGCCAAGAACTTAGGTGAGGTGAACCGCACCACACAATATGCCGCGCTGGGCCTGGAACTGCTGCATACGGCGAGTTTGGTACACGACGATGTGGTGGATGAGAGTGGTGAGCGCCGTGGTCAGGCTTCTGTCAATGCTATGTTCAACAACAAGGTAGCAGTATTGGTGGGCGACTTCATCTTGTCTTCTGCCTTGTTGTATGTGTCGAGAAGCGGTAATTCCAGGATTATCACCAGTCTGGCAGAACTGGGCCAGACCCTTTCGCAAGGTGAATTGCTTCAGTTGAACAACTTTTCGGATGATGGAATATCCGAAGACATCTATTACCAGATTATCCGTCAGAAAACCGCCTCACTCTTCGCCCGTTGTGCAATGAATGGTGCCCTTTCGGTAGACGCCACTGACGAAGAAGTGCGCAATGCCTATGATTTCGGTATGGCCATTGGCATGATTTTCCAGATCCGTGATGATATTTTCGACTATTTCGACTCCAAGGAGATAGGCAAGCCCACAGGCAACGACATGGCAGAAGGCAAACTGACGCTGCCCATCATCCACGCATTGAAGAAGACCGCCAACCAAGAAATGCTTGAATTGGCAAAGAAGGTGAAGAAAGGTTTTGTGAAAGACGAGGAAATTCACCAGTTGGTGAAGTTTGCCATCGACAACGGAGGCATTGACTATGCAGTGAAAAGGATGGACGATTTCAGTGAACAGGCCCAACGATACATTGATTTTCACGTGAAACAATTTGATATCAAACAATCGCTGCAAACCTATCTCAACTTCGTAGCCAATAGGAATAATTGAGCATATTTCTTACTCACTTCAGTTTCGCTTGACGAAAATAGTGGAGTTATAAGTACAAAAACACAGAGACACAGAGGATACCTCTGTGTCTCTGTGTTTTTGTATCGTATAAGCAAACTATGTTAGAAGAACTTCACTTCCTCGCCTGTTACCTCACTGAGCAAGAGGTTGGCCAAACGGCTTGTACCGAGACGGAACCACTTGTTGGTAAGCCATTTTTCACCAAGGATTTCCTTGACAATGGTGTAATAAATGAGGGCATCAGTCACTGTGTTGAGTCCTCCGGCAGGTTTGAAACCTATCTGAATGCCTGTCTCATCATAGTATTCCTTGATGGCCTGACACATCACATAAGCAGCCTCTGGAGTAGCGGCAGGACTCAGTTTTCCGGTGGATGTCTTGATATAGTCGCCACCAGAATACATGGAAAGAATAGATGCGATCTTGATGTTTTTGGCGGTTTTCAGCAGTCCTGTCTCAAGGATTACCTTCATGGCCTTGTCGCCACATGCGTTCTTCATCTCGGTGATGTCGTCGCAAACTCCCTCATAGTCGCCGCAGAGGAATTTCCCCACAGGCATGACGATATCTATCTCCGTAGCACCGTCTTTCACAGCGAGAGCCGTCTCTGCCACTTTCACCTCGATGAGAGCCTGGGAAGAGGGGAAACTGCCCGAAACGCAGGCTATCTCTACGCCATCTACCTCAAGCGTATTGCTTACCACGCTGGCAAAGCAAGGATATACGCAAATAGTGGCTACATGGGGCAGGGTGGGGTAGGCTTCATCGAATTGATTCACTTTCTCGGTGAAGGCCATGATGCTCTTATCAGAGTCCTGTGTATTGAGCGAGGTGAGTTCCACGCTTCCCATAAGGAATTTCTTCACTTCGAGGGTGTCGTTCTCCGGCACTTTTTCAGCAATGATTCTCTTCACTTCTTCCTGAACAGTAGCATCATCGATATCTACATTATATTTGTCCAGTACTTCTTCGATTTTGCTCTTTGGGTTCTGAGCGTCTTTTTTTATCAATTCCATAGTCTTTAATTTTGGGTTATGCTTTCAATTTAGGGTTGGCAATATGTCTCAGACTGTCGCGGTGCGTCTTCTTCTCCATGGTTTTGTGGAATTCTTCGGTTAGGTCAACTCCCGTCTGATTGGCCAAACAGATGAGCACCCAAAGGATGTCGGCCATCTCTTCACCGAGGTGGTCTTTCTCACCTTCTTTGAAACTCTGGTCGCCATATTTCCGTGCCATCACACGTGCCAATTCACCCACTTCCTCAGTAAGGCAAGCCATATTGGTGAGTTCGGAGAAATAGCGCACGCCATAGCGTTGTATCCACTCGTCGACCTGTCTTTGCGCCTCTTTCAGTGTAATATTCGGTTTTTCCATCCTATTCCTTGTTCTTTGTATCCATGCAAATCGTCACTGGTCCGTCGTTGACCAGCATCACTTTCATGTCGGCTCCAAAAGAACCTGTAGCCACGGTTTTTCCGAGTGCTTCAGCCATTTTCTCACAGAAAAGACGGTAGAGTGGGGTGGCCACCTCGGGCTTTGAAGCCCTGAGCCATGAAGGCCGGTTGCCTTTTTTATATGAGGCGAACAGTGTAAACTGGCTCACCACCATGACATCTCCCTGTACGTCAGTGACGGAGCGGTTCATCACCCCGTTCTCATCGCTGAATATCCTGAGTTGGATGATTTTCCTTACCAGCCAGTCGATATCCTCTTCTGTATCTTCGTCGCAAACACCGAGAAGAACCAACAATCCCTGTTGGATTTCTGATTTCACCAGATTGTTGATAGTCACTGATGCCTGTAATACTCTTTGGATGACAACTCTCATGTTTTTCTGTGTTTGAGGTCAAAAATAGCGCATTCTATTTTTGTCAAAGGCAAATTTACGCAAAAAAAACGATATGGAGACGGATTCGCCCCATTATTTTTTGAAATGGTCGAAAATCACCTGTGCCTTTGCCGGTCCCACGAGTTGTTGGAGTTGTGGAAGAGAGGCTTCCCTAATGTTTTTCACGGATTTCAGTGCCTTGATGAGTATTTCTTTCGTCTTCGGTCCTACACCCTTGATATCGTCGAGTTCGGAATGAAGGGCATGTTTGCTCCTTCTGTCACGGTGGAAGGTAATGGCGTAGCGGTGAACCTCGTCTTGTATCTGTGTGAGAACGTGAAAGAGTTCGCTGTCGGTTTTCATGCCGATGACCACGGGAGGGAATCCGAAGAGCAGTTCGTTGGTGCGGTGACGGTCGTCTTTTGCCAGTCCTGCGATGGCGATATCGAGGTGCAGTTCGTCTTCCACCACCTGTCTAACCACCTCCATCTGTCCTTTTCCGCCATCGGTGATGATGAGGTCGGGTAGAGGAGAGTCTTCTTCTTTCATGCGGGAGTAGCGTCGTCGCACCACCTCTTTCATCGAGGCATAGTCGTCGGGACCAGTGACGGTTTTGATGGTATATTTACGGTAGTCTTTCTTGCTTGGTTTCATCCCCTTGAACACCACACATCCAGCGACAGCATCCTCTCCGCTGATATTAGAGTTGTCGAAACACTCAATATGATAGGGCAGTTTTTCGAGTTTCAAGGCTTGCTGCAACTCCTTCATGAGTCGTGTCTGCCGTTGTTCGGGATTGAGTTTCTCGGTGCGTTTCAACCTGTCGAGTCGGTATTGGCGTCCGTTCATCTGCGACAGTTCGAGCAAATGTTTCTTGTCGCCCCTCTGTGGTATGGTTACCTCCACGTTTTCGGGCAGCCATTCGATTTCTTTTGGCAAAATAATCTCCTTGGCATCGCTGTGAAAACGCTGACGTATCTCAGGGATAGCCAGGGCGAGCAACTCATCATCAGTCTCCTGCAATTTGCGTTTATACTCGATGGTGAAAGCCTGGTTGATGCTTCCATTGGTCACGTGCATATAGTTGACGAAGGCATAGTTGGAATGCTCGTCGTTGGTGATGCTGAATACGTCGACATTGTGAATAGTGCTGCTCACCACCTCGCTCTTGGCACAGTAGTTGTCGATAAGGGCTATTCTCCGCTTGATTTCCTCCGCCTCCTCGAAACGGAGTTGCTGGGCGCGCTCCATCATCAGTTGGGTGAGTTGCCTGATGATTTCACGCGTGTTTCCCTTGAGTATTTCCTTGGCCTGGCGGATATTCTCCTGGTAGTCTTCATACGACTGTTTTGCCACACATGGAGCATCGCAGAGGTGGAGGTGATATTTCAAGCAGGTCTTGTACTTCCCCTCAGCGATGCGCTCCTTGGTCATCACCATGTTGCATGCCCTGGGCTTGTAGAGCCGCCGGATGAGTTCAAGCACGGCAATCATTGGTGCCACATTGCTGTAGGGACCATAATAGGTACCCCATTTGCGGTTGATGTTACGGGTCTTGAAGATACGAGGGAATGGTTCGTTGGTGACACAGATGCTGGGATAGGTCTTGCCGTCTTTCAACAAAACATTGTAGCGCGGCTTGTATTTCTTGATAAGACTGTTCTCGAGCAACAGGGCATCCTCCTCGGTATTCACCACCGTGTATTTGATGTCTCTGATTTTACTGACGAGCACCTTGGTTTTGAACCTGTCCACTTCCTTGTGGAAATAGGAGGCCACCCTCCGCTTCAGGTTCTTGGCCTTCCCCACATAGATAATCACGCCATTATCGTCGAGATACTGGTAACTGCCCGGTTGCTCGGGCATGTTGAGCACGATGTTTTTCAACCGTTGCCGGAGTTGCTCGTCGCTTTCGTTTTTCATCGTGGGGTAGGGGATTGTTTCACGTGGAACAGAAAAAAAAACGGCTATCCAGAATTTCCACAAGTGTTGGAAAATCCAGATAGCCTATAGTATCTATACCTGCAGCAGGGTGGTGATTTCCACCATGTCGCCGAAGGGCTTGCGCCCGTCGAGACCCTCGTTCACCAGTTCGATGATGAAGTTCATGTAGGTCTTCTTGGGATGGAACTTGTTGACCAGGTCGAGGGCAGCCTTCATGGTGCCGCCGGTGGCCAGCAGGTCGTCGTGGAGGAGTACCACGTCGTTCTCGTCGATGGCATCCTTGTGGATTTCGATGGTATCCTCGCCATACTCTTTCGTATAGGTTTCCCTGACGGTCTCGGCGGGAAGTTTTCCGGGCTTGCGGCAGAGCACCACACCGGCACCCAACTTGACCGCCAACGCAGAGGCCATGACGAAGCCACGGCTCTCGATGCCCACGATTTTGGTGATGCCCTTGTCCTTGTAGATGTCATAAAGTTCGTCGAGCATGATTCTGAGGCACTCGGCGTTCTTGAACAAGGTGGTGACGTCTCTGAAATTGATTCCCTTCACGGGGAAGTCGGGGATGCTCCTAAGGTTGTTGAGCAGGATTTCGTTGTTCATGTCTATGAAGTTTTTAGATGGATTGTTTCACGTGAAACATAAAAAGTTTTTACAAAATTATCTTCCCATCATCACCAGCATGGCATTGATGTCGGAGGGAGAGACCCCAGGTATGCGACTGGCCTGTGCAAGTGTGTCGGGATTGATCCGCTCGAGTTTCTGTCGTGCCTCGATGGATATTTGCGTCATGTTCTTGTAGTCGAAATGACCTTTGATGATGATATCCTCGAGTCGGTGCATCTTGTCGGCCACCAGTCGTTCGCGCTCGATATATCCCTTGTATTTCATCAGCACCTCTGCCGCCTCCGCAATTTCCTCCTTGCGGTTGGGCAGGTTGTCGATGATGATATGGAGTTCGGGCAACATCTCCTGCAGCGTGACGAGGTCGACCTGCGGTCTGCCCAACAAGTCGATGGCTTTGCAGCCATAGTGGAGTGGGGTAGTGCCCAACTGTTCGAGGCGGGCATTCACCTCCTTGGGTTTGATGGAAGCATGTTCACAATAATGGATGATACGGGCGATGGCCTCTTTTTTCTCCATCCACCAGTCATAACGCTGTCGCGATGCCAGTCCCAGATGGTATGCCTTCTCGGTAAGACGTGCATCGGCATCATCCTGTCGAAGCAAGATACGGTATTCGGCACGAGAGGTGAACATGCGGTAAGGTTCGTCAACTCCCTTTGTCACCAGGTCGTCGATGAGCACACCGATATAACTCTCGTCGCGCCGCATCACGAAGGGAACTCCACCGCCGCAGTGTATGGCAGCATTGATGCCCGCCACCAGTCCTTGTCCGGCAGCCTCCTCATATCCCGTAGTGCCATTTACCTGTCCGGCGAGGAACAATCCGGGGATGACCTTCGACTCCAGGGAGTGATTCAACTGTGTAGGGTCGAAGAAGTCATATTCGATAGCATAGCCGGGTCGGTAAACCTTTACGTCTCTGAGTGCAGGTATCTGGCGCAATGCATTAATCTGCACGTCCATCGGCATGCTCGATGAGAAACCATTGAGATACATCTCGTTGGTATTTTCACCTTCCGGCTCGAGGAAGAGCATGTGTTGCTGGCGTTCAGGAAACGTGACCAACTTGGTCTCTATCGACGGACAATAGCGAGGACCTATGCTTTGTATCTGACCATTATAAAGCGGTGAGTCGGCAAGACCATTACGCAGCACCTCATGCACTGCCGGGTTGGTATAACATATCCAGCAGGTGAGGGCTTGCAACTGGCGCGGGTCGCCCATGAAACTGAACTGATGGAAATCGTGTTCACCATCCTGAACCTCCATCTCCTCGAGATGCACTGAGCGACGGTCGATGCGTACCGGCGTGCCCGTCTTCATCCTTGCAGTGCGCACCCCATGACGGGTGATACTTTCCGTGAGATGAAGTGCTGCCGGTTCGGCAATGCGTCCGCCAGGCACCTGACTACGTCCGATGTGCAGCAAGCCATTCAAGAATGTACCCGCCGTGATGATGACGCTCTTGGCACGGATTTCCACACCCCATAGTGTGGTGACACCCACTGCCTCGCCATTCTCCACAATGAGTTGTTCCACCTGGTCTTGCCAGATGTCGAGCAAAGGAATGGCATCCAGTGTCTCGCGCCATTTCCAGATGAATTTTCCCCTGTCGCACTGTGCCCGCGGACTCCATACCGCCGGACCCTTCGACCTGTTGAGCATACGGAACTGTATGGCTGTAGTATCAGTGACGATGCCCATCCATCCACCCAGCGCGTCGACCTCGCGCACAATCTGTCCCTTGGCGATGCCGCCAACGGCAGGATTGCAACTCATCTGCGCTATCTTGTTCATGTCCATCGTCACGAGAAGAGTACGCGCACCCATGCCTGCTGCCGCGCAAGCCGCTTCGCAACCGGCATGTCCGCCGCCCACGACGATGACATCATAATCCATTCTGTAGGTCATATCAGAAAAACGCTCATTTTGGGGTTCATTCAACTCATTGCCTTGCCGATGAACCAAATCCACCGCAAAAGTAAGCATAATAATCGGTTTTTTTCTCAAAAACCTTTGAATTATCACCAAAAAATACTATTTTTGCAATCCAAAGGCGTTCTTTAATACCCAAGAATAGGTATTTTTTGCCTCATTAACCCACAAACGAATACTATACCATTATAGCAATAATAGTAACACAATAATTAAATAATTAAATTTCAATCATTTATGTGGTTAATCAATTCTTCTATTGGTAGGAAGGTCGTGATGTCGGTTACCGGTATTGCGCTCATCCTGTTCCTGACGTTCCACTGTTGCATGAACGTCGCTGCACTTTTTTCAGGCGAAGCCTACAACTGGATTTGCGAGTTGCTGGGCTCCAACTGGTATGCAGTAGTTGCCACTTTGGGTCTGGCTGCGCTGGCGGTCATTCACATTGTCTACGCTTTCATCCTCACCGCACAGAACCGCCGTGCACGTGGAAATGAGCGTTACGCTGTCACCGACACGCCGAAGAAAGTGGAATGGGCATCGCAGAACATGCTCGTGCTCGGTATCATTATCCTGCTCGGTTTGTTGCTGCACTTGTTCAACTTCTGGTACAACATGATGTTTGCCGAACTCTTCGACATCCATACCAAACTCAGTCCCACCGACGGTTTCGGATGGATTAAGGAAACCTTTGCCAACCCCGTCTACGTGGTGCTCTACATCATCTGGCTCGTGGCTATCTGGTTCCATCTCACACACGGTTTCTGGAGTGCCATGCAAACTCTTGGTATCAGTGGTAAGATATGGTTCAATCGCTGGAAGACCATCGGCTACATCTATGTTACCATCCTCATGGCTTGCTTCCTCATCGTAGTGCTTGCTTTTGCATTCAAGTGTGCACCAAGTCTCTGCTGCGCATATCATGACTAAGAAAATAGATTCAAGAATTCCCGAAGGACCAGTAGCAGAGAAATGGACCAACTACAAGGCCCACCAGCGCTTGGTGAACCCGAAGAACAAACTGAAACTCGATGTCATCGTCGTGGGTACCGGTCTGGCAGGAGCCAGTGCTGCCGCCAGTCTTGGTGAGATGGGCTTCAACGTCATCAACCTCTGTATCCAGGACTCACCACGCCGCGCACACTCCATCGCCGCACAAGGTGGTATCAACGCCGCCAAGTGCTACCAGAACGACGGCGACTCTGTATACCGTCTTTTCTATGACACCGTGAAGGGTGGCGACTATCGCGCCCGTGAGGCCAACGTCTACCGTTTGGCAGAGGTGTCGAACAACATCATCGACCAGTGCGTGGCACAAGGCGTTCCCTTCGCTCGTGAGTATGGCGGCATGTTGGCCAACCGTTCATTCGGTGGTGCTCAGGTGTCACGTACATTCTATGCCAAGGGACAGACAGGCCAGCAACTGCTGCTCGGTGCCTACTCGTCGCTCAGCGCACAGGTACAGGCTGGTAAGGTGAAACTCTACACCCGCTATGAGATGGAAGACGTGGTGATTGTCGACGGCCGTGCCCGCGGTATCATCGCCAAGAACCTTGTCACCGGAAAACTCGAGCGTTTCTCCGCCAATGCCGTGGTCATCGCCACCGGTGGTTATGGTAACACTTATTTCCTCTCTACCAACGCCATGGGCTGCAACTGTACCGCCGCTGTGCAGTGCTATCGCAAGGGAGCCTATTTTGCCAACCCATCCTATGTACAGATTCACCCCACCTGTATCCCCGTTCACGGCGACAAGCAGTCGAAACTCACGCTGATGTCGGAGTCGCTGCGTAACGACGGACGTATCTGGGTACCCAAGAAACTTGAAGACGCCAAGGCCCTGCAGGCAGGTACCAAACAAGGATATGAGATTCCTGAGGAAGACCGCGACTACTACCTCGAGCGCCGCTATCCCGCTTTCGGTAACCTCGTTCCACGCGACGTGGCTTCACGTGCCGCCAAGGAGCGCTGCGACAAAGGCTTTGGTGTGAACAACACCGGTCTGGCTGTGTTCCTCGATTTCTCAGAGTCCATCAACCGTCTGGGTATTGATGTCATCATGCAACGCTATGGCAACCTCTTCGAGATGTATGAGGAAATCACCGATGTATTCCCCGGCAAGAAAGCCTGTGAGATTGACGGTGTGACCTATTACCACCCGATGATGATTTATCCCGCCATCCACTACACCATGGGTGGTATCTGGGTAGACTATGAGTTGCAGACCTCTATCAAGGGTCTCTTCGCCATCGGTGAGTGCAACTTCTCTGACCATGGTGCCAACCGCCTCGGTGCCTCCGCCCTCATGCAGGGTCTGGCCGATGGTTACTTCGTATTACCTTATACAATACAGAACTACCTGGCCGACCAGGCTGTATGGCCACGCATCTCCACCGACCTGCCTGAGTTTGAAGAAGCAGAGAAGGCCGTCGACGCTGAAATCGACCGCCTGATGAACATTAAGGGCAAGCGCAGCGTTGACTCCATCCACAAGGAACTCGGCCACATCATGTGGGAGCACGTGGGTATGGGACGTACCGCTGAAGGACTCAAGGAAGGTATCGAACTTATCAAGAAACTGCGTAAGGAGTTTGACACCAACCTGTTCATCCCCGGAACGAAGGAAGGTCTCAACATCGAACTCGACAAGGCCATCCACCTGCGCGACTTCATCACCATGGGTCAGTTGGTGGCTTACGATGCTCTCTCACGCAATGAGAGTTGCGGTGGTCACTTCCGTGAGGAATACCAGACCGAGGAAGGCGAGGCCAAGCGCGACGATGAGAACTACTTCTATGTAGGCTGCTGGGAATACCAGGGCTCCGACGACAAGGCACCCGAACTCATCAAGGAGCCGTTAGAGTATGAGGCAATCAAGGTACAAACACGTAATTATAAGAACTAACAATCATGGCTAAAAATATATCATTCACTATCAAGT
>OMZE01000043.1:31867-36926 GCA_900315455.1 uncultured Prevotellaceae bacterium | reverse complement strand
ACCCCAGACACGCATGAACGTTCGGTCACACCACTTCCCGATGCCATGGAAACTGCCATGTATGCTGTCACCATAGGAGAAGGGATAGCGGAGAAGGGGCAGCGGCTCGTTGTATTTCATGAGAGTATGGCGGTTCTCAAACCCCGTGAGCCATAGCGTGTCGCTGCTGACGACGGTGTGCCACGAGGTGCCGCCCTCATGGGCGGAGAACGTGTCTCCTTCCAAATCGTACCGTAATGTATGGACACGTCGTGTCACAGCATCACTGAAGTCCCAAACCACATCCCTTCCAGACATACCGGGCTGCGTACCATCGACTTTTCGCATGACAAGGCTGTCACCATCTCGGAAACCATTGTTAGATAAGGCGATGGTTGTTTGGGCTTTGATGCATAATTGTGTCAAAAACGATAGAATTAGGATGATTGTGTATTTTCTCATTTAATGATTTGTCACTCTTCAATGGTTATTGTAAAAAGGTCAACGATACTACCATCGACTTCGACGGTGAGTTCATAATCACCAATATCGTAGTTCTCAAGACAATAAATCACTGTTTGTCCTGAGACAGCATCCAGTTCGTCTTCTTCGTAAGTCACTCCATTTCCAGTCAGCGTCAAGACCAGGTCGGAGACCTCGTCGGTAAATGTGATAAACAATTCACAAGAATCCTGGTCTACATCGATAGTAAAGAATTCCCAAACAGTTCCTCTTCTCGGACCTGAAGGGTATGAACTGGTATTACTCTGGACATAGATTTTTTTCTTAGCGTATAATGTTGTAGGTATAAAAGACAACACCATACATGAAATCAGTGCAATGATAATTATTTTCATAGTTTATAAAATATAATATGGTTGATGCCGCAAATATAAACAATCTCTTTGTTCATCGCGGTGGGTGTAAGCCATTATTTTAAGAGGGCGCGTTACACAAACCTAAAAAGTATTCAATTGAAAATCAAACATTTACAAAAATATTGTAAAAAGAAATTGCAAAAAAAGTAACGCTGACAAAGCATATGGCAGCATGATTTGCCAATGAATGACGGGAGGAGATTGCTGTTTTTGGAAACTAATGATGTATCTTTGCAACATATTTAAGTCAAATGTAAAACAGAACATCGTGATGAAACACTATGTCATATTTGTTTTTTTCCTAATCCTATTAGGATGTGATACCGCAGTGGAAACAAAGCGTCTTGATGAGGTGGACTCTCTTGTGGTTATCGAGAAATACGACTCTGCATATCATGAAGTGTTGAATTATCATCCACGATACAACGACGAGAAAGAACTGGCCCATTATCGATTACTTTTGGCACAAACCAGTTACCTCACATACAACACGCTGTCATCGGATTCCGTCATCGACAAGGCCATTGCCTATTATGAACAGAGTGGTGACTTGAAAAGACTCGCGGATGCCTATTATTACAAGGCATCATGCCTTCATGAAAGGAACGAGAATAACAATGCCATAGAATATTATAAAAAGGCTGAAAATGTTGCCAATAAGACCAAAGATTTGAGGTTGCGGTATAAAATCGCAGAATCTATGGTTAAAATCAACCACCAATGCGGTAACTATAACCTACAATTAAACTATGCAAGAAAAGCACTTGGCTATGCCCTGAAATCAGAAAACAAAAATTGGATTGCTTATTCCTATTTCAACCTCAGCAATGCTTTCCAAAATCTTGAGATAGTTGACAGTCTTTCTTATTACACCAAGAAACTAATCCCCCGGCTTGGGGACATCTATCCTGAAGATCTCCCTCATTTCCTGAGTTGCATAGGATTCATGTATTTCAAGAATGGCGACTTCACACAAGCCAAGAAGTACTATGAAGATGCTTTGTCACACAAGGAAGTCGCGCATACATTGGTGAACCTTGCTGACATATATATAATAGAAGGGAATGAGGAGGAAGCCTACAAACTATGGCAGAAAGCCTTTCTCTTGGATGATAATGGCGACGCAAAAGACGTCATCATGTTCAATATGCTTCAATATGATTTGGAGCACCATAAGAACCTGGAGGATGCCTGCGAGCGTATGTACCGCATTTACGAAATCAAGGACAGTTTGACAAACACATTGAAAAACAGGACGATACAGGATTTGCAACAAAGATATGACGAAGAGGCTCTAAGCCATTTCTACAAGAACAAAATCATGACATGGATGATAACAGCGTTAATCCTAATAGTTCTCTTATTACTTGTTACTGGCTTTTTCAGATATAAAAGATACCGAACCAACATGGAAATGGCCAAACAGCAGATGCTTATCGGACAATTCAACAACGAGATTTCTCTGCTGACAGAACAATGCCAAAAGGCAAAGAACGACATCAGTTATTATCAATCGATAATTGCCGAATATACAAACCAAATCGAAGAATTGAAATCGTCGGGTAAAAACGCGGATAAACAGATTATGGAAAAGAGTTGGCAAATTGGAGAACTTACCAAAAAAAATGAAGAATTGATGAATTCTTACAAAAAAGCCAAACTGCAGAAAGAGATGCTAAAACAAAAGATAACAGAATTCGTAGAGAATTCCTCCCCCATACTGAATCGTGGGAAAGTCCTGTACGACAACATTCAAAACAACAAAACCATCATTTCATGGAACAAAGAAGATTTCAGATGTTTTGTGGAGTACTACAAGGCTGTACATATTAAGGAGTATGAGTCCATTATAAGTCATTACGAAAAACTGACATACCATAATATGCTTTATCTGATTCTTTGTGAGATGGGATTGGACAATAAAGCTATCAGCCAGATCATGGGTATCTCACCAGAATCAATACGGGCTATCAGGCACAGGCTACAAAAAAATCTCCGGGCAGGGATGGAGTATAGGGACAAGGAGTAGGGATTTAATCCAAAAAACTCTAGTATCTTGTACCATTTAAATTTAATATGTGACAGAGGTGTTTCGAGGGGGGTATTTTTTAGCAGGGTTGTCTATGTATCTTTTTTTAATATCATCTCTTCATTCACTGGTATATGGTCATTGCTTTTTTGCGTGCTCCTTGCAAAAAATAGAGGAAAACTGATGACAATCTGAGTTTTTTCCTTATCTTTGCAGTGGCAGAGAAAATGTGCCTATGCGCAATCGCTGCAAGCCGGCACTGTCGCGACAGGCTGGATGATTGAAGGAAATGTAGAACAACAAAAAGATTGTCGGGTATGAAACTCATCCTTATTATTATATTACTGGTTGCTGCCTTGTGTTTGTTTGGTGCATGGAGATATAACTGCCAACTCAAGGAGAAGGCGAAGAAATGCAGTGTGGGGGCTAAGCAGTTTCACGAGAAACTGCAGCAACTCTCCGACCCCTCGCATTTGTTCACCGACGAAGAGGTGCGTAAACTGAAAATGCAGTTCGGACCCCTTCTCGACACCGTGAACGATCTCTATGACAGCCGTTTCATTTCCAACGAGTATCTCGACCGGCTTGGACTGGGCGAATTCATGGAGGAGCGCAAATTGCTCAATCATATTCAACTCGTCAACAACCAGCAATTTAAGTCCTGACATCCCCACCACCATCATTATGCACAAACCGGTTTACGTATTGGAGGAGAGACTTCTGCGGCGCAACCTCCAACTCATCAGCGAGGTGGCAGAGAAGGCCGACGTGGAAATCATCCTGGCTTTCAAGGCTTTCGCGCTGTGGAAAACATTTCCCATCTTCAGAGAATACATCAAAGCCACCACAGCCAGTTCGCTCTATGAGGCTCGGCTGGCTTTCGAGGAGTTTGGCACCAAGGCACATACCTTTTCGCCGGCATATACCGACTACGAGATTGACCATATCGCACGGTGCTCAAGCCATATCACGTTCAATTCGCTCTCTCAATACCAGCGCTATGGCGAAAGGGTGAAAGACGCCTCTCCCGGCATCAGCATCGGACTGAGGGTGAATCCGCAATACAGCGAGGTGGGTACGGCGCTCTACAACCCCTGTGCACCAGGCACGAGGTTCGGCGTGACCAGTGACCTCCTGCCCGCGCGACTTCCAGAAGACATCGAGGGATTTCACTGCCACTGCCATTGCGAGAGTGGGGCAGATGTCTTTGAACGCACGCTGAAACACATCGAGGGGCATTTCTCACCCTGGTTCCGACAGTTGAAGTGGATGAACTTCGGTGGGGGGCACCTGATGACCCGCAACGACTATGACATACCGCGGCTCATCGGTATGCTGCAGGCTTTCCACAGCCGGTACCCATGGCTGAAGGTCATCCTGGAGCCCGGAAGTGCCTTCGCTTGGCAGACAGGATTCCTGAAAGCCCATGTGGTGGATGTGGTGGAAGACCATGGCATATCGACGGCTATCCTCAATGTGAGTTTCACCTGCCATATGCCCGACTGCCTGGAGATGCCTTACCAGCCCGAGGTGAGGGGAGCGGTGGCACTGCCCATGGAGGCTGCCGACCATCCCAAGGAGGGATATGTATACCGCTTGGGGGGCAACAGTTGCCTCGCCGGCGACTTCATGGGGGCTTGGCAGTTCGACCATCCCTTGAAGGTGGGCGAGGAGGTGATTTTCGAGGATATGATACATTACACCACTGTGAAGACCAACATGTTCAATGGCATCACACATCCCGACTTGGCACTGCTCCATGAAGATGGAACACTCGAAATGCTCCGGGAGTTCGAATACGAAGACTATCGCATGAGAATGGACTGAAAGAAACAACCACAGAGGCCATCTTGTCCTCATGTGAAAATATTTTTTCAAAAAAATCATTCAAAAATTTGCAATGTCGGAAAAAAGCATTACCTTTGCAACCGCATTTAGAGAAATGCTCCTTTCGTTTTAAAGGATATGCGGTAATAGCTCAGTTGGTAGAGCACGACCTTGCCAAGGTCGGGGTCGCGAGTTCGAGTCTCGTTTACCGCTCATATGTCTTGAATAAATTTACCAAGAGACGAGTTCTCACAAGCCCAGGTGGCGGAATTGGTAGACGCGCACGTTTCAGGTGCGTGTGTAGAGATACGTGCAGGTTCGAGTCCTGTTCTGGGCACTATTTATT
>OMZE01000043.1:0-31861 GCA_900315455.1 uncultured Prevotellaceae bacterium | reverse complement strand
TTCACATGATGGAGAGGTGGCGGAATTGGTAGACGCGCTACTTTGAGGGGGTAGTGTCAATTGTGACGTGGGAGTTCGAGTCTCCTCCTCTTCACCATATTTAACGATTCTTTTTGCGGTAATAGCTCAGTTGGTAGAGCACGACCTTGCCAAGGTCGGGGTCGCGAGTTCGAGTCTCGTTTACCGCTCTTTGTTTTAGGATAGGAAAAACCAAATCAATGAACTTATACTTAAGATATTTCGATAGAGAGACATTGGTCTACAATGCCGATCAGGCTATCGATTTTTTGTGTTCCATACCCGAAATAGGTATGAACCCCGCTATCGAAGCCGATGTGCGCGAATATGTGGCAAGCGACGTGTATTATCCTAAAAGATATAAGGTGAGGCCAAGGGTCTACTTCATCATCATCAAGACCGAGGCTGCCACCATGCTCGACTTCAAGCAGAAAAAGGCACTACGCAACAACAATCAGCCCAATGCGGAGCGGAGAGAGACCATTGCGCCAGCCGTCTCAAAACTCAATGAGGAGAGAGAGGGATGGTATGAGGGTGCTCTCGACTTCAAGCGTGTGGTCATGATTCCCGCCACAGGGAAACATGAATACCGTGATACGCATTTCGTGGCACGCTGCAAGGCGCTCTCTGGCCTCGATTGCTACAACCGCATCGTGGAACACCTCAGAGACCGTGTCGACAGCCGGAGCCAGTTCCCATCGGCAAAGGGAAAGAATTTCAAGTTCAAGTATCTTGGATTGTGGAAATAAATAAAGAATAGGAGGACAACCATGAACAAAGTAATGCTTATTGGGAATGTAGGGAAGGAACCTGAAGTGAAATATTATGACGCCGACCAGGCCGTCGCTACTTTCCCCTTGGCTACCACAGAGAAAGGCTATACGCTGGCCAACGGCACCGTTGTGCCCGACCGCACCGATTGGCACAATATCGTGCTTTGGAAGGGACTGGCAAAGGTGGCAGAGAAATTCATTCACAAAGGCGACAAGGTGTATGTAGAGGGAAAAATCAGATACCGCTCCTACGATGACCAGAAAGGCATGAGGAGATATGTGACCGAAGTGTATGGCGACAACCTTGAATTGCTCTCACCAAAGCCAACCAATGCGGCTTACAAACCCGAGGGTGACAACAAGGATGGGGTAGGCGAGCCCGAAATACCTTTCTGATGTAATTTTATCTACAATTGGAGACGATCGATTATTTTAGTCAGACGTTGGGAGGGGTGAGTTTCATCCCGCCTACACTGGCGGTATGCATAGCGGCACTGTTGGCAGTGGCGCTTTTGTTGTTTTCGGGGTATGCCAGCGCATCAGAGATAGCATTCTTCAACCTCTCGCCATCCGACCTCAACGCACTTGACCCTGAGCACCGGAAAACCGACCAGCAAATAGAGACACTGCGGCAGGACAGCGAACGTACGTTGGCGACCATTCTCATCACCAACAACTTGGTCAACGTCACCATCATCATGCTGTGCAATTATGTCTTCGACCGTATCGTAGACTTCGGAAACGCGACGTGGCTGAGATTCATCTGTATCACGGTCATCTTGACCTTCCTCTTGCTGCTCTTCGGAGAAATCATGCCCAAAATCTATGGCAGGCAAAACTCGCTGAAGTATTGCCGCTTTGCTGTGGGCGGACTCATGGTGCTCCGAAAACTCTTCTGGCCTATGGAGACCGTGCTCATGAGCACAGGGACCTTTGCGGAGAAGATAGTGCAGAAAGAGA
This sequence comes from uncultured Prevotellaceae bacterium, assembly GCA_900315455.1. Lineage (GTDB taxonomy): Bacteria > Bacteroidota > Bacteroidia > Bacteroidales > Bacteroidaceae > Prevotella. Next base: position 30,110 of record OMZE01000043.1, on the reverse strand, counting down.
ACCACGTGCTTAGTGTCGACGACCTCGAACAGGCTCTTGAACTCACCGACAAGGAGGAAATCAAGAACGAGCAGAGCATGCTTCAGGGCATCATTCGTTTCGGCGACGAGACGGTGAAGGAAATCATGACTCCCCGACAGGATATTGTGGACCTGAATATCAAGGATGATTTCAATACGGTCATCAACAGTGTGGTAGAGAACAACTACAGCCGTATTCCGGTATATCAGGGGAATGGCGACAATATCCGTGGCGTGCTCTATATCAAGGACCTTCTGCCCTTTATCGGGAAACCGGCTTCTTTCAGATGGCAGAACCTGATACGGCCGCCTTATTTCGTGCCCGAGACAAAGAAAATCGACGACCTCTTGAGGGAATTTCAGGAAAACAAGATACATATCGCCATTGTGGTCGATGAGTTTGGTGGTACAAGTGGCCTTGTCACCCTTGAAGACGTGCTTGAGGAAATCGTGGGCGAGATACACGACGAGTATGACGAGGAGGAGAAGACCTATACCCGTCTTAACCACAACACCTATATCTTTGAGGGAAAGACTTCTTTGTCGGATTTCTGCAAAATCCTTGATATCGACAACGAGTTCGACGAGGTGGAGGGCGATGCCGACTCTCTCGCCGGATTGCTCCTGGAACTGAAGGGCGACTTCCTGAAAGTGGGGGAGAAAATCGCATACAAGCGTTTCGCTTTCGAAATCCTTGCTGTAGAGGAGCGGCGTATCTCGAGCATCAAGGTTATCATACACGACCCTGCCGAAGAGGAGAAAAACACCAGCAAATAATGCCATTGCTCAGCATAAGAAACATCGATGCTTCTTCCAGGCTTGCCATTTGGAACATGACAGAGAGTCCGGAGGAATTGAAGGCCTGCTATCCCATGCTCGGTTTGCCCTACGACGAGGCTTGCCAACGGTTTAAAAGTCAGCATCGCAGAAAAGAGTTTCTGGCCGTCAGGGCGCTGCTCATAGAATTGTCGGATGGCCGTTTGCCTGAAGTGTGCTATAACGCTAACGGCAAGCCGTCGCTCGGCGATGGGAGAAAGGTTAGTTTCAGCCATACTCAGGGATATGCCGTGGTGCTGATGTCGGAAAACGAAGAAGTGGGAGTGGATATTGAGCGTAAGAGCGACAGGGTGGCTAAGGTGGCGCATAAGTTCTTGCGTGCCGACGAATTCCCGTCGAGCCATGCCACAGCATCATCATCTTCTGCTGCTGTCGATGGCCTTAGCGTTGACGCCTTGCTGGTGATGTGGAGCGCGAAAGAAGCCGTGTATAAGTTGTTTTCTGCCCAGAACCTGGCTTTTGAGGAAATGAGGATAGCCCATTTCGCTCCTCAGCCGCAAGGAAGAATCATCGTAGAGAACTTGAAGGAGGGTGTTGTGGTGGAGGTGGAATACCAACTTACAGACGACTATGCGCTGACCCTATGCCGCCTGCCTGAATGTGTAAAGAAGAATGCAAAACACCAATAAGAAAACATGAAGCATCGTATTGTCATGGCACTTGTCTGCCTTCTCCCGGTTTTGTCTATGGCCCAGTCGGTGGTCGTACACGAACAGGTGAATTTCCCCGAACAGATTCCGGCGGGGGGATACAGCGGCATCACATGGTTGGGTGAAGACAGGTATGCCGTGGTGACGGATAATGCCGCACACGACGGATTCTTTGTGTTTCGCATCCAAATCGACTCGTTGGGATGTATTATCGACGTGTCGAACGAGGGTTTCAGGGGAAACGACGACAAAGGTCACGACAACGAAGGCGTGGCGTGGTGCCCGGCAAGGGGTACTGTCTTTATCAGTGGCGAGACCGACAATCAAGTGAGGGAACTGACACTGGAGGGGAAAGCCACGGGAAAGACATTGAGGTTGCCGAAATGGCTGACCAAGGGTGCTTCGGCAAAATACGGTCTGGAAGCCCTTACCTACAATGCCCAGACCCACCGCTTCTGGACGGTGAGCGAGAGTACGCTGCAAGGCGACGGACCTCAGGCTACACCGCAGAATGGGGCTGCCAACCGTTTGCGGCTCATGGCCTTCAACGATGACCTCGCCCATGTGGGGCAATATTACTATGAGATGGACAAACCTGAGTCGGAATATGCCACCCGCCAGTATGTCATGGGAGTGAGTGCCCTCACTGCCCTCGACGATGGGAGTCTGCTGGTGCTCGAGAGGGAGTTTTATGTGGCACCGTCAAAGATTGGCTCTACTGTGCAGTGCAAGATTTACCGGGTAACACCCCAAGCCAAGGACCAACTCAATGGGAAAGTGTCGCTGAACGGCAGAAAACCCTTGGAGAAGCAGTTGGTGGCAGAATGGTCGACGGCCATAGGACTGCTCACTTACTCTCTCGCCAATTATGAAGGGATGTGCCTCGGACCTCGATTGGAGGACGGAAGGCAGGTGATCGTGCTTATCGCCGACTCACAAAAACAATATGCCGGGGTCTTGGCCGATTGGTTCAAGACCATCGTCATCGAATAACGCGGAAGCGCACATAGGCACGGTCGTCGAACGACACCTGACCTTCCATCAGGCCTTTGGTGGCAAGATAATGATGGATGCACAAAGGGTCGGCAGACAACTGGTGGGCAAGGGCTTCCTCGCTGTCGTGGAGAGTGGGGAGGAGGAAGGGATAGCCATCGGTGGCCAAGACCACCTCACAGGATGATGGTATGCGGACTACCTTGACTTTTTCGGTAGCGACGCAGAAACCATCGAAAACAGCAAAAGACTTATTCTGGTCATGACAGGTGCGGACAATTTTCTGCACGATAAGGTCACGGCCCTTGTCATGGCGTTGCAGCGAGGCGACATCGGTCTCGCCGTGGGCAAGCATGCTGCGGATGATTTCCGAACGCTCTTGGGCGATGTGTCCTTCCTCGGGTTTGGGATTGTCGTAATATACGCCATCTACAAGGCATTGGCAATCGCCCACCAGCCACACCTCACCATGGTGACGGCTGAAGATGGCAGCACTGGCAGTGAGGCGTTCCTCGGGATGGTCGACAAGACGCGCCTTCTCCACCCCATATTGATGATAGGCCTCCATAATGGCAGTGGTCACCAAGTGGCAACACTCCTCCATGGTAACGTCAGCAGGCATCTGGCTCAGCGACTCGCCTACAAGCATCATGGCATGACGGCCATTACGCATGTCGGGGCGCATCTGGCGGGCTGCCTTGCTCGTACTGCCGTCGATGACCGCCACAAAGTCAGTCGTCGCCACGATGCCGTCCTCGCACATGGCGGGAAGGCTTTTGCCGATAACCTGGCTCTCGATGATTTCTATCTTCATTGGAGTAAGGGCGCTTGTCGCTGTAGGAGGAGTTTTTATGGTTTTTCTTAGAGTGGGCAGACGGCGTGAATGGCTTGCCGGTGCCACCAAGTAATTGCGGGATGAGGTCGGGCCGTCCCATTCGGCGCAACTCGCGCTCAATACCCTGTCGCTCCTCTGGCTTGTACCAGAAGAAGAACATGCGCTGGGCAAGTTTTTCCTTGGGAGTCTTCGCGCTGAATACTGGCTGAAGGGTGTAGGGGTCGTACCCCGTGTACCACATCTCTGTGCTGATGGTCATGGGTGTGGGCGTGAAATCCTGAACCTGCTCCAACTGAAAATCCAACCGTTTGGTGGCTATGGCAAGGCCTGCCATGTCTTCTTCACGGCATCCCGGGTGACTGCTGATGAAATAGGGAATGATTTGCTGGCGCAGGTTCTCGCGGCGGTTGATGTCATCGAACAGGCGCTTGAACTGCTCGAACTGTTCGAAAGAAGGTTTGCGCATCAGCATCAGCACTTCGGAACTGGTGTGTTCGGGAGCCACTTTCAAGCGGCCGCTCACATGGCGGCAGATGAGTTCACGGGTGTATTCGCGGGCTGCGGCATCGGTCTTCTCGTCGCCGCTCTGGTGGAGCAACAGGTCGTAGCGCACACCGCTGCCGATAAAACTCTTCTTCATGCCGGGCAGTTGGTCTACGGCATGGTAAATGTCGAGCAAAGCAGAGGGGTCGGTATTGAGGTTGCGGCAAATCATGGGATGGATGCACGAGGGACGCTTGCACTTCGCGCAAAGGGCAAGGTTCTTGCCGTGCATGCCATACATATTGGCCGACGGACCGCCAAGGTCGCTCAGATATCCTTTGAAGTCGGGCAAGGCCATCACCTCGCGCACCTCCTTGAGGATGCTCTCCTTGCTTCGGCTGGCGATGAACTTCCCCTGATGGGCGCTGATGGTGCAGAAGGCACAGCCGCCGAAACAGCCCCGGTGGATGTTGACCGAGTGCTTGATCATGTCGTAGGCAGGGATGCGCTTGTTCTTGTACTTGGGATGGGGAAGACGGGTGTAGGGAAGGTCGAAACTGGCGTCAATCTCGGCGGTAGTCATCGGAGGGTAGGGTGGGTTGACAAGGGTGTAGCGGTCGCCAGTGGCCTGGAGCAGACGGGAGGCGTGCACCTTGTTCGACTCTTCCTCGATATGTCGGTAGTTTTCTGCTTCGCAGCGTTTGTCGGAAAGACATTCCTCATGACTGTGAAGAACGATGTCGTCGGGCTGGATGCCACCGGGTATCTCGTCGCGCCGCAACACATGGACGCTCTGCGGCAATGTGTGCCAGGCGCTGCGTGGCGCGCCATCGGCAATCATCTGGCAGAGTTGCACGATAGCCTTCTCGCCCATGCCATAGATAATCATGTCGGCTCCCGAATCGTAGAGGATGCACCGCCTGAGGCTGTCTTGCCAGTAGTCGTAATGGGTGAGGCGGCGCATCGAGGCCTCTATGCCGCCAAGCACCACGGGCACGTCGGGGTATAGCCGTTTCAGGATTTGTGAATAGACAATGGTGGGATATTCCGGTCGGCAGTCGTGGCGGCCGTCAGGGCTGTAGGCATCCTCGCTGCGCAGACGACGGTTGGCGGTGTATTTGTTGACCATCGAGTCCATGCAACCGGGGGAAATGCCAAAGAAGAGACGGGGACGGCCCAACTTGCGGAAATCGCGGAAGTCGCCGTGCCAGTCGGGCTGGGGCACGATGGCCACGCGCCACCCGGCATGCTCTATCACACGGCCGATGACGGCAGCGCCGAAAGAGGGGTGGTCGACATAGGCATCGCCAGAGAACAGGATGACATCGAGGTCATCCCATCCACGCAACTCCACTTCTTTCTTCGTCGTGGGCAGCCAGTCGCTCAGACGATGCTCGGTCATTAGGGGTTGGCTGCGCTTTCTTCAGCCTCCTTGGAGCGTTCCTCCTCCCATTGGCGGTAGAGGGTGATCAGGTTGCCCAGGCCGAAGGCTTTCATGTTGCTGTTGTAAATCACGTCAAGACAGAGGTCGAGCAGCGACTTGTCGCTGCCGGCATCTCCTGAGAGCAAGGAGCGGACATTGAATTTCAACTTGTCGAGCACGCTCTCGTCGACAATGCCGTTGCTGTCTACCAGATGGTCGAGGAGATGGTAGTTGGAAATGGTGGAGAGATGGCTCTCCTCTACCTCGATGCTGCGGGTGCCGGAATGGTTGGCTTGTATTTTATACATAAGCATAATGATGTTGTTGTTGTCATTTCACTAGATAGTTGAGTATGCCTCGCATGATGGCGTCGCGTGAACGCCGGTCGGTAATGCACTCCAGGGGGAATCCCACCGTCAGGCAGCGGTAGTCGCGGCCGCTGTAGGCCACGGCAGCACTCTGGCCGTCGGAATATTTCATCACGCACGACGCAAGGGAGGTGGGACTGAGCACATCGGGTGCGGTGGCGGCATAGTGGGTCTCGTTGAGGGTGCGCCAGGTGTCGAACGTCATGCCTAACCCCTGCACTCTGCCGTCTTTGTTGCCTTGCTGGCTACCGTTGAGATGGAGTTTCAGCACGTCGGCGAGGAACCGTTGCTCTGATTCGGTGCGCATGTCGCTGCCCACAAACGAACCGCTGACCAACAGACTGCCATGGTCGCGCACAAAAGAGCGTAGGCGTTTCTGCATATCCTGGGAGAATGCCTTGTAGAGCAAGAGCGAGTGGCCGTCGTCTTTCTCCAGGCCAAGGACGAGGTCGATGCAGTCAATCCCGCTCAGTTTCACTTTGCCGGTCTCGAGGGCCTCGCTCGAGCAACTGACGATGTTGTATTTATGGGCGGTATGGATGGCGGTGGCATGCTCGCGCACATAGTTGAATTCATTGCCGGCAATAAACTTCCCTTCCAGTTCCCTGCCGCAATAGCCCAATGCTCCTTCGCCTTCACGTCCACGACGGCTGTTGTCGAAGACGGTCTGCCGGCCTGCCCATCCTGCCATGCGTCCGTAGGTGATGCCTGCATCGGCTTCTATGTCAAATCCTTTCTGGTTGCCGGTGTCGATGATGGCAGGAGAGGAGAGACGGTGGAAACCATTGACAATCAGTACAGTCTTTTCCGACTGAGGAACATATTCTACAGACAACACCTCAGTGGGAAAACTACAGCCACCGTTGTTGGCTGCCACCACACGGAAATGATATAGTTGGTTGGGGGCAATGTTTACCGTGCACGACGTGCCTTTCACTACCACGCCATTGTCGAAGTCGAGGTCGCCTATGGCGGTGTAGAGAATGTACTCAGAGGGGGTGGCACTGGGTTCCACGGGGTCTTTCACGGGATTCCACGACAGGTGTGCCTTGCCGTGCGAACTCAATTCGGCCTTGAAGTTTCGAGGGGGTAGGGGCTGTACGACATATTTTGTGCCGTGCATCTCGTTGACATAGCGCAAGAGGGTCTTGTAGATGCTGCGGGCCAAGGTGAACCGGAAATTGGGGTCGAGGCCGTAGCGCATGTCACCGAAGTTCTGGTGCGACAGCACTTCAAGTATGGCAGAGGGGACTGCAGGTTCGCGGGTCTCGTTGTAGTTGCGGTCGTAGAGCACGCGCCGGCGCCATGTGCCATACTGCGCCTTGATGTCTTCGCCGGCATTGGCAAGCAGGGCGTCAGCCAAGTCGTGGGAGGCCATGCGGGAAATGCCGGCATCCAGACGGCCGTTGTTGTGGTCGGAGGTGCAGATGGAGAGCGTGCCCACGAAGTCATTGCCGCCAGCCTTGTCGTAGCCGGCATCGCTGTGTACGGAGAGCATCAGTTCGATAGGCACGTTTTTGCCTCTGATGTTTGGCACGAAAACGGAACCGCCTGCCAGCCAGTTGCTGAAACGAGAACGGGCGTTGAGGTCGTCTTTGTAGTCGTCGGTGGTGCGGTATTGTTGGCCCCAGTAGTTATATACACTGTCGGGCGCGCCCATCCACTGTGCAGAGTAGCGGGTACCTTCGAGGCATCGGGGCACTCCACTGGTGCTGCCTCCCCGCTCAATGTTGCCCATGCCGCCGCCGAAGCGCACGGCATCGGTGGTCACCACACCATGGCTTTTGCTGGCGTTGCTCAATACCACCATGTTCTGGCTGTTGCAGCCCTTTGCAAAATCAAACGTCCCCAGGTATACCCATGTGTCGCCTCCCATGCGCTGGTTGACATGGAATTCCGTGCGACGGCCTTTGTGCCACACGGTGTAGCAGGCATCGTCGACAGAGTTGGTCACCGTCTGGTAACTCACATATACAGCGTAGCGTCCTTCCTCGGGTATCTGAGGTTGGTAGACGACCTGGCTCACCTGTTTCGAGGTGGTAGACGGCGTCATGCGGGCAGTACCCGCGTTGAAAGGATTCTCGCCTTGATGATAACGGCCGGGGTGCATGGAGAAACCGGGCGCCTGGGTGGTCTGCCATTCTGAGGAGGATGGCATCTCGCGATAGACGGACCCGTCGGCATTGCCATCGTTGTCGACGATAACCTCGTTACGCTGCCAATCGCGCTCACGGGGCGACCAGACTATGGCGCCGGCGTTTTCGAGCATGGGAATGAGATAGGGGATGACGATGGTTTGGGTAAACAGGTCCTCGGTGGTGCAGAAAAGATTGGGGCGCTGCCATTTCCATTGTCCTTTCTGGGCATCATAGTATTTGCCGTGGCTGGCGGCAATGGTGAGGTGGCGTCCTTCAAGACCACGGGTGATATTGTTGGGGCGAGAGGCGTTGGTCACCCATGCCTTGCCTTTATAGTTGATGCCGCCCCATGTGCGGTTGCGGTCGGGGTGTTCGCGCAGGCGGTTGGGCACAAGGTCTTCTATCAGCATGCCATGGGTATAGAGTCTCACGTTGTAGTCGCGATAGTTGGGAGGTAGTATGTTGTGGATACGGCTGTAGATGTTTTTTACTACCTCGGGGGTGAATTCCTGTTCGCTAAAACGCTCTGTGGCGGTGATGACTACCGAATGTGTGGATTCGTCAACACTCACGCTGCTCAGTTTGGCGACGACGGGGAAGCCGGAAAGCCCGTTGCCGTAGTTCTCGAAAAAGGCTTTCAGGGCTTGCTCCATGCTCGTGCGGTCTGAGGTAGTGGGGGCATTCGCTATCACCGTCGTGACAGCAAAAAGGCTTAATATCAGTACAATTTTTTTCAATATCATTCTATACATTTCCTAAAAAAGATGGGGCATGGTAAAAAAGAATGCCCCGACAGAGTTCAACTTGTGATGGAACCTATAACTCTCCGATGGTGAATTTCTCGGGATGCTTGCCACGGAAATCTTTGAAATACAGTTTGATTTCACGGAGGTCGGCTTCCATGTCACCGCTCGGCTCTATCATCCGGGTGCATTGGATGAGTTTGCGCTCGTAGTCTACTCCATAAAGCAAAATGGGCAGATGGGCTTTCTGGGCGATGATATAGAAACCTTTCTTCCAGTTGGGATTGGGCGAACGGGTTCCTTCCGGGGTGATGGTGAGTTTGAAAGTGCTGCTCTCCATTGCCGTGCGGGCTAAGTTGTCGGTCATGCTCGTATGCTTCGACCGCCATACGGGAATGCCGCCAAGACGGCGGAACAAAATGCCTAAAGGCCAGAAAAACCATTCCTTCTTCATCAGGAAGTTGATTCTCCAGCCTTCAGCACCCGAATAGAGTTGACCCAAGACGAAGTCCCAATTACTCGTGTGGGGTGCCAGACATATGATGTATTTATCGGGATGGGCGACAGTCACTTCCTTCGTCCATCCCATGTGCTTGTACAAGAGCCAGTTGCAAAATTTCTTCCACATGGGCTATTCGCTCAAATTGCCAATATGGTCGATGATTTCCGAAATTTGCTCGGTAAAATCTTTCGCCAAGTGGTTGTAATAGTCTTTCTTGCGCATGCCGGGTTCGGGATGTGAGATACGGCTGATGAAATCATCACGAGTCTTCAGTATCGAAGCCAGCAAAGCGTCGACATTGGCCTCATTGATCTTGCCACTATATAGTGAAGTGGCTACGCATTCGGCAAATACGTCGCTGCAAATGTTGTTGATGCTTTGTTTTAAGTCTTTTCTGTTGGGCATATTCTTGGGGTTGGTTATGATTATTGCGATATGATGGTGAACTGCTTGCAATGTGATTTCGCATTTCAAGGCAATTTATGCAAAGATAAGAAGAAAAAATGAATATGCTGTCAAATAACAAGAAAAAATGTTGCCGATTTATTACCATTCATTTTCCCCATCATACTTTGCTGCTCCGCCGAAGATACTACTGCTATTTATTACCAAGTAGGAGTGACCGCGGGCAAAGCCCGCACGAACAATCGCAACAAGAACCAAAATTGGATGGTTTTTCGCATTAAGGTGAGCGGAGCGAACATAAACAATCGCAACTCTGTTGCGTAGGGAATCTCCCCGCGACTCTCTGATGGGTCGCGGAAACCTTAGTGACCGAGCGAGCGGATGCGAGCGGTTGCATCCCTTCCCCTGGAGAGGGGAAGGGCCTTGGGTTGGGGTCGAGGCCTCTCCTTAGGACCAAGGAGAGGTGGGAGTGGTTGTGACCCCCAAGCCGAAGGCTTGGCAAGTTTGTTATTCGAGGCTTCATTTTGTGTGTTGCCCAATTAGTCGCTCGGGAAATTCCAAATATGATTTGGATTTCCTCTCGCTTATTCGTACCTTTGCACCAATTCTCAAGACAGATTACTGAAAAACTCCGAATAAGATGAAAAAAACAATCTTCAAGACAATCCTCATGTTGGTGTTGGTCTTCTGCTGTTTACCGCTATTGGCACAACAGCGCCGACCGATTGACAATGAGCATCCTTTGTGGCTGGTGCATATTGATGTGTGGTATACCGCCGACCCACAGAAAATCATCGACCTCATCCCCGATGATGTGAAACCTTACGTATGTATGAACCTGAGCCTCTCCTGTCAGTACGACAAGGAAAAGAATGTGTACAAGATGCCCCAGCAGGCAGTGCGCACATACAAGTCGTGGGCCTCAGTGTGCCAGAAAAATGGAATGTGGTTCACCTGTCAGCCGGCGAGTGGAGGACATACACATATTCAGGATGACGACTTGGAGACGTTTGAGTATTTCTTCAAACACTATCCCAATTTCCTCGGTTGGAACTACGCAGAGCAGTTCTGGGGGTTCGACGAGGCTGGCGACAAGAGCAGCAGTACACAGGAAGCCAGGTGGGCACTGTTTGCAAAACTCGTGGAGATGTCGCATCAGTATGGTGGCTTCCTCACCGTGTCGTTTTGCGGCAATATCTGGTCGCATGCCTTGAACCCCTTGGGAGAGATGAAACGCAATAAAGACTTGCTGGAGGCTTGCCGCAAATACCCGGAAGCCATTCTCTGGCTGTACAAATACACCACATCGAGTTGCTTCTACAACAATGAGAGCGTGACTTTCTCTCCATTCATTTCAGGTCTGGCTAAGAACTATGGCGTAAGATATGACAACTGTGGATGGAATGGCGCTACAGAGGCCATCGTAGGCGCCGACAAGTGCAAATACCCTGCTTCGGCAGGCATCGGTACGGTGATGGAGCAAATGGGAATCAATGGTGGCGCAGTGTGGGACGGTCCGGAACTCACATGGCGGGAGGAATGCTTCCACGAGGTGAATACAACAACAGAAGACGGATACCGCCGGCGCAACTGGGCGCGGTTCCCCAATTTCAACGGAGTGTGGCTCGACATGTTCCGTAAGGTCATCGACGGCACCATACGCATCCCATCGCGCAGGGAAGTGGTGGAGCGTACCAAGATTGTGGTCATCAACGACGTGTCGACAGGCAACGACGAACAGAAATATGCTGCTTGGGGAAACCTCTACGACGGCCTCTACAAGCAAGACGACCCGTTTAATAGGGGAAACGGACAGTGGATGGATAATTTCTGCTATCTGAAAAAGACTGGACGATACCCCACCATCCCCGTGGCACTTGAACTTGCCGACGAGTTGGCACAGAGCATTCCGTTGCAGGTGAAGAAGTCGAACTACACCCAGCGATGGCCGAATGTTGCCAAAAAGGTGGAGGATTTCGACCAGTATTATCCCGAGGTGTCGACAGGCGACCTCTTCGTGGCACGTATGGGCAACCAACTTGTCACCTACACACCTTATACTTATTTAAATAATAAGACCACTGCCGAAGCCACCATACCCCTGAAATACAACACTTGCGAGACATTGCAACTGAGATACGGAAAACTCTCCAGTGGTGTCATCCGCGAATATCCCGACCATCTGGATTTTTATCTCAACAACTTCCGCACCGATTCTACTGCGATGGTGAAAGATGTCATCACGGTGACAGGGGCGACAGAACAGCCCACTTATACTTTGGAGAAACGCAATAATGCACAGTGCAGGCCCAGTGAGTCATGGGACCAGGACAGCCATACCTACACACTTACCGTGAACCATATGGGACCCGTAGACATCTCCTTGCAGTGCGCCGGAAACATGTCGCGCGACGAGGTGCCACCTGCCGCCACGCCACTGCTATTGCCGCAACAGCCCGAGGCTTTCCACGGTGCCATCGTCATAGAGGCAGAGGATATGGACTATAAGGATATCAAGAACTGCTCACTGTCGCCTTATAACCAATATCCCAGCGAGATAGGGCACTCCGGAAACGGATTTGTTGACATGGGTACGAAAAAGAGCGGTTCTTTACGGCACAGGCTTTCTCTCACACAGGGTGGATGGTATAGAATCGCCGTGCGCTATACCGGTGAGTCGGCGGGAGGACACCTGACGATGTCGGTCAATGGTGAGCAGAAGACGGTGGAATGTGAACCTACGGCTTTCAACGAATGGCGAAAGACCACTGTGGAGGTGTCGCTCAACGAAGGGATGAACGACCTCAGGCTGAACAACACAGAAGGCATCCCGATGTACATCGATCAGATCATCTATACGCCGGCAGACGTAGAGGAAGAGAAATTCCTCGTCACCATCCGTGAGGCAGCACATGGCCAGGTGATGGCCGACAAGAGCGAGGCTGCAGAAGGCGAGACAGTCACGCTGACGGTGACTCCCGATGAGAATTGCCAACTCGTAGAACTCAGGTTGGTCAATTCTGTATACTATACCTTGGCGGCAACCATTGCTTTCACACCGGGAGAAGGAAACATCGTGTTCACGATGCCCGACGACAACGTGACCATACAACCGGTGTTCAAGAATATGGCATCAGTTTACAAACTCGATTTCAGCGACGTCACCTCAGGTACCCTACCAAAGGGATGGCGATGCGTGCAAGAAAACAACGAGGTGCACGAATATCCCAACTCCTATGGCCTCGGGGCACGCACCTTTGCCGGGTTTGGCGGATATCAGGGCAAGGCGCTCTATTGGCGGGAGGAATGTGCCGAGTATGGCCGTCAGGCCAGCAGTCCGCTGACTTTGCAGCAGGGAGCATACTACCTGACTTTTGCCATGGCGGCTTGGAAGGAGGCTCCCAAATACAAGGCACGCATCATCAATGCCTCGACAGGACAAGTGGTGGCGACCTCCGAGGTCTTCGTGGCGGAGCCCAACGCAAATGGCAGTCAGTCGGCCAACCTGGCATCAGCCACCTTGCATGAGTTGCCCTTTACCATCACGGAGAGCGGCAACTATGTCATCAGTTTCACCAATGAGAGCAGGAATGGCTACTTCGACGAATATCTCTTGCTCGAGTGCACAGTCGATGCTGCGACCGGCATCGATGCCCCCAGCCAAGACGGCCGGGATGCAGATGTGGCCTGTTACGACTTGCTGGGACGGCGTATACAGACACCTCAGCACAACCAAGTCGTTATCCTGCGAAGCGCGGATGGGAAGTCGCGGAAAATCGTATGGAAATGAGCCGGTGAGAGTACGCAAATGAATTATTTTTGCCAAAACAAGAAAAAAAGTTTCAGAAAAATTTGCAGAATGAAAGATAATTCATAATTTTGCAGCCAAATAATAACAAAAACATCTAAAAAGAAACAAAATGATAAGAAAGGCTAATTTTTGGTGGTGGCTTGACTCAAGATTCGGAAAATCGTGAGAAGATAGCCGCGTACCTATAAGTTAGCACTGAAGATATAGAGAGGCCTGTCGTTCTTGCGACAGGCCTCTCACTTGTTTAGCATATTTATTAAAAAATACCTATAAACGATGCAAAACTTTCATGTAGACAAAAATGGCTTCTACGGAGAATTTGGTGGAGCCTACGTGCCGGAAATACTTTACAAATGCGTGCATGACCTGCAAGATGCCTATCTGCCCATCATTGAGTCGGCAGAATTCAAAGAAGAGTATCACGCGCTGCTCAGAGACTATGTGGGACGACCGTCGCCACTCTACTTTGCCAACCGGATGAGCGAGCGCTACGGTTGCCAACTGTATCTGAAACGGGAAGACCTGAACCATACGGGTGCCCACAAAATCAACAACACCATCGGACAGATACTGTTGGCCAAGAGGATGAACAAAACACGCATCATCGCGGAAACAGGTGCCGGACAGCATGGCGTGGCCACCGCAACGGTATGCGCGCTGATGGGAATGAAGTGTGAAGTGTTCATGGGGGCTACCGACGTGCAGCGACAGCACACCAACGTGGAGAGGATGAAGATGCTCGGCGCAGAAGTGCATCCCGTGCGTACGGGGAACATGACGCTCTCGGATGCATGCTCCGAGGCCATACGCGACTGGTGCTGCCATCCGGCAGATACTTTCTACATCGTAGGTTCCACGATGGGTCCCCATCCCTATCCCGACCTCGTGGCGCGCATGCAGAGCGTTATCTCCGAGGAAATCAAGTGGCAACTTGAGGAGAAAACCGGGCGCGATTACCCCGATTACCTCATAGCCTGCATTGGCGGAGGCAGTAATGCCGCCGGAACCATCTACCATTACATGGACGACGAAAGGGTGAAAATCGTGCTGGCAGAGGCTGGTGGACATGGATGGGATACCGACCACACGGCTGCAACGATTCACCGTGGCACCATAGGTATTCTCCACGGAGCGAAGATGCTCGTCATGCAGGATGGTGACGGACAGATAGAAGAGGCTTTCACTATCTCTGCCGGACTCGACTACCCTGGGGTGGGACCCATGCATTGCAATATGGCGAAGAAAGGACGCACCCAGGTGCTCAGCATCAACGACGACGAGGCCATCCACGCTGGCTATGAACTGACCCGTATGGAAGGAATCATCCCCGCTATAGAGAGTGCACATGCCATCGCCGCCCTCTCAAAACTGACATTCAAACCCGACGACGTGGTGGTGCTCACGGTCAGCGGCCGTGGCGACAAAGACGTGGAAACGTATCTGAACAACAAGCAAATGGCAAAGGAGTATGCTTTTTAAAATGCAAGAACAATGATGAAGAACTTTCATTACCAAACACAAAGCCAGACCATTCTGGCCGACCTCTATACACCTGTTGGAGTGTATATGCGACTGAGAGACCTCTATCCGCAAAGTGCGCTGATGGAGAGTTCCGACTATCACGACGCTAACAACTCACGCTCTTTCATAGGGATAAAACCTATGGCAAGCGTGGCAATAGGTCATGGCGTGGCAACTATCAATTATCCCGACGGCAGCACGCTCCGAAGACCCCTGACCGATTCTTTCGGTACGGTGGAAGCCTTCCACGCTCTCATCGACCAGATAAAGATAGAAGGCGACGACAGCCATATCTGCGGACTCTTCGGCTATACCTCTTTCAATGCCGTGCGCTATTTCGAGCGTATACCTGTGAAAGACGAAACCCTCGAAAAGAACGACGCCCCCGACATCCTTTACATTTTATATAAGGTAATGATCGTATTCGACCACCACAATAACCTCTTGAAGGTAGTGACACTGGGCGATAAATGCGATATCGACGATGTGCTGAGGGCGATGAACAAAGCCAGTGTGAAGGCCTACGATTTCCACCCTGTGGGCGACGTGACATCGACGCTCACCGACGAGGAGCATAAGGCGAACATACGCAGGGGCATACAGCATTGCCTGCGAGGAGATGTATTCCAAATCGTTCTCTCGAGAAGGTTCGTACAGAAGTTCGAGGGCGACGACTTCAAACTCTACCGTGCGCTCAGAAGCATCAACCCGTCGCCATATCTCTTCTACTTCGATTTCGGCGGTTTCAGAATCTTCGGTTCCTCACCCGAGACACATTGCAGGATAGAGGGAAGAAAGGCGTATATCGACCCTATAGCAGGAACGACAAAACGAACGGGAGACGAGGAAACCGACAGGAAGGGTGCGGAATTTCTGAGAAACGACCCCAAGGAGAATGCGGAGCACGTGATGCTCGTCGACCTTGCCCGAAATGACCTGAGCCGCAATTGCCACAACGTGAAAGTGGACTTCTACAAAGACCTGCAGTATTACTCACATGTCATACACCTGGTGTCGAGGGTGTCGGGCGAACTGGATGAGGATGCCGATGCCATCAGGGCGTTTGTCGACACCTTTCCCGCCGGCACGCTCTCCGGGGCTCCAAAAGTCAGGGCGATGCAACTCATCACGGAATATGAACCCCACAACCGCGGCGCTTATGGTGGCTGCATCGGTATCATCGGCTTCGACGGCTCCCTCAACCAAGCCATCACCATCCGCACGTTCGTGTCACGCAATGGTGAACTGTGGTTTCAGGCGGGTGGGGGAATCGTGGCGAAGAGCAACGAGGACTACGAATTGCAGGAAGTGAACAACAAACTCGGCGCTTTGCGGCGAGCCATATTCATGGCAGAAAAAATGTAAGAAGATGAAAATAGTGATAATCGACAATTACGACTCGTTTACCTATAACTTGAGTCATTTGGTGAAGGAAATCGGTGCCGACGTTACAGTGCTACGAAACGACCGTTTCGAGTTGGAAGAACTGCAGGGCTACGATAAAATCATTCTCTCTCCCGGACCGGGAATACCTTCCGAGGCAGGACTGCTGCTCGATGTGATACGCGAGTATGCCGGCAAGAAACCCATTCTCGGTGTTTGCCTCGGCCATCAGGCCATCGGCGAGGTGTTCGGGGCACGACTGGAGAACCTCTCGGAGGTTTACCATGGCGTCGCCACCCCATGCCACATCATTGCCGACGACAGTATTTTCGAGGGGGTGGAGCGCGACATCACCATCGGACGTTACCACTCATGGGTGGTGTCGGACGACAACTTCCCCAGTTGCCTTGAAATCACCGCCGTGAGCGACGACATGCCGTCTGACGACGCGTCGGGCCCCCAAACCCGACAGGTGATGGCGCTTCGGCATCGCCAATACGATGTTCATGGCATACAGTTTCATCCCGAATCGGTACTCACTCCTTGTGGACGACAAATCATTAAAAACTTTATAGCATTATGAAAGAAATTCTGGCAAAACTCCTTAATCATGAGGAACTCTCACGAGAGGAGATGAAAACTATTCTTATCGGAATCACACACAGCGAATATCCCAACGAGCAAATCACGGCACTGCTCACCTGCCTGCAGATGCGGGGCGTCACCGTAGACGAACTGCTCGGATTCAGGGACGGTATCCTCGAGACAGGCGTGCCTGCCATCCTTAATGCCGACAGGTATATTGACGTGGTGGGCACTGGCGGCGACCGAAAGAACACCTTCAATATCTCCACTACCGCATGCTTCGTCATCGCAGGGGCTGGATACAAGGTGGCAAAGCATGGAAACTACGCCGCCACTTCGGTCAGCGGTGCCTCAAACGTCATACAACACCATGGCATCAAGTTCACCGACGACATCGGAAAACTCAACCGCTCGCTCAACGAGGCTGGCATCGTCTACTTGCATGCCCAACTCTTCGCCAAGGCGATGAAGTTTGTGGGACCCATAAGAAAAGCCCTGCAATTCCCCACTATTTTCAACCTGCTCGGACCTATCGTCAACCCTTCGCAGCCCAAATGCCAATTATTGGGGGTGGCCAACCTCGACCAGATGCGCCTTTACCACCAGGTATACCAGAAGATAGGCATCGACTACGGCATCGTCAACTCTATCGATGGCTATGACGAGATATCGCTCACCAGCGACTTCAAGGTAACCACCAACACTTATGAACGGCTGTTCAGTCCGCAAGACCTGGGATTCGATTTTGCCAAACCCGAGGAACTCGTGGGAGGTGCCACCGAGGAGGAGGCCGCCGAAATATTCGATGCCGTTTTGGAAAACAGGGCATTGCCGGCACAGAAGAACATCGTTCTTGCCAATGCCGCATTTGGCATTCAGGTGCTCGAGCGTGGACAGAAAGACATCGACGAATGTATCGACATCGCACGCGAGAGTATCGACAGCGGCTCGGCATTGCAGACTTTCAAGAAATTCGTGGCACTCAACTCATAGACAGCATGAAGGATATCTTGCAGGAAATCGTAGACTATAAAAGGGTAGAGGTGGAGCAAAGCAAGACGCTCGTTCCACCCTCCCTACTGTATCGCCGAGTGGAAGAACTGCCCACCATCAGCAATGTCTCGATGAAAGCATCGCTCATCCAGTCGGAGAGTGGCATCATAGCCGAATTCAAGCGCAAATCGCCATCAAAGGGATGGATAAAGGAAGAGGGAAGGGCCGACGTGATACCGCTCGACTATGAGAAAAACGGGGCAGCGGCACTCTCCATCCTCACCGACAGGCATTTCTTTGGAGGAGACGATGAATACATCGCCACAGCACGCCGAAGTGGGGTCACCATCCCCATCCTGTATAAGAATTTCATCATCGACGAGTATCAACTCTTCCAGGCACGATGCTGTGGCGCTACTGCCATACTGCTCATCGCCGCCGCGCTCTCTGTAAAGGAATGTAGGGCGCTGCAGCAAACTGCTCATGAGTTGGGCATGGAGACACTCCTCGAGATGCATTCGGCAGAGGAGTTGGAATATGCCCGTATCGAACCCGACCTCTGCGGCATCAACAACCGAAACCTCGGCTCATTTGTCACCAATGTGGAAAACTCTTTCCGCCTGGCAGAACTGCTGCCTCATGATGCCGTGAAAGTGAGCGAGAGCGGCATCAGCAACCCCAAGACGGTGAGCGCACTCCGCGAAGCCGGATTCAGGGGCTTCCTCATTGGTGAAAACTTCATGAAAAGTGAGAATCCGGGAAAAGCGCTGAACGATTTCATCGCCAATCTGTGACATCTTCGGACAAGTCGCCAATTGCCGTGCTTGGACATGGCAGAGGCGCACCCCAATCTCCAATCTCTAATCTCCAATCTCAAAATGAACAAAATCAATCAACTGTTTGCCCATAGCGGGAACAATAAACTGCTATCCCTCTATTTCTGTGCAGGATGTCCGACCCTCGACAGCACTGCCGACATCATACTTGCTGCACAACGGCGTGGAATAGCCATGCTCGAAGTGGGAATCCCCTTCAGCGACCCTTTGGCCGACGGACCGGTCATTCAGGAGGCCGCCACCAAGGCCCTGAAAAACGGAATGAGCCTGCGCTTGCTCTTCTCACAACTGCGGGAAATCAAACACCAGGTGAACATCCCTCTCGTGATGATGGGGTATCTCAACCCCATACTTCATTACGGCATAGAGGAATTCTGCAAGAGTTGTGTGGAAAGTGGCGTCAGCGGAGCCATTATCCCCGACCTGCCATTCGACGACTACCAGCGAATCGTAAAGCCGATAGCCGACCGATACGACTTGCGCATCATCATGCTCATCACACCAGAAACCAGTGAGCAGCGCATACGTTTCATCGACGAGAATACCGATGGCTTCATCTATATGGTCAGTTCGGCGGCCACAACCGGTGCCCAGAAGTGTTTCGACGAGCAGAAGCAGGAATACTTCAGGCGAATCAACCAGATGCAACTCAAAAAACCACGTATGATAGGGTTCGGCATCAGCAATGCACAAACCCTTCAGGCTGCTTTCAACAATGCACAAGGTGCCATCATTGGGTCGAAGTTCGTCACACTGCTCAACGACACAGCAGGAGATGCCGACAAGGCCCTTGACAGGCTGTTTGATGCCCTTGAATGGCAGTCTGCAACCGAATAACAATGCCCTTTTATCACCTCTGTGAAAGGAAAACTTCGTAAATAATGTAAAAAACAACATGTTACGACGTGTTTCAAAAAAAAATGCGTAACTTTGCAGTCCCAAGAATAATGGATAATTCATTTTTAAACAAAGATTAGCAATAGTATGGAAAAAAGCGCATTGCAGAAGGCAAGGGCAGCATATCAGCCCAAATTGCCAATAGCTCTTCAAGGTGCTGTTAAGGTAAAAGAGGGTGAGCCTACCCAGAGTGTCGACAATCAGGAAGAAATCAAAAAACTCTTCCCCAACACCTATGGCATGCCATTGGTGGAATTCGTGCCTGGTGAGGCTGCCGTAAACAAGAAGATGAATGTGGGTATCATTCTCAGTGGCGGACAGGCTCCTGGCGGACATAACGTCATCTGCGGACTCTTCGACACCGTGAAGAAACTCAATCCGGAGAACAAACTCTATGGATTCCTCATGGGACCGGGTGGACTCGTCGACCACAACTACATCGAAATCACTGCCGACTATGTGGACAACTACCGCAACACCGGTGGATTCGACATGATTGGTAGCGGCCGCACAAAACTCGAGGAAGTGGGACAGTTTGAGAAAGGTATTGAGATTATCCGCCAACTCGACATCCAGGCCATCGTCATCATCGGTGGCGACGACTCGAACACCAATGCCTGCGTGCTCGCAGAGTATTATGCCGCCAAGAACTATGGCGTGCAGGTGATAGGATGCCCGAAGACCATCGACGGCGACCTGAAGAACGAGCAGATTGAGACAAGTTTCGGATTCGATACTGCTACAAAGACCTATGCCGAACTCATCGGCAATATCGAGCGCGACTGCAACTCCGCACGCAAATACTGGCATTTCATCAAACTCATGGGACGTTCGGCAAGCCATATAGCCCTGGAGTGCGCTCTCCAGTGCCAGCCCAATATCTGCATCGTTTCGGAAGAGGTGGAGGCAAAAGACCAAACCCTCAATGATATCGTCGAGCAAATCTGCGAGGCCGTGGCTTACAGGGCACAGAAGGGCAACAACTTCGGTGTAGTGCTCGTGCCAGAGGGACTGATAGAGTTTATACCTGCCATCGGGCGACTCATCGATGAACTCAACGACCTGCTCGCCGCTCATGGCGCAGAATACAAAGACCTGGAGCCGGAGGCTCAGCGCAAGTATATCCTCGAGCATCTGAGCAAGGAGAATGCCAGCACCTTCGAGACCCTGCCCGAAGACGTGGCACACCAACTCTCACTCGACCGCGACCCGCATGGAAACGTGCAGGTGTCGCTCATCGAGACAGAGAAACTGCTCTCCGACATGTGTGAGGCCAAACTCGCCAAATGGGCTAAAGAAGGCAAGTATGTAGGTAAGTTCGCCACACTGCATCACTTCTTCGGATATGAGGGCAGATGTGCCACTCCATCCAATTTCGATGCCGACTATTGCTATGCTCTCGGAGCAAGCGCAGCACAACTCATCGCAAACGGAAAGACTGGATACATGGCTATCGTGAAGAACACCACCGCCAACACCAATGAATGGAAGGCTGGAGGCGTGCCCATCACGATGATGATGAACATGGAGCGCCGCAACGGCAAGATGAAGCCTGTCATCAGGAAGGCTCTTGTGGAACTCGACGGCAATCCCTACAAGACCTTTGCCGCCATGCGCGACACATGGGCCAAGGAGACATGCTATGTGTATCCTGGACCGATACAGTATTGGGGACCTGCCGAGGTGTGTGATACCACAACCATCACGCTGGCTCTCGAGCATCAGAAGTAAACCACTGACATGGTAACGGGGGCGGCCGACGAGCCGCCCCCTTTTGAATAGGAAAAACACTTTTCAATACAGCCAGCCAACTGCATCAATGTCGAGAAAGAACAACAAGGACAAAGCGAAAAACCGCCAGGGAAATGCCTCTGCAAAGCACTACGCCACCATCGTGGCGCAACGCTTGAGGCGCATTCCCAAGAAAGTGTGGTGGGCAATGGCTTTCCTCGTCGCAGTGGCCTATTCCTGGGTGTTCTATTCTTACTTCGTTGAGCCGTCGGGGTTTAGATGGAGGGCTCTCTATGGTGACCCCAAGTATCCCGACACCGACGGACTGCATGGATGCGACATCAGTCACCACCAGGGCGTCATCGACTGGTCGCGTCTGAGAAACGCCATGGTGAACCGAAAACCCGTGCAATTCGTCATGATCAAGGCCACGGAAGGTTCCGACTATGTGGATGAAAGATTCGATGAGAATTTCAGAGAGGCGAAAAGGGTGGGGCTCATCCGCGGAGCGTACCATTTCTGGAGTGTGCTCTCAGACGCCCGCGAACAGGCCTCTTTCTTCTTGAACAATGTGAAACTGGAAATAGGCGACTTGCCTCCCGTGCTCGACGTGGAGAGCAAACTCGATGCCATGTCGACAGAGGATTTCCAGCGCGAAATACTGACATGGCTGCATATCGTGGAAGACAAATACCACGCCAAACCCATCATCTATACCTACTACAAGTTTAAGGAGGCCTATCTTAGCGATGAACGGTTTGACGACTATCCGTATTGGATAGCGCATTATTATGTCGATGAGGTGAAATACAAAGGGAAATGGAAGTTCTGGCAACATACCGATGTGGGAAGATTGCCGGGAATAAAAGGATATGTAGACCTGGATATCTATAACGGGAGTTTCTACGACCTCTCCATGCTTTGCATCAGCAAGACTCAGGTAGACGACCCCATGAAGGAGGTGCTCAACAATCCCGAAGATTCCGACTCCACCATGACCGATGTATACACCGAAGACGGTGACTACGAACTGAAAGACAGCGACACCCACTCGCCCGACTGACGGCGTGACTCGAGCGTGAGCCCCAGGCGGTTAGCCTCGGCCACCAGCATCGGGGCGTCGGTGTCATAAAAACCACTGATGATGAGACAGCCGCCAGAGTTCATCACCGACCGCATCTCTGCCATGTCGCTCAAGAGCACATTGCGGTTGATGTTTGCCAGTACCACATCAAACAGGCCGCTGGTATGTGAAAGGATGTGCACGTCGCCGGCAAGCACCTCGATATTCTCCACTCCGTTCAACTGGGCATTGTGATGGGTGTTCTCCACACTCCATTCGTCGATGTCGTAGGCCACTACCGAGGCGGCACCGGCTTTGGAGGCAACGATGGAGAGAATGCCCGTGCCACAACCACAGTCGAGCACATGCTTGCCATTGAGGTCGAGCGAGAGCAGTGAGGCCACAACCATCTGAGTGGTGGCATGGGTGCCCGAGCCAAAGGCCATCTTCGCGTCGATGGTGATGTCGATGCCGTCATGGGGTGGGGTGGGGTGAATGGTATCGTGAATCACACAACGCCCGTCAATCTCTATAGGGTCAAACCCTTCTTGCTCCCATGGCTCATTCCAGTCCTTGTCTTCAGACATCTCTATGGTATAACTCACTTTTACACCCTCGATGGGAAAATCGGAGAGCAACGAGTCGAGCAACTGGCGGTCGAATGTCTCTTCCCTGACATAGCCGATAAGAGTGTTGTCGGTTTCCTCAAAACTCTCAAAGCCCGCTTCTCCCGCATAAGAGGCAATGAGGTCGAGACAGGTCTGGCGCAGCATGCTGTCGTCACTGGCCATATCAAGGTTGAATTTGGCTGATAAATATCTCATGGCATATTTTTTCTGCAAATATATAAAAAATAGGGAAAAACCTACGCCCGTTTAGGGTTTTTCCTTAATTTTGCAACAAATCATTGGTTATTTTTGCATCGTGAAATAGCATAAACATTATTATATAAGGAGTTTCAACATGAAAAAACTATTTTTAATCACACTTATTGTTGGCTTGGTGCCACTGTCGATGTCTGCACAAGACGACGATATGTACTTCGTGCCCAAGAAGGCTGATAAGGAGGCTCGACAAGCAGCCCGTGTCACTCCTCCTCCTGCTCCTGCCGGACTTGACATGTCGGTGGATGAGTACAACCGTAGGCATCTCAGCAGTTCGTATCAGATCATCGGTACCGACTCTCTCGGCAACGACATCATCGAGTTCAGTGCCGGAGATGGCTCGTACCCGAAACAAGTCGACACTGTCTACGTATATCGCTTCGACGACAGTGATGATTTCAGATATAGTTCGAGGATGGGACTCTTCGACGGATTCTATGGTTGGTACGACCCCTTCTTCTGGGGATATAGGAGTGCCTACTGGAGCGGAATCTACTATCCCTACTACAGTTCCTGGTATGCCAGCCGGTGGTATGACCCCTGGTACATCGGATGGTATGGATGGTATGACTGGTACGATCCTTGGCTTTATGGCTTAACACCATGGGGATGGTATTCTCCATATTACTATAGCAGTTATTTGTGGGGTCTTCCATATTACAGAGGATGGTACGACTACTACGGATTTTATGGTGGAGGCATTGCCTATCATGGAACTTCCGGAACGAGAAACCATGGTGTGATAGCACATAGCGAAAGGACTACCGCAAGCCATCATGGATATACCACTGCCCCAAGGGGTACATTCGGTGGCAGAAGGGTGGCCAGTGGCTCCTTCGGCTCCACGAGCGGAAGCGCTTCTTCGAGTGGCTCACGCACCTACTCCGGCTCTTCAGCGAGAGCGGGCTTCGGAGGCAGCAGGGCTTCGTCCTCTACTCCTACATTCAGCGGTCAGCAGAGTACACCACGCAGTTCTCCAAGTTGGTCGGGCTCGTCATCTGGCGGTTCACGCTCCAGCGGTGGCAGCGGTTCGTTCGGCGGCGGTGGCAGCCGTTCGGGTGGTGGCTTCAGCGGTGGTGGACACTCAAGCGGCGGTGGCAGCCGTTCGGGTGGTGGCTTCGGAGGCCGCAGGTAATCGCTCGGTGTTACAGTGTTCATAATCATGGTCTATGCGACCTATTTAATCATAACGACTAAATCCATGTAATGATGAAAACAAGATTCTTCTTGACGGCTGCCGCCATGGCTGCGCTCATGCCCCTGGCAGCACAGGAAACATATGAGAATGCTAAAATTGCAACCGAAGACCTCAACGGTACGGCACGCTACGTGGGAATGGGAGGCGCCGGCGACGCGCTCGGTGCCGACATCTCCACCATCAGCACCAACCCGGCTGGTATCGGACTCTTCCGACACAGCAAGGTCGATGTCTCTGCGGGAATGGTGAGTCAGCAAGACGCTACCGACTATAGCGAGGGCGATGCCACCAACCTCAGTTTCGACCAGGTGGGTTTCGTCTGGGCATCGAGAAAAAGCGATTCGTCGTTCTTCAACTTCGCGTTCAACTACCATAAGAGCCGCAATTTCGACTTCATTCTCTCGGCCAGCGACAGGCTCAGTGATGCGTCGCAGAACAAACTCACTTACATGAAGTTGTACAACGATTTGCTCTATAATCTCAGGGGAGCAGATGGTGAATTCAGCATTGACCATCCTACCTCGAGTTGCAACCAGTTGGATGATATTTATGTAAGAAACCTGCTCTTTGCCGCCGGTGACGGAAACGCCTACTTCTATCCTGCAGAGAATTATGTTTTCGACAGGGCTCATAAAGGATATATCGGTGAGTATGACTTCAACTTCAGTGGCAATATCAACGACCGCGTGTATCTTGGCATCACCATGGGTGTGCACGACGTGCACTACCGCCATGCGTCAGACTATACCGAGACATTGTCTGCCAACCCTGAGAACATCGGAACACTCAACGTGTATGATGAGCGCAAGATTACCGGACAAGGTGTGGATGTGAAATTTGGAGCCATTTTTCGCCCCATAGAGTATGCACCACTGTTGCTCGGACTGAGCATCCATTCACCTATATGGTATGACCTCAATACACGCAACTATACTGAGGTGAGCGATGGGTCGTATACCGCCTATGGTGAAGAGTCGTATGACTTCAAGGTGTTCACACCATGGAAGTTTGGACTCAGTGCCGGTTATACTATCGGAAGGGTGGCTGCAATAGGTGCTTCCTTCGACTATGCCGACTATGGCAGCATGTCGACGAGGGTAAATACCGACACCCACTACGATTATTATTGGGGTGATTACGCCGTATCGAGCGAGAAAGACAGGCTGATGAACCAGCACACAGACCGTACGCTCAAGGGCGTGGCAACGGTGAAAGTGGGTGCTGAAGTGAAGCCCATTCCCGAGATGGCCATCAGGGCAGGATACAACTATGTGTCGCCGCTCTACGACAAGGACGGATTCAAGGACGGCACCATCAGGTCGAACGGCACATACTATGCTTCTGCCACCGATTTCACCAACTGGAAGGCCACCAACCGGTTCACCTTTGGTGTGGGATACAGTCTCGATAAACTCAATCTTGACTTGACCTACCAGTATAGTGCCAGCGAGGGTGATTTCTATCCTTTCATGAGTTATCGCGATGCTGAATTCATCGATTACGACAATGTAGCCAATGCCGTCAAGGTGAACAACAAGCGTCACCAGTTGCTCTGCACTATAGGATATACATTCTGAGAATAATCTGAAACGGGCAATGATTTGCCGATATTTCGCCTTTTGTAGTCGAAAAGGCACCTTGGGCGAATATTTTGGCAGAATTGCTTGGAGCATTCATAAGAAACGTCTATTTTTGTCTAATCAATAGCAAAAGATTAGTTTTTTTAGTGGTTAATTTAGTTTTAGTAAGTATGTTGGGGAACTTGTCGTGAGGCAAGTTCTCCTTTTTTGTATGCTTCTATAAATAAATAAAACACAGAGAAAAGTTAAAAACTCTGTATCTCTGTGTCTCTGTGTTGATATTGATATTCGGGGCTTCATTTTGAGTGTTGCCAACTCGTTACTCGGCATGAAAAAATGCGGGGCACACCTGATGCCGGTGTGCCCCGTATGGGTATGTAAAACCACTCCTGGTGTTATTCGTCGTAGTCGTCGGCAATATCCTCGCTTTCCAGGTTCAAGTCCTCTGGGTTGGTTTCAAAGGTAGTGCGGTAACTCTCCTCGGTCAACTTGTCCTCGTCGAAGGTGTCATCATCTTCATCGGGAGTATCGAAGTGGTCGTCGAGTTCTGGCAATTCGTCGTCGTCGCCCATTTCGTCGAGTTTGTCCAAATCCTCTTCGAAACGAAGACGCGGGCGCTCCATCTCGGGTTTCGACTTGGCAAAGATGGCCTCCACCCACAAGCCCTTCGCTATCTCCAGCACTTGGTATCCATCGGCGAGTTTGCGCTCGTAGATGCCACCGGGCTTGCGAAGACGCTCTTTCGGAAGCGTGGTGGTGCTCATGTCGAAACCACTCTCAATAATATCCTTGATGCTTTGGGAAAGACTGTCCCAGCCTCCACCGAAATTGCGCTCAAGCACCTCAAGCAGTTTGGTGGCGCTGATATGGTGGATGTTCTCGTAAGTTAGGTCGGTGACACGAAGGATGGGGCGCTTCTTCACAGCCCATTTCTCCTTCTTGTCTTCTGCCATGCGCAACAGTCCTACCTTGAAGCCGCGCTCCTCGTATTTCTTGGTGATTTCGGGTTTGTCAATGGTCACCTCTTCCATGTCGAACGCACTCTTGATGACGTCGAAATAATGGCGGAGATTGTCGTGAAGGTCGGCATCTTTCTCTGCGGCTTCCCACAAACGGAAAATGTCGTTCTCTTGCAAATCCCAAATGTTGCTCTTGTTCAGTGTCTTTAAGGTCAAGGCTTTCTTGTCTTTTTGTCTCATATCAAGTTTTTGTAAATGATTCTAAATGAAAATCGTAGCATGCAGTGGTGTGATGCGCATGATGCAGCAATGTAGAGTCATCAAATGCATGCGCTGCAAAAGTAAGTACTTTATCTCTTATTTGCAAGAATTTCATAAGGTTTTTTTCTGCGGCTCTCCTCGTGTCGTGTCCTCTATTTGTCTTCCGCTTCGCTTCACATCAAAAAAACTTCATTCAATAGATGTGGATTATCGGAATTTTTGACTAAATTTGCCGAAATCTATCTATTCTTATCGTAATCCTTGAATCATGAGCCAGCCACTTGCAGAGAGGATGAGGCCGCTTAGCCTCGACCAATACATCGGACAGAAACATCTCGTAGGAGAAGGCGCTGTCATACGTAAGATGATCGACACGGGAAGAGTGTCGTCGTTCATCCTCTGGGGCCCTCCGGGAGTGGGCAAGACTACCTTGGCGCAAATCATTGCCAACCAACTGCACATCCCCTTCTACACCTTGAGTGCAGTTACCAGTGGGGTGAAAGACGTGCGCGAGGTGATAGAGAAGGCAAAGAAGGGCAGGTTCTTCAATGCGGCGTCGCCAATACTCTTCATCGACGAGATACACCGGTTCAGCAAAAGTCAACAGGACTCGTTGCTTGGGGCAGTGGAGAAGGGGGTGGTGACGCTCATCGGTGCCACTACTGAGAACCCGTCGTTCGAAGTCATCAGACCGCTGCTCTCCCGTTGCCAACTATATGTACTCAAACCCCTGGAAAAAGACGACTTGCTCGACTTGCTCAACAGGGCTGTGAAGGAAGACGTGGTGCTGAAAGAACGGAAGATAGACCTGCAGCAAACCGGCGCCCTGCTCAGATACAGTGGGGGTGATGCCAGGAAACTTCTCAATATCCTCGAACTGGTGGTCGACTCCTTCAATGCCTCCGACGAGGTGACCGTCACAGACGCCATCGTGGAAGACCGCCTTCAACAGAATCCGTTGGCATACGATAAGGATGGGGAGATGCACTACGACATCATTTCGGCATTCATCAAGAGCATCAGGGGGAGTGACCCCGACGCTGCACTCTACTGGATGGCGAGGATGATAGAGGGTGGGGAAGACCCGCAGTTCATCGCACGGCGACTGGTCATCAGTGCCGCCGAAGACATCGGACTGGCCAACCCCAATGCGCTGCTGCTCGCCAATGCTGCTTTCGATGCGGTGATGAAGATAGGATGGCCGGAAGGCCGTATACCGCTCGCCGAGGCTACGGTATATCTCGCTACCAGCCCGAAGAGCAATTCTGCATATAAGGGAATCGGTGCCGCACAGCAACTCGTGGCAAGGACGGGAAACCTGCCCGTGCCGCTTCATCTCAGAAACGCTCCTACCAAACTGATGGCCGACTTGGGTTACAGCGATGGATACAAATACGCGCACGACTACCCCGGCAATTTCGTAGAGCAGCAGTTCCTGCCCGACCAGATACAGAACGAAAGGATATGGCATGCCCAGCATTCTCCTTCCGAGGAAAAAATCTATCAGAACATGCTGCGCTGCTGGGGCGACAGGTTCAAAGAATGACAACAAACGACATCGGGGAGAAGGCATACATCCCTTTGTCTCTTGGATAAAAACGAATGACACAGCCAATGAAACCGAAAATAAATCAAATCACCATCCTCGATGGATTTACCGTCAACCCCGGTGACCTCTCATGGGAGCAACTGGAGGGGTTGGGACACCTCAAGGTTTACGACCGCACCTCGCCGGAACAGACGGCATGGCGGGCGGCCGACGCGGATATCGTCCTCACCAACAAGGTGGTGCTCGACAGGAAAATCCTGGAGTCGCTGCCACGTCTCAAGTATGTCGGCGTGCTTGCCACAGGATACAATGTGGTTGATATCGATGCAGCCGCGGAAAGGGGCGTGGTGGTGACAAACATACCGGCATACAGTTCCGAAAGCGTGGCACAGATGACCTTCGCCCATATCCTCAACATCACCAACAGGGTGGCGCACTATGCCGAAATGAACAGGAATGGGCGGTGGACGGAAAACCCGGATTTCTGCTATTGGGACACACCGCTTCCCGAACTCGCTGGCAAGGTTCTCGGAATCATTGGTCTTGGGCACATCGGGAGCAAGGTGGCTCGTATTGCCCGCTGTTTTGGGATGGATGTCTTCGCGCTCACCAGCAAGGAGTCGGCCTCGCTTCCCGAAGGCATACAGAAAACGACGCTCGACGGGTTGCTCGCCGTTTCTGATGTGCTCACCCTCCACTGTCCGCTCAACGGTGAAACCCGGAATATCATCTGTGCGGAAACCATCAGGAAAATGAAGAGAGGAGCCATCATCATCAATACCGGACGTGGTCCGCTCGTCAACGAAGACGATGTGGCAGAGGCCCTCCATTCCGGACATCTCGGAGCATACGGGGCCGATGTGCTTTCCACTGAGCCTCCGGCTGCCGCCAACCCGCTCCTTCATGCCCCCAATGCCTATATCACACCGCATATCGCGTGGGCAACGAAGGAGGCACGCATACGACTCGTCGACATCGCTGCCAGCAACATCAGGGCTTTCCTCGACGGGAAACCCGAAAATGTGGTCAACCGATAGCGAAAAACCACCGATAAACCCTTTTTCATTCGGAAAAATCGGCTTTAATCGCGTTTTCTGGAAAAAACTCCGCGAAAAATTTGGCGGAACAAAAAAAATGCCATACCTTTGCAGTCGCAATTCAAAAATGATGGCTCCCTAGCTCAACTGAATAGAGCATCTGACTACGGATCAGAAGGTTGCGGGTTTGAATCCCTCGGGAGTCACTTGAAAATCAAGGAGTTACGAAGACGTAACTCCTTTTTTCGTGTCTATAGGGAACACCACGGGAACACGCCCGATAAGGTTTCGATGTGCTCACTTGTGACTTTTTATTGTCATTTGTGGTCACACATCACTTTGTGTATGAGTCATTTTTATTCCGTCGGTTCTTCTTCCTCAAATGGCAGGGAGCCAAGATATTTGTCAAAATCACTTTGGAACAG
>OMZE01000010.1 GCA_900315455.1 uncultured Prevotellaceae bacterium | reverse complement strand
GGCTTTTAATATGTTGGGGGCATAGAGACTGGCATAAGCAATGCCCCGGTTTATTACTTTCTTTCCCTTATAGAGCAGCGACAGACGGAAATCTATCACGGGGGGGGGAGATTTTTTTACCTACCACCGCCCGGGACGCCACCAGGAGCACCAGAACCGCCACCAGGCGCTCCAGCGCCTGCGGCACCACCCTGTGATGCGCCAGCGGCACTGCGCATACCACCCTGCATGCCTCCGCTCTGTCCGAGTCCGAGATAGGTGGTCGATTGCGTCACCCCTTGCTTGAGCATCTGTTTTATCAGCGTGTTGCCATGCTGCTGCCAAACGGTCTTGAGATATTCTCCTGCCAGACTGCCCTTGCGTTGCATCTTCCTCAACTGTTTGTAGTCCTTATACCACTCCTTCATCTTCTTGTTGCGTTCCTCATCATTGTTCCATTGGCACGATTCACGCAACTTCACCTTCACGTTGTATTCGCCCGTTCCCCACATCCTCTTCTCGGCAAGTGGCATATACGAGCGTGGCACTACGAAACAGTCGCCCTCCACATTGACGAAGGTGGTGTCTGTGTCGAGTCTTGCTTTACGATTGGCCTCTATCTGCCTACGTGAATAAATAAACGTGTCGGTCTCGCGGTCGATATTCACCGTGAGCCGGAAGCGGCCCAGTTCCACGTTGTCCATCACCATCACGGCCTCATTAATCCACGACGACGACAGCACCATCTCCATTCCCACAGTGAGGTTGCGGCGCTCATCGAAAGAGAAACGATTGTCGCGTTCCGACTCACTGGCGGTGCGGGCATCAATGCCATTGGCCTGAAGGTTGGGCAAGTGACAGGAATAAGGATGGAATATCATCGTATCGAGCACCAAGTAAAACTTGCTGTGGTTGAACATATGGTCGAGTCGTGTGGTGTCGATATGACATGAGAGATAGAGCACTTCCTGACCGTTGCGCATGGCACGAAGCGAGATGCCGTCAAAATTGATGTTCGACGGGTCGAGGGCACCATTCTCCGACTTCTCGGTGTAGAAGTCGTTGAGTCCCTTCACCGACGAGATGCTATCGGTGTAGTTGCACTCGTTCTGTATCATCGCATACCACTTCTGGCGTTGGTTCTTTTTATATTGTATCAGGTTCATGGTTTCTGTCACTACGACATCCACCAAACCGGAAACGCCACCGCTGAGCATCGACATCCCGATATCCTTGAACACACCTCGGGTATTTCCACCACTCGCCTTGATTTTATCAGCAGCCTCCGTGATTCGGTTTCGGGTCTGGACATCCATGGTGTTGATGTTCACCACCAACGACTCATCGGCACCACCTATGCCCCTGGGTGCGCCTCCTCCAGGGCGTGCTTCTCCCTGGCCTCTTCCTGCCGGTTGGGCACAGACCATGCCTACGGACATTATCATCACCAGAGCGACTAATAATTGTTTTTTCATCATTATGTTACATTATGGTTAGTATCGTATTCCATCGTCAATCCAAAGCATCGATGAGAATAAAGGCATCGACATATCTCGGATCACTGAAATCTTCACCGGCATACATCTCCTCGGTAAGAGTGACGGGATTGAACCGTTTCACCCGCTCCTGGTCGTCTTCCATCTTTGTGGAGAGTAACGCCTGACGAGCCCCGTAGAATGCCTGGTGAATGGTCTGCCCCTTGGCGAGCAGGTCGTGTAGCGCTACCATGAACATCGTGGCGGCCTCGTCGTCAATATCCCACAGTGTGGCAACGATGGCTCCCACGCCAGCATTCTTCAGTCCGCGCTGTATGCCATATACGCCATCCGAGGTGACATAGCCGAGGGCTGTCTCGCAGCAAGCCAGAACGAAGAGTTGCACACGACTCATGTCGAGTCCCGACATCTCCCTTGCCGAGAGCACACCATCCTGATTTTCCCTGTCATATTGGGGACTGTCGACGGCTGTCTGCACGCCTGCCAACGCCAAGAAGCACTGCGAGAGAGACTCGTCGGAGAGACAAGGCTTCAGATCGGTGCCCTGAGGAGTCTTGGCAGCGGTGAACACTCCATGTGTGGAGATGTGCAGAATGGGGAACTGACCACACAGTGTCCTGAAACTTCCCTCTGTGACGGCTTCTCCCAGAAGCAGTCTGTCGGCTCCAATTTTTCGGTGGTCGAGGATTTCCTGTACTTCCCTGCCAGAGTTGTCCAAATATTCGAAATGTAAGCCCCGGGCATTGTCGTATGCCTGCGTGTCATTGTCTTGTGAGGCACCCGTCACTTGAGTGGCATAAACCACACCACCAAGGATCAACGCGCTGGCACCCTTTGCCGTCGGGCTATCGTCCATCAGCCTCCGGGTGGAGGTCAGTCTATAGAACGAGAGGTTCTTCAGGTTCTGGGGCAGGATATACTCCACGGCTATCTGATGCATATAGCCATCGGGGGCGAAATACACCTTCTTGGCCTTTCCCATGGCATCTATGAGTTGGCTGTTCCATATCAGCGAAGCCAGCGCGGTGTCGTTGTAGAGTTCGTTCTTCTTCTTTCCTTCTGTGACATACAACCTTTCACTCACCGTGAAAGTCCCAGTGCTCTTGGCAGCCAATTCTTCGGGAGCCATCATACGTACAAAACGGGGTTGGCCGGTCTTTCCCAGCACGAGGGCGCCCATGTGCTGCGCCCCACCTTTCTCATACTGCACGAACTCGATGGCGCAACCGTCGGCGGGCAACCGTTGCTGAATCTGCTGCCAGGTATAGTTGAGCGACTGCTTTCCCCCACCGTCACGGTTGAGTTGCAACAGCAGTCCCTTGGCAAAGAGGGTCACGTCGTAGAGGAAAGCGGGGTCGGCCTCTTCAAGGCGGAAGCAGTCGGTGACAAACGGCCGGATGTTCATCCAGTATTGCTCTCGCTGACCAGAGTCCATGCCCGTGAAGTTGGCAAGGGCGTCAGTTCTCTTTATATTGAAATAGCGTTTGTAGCAATCGAGCGCCTGTGAAATGCTGGCATTAGTGTCGCCACCCTCTATTTGCAGCATAATGATTTTCGCCTTTCGGCGCAGCAACTCACCGTAGCGCTCGGAATCAGAGCTCTTAAACATCTCAAGCAACTCGTCTATCAGTTCATGGGCTTCATCATACTCCCCCACCCTGGCATGGCACATTGCCAATCCTGCAGTGGCTTGAAAATAGACGTTGAATGAATCAGGCCTTTCTGGGTTGTACCAATTGCGTGCCCGCTTCTCGGCCTCTTGCATTTCCTCTAGAGCACTTTCAAACTTTCTTTGTCTCTTTCCTGCATCGGTCTCCTGACAGGCCTGTTTGTAATAGAGTTGTGAAAGTTCCATGTGCAATACACACTGGTTGAAATTCGCCTCAAGGAAGGGATGTTCATCTGACTCTGCATATTCCAGTGCCTCCAAAAAACTACTTGCTGCCAACCCGAAAGACGTCTTGTCGTAGTCGGCATTATCATAATGATAGTCGCCCTCGAGTTTCCGCACATATTGCATTAGGCTGTCGGCTGTCTCCTGCGACAGTTTTCCTGCTTCCACTCTTGCATCGATGGCACTCTCCATCTGCTCATAGCAACTCTTCGTTGTCAGGCGGTCGCTCTTCAGATAGGCAGCCTGCCCTTGCTTATACAGCATATCTACATACTGACGGAAAGCATCGTTATTCATCTGTGCCACATCCTGTGCTGCCGACGGGAGTACACCCAACAGCAAGAATGCCATCATCCACATCATTAGATTTATACTCGTTTTCATGGTCGTTATGATTATCGTTTTCATTTTCGTGTGTTGTGGTTGAGGATAACAACTGCCATGTCGGCACCAGAATCATTCTTTATTTCAAGAGTTATCCTATCCTTGCTTTTCAGGCTGACTTTGCTGTCCACTTTGAGCACGATATCGCCATTCTCCACTTTCCCCTGTGCAATAACGGTTCCGTCTTTCGTGATTGTAGCCTTCATCTTCGAAGCGGCTTTAGCATCATAGGGCACGATAACAAATGTCTGCGCGCCCTCACGCCCTTTCATCGTATATCTTACCATGGCGCCCTGGCGGATGCCTTTCTCGATGAGTGAATAATTAAACCGTGGGTCTTCCCCGTTGAGGAAGTCGCCTTTGGTCACCATAGAGAGGTTGCCACTCTGTCCGGGAGCCTGCATGAGCAGGGTATTGAGTCGGAACCAATTCATCTTCTTGGTGGGCCGGCACTCTCCGTTTCCCTCATCCACAAGTTCGTCCATCGGTGTCCATTCCTTGTCGGCGGCAAGTTTTATTTTCAGTTCATTGTAAGCAGCGCGTTGCTGGCTCTCTGAAGGCTGCCGCAGAGATGTCACCATCGACACCAATTGTTGCAGATGCTTGTCTTGTGCTTTCATGGGCATCACCAGCATGAAGAGCATGATTGCTATGGCTATATTTTTCATGGTCATTTGGTATTATCTATCATTTCTTCGGGCCATACCTCATCGATACGCGACCCTGATTTACCAGTACTGTCGATGACCTGCTTGAATGCTGGTCCTTTTTTGAGGAAATTCTTGCAAGCCTCATATTGTTGGTGGGCCGTCTGGCTCACTTCACTCAGTGAAGGACGTTCAGTGGCGTCGAAGTGAAGGCATCTCTGCAGGAGTGCGCTCAACAAGGGCATCTCGCTCCGCATATAGGGCACCTTCGACTTGGCGTGTTGCCCTGCCCCACCCTTTCCGTTCATGATATCACACCCCATCACCAGATGGAAGATGGTGGCGGCAAGCGACCATACCAACGAAGCCTCACTCTTTTTGCCACGTCGTGTCTCAGGGGCCTCGAATACCTCGTCGGGCTTTTGGCCCACCAACCTGAAACTACCGTCGTCGTTGATGGCGATGGCCTTTGGAGATACCACAACCTTGTCGTACTGCGCATCCGCCAGCAAGCCGTCGGTAATGTCGGCCATCACCCGCCATGCCGTGATTTCCTGACAGTAGCCTGAGAAATCAGAGGCTGAAATAGCATTGTTGGTATGATTGTCCATAATCATCTGTTATTATTTTGTTTCATTTTCCACCGTTCCACTTCCGACACGGGTACCGAGAGCGTACGATTCTTATTGAGTCTGTCGTGCACGGAGATGATTCCTACGGCATAACATTCATTGCCGTTTCTTACCAGCACTGGTCCGCCAGAGTATCCATGCGCAATCTCTCCATTGTGGTGGAGCACGCCATCGGGGAATCCTAAAGAATCCTGTGTAGGCAGATGCCGCAATTCATCAGTAGACGACTCAAAATCCGCTGCCCCCACTCCCGACTCAGGGAATCCAAGTATGGTTACGGGCTTGCGTTTCTCTAGTTGCAGGATTTCCTCTTTCGATGCCAGATGGATTGCTCCTTCTGCATGTGATGCGAGGTGAGCCGGCAGCCGGAGGAAAGCGAAGTCGTCGAGCATCATGTCTGTACGACGAGGCAGTGCAGCAATGCTCCTCCAGAAATAAAGATGATCGAAGTCGCCGTATTCAATCACATGGTCACGACTTTTTTCAATGTTGAAATCAGTAGAACTTAACTTTTCTATGATGAAAGAACCCGTAGAATCGGGAATGACTACCGACAGACGGCTCACCACCATCCACTCAATACTGTCTATTTCTTCCTGATTGCGGGTCTCTGCCATCAAAGCCCATTTCACGGGCAGTGACTCAATCTTGGAGGAATCGGCAGATATCGAGTCGACATTGAGCCAGGGTTCCACGCAGTGGCGTGCTGTCACCAGCAACGAATCATCGGTGATAAATGCCGTTCCCGAGACCATATATTCACAAGAATCGATGTGCAAGGTGTCGCCCGTTGTCTTATTATAGGCCATCAGAAACACCGAATCGGTCTTGATTTGCACCACCGATTTTTCAGCCTGCTTGATCATGTCTTCGGTGAGCATTTTCTTCTCCATATTGTGAGACATGATTCCATACCCCACCCCAAAGAGCACCAGCGGCAGCAGCACCAGCGTGGCAATGAGCCACTTGGGGAAGGTATGTGGCACCACCACCGGTTTCGACCCATTATATTCGTCGTCGCTGCGCACATTGAACAACAGTTCCTGCTTGGACCCCTCGAAGGCGATGCGGTCGCCATCACTCAGGTGTTGCACGTAGTCCACTTCGGTGCCATTCACCCTTACCGCGTGCTCACGATAAGACGAGGTACGTATAATCCGCCATCCCTCGCCATCATCGTTGCGGATGATTACGGCGAACACGGCATCCTCATACTGGGTCTCATTGGCCAGCAACACCTCACACCCCTCCTGCTGACCGATACGCAAGGTGGCATCGGCATTGAACACCTGGTCGCCTGCCTTGTGCAAGGAGTCGGAATTCTCGAACCTGAGAACATAGTATTTCTTCATGTCTGTTGTTCTTTAAAGGTGTTGGCTATGAGGGGGATGCAGGCAGTGAGGTCGTAGTCGTAGATTCTCACGTCTTTGCCTGTGGCATCATTGCCCAGTTCGCTGTAAGAACATAGGTCGAAATGCACTTTCTTCTTCTTGTATTCTTTCTTCAAGTCGACTTCCGGCTGTGGGGTATTGTCTTTCCGCGCACGTTCGAAAGCCTTGATATTGTCCTCTATCTCCTTGCGCTCGCTGTCGGAGGGTGGTCTGAAGCCGAGCATCAGGCGCTCCAAACTCCAGCGGTTGTGCTCCACAGCAGAGAGTTGCTCTATCTCCTCCTTGTTGAGGGCATAGAACACGTTCCATTCTTTTTCCTTGTGTCCAAGGGAGCGCATCTTCGTGGCTATGGTCATCACGTTGTAGATATTCGAGTAGCGGAAACTGAAATTCTTCAGTTTTGTCCATGCCTCCTCCACTTTCTCGGCAGGCATGTCGGTGGGTGTTCCCTCGCCGCCATAACTGCTTTGGTAGAAGTAGTTGAGACATTTGGCCATCCGCAACAGAGGGAGCCGCACGTCGTAGCCACAATTTTCCATGCCGAAAGGATAGATGTTGGTGAAGGAGTTGGTGGCTCTTACATCGTCGAAAATCTCGCTATTGCGCACATAGGTGAGCACGGGGATGTCGTTCTCGTATACTTCCTTGGGCATGGTGAAAGCCTCGTCGAAGTTGAGGGCGAAGGAGTCGTAACACAGCGCGAGGGTAAGAATCTGACTCTTGCTCTGTGCCCACTGCCTCAGTTTCGCCTGCATCACGGGATGGTGGAGTTCGCCTTCCACAAACTCCCACTCCACGTCAATGAAATCCTCTCTCGACGACGCATAGACGGGGTAATGAAACAGTGTGGTGGAACAACTCTTGTCCATCGTCATGCAGCGGTAATAGGAATGGTCGAAGAGTTCCTGATGGCGCTGCAGGAAGGCGTTGCGCCTGGCGGTGATGCCCTTGTCCACGATGGTGATGCGGGTGCGCAGCGAGTGGTTGCGCACGTAGTTGGGGAAGTGTGCCACGAGGGCAGCGTGCTGCGCCAGGCTCTCTGCCATGTCGCCCATGCCGAAGATAACAAAGTGCACGGTCTTCTCCATGTCGGTGGTGACAGGCTCACGGTCGAGGGGTTTGTAGTGGGGGGTGGATGTGCCTACCTCGCACAACACGTTCTTCGCCCAAAGGTCGGCCATAGTGAAAGCATAGACCTCGAACTTGTCGTTGATACCCTTGTAGAGGTCGAGTGTCTGCATGAGCCACAAGGTGACCTTGCTGTGCAACAGCATATGGCAGAGGGGCTTACGGGTCACGCCAGGCCTCATCTCGTAGTCGGCAGCCAACTGCCGCATGGCACTGAGCATCGCGCTGTCTGTCTCGGTGGGATTTTCACCGCATGTCAGAAACACGCCCAATTCATCATACTCGCTCACATGGGTAACATCGCCACAGGCATCAACGTGGTCGACACTGGCGCCCATGGCTTCATACTGTGCCACGACGTTGCCGGCAAGGGGGTGCCGTCCGATGATGAGTACACGTTTGCCCTTCATATCATTCCTGTGTAGATGGTTTGTCATTCTTCACGAGTTTCCAGCCCAACTTCTTGATGAGTTTGATGGTGTTGATAGCCATCATGCGATCGTATTCCTTCTCGCTCTCCGGCAAGATGTTGTAGGGCACAATGTCGGGGTTGTGCATCAACTGGTCGTTGCGTTCCTCACCATAGGTCCAGCCTTCTTCCACCCTTGCAGCCGCCCAAACTTCATGGGCATTCTCGGCAATGGCCTCACGCAGTTCCATCAACTCATCTTCCACCGGCACGTTCTCAAGGCTCAGGGGCCGTGGCTGGTAACGGTGCAGGTTGTTGATGATAACAAGGTAAGACGATGCGTCGGACCAGGAACGCGTGAACTGTGCGAACTGGCAAGTGGTCTCGGGCTGTGGGTTGGCAAAATCGAGCAGGGTGAGCCGCTTCTCGTCCATGGCTATATCTTTCACTATCACGGCATGGCTACCGAGGACGGCTATCACCATCTCTCCGTTTTTGAGGGCCATGTGGATGTCGGCGAAAGAACAGTCGTAGGCATGCGAGACATAGAGTCCACGCTCACCAGCCATCCTGCCGATGAGATAGAGAGGCACGCCTCCTTCTCTGAGCCATCCTTTTTCCCTGGCCTCTTCCATCAGTTGGTCATCACTCACCTCTACGCCCATGGCACGGAGGGCATAGCCCTCACACCGCACCACACACAGGTTGTCTACCTGGTTGCGTGCCGCCATCTGCAACATGGGATAGGGTTTCATGTCGACCACCATGGGTTTACTGAACTGTTGCTCTAACTCCTCGTCCACCTCCATGGAGAGTTCCAGGAGTTCGCGCAACTCGCTGTCGTGCTGGATGGCCTCCAGCACCTCGCGTGTTTCCTCTGCCGTGGTGTTTCCGTCAAGAAAAGCCGCGATCAACTCTTCTGGTATGTTAGTATCTCTTTTTGGCATAGTTTTTCACATCATTTAAAGCGATTTTTGTCAATGCTGCCATTGCTCGTCGCTTAAGATTGTAGATATTCGACACTTTCATGTTCATTTCCTCCGCTAAGGTACGTTCGTCTACTCCCTCAAGGATATGACGGCGAATGACATAAACATAAGTAAGATTAGACATTCTTTCCAAGAGATTCTCCACATCGGCCTTCGCTTGGGTATCGGAAGCCGACTCGTCGGAGACGTTCTGCAAGTAAGGAGACTCCGTGGAGGAATTATCTATCACTGCGTTTCTCATTTTTATTCGCATGGCGAATCTCAGGGCCACCACTTTCATCCATTGATAGAGGCTGCTGCGCCCCTCGTACTGATGCAAACGGCGACCGTCGTCTTCCATGAGATACACATAAAGTTCGCTCACGAATTCCTCCAGTTCCACAGGATAGTCAAACACCTTGTTCAATATGGCGAGGAACAGCGGACGGCAGTTCACATACAGGAACTGGTGGGTCACGCCGCTGTCTTTGGCCAACAGGGCTTCAACAATCTCACTATCCGTGACATTCGAAAGGTTTGTCATAGACTGATGCTGGGTATTAGATGTGTTAGTTTCTCTATGAATCAAGAGACGCCCCCCCTCCCCGTCTCTCATCCGGGGAAAAGGGGAATTGATTCATTATCTCACTGATTCACTGCAAATTTAAACATTTATTTCTAAACTCAAAATTATTTTCCCCAAAAAGTGGAATGTGAAAGAAGTCATTTATAATCCTTTTTATGCATCCTCTTGAACTTCTCATATGCTGAAACAGCCCTTTTGTAGAGTGCCTCGCTAACAGTCCAATCTCCATAACTCATGCCCAATATCCCTTCTCCAAGTTCATACAACTGAGGCTCACCTAACGCGAAACTATTATCCCTATTGAAGAGAATAGGCATGAGGACTATCCGCTTGCGGCTCTTCTTTGCGCTTTCTACTGTTTCCCTCAGATTGTCTTGCCCTTCGGAGAGATTCCATCCATTATACTCCAGCATCACAAAATCGCCCTCTATTCCCGCCTGACGGGCCAGACCATCCTCTTTGGTTCGGAAATGTTGGAGAGGTATTTCAGACTCTTCATCCAAATCATCAAACAGGGAACTCGAAGTGCCATCACCAAATATTCTTTGGAGAGCCATCAACTCATCAGCCGAGAAACATCCTTTTTGATAATAGGCTCGTGCATTGTATTTCATGATATAAATCAACAGCACTTCACTGAAAAGTTGGTCGCCGTCTCTCTTTACCAAAGCCATGTGTTGGGAAGAGAAATGAGGCAGTCTTATATAGCCAGTTGTATCTATCATACTGCCCATTCCGTCTTTGATGCTATTATACAGGTCTTCGTGCTGTGCCTTGCCAATCTGGACCATTTCCATATCGTGGAAAACCTTTGGCAACCGCAGAGAGTCATCGTTGAGGAAGTTGATGACATGAGAAGTATACATCACATCTGGATGCTTTCTTAACTTGGAAAAGAATTCATTGGGCTGAAGTCTATGTGGCAATTCCCTTTTGGAAAGAGAAGCCTTTGCCGGATTCTTCTTTTTATGGGTTCTCATAAACTTCTCATACGCCGAAGCAGCCCTATTGTATACGGCTTCGCTAACAGTCCAATCACCATATCTCATACCCAATGTCCCTTCACCAAATTCATACAACTGAGGCTCGCCAAAACGCGCGAAACTGTTGTCGGCATCCCACTGTATGGGCAAAAACACCATCCGCTTGGGGCTCTGTTTGGCGCTTTCTACGGTTTCCTTCAGATTGTCTATCCCTTTGGAGAGATTCCATCCATTATACTCCAGCAACACATAATCGCCCTCTATTCCCGCCTGACGGGCCAACCCATCCTCTTCTGTTCGGAAATGGAAAAGTGGGATTTCAGACGCGCCATCTGCCCCCTCAAACAGCCACATCTTTCCTTTCTTTCCATATTTATTTTGAAGGGCCATCAGTTCTTCCGACGAGAAACATCCTTTTTGATAAAGGACACGCAGATGGTCATCCATCACATAGACCAACAGCACCTCACTGTAAAGTCGTTCTCCATCTTTCTTGACCAATGCCAAATCCACGGAATAGAAGATAGGCAACTTCACATAACCCGTGGTATCTATCATGCTGCCCATTTCATTTTTCACGCTGTTATACAGGTCTTTGTTCTGAGCCTTGCCTATATATACCATTTCGATATCGTTGAACACTTTGGGCAAATATAAACTATCCACGTTGATAAAGTTGATGGCATGCGAGGCATACATCACATCTGGATTCTTGCTCAACTTGGAAAAGAATTCATGGGGCTTAAGGCCACTTACTAATTCCTGTTTGGAACGAAGGGTTTTCGTCCTGAAGAGACGGATACCGACCGATGTATCATCTATCACCAAAGAGTCTTTCGACAACGATTGTAACACCAATTCGTCTTTAAACTCGGGATAGAAAAACATTTTATCATTATAGTAATAAGACTTTCTTTTGTTGACCAAATCATTATACGATGCTATCAACCGGGGTTTCTCTTCTGGGTCGACTTTTTCCACATTTATACATGTGAGGGTCAAGTTGTCAGTTTTCCTTGGAGTGAACTTCATCATACTACCGGCCAACTCCCATTTACCTAGTAAATCCCGGTCGATTTTGAAACATGACCTTTTTCCATCTATCCAGACATAACCCAAATAGGTAATGGTTCCTTCACAGGTGCCATCCTTCGCCAGTTGGAGATAGCCTTTTGGCGAATGATCATCTAACTTCTCATTGTCGAATTGCCAACGCCCATACAAGTCTTTCTCAGCAAATTGTGGAGCAGAAGCCATTAGTTGGTTCACCCGACTTTCTACTTGTGAATTCAGCGTCATGAGTTGATGGTATACCTCGTCTGAGACATTTTCAACATACCAAGAGGCGCCCAAACTCGATTCATCCGTTGTCAACGAAGTCAAGTTTTTCATATCTTTGGTAAGGAAGTAATCCACAGGAAAGTCTTTCTTCCTTAAGTTAAAGATGCTGTTAAGGCTACCAGATTCTCCGTCTGGCAACAGCCACGACATGTTCCTCTTTACAAAGCATGTAGCCATAAGAACAGCAGGATCCTTGATTTGCTTGGAGTATGGTTTGTTTCTGTCTCCTCCGAACAAGTTAGGATAAGCAAAAACAACGTAATTGTTGCCTTGCCATTTCGTTTTATGCTTATCAGAAGATGTGATATAAGGATGGTCAGACCCTTCATTGTCATGAATGGCCTGCATAATCCTCGACTTCTGCTTGGCAGTAAGATAACGTATATGGGTATTGAAGCCCAATTCAGAGGGTGCTCCCTTAAGGCCCTTGATTTCCACCAATCCATATTGATTGGTTTTGGCATCCTCTATACGGAACACCACCATTCTCCTTGTATGTTGAGCATCAAGCACAGCGTGGATAGACCAATCGCTCCTGAATTCATACACAGAAAGTGATTGTTCCAAATCATTGTAATAATCGCCATAAAGCAAGATGAGGTCGTTGTCGCGCAGCCCCAGGCGATACGCCGAACTATCGGTAACCTCTATAGTCATCGCCTTGGGGAGTTGGTTCTTGAATTTACTCCTATCTGTTATTTCGTTATTGTCCTCATCATATCTTACATACAAACCTTTTGTAACCCTTTTATAATAATAAAAATCGTTGGAACTTTCTTTATAATCAGGTTCGTCAAACTCATCCTTTCCAATATACGAAGAAGAATCGCCTTTTGGTGTTTTGGGGTAAAGCCCTTTATACATTCTGGTTCCTATCAAACCACACCTTGTCTTTACTCCAAAGGCGTTAGAATCATATTCTGCCAAACGATGAGTGAAATCCTTGTCGAATTCAAGAATATAACTATCTATCACATTGCCCTGTAAATCATACTTTAAAATGCTTTTAGTCCAATTCATGGAATCCACCACGCTTATTGTTTTAAAGACTCCATCTTTTTCCGTTGGATTTCCATTTACGTCATACTCGGTTTCGATAATGGTTGTTTTACCCGCCTCGTCAATGAAAGTAGTTCGTTCACATGCTCTTCCTCCACTTGTTCTAGGCTGTCCGTCATAGTAAAACCAACCGGAATAAAAGGTTCTTCCCTGATTGTCTAAGGAATCCACGCGAAATGAACTATAATCCCAATTTAATGTATAATTGGCAAATTTTTCATATCCTGATTTTGAAGATAAAGTCTCCTCTCCATTTTCTATTCTATATTCTTCTGTAAAGATTCGTGTTCCGTCGGCATCATAATTATAATGTCTATGACAAAGATAGCCCGATGTAGAACAAGGTTTTTCATCCTTATCCAAGAAATACAAATCTTGAATGTTTCCATCGGAAGTATAAGTATATTTTATCACTGCTGTCTGTGCATCATCATAAGGGGTAAGGTTCCCCTCCCTATCATAATGGCGTTGTTCAAGGACTTTGCCCTTTTCATTAAAAGTTGTCACCCTTCTATGGACACCGTGCATATTAACATCAGCATTTCCCTCACTGTCCACAAAACGTCTTTCTATACATCGTTTAAATTCATCATATTTATATAATGATTTTATCACACCTG
The DNA here is from genome assembly GCA_900315455.1 of uncultured Prevotellaceae bacterium. Lineage (GTDB taxonomy): Bacteria > Bacteroidota > Bacteroidia > Bacteroidales > Bacteroidaceae > Prevotella. Next base: position 81,675 of record OMZE01000010.1, on the reverse strand, counting down.
TAGAGATTCTATCTTCTCGCTTATCAGGCATCCTCATGGGTTTCAATTCTGTATCCAAATACGTGAGAGATGCATTAGTGTGGTCATTATTCCACGTGTATGCTATTCCACAGTTACCCCAACCGTCAATCATAGGATTTCCCAATGAGTCACATGAATAGCCCATTATCTCACGGCCAATTCTATCATGCACAAAAACCTCAATATCTGCGCTATCGGCATTCAATTTTTTTCTTCCCTTGGCATCCATAAATTCTATCACCGAATCATTGCCCCATTTATCCTCGGTAAGCATGACAAGGGTGCCATGGGTATAGGTGCCAGTGGTGTCTCTGCGCATCTCGGCAGGCAGGCCATAACAGTCTTTGTAAGAACCTATGTATTGCTGCCGTCCAGCCTTGTTCTTGCCAATGGGTGTACGTGAATAGATGTAAATCACATTCATGTCTTCATCGTAAGCCCTTTCCTGGATGACGTTCTCTCCCGTGGGGTCTGCAATGAACTCAAAAATACACGCAGTTTCCACTTTTTCAGCCCAATCCTTATTGGCAAGGGAATCCGTGTCATCCGAACCATACTTAAGGATATAGGTAGTCATATTACCCTGAGTATAATTGCCGTAGCCATCAATCATTTCCATCTTGCACCAATGGCCTTGGGCGTTGCGATGGGTAAAACGATAAGAAGAGTTTCGGTGCGAAACTTGTTCTTTCGTGAGAATGCCCAACGGGTCTCGCCACCCATGCTGTTTTATGGTAGAATGGCTATACACAGTATCAGGTAGGTTGTCCTTCCGTCTCGAGGGTACATTCGCTGTGACGCCAGTACCACCATTTCCTTTTACTGACGTCCTTTGGCGAGAACCTGCGTTTGGCTTTGACTGAGGTGCATTTCCCCTTACGGAAGAACCGCCTCGCGCTGCAGGATGCGCATGCATACGGGCCATCTGCCCTTGACGTATGCTTTGGGCATCGACCGCCAATATGACAAAAAACGACAATATGATGATAATGGTTCTTTTCATGCTGACCCTTCCTTTTCGTTGTCAATGATTGTCTTTCTCTCTCAAAGTCCTACTACCTTGTACTCCCGGCAAATTGCCATTGATAGTATCGTTTGGCGCAGCCTTCTCATTCGCCGGGGAATTCTGTTGAAGTCCCAACGTGTCGGTCTGCGTCACAACGGAATCACGACGTTCACCTTCATTTCCAGATGATGCTGGCTCCATATGGAAACCACCTGTATGGGACCCTTCTGTTGGATGTTCATAATGAAAACCGGTATGGGAATCGCTTGGGCTTGGGGGGGTATCCGAAGAGCCAGGCTTCCTCTGGGGAGGCATAGGTCTCGAAGGTGTCGAAGATTTCGAAGATCCTGGCTTCTTACGGGGAGATATCGCAGGGCGTGTCCCTTTCGTGGAAATATCATCACGAACTCCTGACCTATATACACCTTGCGCGTTGACCATTACTACAGCCAACAACATCATTATGACAATAAAAAACCTTCTCATGATGTAGTATGATTATTGCTTTTAATGAACATCTTCCTCCCTGAGTTTCTCTCCTTGGAGATTCAGGTAGGTGGTTGATAACAAGACACCTTTGTCGTTGTATTCGTATAATATCCTATGAATGCCGGTGCTGGTGGTATCGGGGTTGCCCTCCGCATCGAGCATCACCGCCTCCACCTCACGCCCCCAGGTATCGAGGTGGATATCGCAACGCGTGAAAGTGCGGGTGCCATCGGCTCTCTTCGAGGGCATCTTCATCGGCACGAGGTTTCTATCGACTCTGATTTTGGAGTATTTGTTGCCACGGTCGTCGTAAATATATCGGTTGCCACAGTTTCCCCAATTGTCGTTGGCATAGTCGCCCACCATATTGTGTGAGGTGACGAGAACGGTCCTGTCGTTGTTGTCATACAGGTAGCGTTGCTGGTCCACTCCGTTGGAGTTGAACTTTCTCAGTCCTTCTCCATCGAGGTAGTCGATGATGCTGTCGCGCCCGCAATGGTCGTAGGTAATGCACACCACGCTACCGTAGGTATTGTTCACGTCCTCACGCATATCCACAGGCAGCCCCCAAGCATCGTTGTAACTGCCCGTCACCCTCCCGTCGGCGTTTCTTACGGGAATAAAACTATAGACGAGATTTCCATCCTTGTCGTAAGCCCGCTCTTCCAACATCTCGTTACCATCGAGGTCGCCGATGAACAGCCACTGTGCCACGGTTGCCAGTTTGTCCCTCCACTCCTTGCTGCTCTCATCCGTGTCGTTCCGCTTGTCGAGCACATAGGTTTCCTGGTCGTGCTGGCTGGTCAGGGTGTCCTGGTGAAATGCCTCCACATGCTGCCAATGCCCCTTGTCGTTCTTCATCGACAGCCGGTAGTACACGGGGAGATGCCTCGCCACGTCCTTGGTAATGGGTTTTCCCAAGCCCTCATACCACGTGTATTTCCTGACAAGACCTCTATAGAGGACGTACTCAGGCTCCTGTCGCTCACTCGATGCGGCGGTGCCACCTCTGCCCTGCGATGTCTTTTGCCTGGTGGTAGACTTAGAGGCAGTATTACCCGTGGATGGTGTCAGGACCAAGCGGGTGTTTTTGTTCACTCCCTGTTTCTTGGCATCAGAGATGGCACTGATACTTCGTACCCCCTGCGCATAGAGGGAGCCGCAAGCCATCAGCAAGAGCAAGGCGATGAAAGGAAAGGATTTTTTCATGTTATTGGTGGACATACTGGTTGAAATGTTCGAGTTCGTTCGTAGTGAGGGCAAAGACATGGCATTCCTCATTGTCGGCATTGCCTCTAGTGAGTTCCTTGGTGATGGATTTGAAACCCTGACCATCAGGACGCAATACGGTGATGGTCATCGTTCTGCCCCTCATCTGGCTCCATGCCGACTCAAACAGCCCCACAGCCATGCCGTGTTTCCATGAGCCGAGGGAGATGATACGGTCGCCGTCGCGCAGTCCGTTGGCATACAGCGGGCTGTTCTTATCGAGGATATGCAGATAAGGCAACTGCACTTGGGTGACATCATTGGCCTTGCCCAAAGAGAATTGCTTATAGGAATACATGATGGTATTCGTCTCGTTGTTGAGCAAGATGGCGGCACCCTTGTAGTCATTGTAGGAGATGGTGAGGTATTGTTGGCTCCATCCGTCGAAGAACACGCTAGGTGACTCCCATTCATTCACGGCTTTAACGCTCACATAATGGTTGTCGAAATTATTGCTGTAGTAGAGTTTGTAATAACCATATCCCTCTTCTTCCCAATTGGCGCACCTCACGGGATGGCCGTATCCATCCACGCCCATCACGGCGCGTGCCATAGCCTGTCCGTTCTGATAGTAGCGCATCATCGACTTGATGACCTTGCCGTCTACATCAAGTAGCCGGTAATAAATCTTGTTGCCATCCTTGTCGGTCCCTTCTTCCCTACAATAATAGGAGAGCACCTTGCCGAAATCGTTGAGTTGCTTCGGGCATGGCACGACCGACCCTTTTTCGTCGATAGTGAAATGATACATGGTAGCGACGCCATCTGCCTCCTTGGTCACTATCCTATGGCAGTAGAGCGTATCCTCGCCCTCCACGGTCTTGTGGGTCACAGGCTTCTTATCCCTGCCATAGTAACTGGTGCTCGTATGGTCGGTGAGCGTGGAGTCTACACGGGTGAGGAAGGTGTTGTGGGCTGCATCCTCCAACTGGTCGGTAACCACCTTTTTTGTGCGGGTGATACGATGCAGGTAGGTTAACTTGTCGTTGGCATCCCAATGCTCCTCGAGAGCCAGTTCACCCTTTGCCGTATATTGCCAGTGTTTCTTGTAGATGCTGTCGTTTTTCGAGGCGAAAGGCTTGCCGTCGGCATCATACTTCTCCATGCTGGTCATATATCCTGTCTTCGCCGCATAGGAATACTTCACCAAGGCAGGCACAGGAACGGGCAAGTTGCCAGTTGTTTTCTCTGTGGTAACATTTCCCTTTTTATCACGTTCCACCACTTTGGTCGCAGCAGGCTTTTCTTTACCGGGGAGATAGTATTCGGTAACTTTTCCACGGGTCACTGCCTTGGCATATCCTTGTGGTCCAACAGCCACGTCAGGAATGCTATCGCCTACTGAGATGGCTTTTCCGTAGGTCACCTCGACGGTTTCCCCGTCGTTTTTGGTCATTACCACATTATATGCTTTCTGTTGCGGACGACCATATTCGTCTAATGCGAAACGGTAGTAGTGACTGCTACCATCAAGAAAGCGGTAAGAAAAACCACAAATGCTATCGGCTGCCGGGAGGCACACTCCTGATGCATCAAAGAACATGATCGACTCTATATGTCCGTTGTAAGGATCTTCGGGGTCATCATCATTGATATGCCATGACATTTTCACACGGTCCACGCCATTGTCGCGGACCGCCATGGCCTGTCCATTGGGAGTCACGTACTGACACCATGCCTCCTTACCGCTATCAAGGTGGAAATAATTGGTGATGAAGAGGACCGTGGATTTGTCTTCAGCATAATAGATTTCCTTGTCTATCTTCCCATTTTCCGCTGCAACAAAATGCACATGCCCCACCTTGCAAAGCATATCGTAGTAGGCCTTGGCCTTGGCATCGCGCATATCGGAAGCGTTGACCAAGGGCGATGGCACATGGGGTGATACGGGCAGTGCACCGTTGGAGGAGAGCACTTCCACATCGGTATCATGGTCAAGATGGCCCGCATGCGTGAGTTTGTAATACAGCGGTGTGCCGTTTCTCTCCGACAACGAAAGTTCCTCGCCCACTCCCTTGGGCCAGCCATTCACACGCTCAAAGGCAGCGTAATAGGAAACATGTTCAAAGTCATAGTACCACCAATACCACAATCCACCAGCCAAGAGCAGCAGCAACGCCCCCCCCAAGGCAATGAGCCTATTACGGTTGCGGCGCCTCACCTGCATGGCGTGTGCCTGCATCGCCGCTCTTTCTTCCTCTGCTTTTCTCTCTATCTCACGACGCTTGTTTTCCTCTTCCTGGAGGAGTCGTTGCGTCTCTTCTTCCTGACGTCTCCGCTCTTCTTCTTCCTGCTTCAGTCTAAGGCGCTCTTCCTTATGGGTTTTCACCACCGGACAGAGGATGTCGTGCACGTATTCTATGCGCAGGTCGCCGGCATAGTTGAAGAGGCGCAGAATCTTTTTCTTGTTGCAGAGAGTGTCGAGTTCTTCTTCCGTGACATGACCATCGTTGATGGCATCAAAGACGGTGATGTTGTCACGACGGTTCTGGCCGTTGAGGAGCATGTCTTCCAAATACTCCACTGTGGAATCGGAGATGCCGGAGATGGCATCGTTGTAGAAGTCGGCAATAATCTCGCCACCTTTACTCTCCACGAGGTGGGCGGTGATGTGCTCTTCTTCCTTGGCATCGTAGAGACGGTTGAGGTAGAGGGAGAGCACAGCGGAGTCGACTTCAATCTCGGGGACACCATCGAGTTCGAAGTCGCTCCTGCCCGTGACCTTCTCGATGATGAGTTTGGCAACGTCTTCATCAATTAACCCAGGCACGGGACGAAGGATAATCTGGGCTGCCTGCTCTTCGTTGATGGGGCGCAGACCATACCTGCCCTGCTTCAGCGAGGGGATGGTGGCAGTGTAATACTCAAACTCCGACAGGAAGTCCTCACGGATGGTGAAGACCATGTGTATCTCGTTGTCGGTGACATAGTCGGGGGTGTCGGCGCCACTGCTCAAGTCGAGAGACTCGAAGAGGTTGTCGAAGGCATTGTCATCCGACAAATCAATCACCTTCTGATTGTCGGCTTGCTCCACCGCCTCGGTCTGCAGATAGGCGGGTATCACGTCGTTGAGCAGGTCGGCTAACTCAGCGAAGAACACTTTCTTCTTCTGTTCGTTTTCCTGTAGGGTAAAGATTTCCTCGAACTGGTCGAAGATAATCAGCAACTTCTCCCTATCGCCATTCGCGTTGTGGAATGTATGGCGGTGGAAAAACTCATAGAGCGACTCTCTTGCACTGTCCTTACACGGCACCACCTCCCTGATATCTACTTCTTTGGCGATGGTTTCCCTAAGTTGGAATAAATAGGAATGCAGTTCCTTATGCGAGAAGCGCACCAACACGGGTTGAAAACCATTGCGGCGCGCAGCGGGAATAATACCGGCGTTGAGGACCGACGACTTGCCGATGCCACTCTTACCATATAGCAGGGTGTCGGTGTCGTTGAGCACACACTGTGTGAGGTCGCGGATGTCTTCGTCGCGCCCGTAGAGTATCTCGCCTTCCTGGTAGGATTCCAGTCCTAACCAAGGGTTGTTTCTTCTGGTCTCTTCCATCGTCGGTTAGTCTTGATTCATGTTGTGAATGATTTTCTCTGCCACAGCGCTCATGTCGTCATCACCGTTGAAGAAGATGGCATTGTGCTGCTGCAACTTCTCGGGGATAGCGGCACGGTAGAAGTCGAAGCCTTGCTCGGCAAGGGGGATGATGAACGTGCGGCCCATGCTGATGGCCACCTCGATGGCCTGGGCCCACTCGTTGCGGTAGACGTGCGACTCGTCTTTTTCCTGAGTGATGTGGTTGGAGAGAATGGGCACGAAGTATTTCGTTGTGCGGATAGCCTTGCGTATCTCCTCCATGAAGTTGCCTCCGTCGGTGAGGTTCTGCCGGTCGTACCACACCCGCTTGCCCTGGGCAGAGAGGGCGGCATAGAGTTTCTCTGCCACTTCGGAGTCGGACCGTGAGTATGAGATGAAGACGTCGGTGTTGTCTTCCGGCCTGTCAAACTTGGTCAGTTCGTTCTCCTTGAGTTTCTTGTCGAGGCGTGTCATAATCTGGTCGATGACATCCGACGTGTTCTGTTTAGTAAAGGTTTCGGCACGCTCAAGGAAATGGATGAGCGACTCGTCGAGTTGGTCGTATGCCAACATGCCGTGCCCCATATTGCTCTTGCGCATCGAAAACCAGATGAACCGGAAGAGCCAATTGCTATAGTTGTTGCCAAGCATCAGCAGGTACTTGTCCTTCAACTCGTTGTAGAGGTTCTTGGGTCTCGCCCTATCGGCATTGGAGAGCCAGGAGGAGACGAACTCCAGCATATCGGTGTCGGTGAGCACGTATTTGTGCGCGCCCTCGCCCACCTTGCCAAACATATAATAGACAGTTGGCTTGCGCAGGTCGGTGCCGCTCTTGATGTCGTTGTTCTCGGAAGGGTTGTTGTTGAAGCGCATCACCCGCAACTCGTCCTTCCATATCGCCTGCATGGCTTGCTCCACAATGGGCGTAAAACTCGTTGAAATGACAAAGGGGAACTGGCGGATGGACAACAGTCGCTTCAACCGCTCAGAGGGAGCGAACTTGTTGCTCGCCAGTATCTTGTTGACCTGATAGTAGATAGCGTCTTCCTTGTTTTTGTTGGCTTTCATGTAGTCGGGGTCGTACACCAACTCGGAAAAACTGTTGGGGTTCGACGTAATCCGAAAGCCTTTGGCAAGGAAGTCGATGATGAACTTGTGGGGGTTGGAAACATTGTCGATGAGCAGGTCGGCACCGATTACGGGAATCACGTTGCCGTCGATGACTTGCTGAATGAGTTTGTCCCATAACGGCTCATCATCGCTCTCGAAAATCGTAGGGTCTCCAAAGATTTCTCCAAAGGAGAGAGAATCCATCATGTTGTTGTCAAGATTGTCCATGGTATCGTATTTAGATGTATTTTGCAAAAATAGCATTTTTTTACATATTCTCCAAACAATTGGGAGTTTTTTCCGCGCCGCATTGTTAAGTCTTTTCCGAAGCACAAGCATTTTTATTTCATTGTTTCCCCAACCTTTACATCTTTTTGAACGATTTTTATGATAATTTTTCAGCCGAGGGGCTGATCATTGCCCAAAATTCACTATCTTTGCCTATCATACCTATCCCACCATGAAAAAGATAGTCTCTTCCCTTGAATAACAACTACCACAAATATGGAACCACGAAAATACTATTACAACAACTCCACGCTGACTATCATCTTCGGCAACATCCTGGAGTCGAAAGCCGAGGTTATCGTCAGTTCCGACGACACGGGCGTAAGCATGTCAGGAGGTGTGTCGGGGAGTATCAGGAAAGCAGGTGGCGAAGCCATCCGCATCGATGCACAGAAAAAGTTACCCGCACAGGTGGGCGACGTCGTTGTGTCGACATCCGGCGACCTGCCCTACCAGAAGTTTATCTTCCATTGCCTCACCATCAACTTCGATCAGAAATACGAGGTGTTCAGCGGTGCGCTCTCCAATACCGAAGACATCAACAACTACATCCTTCAACACTCCGTCGACAAGTGTTTCCGACTGCTACAGGCCCTCGACCTGAAGTCCATCGCCTTTCCCTGCATCGGGGCTGGCCTGGCAAACATCCCGCTGAAGAAAGTGGCTGAAATCATGGCAGACGCCATCTCGTCGAACCTCAGCAAGACGCAGAAACCATACGAGGTGGAACTGTATCTCTTTAACCAGAAAGGCTTCGACGACGACACGAAGGCAATGACTGAAATCGACTATATCGACATGTTTGAGAACTTCGCCATCAAGGCGGCACTCTACCGCTACGGAGTGCAGGCAGAGGCCAAGAGGATGCAGACTGAGCCGACACACGTGGTCACACCCATCGTCGATATACCACAGCGTGAGGAGATGAACCATCAGGTGTTTATCAGTTACTCCAGGAAAGACATTCAAAGCGTGGAGGCTATCAAAAACGTGCTCGACGACAACGGGGTAACCTACTGGATAGACAAAGAGGGCATCTTCAGCGGCGAAAACTACAAAGAGGTCATCGTGGATGCCATAGAGACCTCGCAGGCCGTTATCTTCGTGTCGTCGGCCAATTCCAATGATTCCATCAACGTCATTCGTGAACTGGGCTATTCGGTGAAAGAGGGAAAGACCATCATCCCCATCCTCCTCGACGACACGCCCTACGCCAAGAGTATTCGACTCGACATCGCCGACATCCACCAGATAGAGTTCAGCAACACCCCACACTTCGAGAAAGAACTGATTACCAGCATCGCCTACGCGGCAAAAAATTACTGAAGCCGGAGCATCGCCCGATTGAATACTAGCGCTTCGCCTCACTTTCCATCTTCCTTCCTTACTTCCAATCTAAAAGAACAATGAAAAGAACAACAATTCTTATCCTTTTCACTCTCCTGGCATTCATCTGCTGCCAGGCACAGACAGCGCAGCAGGCTGATAGCCTGCACCAGCGAGGTCGCGACCTGCTCAACGAGAGCAAGTTCGCAGAGGCACGGGAGTGTTTCTCTCAAGCCATGACCATCAGAAAACAACTCTTCGGCGAAGTGAATGAAGACTATATCAACTCACTCAACAACTGCGCCCTGACGTATGGCGGTGAACAAAACTATGCCAAGGGCGTGGAAGTGTTAGAAAAAGTGATGGCGCTGTGCGCACAACTTACCCCACCCCACAAAAACATCGGCATGTTCACCACGAACATGGGACGGTTCTACTTCCTGGCAGGCGATATGACGAAAGCCGCACAGGCTTGGGAACGAGCAATGCCGTTGGTGGAGAAGTTTGGAGAAGAATACGAACTGATACTCACCGGACTGAGCATCATCTATGAAGAGGCAAAAGACACGGATAACTTCTACCGCATCATGGCACTGATGGAGGAGCACAATCAGCATGAACTCACCAAACCCTGCGACGAGCCGATGTGCATGATGGAGAGGGCGAGGTATTACACAGCAACAGGCAACAACGCCATGGCAAAGGAATGCTACCAGAAAGCCCTCGACATGAACATGGACGATGAGACACGTGTAGCACTTTACGAGCAATTTGCTCTGTTCCTGACACTCGACATGGAGGACAAGGAAGCCGGTGCGGAATACCAGAACACCGCTGCTGCTCTGCGCAAAAAAATTCATGGCGAAGACAAGGCTTATGCCGATGCCATCTTCAAAGCCGGACAGTTCTACTCCCTCGCCATGACACAGAGTTACTGGCAAAAGGCCATCGACTGCTACCAACAGGCACTGCCGATTTACGAACGGTTGAACGATGCGGCTAACGTAGCAAAGTGCAAACAAAAGGAAGGCAGTGCCTACAACGGTCTTGAAGACTACGCCAAATCAAAGACCTGCTATATGGAAGCAATCGCCTATTACGAGGCAAATGACAAGGAGAGCGAGGAGTATCCCAGACTTATCGAAAGACTGGCTTATGCCGAAAAAAAGTGCGAGGAATACGATGCCTCCATCAGCCATTACCGACAAGCCATGCAAATCTATGAGCAACGGGGGATGATGGAGGATTATGCCAGTGCGGAAAACGGTCTGAAACTATGCTATTTATATGCTGGGAAAGACATGTCGGAGGCGTCTGACGGCAGCCACGACGAGGCAATCAGTGCAACGAGGGCAGAAAGGGGCAGACAGATGATTGCTTCGGAGAAAGAAGGCTTGGAATATACAAAAAAATATCTCGGCAAGAAAACCTACGCCCATTCGCTGAATGTCATCGCTGGAAACCACCTCGATTTGGGCGACTATCAAGAAGCAGTAGACTACTACCGCCAATACATGGATAACGTGCGCGAGGCCATACGAGAGGAGTTCCGCCTGCAAAGCGAGACAGAACGCATGCTCACATGGGAAGGTGAGACCGAAACGATGAGGCAGTTGAAGGAATTGGTGGCAGACTTGCCAGATGAACACAAAAGCCTGGCAGGTGAGGTGGCGGCACTGGCTTACGACGCCGAACTGCTGTCGAAAGGCATCTTGCTCAACTCCGCCATCGAGTTTGAGAAACTGCTCAACGAAAGCACCGACAAACAACTGACCGAAATCTACCGGAAGACCAAAGCCAACAGGGAAGAGATAGAACGGTTGAGAAAAACGGCCAAATCGGAAACTGACCTGCAACGGCTCCTTACCCTGACACAGGAGAACCAGAAGTTGCAGACGCAACTCAATAACGGTTGCAAGGAGATGGATGACTTCACCCATTATATCTCCTATGACTGGAAAGATGTGCAGGCCGCCATGACCGACAACGACGTATGCATCGAGTTCGCCACACTCGGCTTGGGCATCGGCGCGACGGCATCGCACATGATTGCCCTTGTACTCACGAAAGACATGGCACGGCCTGTTGCCGTGACGCTGTGGGACAATCGCCATGCCCACGACATTTTCGATACGCCTTTTTATCCAGCCATCAGAGATAGTCTTTTACAAACCCTTCCTGGTCTTGAAAAAGGGAAAAATGGTGCCACTCTCATAAAGGACTTAAGAGAACAACTTGATGCAACTGAAACTCCATTGAAAGCAGAGTTGTCTCTATATCTTCACTTATTGGAAAACGACAAGGATACCCTAAGTTTGTATATGAAACAAGCAAAATATGATATGAACTTTTCGGTATCGTTGATGGGATATGAACAGTTAATTCAACAAGATGAATACATATTTGTCGGTCCCGAGGGGGGAGAAATCATCTGGGGAAGACTGTCGCCTTACTTGCAAGACAAGAAAAGGGTGTTCTTCTCCGCCGACGGCATGTTCAACAATCTCGCCATAGAATACCTACCCTATCAGGGAAAACCGTTCTCAGAACAAATGGAGGTCTACCGGCTGTCGTCAACAAAGGAACTATGCTACCGACACGAACATGCCAAACCCACCAAGGCTGTGCTCTTTGGTGATATCAATTATAATGATGTCGCCACTCATTCGGACGACACGCAACGGGCACTCGCCACACTGCGTGGCTCAGGCGATGGCTTTGCCGACCTGGGCAACACGCTGCGCGAAATCAACGACATCCTCGCCATCCTAAAAGACAACAGCGTGGAAGACGCTTACAGGCTTCGTGACACCGAAGCGAGCAAGGAAGCCTTTATGGGCCTGACGGGGTCGGGTGTCAACCTGATTCACCTTGCCACACATGGACTGTTCAAGGACGTGCAGGAATCCACCGACGCAGAGTCGATGAACAACAGCCTGCTGGCATTTGCCGGCGCCAATACCGATGACAGTGCGCTGCTAAGCGCAGCAGAGATAGCAGCGATGAACCTGCGACAGTGCGACTTGGCGGTGCTCTCGGCGTGTGAGTCGGGACTGGGCAAGTTGGGTGGCGACGGTGTATTCGGTCTACAACGGGGATTCAAGAACGCGGGGGTACACACGCTGCTGATGAGCCTGCGTAAGGTCGACGACAGAGCAACAGCCGACCTGATGGTCAGTTTCTACAAGCACCTTATGGGGGGAGCGTCGAAACGTGAGGCTCTAGTGAAGGCACAGCAGGAAATCCGTCAAAATGGTTTCAGCGACCCGAAATACTGGGCAGCCTTCATCCTCCTCGACGGAATGTAACAACCATTCGGGAGGGTGCCACCCTTCACCATTAATCATCAATCATCCCTTTTTCCTTGAGTTGCCGGTGCAGTTCAGTCTCACCATTGTGCTTCGACAGGTAATTGGGTGCAATCTCCTTAATTTTTTTCCACATTTCAAGCGCACCCTGTTCATCGCCTTGCCCAAGAAGGATTTCACCTTTTATCTCGTAAAAATCAGGGTTATTCGACACATAGGCTATGGCCTTTTCGATAAATCCTATGGCTTTGGAACAGTCTTGATTATTCAAACACGTATATGCCAAATTGGAATAAACAGATGCGACATATGAGCCAAATTTGGGATTTTGCTTGAGCAGTGCCTCTTCGTTCTCCAACGCCTTGAGATAACACGCCTCCGCCTTGTTGAAATCTTGTGCGATGGAATACATCCTGCCAAAATTGATATATGCCAGTACTAATTCTAGGCGATGGGCATCAGGATTTTGCGCAAACATAATTCCCCTGTTCTCCACCACTTTGAGAAAAATCTCCTCGGCTTTCTTGAAGTCTTTCTGCCTACAGTATAGGTTTCCCAAGTTGTTCTGTGTACTTGCCAAAGTGGCACGGTAAGCATCAGGATTCTTATTGAACAATTGGGTCTTGTTCTCTAACGCCAAGAGGAAGTAATTCTCGGCTTTCTCATCTTCATGCATCGTATAGTACAAACTCCCGAGATTGTTTTGGGACATGGCTAATACATTTCGGTATTTATCAGGATCCTGCGAAAACAATACCATATTGTTTTCCAATGCTTTGAGATAGAAGTCCTCAGCCTTGGAATAGTTGCCCATCCTGTTATACAGATTCCCTATGTTTCTTTGCGTTGCAGACAAGTCCACTCTATATTTTTCTGGGGCTTGCTCAAACAACAACGTTCTGTTTTCCAAAGCCTTGAGATAAACACTTTCTGCCTGGGCATAATCACGAAGGACAAAATACATGTTTCCCAAGTCATTGTAAATCATGGCTATTTCTGCCCGGTTGGCATCAGGGTCCTGATTGAACAATAGAGTGCGGTTTTCCAAAGCCTTGAGATAATACTCCTCTGCCTTGGCAAAGTCATTGCTTTTGGAATAAATGTTTCCGAGATTATTCTGAAAAGCAGAGAGTTTGCCGGGGTCATCCCCACAGCCATTCAGGCACATCAGCCAAAACCGTTCGGCTTCCTTGAAATCATTTTGGTCGTAAGCAAATTTTGCGTATTCATCTAAAAACTTAACATTTGTAGTATCATGCAAGGCATTGTCTTTCAACATCATGGCTATCTTATCATAGTTTTCTTTGCCGCCAGCAAGTTTCAGCGTGGCAATCTCGCGTTTTTGCTTCTCCGTCAAATCTTCTATAATCTGGTCTTGGGCTGCCTCCTCATCCTCTATTCTGGCTTTGGCCTCGGAAAGTGCTTTCTTGTTCTCCCAGGCCTGGCGCAGTTTGCCACTGATGTCCAATTCCTCGTATGCCTTCACCGCCTCGTCAATCTGGCCATCCTGCACCATGTCGAGGATGCGCTGTTCCTCTGCAGACACCTCGCTGAGGTCGATACGGGCAAATTGGTCGATATAATTGTCAAGATTACGAAGGGCGTTATCGTATTGGTCTTCGAGGTCATTGAGTTGTTGGCGGAATTCCTCCTCCTTCAACTTGCCCGCCTTTTGCAACTGTGCCAGTTCGGCTTTAGCCTGTTCATATTTCTTCTTGTAATTGTCGGTAGACGACTGGGTGAGGTTGCTCTTGAGTTGGGCAAAATAAGCGCTCTGTACGAGTACTATTTCAAAACGATGTTGGTTCCGGGAGATGTTCCACTGGTCAACAGCCGCTTTGTTGAAGATTTCAAAACCGGCTTTCATAATTCGGCGCACGGTGACATGGTCGCCCGGCTTCAGTGTGGCAAATTGCAGGGTGACGGCTCCGTCGTTTGCAGAAGTAGTCGACCCAGCGTCGCGCACCTCCACCTGAACTCCGGAGAGTGGCGTCTTCTGCTGCTTCTGGTTATATTGCTTGACGATGCAAGGTTGTGTGGCCTGCGCCATGGCGGTAAGGGATATGGCGAGAACTATGAGGGTAAGAATGGCTTTTTTCATGGTGTAATATGATTTGATATCACAAAGTTAGCAAAAAAACTTCAACAATATGACATAAAACGAGCAAAAAAACAGGCATCAATCTTTAATCATCTATTAGCCCTTTTGCTTTCAGTTGCTTATACAAATTAGAGTTCTCCCCCATCTGCTCAACAAACTTTGGATTCAGTTCTATTACCTTTTTCCACATTTCAAGTGCCCCTTGCTCGTCGCCCTTCATCAGCAAGATTTCACCCTTGGTATCGTAGTAGTTGGCTTCTTGTGGCATGAACGATATGGCATGGTCAATGGTCTCTATGGCCTTGGTGAAATTCCGCGCCATCGCATACAAGCCTGACAGATCATTGAGACAATAAGCCATGGAAGGCGCACAATTCACGCTATCCATCTCGTATGCTTCCTTCAGACATGCCTCCGCTTCATCTATTTTACCATCACGTACAAACAAGTATGCCTTCCTTGTTTTCAAATCAGCATAAAACAGTTTGTCGGCAGGGTAAACGTCTATTAACTGGCTGTAACTTTTCAGTGCTTCTTCAAGGTATTTCTTGTAATTGTCAAATTGACGAGCATCCCTTTGATAGATTAGCATCAGACTGTACTGGGATTTTGCAATGTAGCCCCGATGCATCGATAACAAGAGAGGAGAATTGATAATCAAGGACCACTCCACATCATCCGGATTGACGGACAGCACCCGTAAAAACATCGGCTCCGCATCATCCCAGTGACCCGAATGAAGATATACAATACCCATGTTGTATAGGGTTTCCGTCAGTTCAGGCCTATAGGTCTCCTTGTGGTGGGAATATAATGCTTCCCATATCTGGAGAGACTCTTGATAATAACGCAACGACTTGGCGTAGTCCTGCATACCTAAATACAAGTAACCAAGGTTCATCTTGGTCTTTGCCACGTGACTTTGCCATCCTTTAGGATTTTGACTGTACAAATAACCATCATTCTTCAATGCCTTCAACAAATAATGCTCTGCCTGTGAATAACGTTTCATTTCCAGATACAATAACCCAAGGTCGTTTAGGGTAATATTGACATCTTCTCTGTATTTCTCATATTTTTCACCAATTTCTTGGTATAGACTTTCCTTGATTTCAAGAGATTGAAGATAATACTTCTCTGCTTTTTCATAGTCTTCTTGATTCAGATGACGCATCCTATATACTTCCCCAAGGCTATTGGCCACTGCACCTAAATACATTTGACAACCCCCGGGGGTAATAGAATCCAATGTCGAGAAATATTTATAACTCAACAACAAGATATTCTCTGCACTTTCAAAATTGTGAGTTTCAATCAATATTGTACCATAATTATGACATGACATGGCAGACATGGCTAAGGTGTAATATGGGTTTTCAACCTGCCTCAAATAGGTTATCTCATCTCCATAAGCCTTACCCGCTTTATAATAGTCTTTGCTTGTACCATATAATGTGGCTAAATTATGGGTTAATGCTATTTTCTTATAGTTATCATCTCCAACGTGATGTAAACAAATTTGATAGAACATTTCTGACTCTTTGTAATAGAGTTGTTCATAGGCAAATGCCGCATACGGCCACACCGCATCCACGTTCGTCGTATCCGCCAGTGCGGCGCGTTTTAGCAATTCTCCCGCTTTTCGATAATTTTCCTCACCGCCGGCGAGTTTCAGAGTATTGACCTGCCTTTTCAGCATGGCAAAGAAGGTGTTCGCAGCTTCCTGCTGTTGGGCTTTCTCGTCTTCGAGTTTGGCGATATCCTCATTCAGGCGGCGGACGTTCTCCACGGCGGTGATGTACTTCCCGGCAGCGTTGAGGGCGTTGTAGGCTTCTGCGGCCTCGTCGAGACGGCCGGCATGGGCGAGTTCGATGAACCGCTGCTCCTGTTCGGAGAGTTCGCTGAGGTCGATACGGGCAAACTGATCCACATAGGCGTCGAGGTTCTTCAGTTGGTTGTCGTAATGGTCTTCCAACTCATCAAGTTTCTGGCGGTATTCCTCCTCCTTCAGTTTCCCCTCCTTCTGGAGTCGTTCAAGTTCGGCCCTTGCTTTCTCGTATTTCTCGTGGTAACTATCCACCGACGACTGCTTCAGTTTGCCCTTCAGTTGCGTGAAGTAGGCACTCTGTATCAGCACTATCTCGAACGGCTTTTGGTCGCGCGAGATGTTCCACTGCTCCACGGCGGTCTTGTTCATCAGTTCAAACCCCGCCTTCGTCGCAGCACGGAAAGGCACCCTGTCGCCCGGCTTCAGTGTGGCGAACTGCAAAGTGACAGCCCCATTGGCTGCCGATGTGGCGGTCTGTGCTCCTCTTACCTCCACCTGAACGCCAGCCAGTGGCGTCTTCTGCTGTTTTTGGTTATATTGCTTGACGATGCAAGGTTGTGTGGCCTGCGCTATGGCGGTGAGGGATATGGCGAGGATGATGAGGATAAGAACGGATTTTTTCATGGTGCAATATGGTTTGATACCACAAAGTTAGCAAAAAAACTTCAATACGACATAAAATGAGCAAAAAAGAAGGCGTCAATCTTTAATCGTTTATCAGTCCTTTTGCTTTCAGTTGCTTATACAAATTAGAGTTCTCCCCCATCTGCTCTACAAACTTTGGATTCAGTTCTATTACCTTTTTCCATGCTTCAAGTGCCCCTTGCTCGTCGCCCTTCATCAGCAGGATTTCACCCTTGGTATCATATGCAGCGACATCCTCGGGTTGAAGAATTATTGCCTTGTTGATATACTCAAGGGCCTTGACAAAATTGCTCTTATAAGAGTATAGATAAGAAAGGATATTGAAAATAAATGCTCTCTCCTTACCTATAATCTCGACATTTTGATCATACAATTTAACAAAATTATTTTCAGCGTCCAGAAGATATTTTTCTGCTTGAGTGAAATCTTGCTTGAGCACAAGAAGATATCCCATAGCACTTTGAGTTTTTGCATAATCGTATCTGTATGTGTCTGGATACTGATTAAACAATTGCGAACGTATTTTCAAGGCACTAAGAAAGTATTGCTCTGCTTTAGAATAATCCTGAGTTACCTGATATAATTGTCCTAAATTGTTTTGCAAATTAGCCATACGCTCTTGATAGACCTCAGGATATTGTCTCACCAATGCAGTATAATGCTCTTCAGATTTGAGATAGTATTTTTCTGCTTTTATAAAATCTTGAGTTCCGCAATACAATACGCCTAAATCGTCACACACTATAGCCATTTCCAACCGAAAGACGTCGGAAGTATGCTCTGGCATGTTATTAATCAATTCATATGCATGAAGATAATATTCTTCTGACTTCTTGTAATTTTGACATACAAAATACAAGCCAGCAATTCCAGTCATGGAATGGACCAAGTTCTGTAGATTAGCATTTCTTGATTGATTGTAGAGTATTAAGTAGTTTTCGATGGATTGAAGATAGAATTGTTCTGATTGACTGTAGTTGCGGATCATTTTGTATATATTGCCTAAATTGTATTGACACATAGCCAAACGTGCACGATATACATCTTCATTTTGGCTAAACAACTGGGAGTAATATTTCAGCGCAAGAAGAAAAAACCGCTCGGCCTCTGAAAGATTAACTGTGTTGTAGTACAGATTACCTAAACTGTTGTTGACATCAGCCAAGTCCACAAGGTAAACATCTTCGTCTTGTCTATACAATACTTCATAATTTTCCAATGCTTTTTTCAAGTGGTCTTCTGCTTTGGGATAATCATGAAGGTCCTGGTATAAAATGCCTAAATTTATTTGTAAACCAGCCAAATAACTACGGTAGGCTTCTGGATTATGGGCAAACAACAACGTATAATTATCCATTGCACTAGTTTCATATTCCACAGCCTTGAGATAATTACGGGATTTTTGATACAAAAGTCCCAAATTGTGTTGACCGATTGCCAATTCGTCACGATACGCATCAGGATCTTGTTGAAACAAAATAGTCTTGTTTTTTAATGCTTCAAGATGGTACTGCTCTGCTTTTGGCAATTCATTGAGAACATAATAAAGATTGCCAAGGTTTACTTGGGTCGCAGACAAATTACGAATGAACGAATGGTCTTGTTCGGAGAGTTTAGTGAAGCGTGCCAAAGCCTGAATCAAATAATCTTCGGCCTTGGCATAGTCACTCGTCTCATAATACAATACTCCTAAATCGTTCTGAGTTTGAGCCAAACAAAGCATAAAAGGCAGGATGTCTTGTTGCTCTTGCTGAATTTGCTGGAATGATTCAAGAACAACCAACAAGATTTCCTCAGCACTCTTGTATTGATGCATTTGCAGATATGTATCGGCCAACCCTTGTGAAAAGATAAGCATTGTGCCGACATCCACATCATCGTGAATCCCCATGTGATAAAACCGCTCTGCGTCCTTATAGTCATGCTGATTTTGCGCAAATACCGCATACTCTGCGACCACATCCAAATTCGTCGTATCCGCCAGTGCGGCGCGTTTCAATAGTTCTCCGGCCTTTCGATAATTCTCCTCACCACCGGCGAGTTTCAGGGTGTTGACCTGGCGCTGGAGCATGGCGAAGAAGGTTTTTGCGGCTTCCTGCTGTTGGGCTTTCTCGTCTTCGAGTTTGGCGATGTCTTCATTGAGGCGGCGTACGTTCTCCACGGCAGTGATGTACTTACCGGCAGCGTTGAGGGCGTTGTAGGCTTCTGCTGCCTCGTCGAGACGGCCGGCATGGGCGAGTTCTACGAAATGTTGCTCCTGTTCGGAGAGTTCGCTGAGGTCGATGCGGGCAAACTGGTCCACATAGGCATCGAGGTTCTTCAGTTGGTTGTCGTAGCGGTCTTCGAGTTCGTTGAGTTTGTCGTAGTATTCCTGTTCCTTCAGTTTCCCCTCATTCTGGAGTTTCTCCAGTTCGGCAAGTGCTTTCTCGTATTTCTCGTGATAACTGTCTACCGACGACTGTTTCAGTTTGCCTTTCAGTTGTGTGAAGTAGGCACTCTGTATCAACACTATCTCGAACGGCTTTTGGTCGCGCGAGATGTTCCACTGCTCCACGGCGGTCTTGTTCATCAGTTCAAATCCTGCTTTCGTCGCAGCACGGAAAGGCACCCTGTCGCCCGGCTTCAACGTGGCAAACTGAAGGGTAACGGAACCATTGGCCGCCGACGTGGCAGTCTGTGCTCCTCTCACCTCCACTTGTACGCCAGCGAGCGGCGTCTTCTGCTGCTTCTGGTTATATTGCTTGACGATGCACGGTTGTGTGGCCTGCGCCATGGCGGTGAGGGATATGGCGAGGATGATGAGGGTAAGAATGGCTTTTTTCATGGTGCGATAGGGTTTGATTCCACAAATATAACAAATAAAATTCAAATAGCCATTTCGCATAGGGAAAATTTGCTTAAAGTGCCTCATTCGCAGTTTATTCGCAATGTGTTCACAGTACATACATTCAAAATCTTTCCTTTCCCTCATACAAGAAAGGAGACGCCGAGATGACGTCTCCAATCTATCAGAAATTTGAACTATCCGTCCACTTTGTAGTGAAGGTCTATCATTGATTCTCAAACACATTCTTGAGAGATGCGAGCAGCGTGTCGAGGGTGGTACCGCCGAGGTCGAGACGCTCAATCTTGAGGTTCTGCAACATGCTCGGCAGGTTCTCCGCCATGATGATGCGGTGGTCTTTCTTCATGTTCTCCGTCTCCACCTTCATCCGCTCTATCTCGATACTCAGTTTCTGCAGTTCCACTTCCAGTTGTTTCCTCTTCATGTCAAGTTCTGCCTGCAGTGCCTGTATTTTCTCTTCCTCGGTGAGTGTCTGGCCCTGTTCGAGCATCTGCTGGCGTTTGTATTCCTCTTCTTCCTTGAAGAGTTCCCATTCATGGGTCATCTCCTCCTTCTTCAGGGCATGGTCTTGTTCGCGGCGGTGCTTCTCCACCTCGCCCTTGTCGTTGATTTCCTGCAGTTGAAGTTGTTTCTTTCGCTCGCGGTCGGCCAACTCACTCTGCTGTTTGATGATTTTCGTCTGGTCACTCACATGGATGCGTTGCTCCTCAATCTGTTTCTCAGTCTCTATGGAGTTGGTCTCAGCCTCCAGCCTGATAGCGTTGCGGAACTTCGCCTGCATATTGTCGAACAAGGTCTTCGAAAGGATTCTCACGTTCTTTATCTCGATGGTCTCCACCACGATGCCCCATTGTTCGCAGATATATTCCAGTTCCTTCTTCAGTTGCAGGATGATGGTACCGCGTTTGCGGAGCACCTCTTCGATGGTCATGTTGGCTACCATGTGACGGATGGCCGATTCCACGACATCCTTCAGGAAGACGCTCACCTGCTCCATCGTATCGTTGTCTTGCTTGAAGTCGAAACTCTGATAGATTTTCTTGGGGTCACCCACTTTCCAGATGGCAAATCCGCTGACCTCGACACCCTGATTCTCACGGCTTATCTGGTCGGCAGAGAAGGTGATGTTATTCACTTTTCCCGGGATAATCACATATTGAATGAGAGGAGTGCAAAAGAATCTGAAGCCACGGCCTTCCTTCACGATGTTGCCTTTCTTGAAAACGATGGCGTAGTCGGATGGGTTGACTGTCACAAAACGGTAGTTACTCATGTTTTTGATACCCTTGTTCGTGTCGGGCACAACTTCTAGGTTTTCTGGAATCGGCCTTTCCGTGCCTCATCCGACCTTATAGAGCCATGCCGCACCCGTTTTCTATCATTCCATGAAGAAATTTGTTGCACGTCCTCCCCCCCTAAAACAACAAGCCCATGAATCCGCCGAAGAATTCATGGGCTTTGGGTGGGTTCTGTTTATTCCCACAAATGAGTTTAACAAGGATGGGTGACTATCATCCATTCAGAACTGATACGAAACAGATGCCATCAGCATCCGTCCTTTCTGAAACTCAGGCACATACTCGTAACTGGGTCCACATATGTAATGATAAGTATCAAAGATGTTTTCACAGTCGAGTGAAAGTTTCAAGTTCTGCTTGTAACAGTATTTGATGCCAAGGTCGAAGAGTAATTTCCCATCCAAGTAGAAATCTTGTTCTTCTTCCAATCCATAATTCAATTTTCTGCCTGAATACGACGAATGGCCATAAATCTTGAGTTCGTGGCTCTTTCCCTGCAACAGATAGGCTGCTGCATGAAGATTGAGCGTGAAATGTGGAACTGCACATACCATCTTCTTGGATTTGTTGTAATAATAATCCCTTGAATCGACATCATGGCAGTAATAGAGCGAGAAATAAGCAGAGAAACGCTTGTAGGCATAACTGGCTATTCCCTCAAAACCGACATTGGTGAGTTGTCCTGTGTTTTTGTTGGAATATTCCTCTCTATTCAACCAGTTAAGGAGGTTGTTGTATTTGTTGTAGAAGAGATTGGCCTCATAATTGAGATGAAGTGCAGGAAAGGTTCCCATGGCAGTGAGTTGAAGCGCCGACAAATGCTGAGGCTTCAAAGTGGTATAATCCGTCTTCGTGATGAAACGGTTATAGAACGAAAGATCGGCGAAAGCCTCGGAATAAGACAACTTGAGGCTGAAACGCTCATGGGGTATATACAACAGGGCAAGTCGTGGAGAAAAGGATTTGACGACATCTTCTTCCTGCCGGTATTTAAGATCGTAGCGGAAACCGGCATTCAGGATGAAACGTGACTGGAAATAATGCTTGGCTTGCAAGAAAAATGACATGATGCTTTCTTTTCCGGCGTCATTGATTTTCTGGGATTTTAAATCCCCATTAATGACATCCGAAAAATGTTCCCCCCAAAAACTATTCATCGACAGCAGCGAAAAGTGCTCGAACTGACATCCAATCAGGAAACTCCCTTTCATGATGCCATGTTGATAATTAGACGATGCCCTGATATGTCCTCCTATCGTATGCTCATTGAAATTGTTGAACGAAAAACGTCCGATATCATATATAGTATCCATCACTATTTCATTGAATTGGTTTATTGTAGGTGAAACAATGATAGACGAATCAAGTATTACATTATAGTAAGAGCAGTTATACCAGTCGCTGTATAAGGAGGCATTGAGAGAAAATTTTCCCAACTGACGGGTATAGCCGATATCTGCATGGGTTGATTCCGAAGCATTGCCTGGCTTGATGCCATATAAAGGATAATACTTGCTGTAGTCATAACCGCCATAATAAGTGGTCTTAGGCAAAATCTTCTTGGTGTTCTTCCGGCTGAATGACAGGGCAAATCCCTTGAGCCTGAACGTCAAGCCTACATCATAAGAAGGTTTATCCTTATAGCCGCCAACGATAATTCGGTCTGTGCCAAAGTAGTAATACTTATAATCATTATATTCTTCATAAGTTGAATATCCAGGACTCCTCAGAGGATAGCCCTTATCATCACCAAAATGGCGTATTTGTCCATCGGAGGTATAGATAGACGCCCAGGCGAAGATGTCGGCATCCAGAAACTGCGTGCCAACCGTGAGGTCGGCTTTGTGGGTGTTGAAACTGCCGTAACCATATTTTACCTTCACCCCGTCTACATCCCTACCGCTCTTGGTGATGATATTCACCACAGCCGATAGGGCGACATTGCCATACAGTGAGGAGGCAGGACCTCGCAACACCTCGATATGGTCGATCTTCTCTGTACTGATAGAGTAGCCTGTGGTACTGCTGTTGTCGTAACGTGTATTCAATCGGTGACCGTTTTCCATGACCAGGATGAGTTCCTGCGTGTTGGAGAAGGCACCATGCATGGAAAGATTATCTCCCTCATTGAGGTGGGTTATTTTGGCGATGCCAGGCACATAAGCCGCGAGTATCTGCCCCAAGTCCTTGTTGTTGCCCAAATCCTCTATCATTTCCGAGGTGATGATAGTGATGGGACCGGGTGCCTCGTTAATGCTCTCACTTTGGCTGGATGCCGTGGTGATGGTGGTGGCGATACCTTCCTTGAGTTGGCTGATGAGTTCCTGAAAACGGGCAGGGTCGTCGGTAGAGTTGTAATAATTGTTGAGTTTTATCAGTTGTTCCGCATAGTATCGGGCTTCTTCTGTGCGGTCCTCACTCAGATAGCAGAGCGCCAGCAAGCGGTAGGCACTTTGTTTGAGAAGGCCATCGAAGCCCACCAGGTTGTCCTGCAACAGTTGAATGGCCTGCTCTACACGTCCAATGGCGAATTCGCTCTCGGCTTGGTTGAATATTTGCCGTGAGGCGTTTTCCTGCGCGTGAACGGAAAGTGTCGACAGCCAGAAAATGAGGATTATGATCAGGTGCAGTTTCTTCATTTCCTGATGGGTATGGTGAATGTGAAGGTTGTACCTTCGCCTTCTGTGGATAAAAAGGATACCGTTCCTCCATGCTTGTTCTCGATGATGTCGCGCACGATGCCCATACCCAGTCCTGTTCCCTGACCGACGGGCTTGGTGGTGAAGAAGTTCTCATAAAGCCGCTGTTTCACTTCCTCGGTCATGCCTTCGCCGTTGTCGGCAATGCTGATGACGAGGTTGGCGCCGTCTGTCCTGACGATGACCGACACCTCGGGAAGATAGTCGTCGCCGGCATACTGCTTCTTCTTCCATACGGCATAACAGGCGTTGTTCATCACATTGAGCACGGCACGGCTCAGGTCCTGTGGAATGACCATCAACGGTGCCAGCCCTTCTTCATACTGTTCGTGTATGCTGATGTTGAATCCCTTGTGGTTGGCGCGCAGGGCATGATACGACAGCCATACATACTCCTTGACCAGTTTGCATATATTGGTGGGCAGAAACTCGTCGTCCTTGCCTCTCGACACCATCAGGATGTTCTGGATAATGCTCACAGCACGCTCGCCGTGTTCCGCTATCCTGGCCATGTTACCCTTTAGGTCGGCGATGATGTCGTCGGCATCCTTGCGGTCTTCTTCAGGCAGTTTGTCCTCGTTGTCTTTCAGGATGTCGGTGAGGTCGCGCAGCAACTTGTCCGACATCTTGCTGAAATTGATGACGAAGTTAAGAGGATTCTGTATCTCATGGGCGATGCCTGCGCTAAGCGTTCCCAGCGATGCCAGTTTCTCTTGTTGTTGGAGTCGTTGCCTGAGTTGTTCTATCTGTTCCATAATGCTATGATTTTCTAATCGGTAACGTGATGGTAAACTCACTGTATTCGCCTTTTACCGAATCTACCTGAATATCTCCACCATGATTCTGAATGATTTCACGGCTCAGGTAGAGTCCGATGCCAGCAGCCTCGCTCGTGGTCTTGGTGGTGAAGAAGGGGTCGAATATCTTGTCGAGGATGTTGCTTCCGATACCGATGCCGTTGTCGCGGATAATGATGTCGACGGCTTTTTGGTGCCTGCCCACCTGCAGGGCAATCCCTGGCACATAGCGTCGGCCCTCACCCTCATCGGTTTGCTTCCGGGCTTTCTTCACGACGGCATACACGGCGTTGGCCAGCAAACTCATGATGGCCTTGCTCAGTTGGTCGGCGTTGCCGTTGATAGGCAACGGTTCTTCACTGTCATCAACAATGGTCTTGATGCCGTATTGCTCGATTTCCTGTTTGTAATACTCGAGCAGCATCTCCTTATCATGATGGATGACAGGCATGAGGTCCATGGCAATAATACCGCCCGACCTGTCTCTCAGCATCTCTTCCATCGCCTTCAGCATACGTGTGGTGTTCTGCCCGTGTTCACCTACTTTCTTCAGGTTCACCGAGAGCATGCCGAACACTTCCATCGTGTCCTCGTAGTTGTCTTCGTCCATGTGCTCTTTCTCGTCTTCCACGTTGGCCTTGGCGTCTTTCACCAAGCCCTCGGAGAGTTTGGTGAAGTTGTTGATATAGTTCAGGGGATTGAGGATGCGGTCGATGAGTCCTTGGGTCAGTTTACCTGCCGTGGCCATCTTCTCCAGTCTCACCACCTCTGCCGAGCGTTCCTGCACCACATTCTCCAGCCTTACCTTCTCTTTCTCCAGCCTCCGCACACGGAAGCGGAAGAAGAAGTAAATCAGGGTACCAAGGAGCAACAAGTAGAGCAAGTTCATATACCACCTCAAATAGAAAGGTGGCTTGATGTAGAACTTGATGCTTAAAACACCTGTAAGATTGTTAAGTGCATCGTGTGCCTGAACGTAGAAGGTGTATCTGCCGGGGGAAAGGTTGGGAAAAACCGCTTTCGTATTGGGACTCCAACTGCTCCAACTGCCGTTGTTCAGTCGGTAGCGGTATACCGTGGACGTGGAGAAGGATGGAGAGTCGATCGAGTAAGTGAATGTCAGGTCGTTCTCGTCATGATTGAGTGTCGGGAGTTCCTCGGGCATGTCGCCGAATCCACCCCAGAGGATACTGTCGCTGCCCAGCCTTACCGTACGGATGTAGAGTTTGGGCTTGACGACGATTGTGGGGTCTTGTGCTTTGGTGTCGATGACGGTCAGTCCTTGGTCGTTTCCCATCCAAATCTCGTTTTGCTGGGTGTAGATGGCCTGGATGGGCATGTTGTTGATGTAAAACAGCAGTCGGTCCATGTCTTCCAGTCTCTTGCCGTTTTTCCACCTATAGAGCATTTTCCCTTCGTTGTTGGTCATCCATGTGACGCCATTCTGGTCTACATACGACACAAGGGGATAGGGAAAGGGCTTGGTGTCTTCAGCACTGACTATGGTTGCCTGTCCGTCGGTCATCACTATCGTCTGGAAATTCTCTTCCTTGCCCTTATATTGTTCGAAGGTGCTGCTATCGGCTTTTTTATACCATATCGAGCCAAACAGGTTTTGCATCCAGATGGTTCCGTTCTTGTCTTTTACGATTTTCCTGAGATTATTCAGATTAAGCACCTTCTTCCTGTCATTCCCGTTGCTCTGAATCATATATAAGCCGGTGAGTTCGCCACAGTAGATTTGCGAGCCATCTTCGAGCAGTGACGTGGTATGGCTGGAGGTCAACTGGCGAGCATGCCCGCCAGGGAGGATACGGAACACACCGTCGGCGGAGGCAGCGAGCAGACTGTTGTTGCTCTTCTTCAACTCCCAGCAGGCATGTCTCACCTCAGGCACTCTCACAAACTGGCGACCTTCTTGTCGGAACAGTCCGTCGTCGGTGCCGGCGTAGATAATGCCGTTGAGCGACTCTATGGTGAGCACAGCACTGGAGAGTCCTTCCTGGGGGGTGAAACGAGAGACACCAGTAGGCAGATGGATGACGAAGATACCCCTGCCTGTTGCACCCCACAGATGGCCTCGCCCGTCGTAGGCGGCATACGCCACATTGTTTGAACAAAGACCGTTTGCGTCGGTGAGCATATAGAGCAATCGCCCCTTGTCGGTGACGGCGATGCCGGCGTTTTTCATCACATGGGCTTCCAGG
Organism: uncultured Prevotellaceae bacterium; assembly: GCA_900315455.1. Classification (GTDB taxonomy): domain Bacteria; phylum Bacteroidota; class Bacteroidia; order Bacteroidales; family Bacteroidaceae; genus Prevotella. The sequence continues at coordinate 54,861 of OMZE01000010.1, read as the reverse complement.
CCATAGCCCAAGGGCAGTGTGATCACGGTGTCGTTCTTCGCCACGTCTTTTTCGCCACGTTCCAGGGCTTCTACATTCACCACATCGAGCATGCCTATCCTTACCGCCTCCTTGGCAACTGTCTTTTTCACAGTCAACTTGTCATTCTCTACCTTATAAATAGTGGCATCATCGGCAACGAACTGTATCTCACCTTCATACTCGTAGATTTCCGTCACTTCGCCGCGGAAGAAACCTTTGTCTCCTATTCTCTTCAGCGCTATATCTCCGTTGTCTTTTCTCACCACTTTGCCGAAGTAGTTGTAGCCGCCCACCCAGATGGTATTGTCCTTTGCCCTGTATACCACGGTGATACGTGTGATGCCCGGGGTGTGGATGAGGCGCCATTCCGCATAGTCATAATACAACAGTCCCTCAAAATTGGCCACAAACACATTGCCGTTCTCGTCGGTCTCGATGTCGTAGTTGGTGTTGTTGGCACCATACTCATCAGCAGTGAAATTGCGGATGAAGGGTATGCCCTGACCATAAGCCATGGCAATGAGCATCAGTAGCATGAGGGTGGTCAGCAGTCTTTTCATGGCGATGCCTCCTTTCCACGGTTTCCGGTAAACGACTCATAGGGCACCTCGCGGCCGATATAGAAATTCCACTCGTCGGTGGTAAGGTCGCGCTTCAGTTTCTTTTTGACGGTTTCCACCATCACGGGCACGGAGATGTTGACGGCGGTGATATTGCCTTTGACGTCACCCAGCCAGAAGGTGTTCTTCTTCGAGTCGAAACAGAAATGCATAATCCATTTGTCGGTCTCTACCAGCGTCATCGGGTCTATTTTCTCCTTGTCGGCTATCCAGAGATTCACCGTACCGTCGTAACTGGAAGAGTAGAGCCTGCGGCCGTTCATCTTCATCTTCGAGACGCGTGAACGATGGCCGATGAGTTTTTGTCCCTTTCCATGCTTGTCAAACAGCCAGATGGTGCCGTCGCTCATGCCATAGGCTTCCAAGCCCGTGTTCTTCGATTCGCAGTAGGCGGTCACGTGCCCGCTGACAGGCACTTTCTCCGTGCTGTAGTCGTCAAGGCCCTTCACCAGGTGCATCATGTCTTGGTCGTCGAAGAGCAGGGGCAGTTTATTCTTGCGCGAACCCATGGTAACGCGGAATGGCAGTTGCCGGGTACCGCTCACAACCTGCTGTTTCAGGTCTACCAGCGCAAGGGCTCTTTCGCCGACGACGAGCATGCTCCGCTCGTTGAGGTCGTGCAGACGCATCGGATGCTCTACGTTGTCGAGCGTAAGGGTCTTCACGGTCTTGAGGTCGTTCTGGATAATAACGAGATGGCCGGTACGGCTCACGGCATAGATACTCCCGGTGGTGGTGTCTACGATGACATCGCGGAAGTCGAACTTGCTGTTATTGAAGAGTACGTTTGTCTTCAGCCGGGTTCCCTGTCTCTCGAAGAGGATGATTTCGCCATAGTTGCTGATGGAGATAAGTGTGTTTTCCTGACCCGGCAGGTATTCTATGTTCATCACGGCACCAACGTGTTCCGTCCACAACAATTTGCTCTGACTCAAATCCATGAGAGGTTGGAAGACGGCAGGATAGTACACATCGCCTCCATAGCGCGATGTGTAGAGGTAGGAGGCGTAGCCCAGCAGGTTGGCCAGGTCAACATTGCCAGCCTGTAACTGAAGGGAGGAGATGGAGCCTAACGAACGACCGAGAGCGATGTAACTGAGGGTATCGGCCTTGCGTTTCGAAAACTCTGCCTGTATGCGCTGGTGCTCAGCCAGCAGCCGCTGTTCTTCTGCCAACCGCTGCTGCTCTTCGGCACGCTCCCGCTGGGTCTCTGCCACCGCCGTGGCTTCGAGGGCCCTTTTCTCTGATGCCACCGCATCGCGCTCTGCCTCGAGGGCGTTCTGCCGTTCGTGCTCCGAGCGCAGTCGCATCTCATTGGCTACTCTTGTCTGCTGGAGGGCTTCCTCGCGTTTCTCGTCAGAGATTTCCCTCTGCTCGTTGGCGATGTCCTCCATCTGGGCGCTGACACTTCTCATCACGGTCGACCGCATCTCCTGCTTCTTCATCTCGTCAATCCGCACCTGCAGGTCTTTCACCTTCTTGTGCTCCGAATGCCAGCCGATGAAGCCTCCGGCAGCGATTCCTGCCAGCAGCAATCCTGCGCAAGCCGTTATGATTTGCTTTCTGTCCACGCCGTTGGGAAATTATAGTCGTTTCAGGGCAAGCAACGTGATGTCGTCGCTCTGTTCAGCGTCACCGGTAAAGGCTTTCACGTCGGCCTTCACCGCGTCTATCATCTGCTGGCAGCCGTCATGGGGAGTATTTTTCAGCAATGCTTCCAGTCTGCTTTCGCCATATTCATTCAATTCGGTGTCCACGGCTTCTGTCACGCCATCGGTATAGAGCATCAGTGTGTCGCCGTGTTCCAGCGTGAAGGTATCTTCCTTGAAACTGATGTCTTCCATGAATCCCGCGATGATGTCACTGCTTATGGGCAGTCGTCTGAGACTACCATCGGCCTTCACCACATAGGGTGGATTGTGGCCGGCATTGGAGTAGGTCACCTCGCCTGTCTTGACGTTGTAGATGCCATAGAACACGGTAACGAACATGCTGTTCACCGACTCCTCTACCAACAGGTTGTTGCAGTAGGTGATGCATTCCGAGGGCGACACGCCCCTGATGCCAGTAGCACGGATGAGTGTGCGGCTCACCGCCATGAAGATGGCGGCAGGCACGCCCTTGCCGCTCACGTCGGCGATGACGAAACCGATGTGGTCGTCGTCGATGCGGAAGAAGTCGTAGAAGTCGCCCCCCACATCCTTGGCGGCATACATCGAGGCAGCGATGTCGAGTTGGTGGGCATTCTCGGGGAATGGCGGGAAGATGCTTGGCAGGATGGCCTGCTGTATCTCACTCGCCACGGCCAGGTCGCCCTTGATCGACTCCAACTGGATGTGCTCTTTCTGCATCGCCTTGATGTAGGTGATGTGCTCGATGGCTTTCTCGATGGTCACGCTGAGGTCGTCAAGGTCGATGGGTTTCGTGGCAAAGTCAAAGGCACCGTTGTTCATCGCCTGGCGGATGTTGCCCATATCGCCGTAGGCCGACACCATGATGCACTTCAATGCCGGGTTCTGCATCTCGTTGATTTTCGTCAGCAGCGACAATCCGTCCATCTCGGGCATGTTGATGTCGCTCAGGATAATGTCGAAGTCCTTTTCCTTGAGAAGCATCGTGAGGGCTTCCAGGCCATTGTGGGCGAAATGGAATTCATATTCTCCTTTTCTGATTTTCCTTCTGAAGTATTGTGTCAACAACAGTTCCAGGTCAAGTTCGTCGTCGACACTAAGAATCTTTACAGGCATATATATTAGGTTTAACTGATTGCATATCTGATTAATTGGCGAAATTAAGAAAAAAAATCCATAATATCCATCAAGTTACGGCAAAAACTGAAAAAAGGCTTGTTTTTTTCCTCAAAAGTAATGAAAAACCCCGTTTTCTCGACTCATCACCCACATCTTCACACTGGCCTCATTGGTAACAAATTGGCATGAAATACCCTCTGTTGTGCAGAAAAGCACAAATATTTTTGGCTTTTCCTTCTACTTTTTGTAATTTTGTTGACTCAACTATCGCAAGTAAGTAAAGATTAAGCCTTGAATAAATAATGGGGAAGCGAAGAAAAAAACAAGCCACCAGCCTCGACGCTGTTAAAGCCATGAGGCGCGGGGGACGTGAAGCCGAGCGCGAACTGTTCGGCCCGGGATTCCATTCCCTCAATCATGTGCACAAGTCGAAGAAGACTTACACAAGAAAGAAAAAACATTCTGGGCAAAACCCGATAGACGAATAATACCGCGGAACAGATAGTGAAGCGTTAAAAACGTTCCGTTTGTTGCTGTATCACAGCAACCAGCCGTAAATCTGAAGACACGGCATTACCAGATGACCCGTAATCCCCAAGACGTTAAACTCCTCTTTAACTCCTTAATAAAAGCAAAAAGAAAATGAAAAAACTACTTCTAATGATGATTGTAGGCATCAGCGCACTCTCCATGTCGGCAGAAAATGTGCTGATGGCATCACCCGATGGCAAACTGCAAGTGACGGTGAGCGAGGAAAATGGCAAAATAGGCTATACCGTAGACTATGACGGCAAATCCATGCTCCAGAAATCGGCACTGGGACTGAAGACCAACATCGGCAACTACGAAGACAACCTGACAATAAAAGAGGTGCGTACATCACATGTAGACCACACCTACACGCTCACCCAGTCGAAGGCATCACAGGTGCATGTGGTGGCCAACGAATGGCAAATCGACTGCGTGAATGGCGACGGACTGCGGATGACCATCACCTTCCATATATCCAACAACGACATCGCCTATCGATACACCCTCAGCATTCCCGAGAGAGGCAGGCTCAGAGACAAGCGCTCGGCCGTGGTCACCAGCGAGGCAACAACATTCAACCTGGCAGATGGCACTACCACGTTTCTCTGTCCGCAGATAAAACCGGGCACCGGATGGATGGGCACCAAACCGAGTTATGAGGAGGAGTACAAGCCCGACGTGCCCATGACACAGAAGTCGGCTTTCGGTTGCGGATACACCTTCCCCTGCCTGTTCAAGGTGGGCACGGCAGGATGGGTGCTGGTGAGCGAGACGGGCGTGGGGGGCGACTACTGCGCCTCGCACCTGAGCGACTATCAGCAAGGAAAGGGCTACGGCATCGCCTCGCCCGACCCCAATGAAAACGGGGGCATAGGCAGCGTCAATGCAGCCATTCCCCTGCCCGGCAGCACACCCTGGCGCACCATCACCGTGGGCTCTTCGCTGAAACCCATCGTAGAGACCACTATCCCCTTCGATGTGGTTGAACCACGCTACGAACCAAGCCAAGTCTACCAACCAGGACGATACACATGGAGTTGGCTCATCTGGCAAGACAACTCCTGCAACTACGACGACCAGGTGCAGTTTGTCGACCTCGCCGCCACCATGGGCTATGAGTATGTGCTCGTGGATGCCCTCTGGGACACCCAGATAGGAAGGGAAAAGATGGAGCAACTGTCAAAGTATGCACAACAGAAAGGCGTGGCCCTGATGCTGTGGTACAACTCCAACGGCGTGGCCAACGATGCCCCTCAGGGTCCCAAAAACTGTCTCAACACCTCCATCGCCCGCAATAAGGAGATGGCATGGATGAAACGCATTGGCGTGAAAGGCATCAAGGTCGACTTCTTCGGCGGCGACAAGCAAGAGACCATGCGACTCTACGAAGATATCCTCGCCGACGCCAACCGCTACGGCATTCAGGTCATCTTCCATGGATGCACCCTGCCGCGCGGATGGGAAAGGATGTATCCCAACTATGTGGCGAGCGAAGCGGTGCTGGCATCAGAAAACGTGTTCTTCAGCGACTACCACGCCAAACAAGAGGCCAAGCAACTCACCATGCACCCCTTCTCACGCAATGCCGTGGCTGCCATGGATTGGGGTGGCACCATCATGAACAAATATCTCTCCCGCGACAACAAGAGCCGCCATGCGCGCACCACCACCGACGTGTTTGAAATCGCCGCAGCCATCGTCAACCAGACGAGCATACAGTGCATCGCCATCTACCCCAATAACCTCAGCGAACTGCCCCAAAGCGAACTCGACTTGCTCAAGCGTATTCCCACAACTTGGGACGAGACGGTGTTCATCGACGGCTACCCCATGCAATATGTGCTGCTCGCCCGACGACATGGGAATGAGTGGTGGATAGCCGGACTCAACGCCGGGGATGCTCCCCTCACGCTCAACGTCGACCTGCCCATGCTCGCAGGCAAAACGGCAGAGTGCTTCACCGACAAGAAGGCCGCTCCGGGCGAATTTCCCGACATGCAGGCCAGTGTGCTTAAAGTCAACAAGAAGGGGAAAGCCAAAATCACCCTGCAGCCCAATGGCGGCACGCTGCTCATAGGCCAATGATTTCAAGAGTAAGATTTGACTATGCACTACACCACCATACATCAAAAGGCAAAGGCAACCCTGCTCATGGGGTTGCTCCTTGCATTGTCGCTCGGTTCTTGCCACGACTCCCCCAAGCCTACGGCCTCTGAGGATGTCTCCATCACTGCCAACGACCCTGTAGACACGCTCCAGCAACTGGTGTCGAAAATCCAGAAATGCTCGCGCCTCTACACCTCGTCGTTCAAAGTGCACCGCATCATCACCCACAGCGACCAACTGAAACTCAAGGGAAGCATCCTCAGCAAGGAGTTCAGCATCAATATCCCTGCCGGCGACCGCAAGGTGGCCATCCCCATCGATGCCACACTGAAGGGTTTCATCGACTTCAGTAAGTTCTCCGACCAGAACGTCATCTTCGAAGGCGACAAAGTAGAGGTCATCCTCCCCGACCCTGAGGTGGAACTCACCAGCACGAAGATTGCCCACGAACAGGTCAACGCACAGGTGTCGTGGTTCCGCTCCGACTTCACCGACGAGGAACTGAGTTACTATGAGAAACAGGGGCGCGAGAGCATCATCGCCTCAGTGCCCGAGATGCAGGTGGTGGAGCGTTCGCGCGCCAGTGCCGCCCACATCCTCATCCCTCTCATCAGCCAACTGGGATTCGACAAAGACAACATCATCATCACTTTCAGGAAAGACCTCAACGCCAGAACCCTGAAAATCATCTCCGAATAACTCGCAGCATGAAAGACCAACAATTCAAAGACAACCAGGTGGCACGCCTCATCCTCACGGCGCTCACCATCATCGCCTTCGTGGTGATGGTGATCACCCTGACGGTCAAGGGGACGACAAACGAGGTGGCACTGACCCCCGACAACAAAAAGATAGAAGTCACGCCGATTCAGATAACATCGGTGAAGGAGATAGGACAATGGGAATTCCTGAGCGTGAGCGACGAGGAACTGGTCGACTCCGTGGAGTCACGCATCTTCGGGCAGCCGAAGAAAATCGTGCGCATCTACTATGGCACGCTGCGACTGGGCGTTGACCTTTCCAAATTGCAAGACGACGACGTGGTGCTCCGTGGCGACACGGTCGACGTGACGCTGCCAGCCATCTCGCTCCTCGACAACGATTTCATCGACGAGGCGAAGACCAAGTCGTTCTACGAGACCGGCACATGGCCACAGTCTACCCGTGCCGCCCTCTTCCAGAAAGCCAAGAAGCAGATGCTCGCACGCTGCATGACACGCGAGAACGTCCACATCGCTCAATACAATGCCGTAGAGGAAATCACCAGGGTGTTCAAGGCGATGGGATTCGAATACGTCGACGTGCACTTTTAGAACAACCGAAAAACAATGGATACAATCAATAATATTATAGGCGACATCAGTTCGTTTCTCTGGGGGTGGCCCATGGTCATCATGCTCTTGGGCACTCACCTCTACCTCACTTTCATTCTGAAATTCCCCCAACGCAAGTTGCTGAAGGCCATCAAACTCTCAGTGACCCCCGACAAGAACTCCAGCGGCGACGTGTCGCAGTTTGGCGCCCTTGCCACCGCCCTCGCTGCCACCATCGGCACGGGAAATATCGTGGGCGTGGCCACAGCCATCGCCATCGGTGGTCCGGGCGCGGTGTTATGGTGCTGGCTCACCGGTGTCTTCGGCATCGCCACCAAATATTCCGAGGGTCTCCTCGCCATCAAATACCGGGTGAAGACCTCTTCGGGCAAGATGCTCGGCGGACCGATGTATGCCCTTGAGCGTGGACTGGGCTGGAAGAAGATGGCCATGCTCTTTGCCCTCTTCACTGCCCTCGCCTCCTTCGGCATCGGCAGCACGGTGCAGGCCAACGCCATCTCCACCATCACTCACGACTCCTATGCCGTGGCTCCATGGCTAATGGGTGCCATCATCTGTGCCCTCACTGCCGTGGTCATCATCGGCGGCGTGAAATCCATCGCAAAGGTTTGTGGGGCTTTGGTGCCTTTCATGGCTGTCTTCTATGTCCTGGGGTGCATCTACATCCTCTTCGTCAACGGACAGTATGTTTGGCCAGCCATCAAACTCATCGTGGAGTCGGCATTCAATCCTGCCGCGGCAGGAGGTGGCTTCGCGGGCACCACCGTCATCATGGCGGCACGCTACGGCATCGCCCGCGGACTCTTCTCCAATGAGTCGGGACTGGGTTCGGCGCCCATCGTGGCGGCAGCGGCACAGACACGCAACCCCGTCAGGCAGGCACTCGTCTCCAGTTCGGGCACGTTCTGGGACACGGTGGTGATTTGTGCCATGACCGGCCTGGTCATCGTGAGCAGCATCATCGCGCATCCCGACATCAGTTTCGAAGACGGCGCGGCGCTCACCAAGGCGGCATTCAGCAAGATTCCATACATCGGCACACCATTGCTCAACATCGGTCTGGTGACCTTCGCCTTCAGCACCATCCTCGGCTGGTGCTATTATGGCGAGCGGGCGGTGGAATACCTACGTGGACAACGGTGGGTGATGGTCTACCGCATCTGCTATATCGTTGCCGTGTACCTCGGCAGCATCGTCAGCCTGTCGCTGGTCTGGAACCTTGCCGACTGCATGAACGCGCTCATGGCCATCCCCAACCTCCTCTCCCTCCTCTTCCTCAGCCGAGTGCTCAAGCACGAAACAAAAAAATACCTATGGAGCGGAAACCTCGACCATTACATGGAAGAGGAATTGGTTGAAGAGAATGCAAAGGAATAAAACGGAAAGGGATAGAAAGAAATAGAACGGAAAAAAACAGAATAGAACGGGAAAAAACAGAATAGAAGCCCAAAATAAATCTCCAATTTTCTAATTTTCTATTTTTAATCTTTAATTTTTCATCTTTAATCTTTAATCTATTCAATGGATTCTTTCACCACCCAATCGGGGAAATCGCTGCAAGTAACCCCTATCAAACACGGCAGCATGGAAATCAATTTCGACGGGCGCATCATTCAGGTCGACCCCGTCATCGACGGCACACCGCCAGTAACCGACTATACGAAGATGGCGAAAGCCGATGTCATCCTCATCACCCACGACCACTACGACCACTATGATGAGCAAGCGGTCAGCGACTTGCGCAAGGAGTCAACCGTCATCATCACCAACCAACTCACTGCCGCGGCACTGGGCGAAGGCGAGGTGATGTATAATGGCGACTCTCTGCAGGTGTTCGACGATTTGAAAATCGATGCGGTGGCTGCCTACAACACTACTCCCGGACACACGCAGTTTCATCCCAAGGGTCGCGACAATGGCTTCATTCTCACCGCCGACGGTCTGCGCATCTATATCGCTGGCGACACCGAGGACATCGAAGAGATGAAGGAGGTTGCCGACATCGACATCGCCTTCATGCCCTGCAACCAGCCCTTCACCATGACGCCCGCCCAACTGCGCCACGCTGCCGAAATGGTGCGTCCCCGTGTGCTCTTTCCCTACCACTACGGCGATACCGACCCCAACGCCATCATCGAAGCGTTGGAGGGACTGGATATCGACGTAAGGATTAGGAATTTCCAGTAACTCAAAGGTTACCCTACAGCATCGTCACCTGCGATGTTGTCGAGTTTTTCTTCTCCTGCAGGCGAAGACGGAAGGCCTTCGCCTGTAGGAGTCGGTGTAGCCTCATCGGCAACGGGTGCCGGGGCAGCCGCCTCGGCATCGGCATTGCTGAGGGTCTTCGAGGGGTTGAGATGGCGCTTGCGCGGCACCTTCTGTTTCTCCAAGGCACGCACCTCAAAGGGCAGGTCGTCCACTTCCTCTGCCTTAATCACCACTTTCATCCCCTCAAAGGCATAGTGCTCGGCCAGGTCGATGATGTCGGCATCACGCAGGCGGATACACCCCTCCGAAGCACGTCCGGGCACACTCTCCGCGTTGTTGGTGCTGCCGTGGATGCCAATGCCACTGTGGCCGGTCTTCAGACGCAGGAAATAGTCGCCATACGACTTGATGCTCCCACGGCCGTCGCCGAAGTCATGCTCCCAGGTAGAGGCATCCTTGATTTCAGTGATGCTGAAGGGGTCGTCCATCGTGCAATGGGGCGTGCGCATGTCGCCGCTCTCCGTCTTCTGTCCTTTCTTCAGCGAGAAGCAGGCATCATAGCGGGCCACCATCACCGTGTCGCCGTCCACTGCCTCATACACATAGAGGTAGTAGTCTTTCTTCGACATCACGATGAAGCAGTTCTTCTTCTCCTTCACCATTTCGGGATGGCTGATACTCTCGTCGCCGATGATTCTGATGGCCTTCTTGCCATAGTCATCCACCACGGTTTCCTTCACCTCCTCGCCCGAATACGGCAATCCTCCCTCAGGTGCCGCCGTCTCCGTGGTATCCTGAGTGGTGCCACCATGACCACAAGCACCCAACAGTCCCACCAGGCAAAGGGCGGCACCACAAGCAAAATATAAAAAACTCTTCTTTCGCATCATCTTCATTTGGCCAAGGGCAGAAATCATTTTTAATTTTTAATTTTTCATTTTTCATCTTTCGGGCAAAGCCCGAAATCACTCCCATTCTATCGTTGAAGGCGGCTTCGAGGAGATATCATAGCACACGCGGTTCACACCACGTACCTTGTTGATAATCTCATTCGATACCTTCGCCATGAAGTCGTAGGGCAGATGTGCCCAGTCGGCAGTCATCGCGTCGGTACTAGTCACGGCGCGCAGTGCCACGGGGTGCTCATAGGTGCGCTCGTCGCCCATCACTCCCACGCTGCGCACGGTAGAGAGGAGCACGGCACCAGCCTGCCATATTTTGTCGTAAAGCAACTCACCGTCCTCACACACATACTGCAACATCGACTCGATGTAGATATCATCGGCATCCTGCAGTATACGCACCTTCTCAGGCGTGATGTCGCCCAGGATACGTACTGCCAGTCCGGGACCGGGGAACGGGTGGCGCTTAATCAGCCGCTCGGGCATCTCCAACTGATACCCTACCCTTCTCACCTCGTCCTTGAACAGCCATTTCAAGGGCTCACAGAGTTGCAGGTGCATCTCCTTGGGCAGACCGCCCACGTTGTGGTGGCTCTTGATGACCATACCCGTGATGCTCAGACTCTCGATGCGGTCGGGATAGATGGTGCCCTGGGCGAGCCAACGGGCATCGGTAATCTTCTTCGCCTCGGCATTAAACACCTCCACGAAGTCGCGGCCGATAATCTTGCGTTTCTGCTCAGGGTCGGTCACACCCTTCAGGTCGTTGAAGAACTTCTCACTGGCATCCACGCCAATGACGTTCAGTCCCAGCCCCTGATAGGCGTCCATCACCTTCTGGAACTCGTTCTTGCGCAACATGCCATGGTCTACGAAGATACAGGTGAGGTTCTTGCCGATGGCACGGTTCAACAGGGTGGCACACACCGAGGAGTCGACACCGCCACTCAGTCCGAGAATCACGCGGTCGTTGCCCAGCTGCTCCTTCAGTTCTGCCACAGTGGTCTCCACAAACGATGCCGGACTCCACTCCTGACGGCTGCCGCAGATGTCGACGACGAAGTTGCGCAGCAACTGTTTACCCTGAGTGGTGTGGAACACCTCGGGATGAAACTGCACTGCCCACAGCGGATTCTTGTCGCTGGCGTATGCCGCAAACTCCACATCGGCAGTCGAGGCGATGACATGACAGTCGGCAGGCAGGGCGGTGATGGTGTCGCCATGACTCATCCACACCTGTGAGTTGGGCTCAAACCCCTTGAAGAGGGGGTTATTGGCATCAAACGTCTGCAGGTTGGCACGTCCATACTCTCGGGTGTTGGTGCGCTCCACCTTTCCCCCGTTGGAGTGAGAGATAAACTGTGCGCCATAGCAGATACCGAGCACAGGCAGGCGTCCCACAAACTGGCTGAGGTCTACGCGGAAAGCCTCTGGGTCGTGCACCGAATAGGGTGAGCCACTGAGTATCACGCCGATGACCGAAGGGTCGTCGACCGGGAACTTGTTATAGGGAATAATCTCACAAAACGTGTCGAGTTCGCGCACCCTTCGTCCAATCAACTGGGTGGTTTGCGACCCAAAGTCGAGAATAATAATCTTTTGCTGCATATCTTATATTATTTTGAATTTTCTGATTCTGGTTTTGTGTACTGAGAATAAAACTGAATTTCTCTTTTAACTCCTCTTCAACTCTCCTTCAAAATCGCTTGCCTTTTCCAGAGAATCCACTTTTCCTACATCCAGCATCCTCAGTCCGTCTTGCGCCACTCCCCTTATCACCATCCTGTCGCATACCGACAGGTAGAAATCGATGATGCCGAAACGAGGGGGCCATTCCTCCATGAGCCGCAACAGCGACGGCGCCACCACATGAATGCCCGAGAACGCCAGCCGCCGGCAGTCTTCCACCCGAAGTGTGGCGTAGGGCGACTTCACCTCGCCCGTCTTCACATTGGTCCATCCCACCAACCGCATATTGTCGTCGAAGAGCAGATACCTGCTCGTCTCCCGTTCGCTCACGAGCAACGTGGCGTCGCAGTCGGCAGCATCGTAGAGCGCACACAGGTCGGCATTGCTCAGGATGTCTACATTATGCACGAGCACGCGACTGTCGGCATCCAGCAGCGGCGTAGCCTTTTTCAGTCCACCGCCGGTCTCCAACAACTGCTCTCGCTCGTCGGAGACGAGAAACTGCATCCCTTCCACGGGATGGCTCTCCAGATACTCGATTATCTGGTCGGGGAAATGGTGCACATTCACCACCACACGCTCGAAACCGGCCTGTCGGAGCCGTTCCACCACATGACCTATCAGCGGCTCTCCCCCCACAGGCACCAGGGCCTTGGGCATAGTGTCAGTAAGAGGGCGCAGGCGTGTGCCAAGTCCGGCGGCGAAAATCATGGCTTGTCTCATGCTTATGGAGAGTTTTTTTTACTATTGATTCTTCAAGAACTATCGATTCTATAGGAACTATAGGAACTATTGATTCTATAGGAACTATAACGTAGCCCCAACGGCAGGCAACACGCTATGGATATCCTGCTCCCGATGGCAAACCCGCACCTCTATGCCAAACTTCTCATGGATATGCTCGGCCAGGTGCTGCGCCGAATAGACACTGCGATGCTGACCGCCCGTGCACCCGAAAGAGAACATCAGGCTGGTAAACCCTCGCTGGATATAGCGTGCCACATGGGCATCGGCCAACCGATACACGCTGTCGAGAAAGGTGAGTATCTCACCGTCGTCCTCCAGAAAACGTATCACGGGCTCGTCGAGACCAGTGAGTTTTTTGTAGGGCTCATAACGCCCGGGATTGTGCGTACTGCGGCAGTCGAAGACATACCCTCCGCCGTTGCCCGACTCATCTTCAGGAATCCCTTTGCGGTAGGAGAAACTGTAGACCCTGACCACCAACGGCCCCTTGCCGTCGTATTTCGAGAACGTGGCGGGACCATCGGCTTGGTGAGCATTGTAGACGTTGCTCTCCGTGGTGCACAGACCGTCGGTGCGTACCACCGGTTCTCCTTCTTGAGGCACGGCAAACTGCGGCAGTGCTGTCAGACGGCGGAGCATATCCATCAGGTAGGGATAGGGGAAGGCATCCGAGGCAACCAGACTGCGGAGGTTATCCATGGCAGGCGGTATCGACTCGATGAAATGGCGCTTCCGCTCGAAGTACCCCCTAAACCCATAGGCACCGAGCACCTGGAGGGTGCGGAAGAGGACGAAGAGCGAGAGGCGCTGCACGAAATGATGCTTCGACGGCACCTCGGTGAAGGTCTTCAACGACTCGTAGTATTCGTAGATGAGTTTCCTCCGCAGTTTATCGGGATATTTGGCGGAAGCCTGCCAGAGGAAAGAGGCGATATCGTAGTAGAAAGGCCCCTTCCGTCCGCCCTGGAAGTCGATGAACGAAGGGTTGCCCTCGCTGTCGAGCATCACATTCCGTGCCTGGAAGTCGCGGTACATGAAACTGTCGGTGTGCTCTGCCACCAGGTCTTTGGCAAACAGGCGGAAGTTGGCCTCCAGTTTCAGTTCGTGGAAATCGAGGTCTGTGGGTTTGAGGAAACAGTATTTGAAATAGTTGAGGTCGAACAGCACATTCTCCTCATTAAACTCCGGTTGGGGGTAACAGTTCTCCCATTCGAGCCCCCGTGCGCCACGTATCTGGAAGTTGGGCAACTGCCTGATGGTCTTCACCAGCAATTGCTGTTCGGTGAGGTTGTAGCGTCCACCGGCATCACGTCCTCCTTTCAGGGCATCGAAGAGGGAGCGGTTGCCCAGGTCTTCCTGCAGATAGCGCAGACCGTCATCGCTGACGGCGAGGACCTTTGGCACAGGCAACTGTCGCTGTTTGAAATGGCGGGCGAGATAGAGAAAGGCGTGGTTCTCGTCGAGGCTCGTCCCCACCACACCGATTACCGTATGCCCCTCGTTGTCGAAGAGACGGTAATACCGACGGTTGCTGCCCGCCCCTTGTAGGGCAACGGTCTGCGCAGGAGCGCAACCTGCATATTGGGTGTATAGTTGTTGCAGTTGCTGCATGGCAAATTCAGTGGTATAACATCATTCAGCGGTGTCTTCCTCGCTATTCTCTCTATTGGCTTCCTCGCGTTTCTTCCGTTGTTCCATCTCCCACTTATAGCGTCGTTTCCCGTCATATTGCTTGAGCAACGCATCGATGAGCAGGAGAATCATGAGGATGCCCAGCGACATCCACCACGACCGTGTGATGAAGAGGAGAGCGGCCGATAAGGCAGCAAGTAGAACAATATGTAGGATGGCTTTCTTTTTCATGATTTTTATATCATCTTCATTTGAGGGTGTAAAATTACAAAAAATCGAGCGAAATATAAAAGGAAAGGACACTTTTCTTTTATTTCCGAGTAACGAACAGGGCAACATAGGAGACGCTGTAGAGACGGGATTCTTCCCGTCTCCTATAAAATCCCCCTGCACATTAGTGTTATTTGCACATAAATATCAACACAGAGGCACAGAGATACAGAGTTTTTATTTTCTCTGTGTCTTTGTATCTCTGTGTTGTTTTTATATATGAAAGTAACGAATAGGGTAACACAGGAGAAATGCTATTCACTGGTTCCGTCGGTGTAGGTATAGTGCGAGGTGTTGTTGCCGGAGACACTGCTGACAACACGCCCATTCTTGTATTTGTAAATATCGCCTCCCGAAATGGGGTTGTGCATCGAACCTCGATAACATAAACCGGTTGGTCCTTCAATGATATAACGAGCCAATGGGTATCCTGTGTAGATAGATGGATAAGTATCGTATTCCATTTCGTAAGTCATATCCTCACCAATTGGCTCCAAGTAATGTGTCGTCCATTTTACGAGGTCACCATTCTTCCATGTTAAATCATAACTCGTCTTTCTGGTTTCACCCCAAGAATACGTCAAGGTTTCTTCCATTTGTTGGATATGTCCGTCTTTGGTGTAGGCCTTGATTTGGATATCACGGATGTTTCCGATAGTATGGTCGCTGGCACTTGTCTTGCTTGTGGCACTGGTCATACGCCCTTTGGCATCGTAGGTGTAACTATTCACAGTCATTCCATCCAAGGTTTTGATCTCAGTGCAGTTTTTCCCGCTGTAAGTGAAGACATAGCCAAGTTCGATGGGGATTTTTTCTCCGTCTGTCTTTATTATTCCTACGGCATGCATCTTTTTGAGTAGGCCTCCCTCCCAAATGTTGGTTTGTGTGCTGTTTGACACTGTGTCGCCTGTAGCATGCATGACAGTCACCATATCAATCTTGCTCAAAAGCACTGGTTCGGTTACAGGAGTATTATTGTCATCATCCGATGAACATGCGGAGAAGGTCACAAGGCCGAGAATAAGGGTGCATGCCAGCCCCCATAAGGTGTTCTTTTTCATAAAAAACTTATTATGTTGGTATAATTGTGTGCAAATTTAGAAAATAATCTGATATATTAAGCCAGTTGAGATAAAAAAGGGAATATATCCGCGGTATTAAAGAGATAGAATGCGCTTCGCGCAGAACCAACGGTCGCGGATGTGTAGCATACGCAACCTCTTTAAGCGGATGTGAAGCATACGCAACCTCTTTAAGCGGATGTGTAGCATACGCAACCTCTTTAAGCGGATGTGTAGCATACGCAACCTCTTTAAGCGGATGTGTAGCATACGCAACCTCTTTAAGCGAATGTGTAGCATACGCAACCTCTCTAAACTGTTCGCGAAGCGAGGGAAAGTAAATCTCACAAGTCGTTACTCAAGCAAATAACAAATAGAAAGAGGATAGATTTGGAAGAATTCTCGCCGTAGGCGACTAAATATTTAATTTGCCCCCATAGCAAGTGCTAATACACAGGGGGATGCCAGGGAAGACGGGAAGAATCCCGTCTCTACACCGTTTCCCCATGCGTACAAAAAAACGAGTTACTCGGGAATACAAACAAAAACTTCGTATTTTGTTTGGTATTCCTCTCGGCTTTCACTATTTTTGCACGAAGAAAAGAGTTGAGGATGCAGAGTAGCAAATATCTTGTAGCCAACGACCGTGACGCGCAATGGGGCCTCACGGTAAGTACCGTTGGCAAAGATGAACTTGACCCAGGTGAGCCCTACCCCACCCGCGGTCATGCTGATGGCTACTATTTCGAGATGGAGAAAGGGCGTGTACTCAACGAATATCAGATGCTGTATCTAGTTGAGGGCGAGGGACTTTTCCGTTCTGCACACCAAGACCTCACCACTATCAAAGCAGGTGATATTTTCCTTCTGTTTCCAGATGAATGGCACTCCTATGGCCCTCTCCCCAATGCCCGATGGAAGAGTTACTGGATAGGTTTCAAAGGAAAGAACATGGACGACCGGGTGACGGAAGGCTTCCTCTCTAAAGAGAAACCCATATACCACGTGGGGTTCTCGTCGAAGATTCTGGAACTATACGACTCGGCACTGCGTGCTGCCAATGAAGAGGCGGCTTACTCACAGCAACTGCTGGCAGGGATAGTGAACCACCTCATCGGTGAGATGTATGCCCTAGAACGGAACATCGTGCTCGCCAAGAACCACTTCCACGTAAAAATGATTGGACAGGCCCGACTGCGCATCCGCGAGACACTGGAGAGCGACTTCACCATACAGATGCTGGCTGAGGAACTCGGGGTGAGTTACTCCAACTTCAGAAAACTGTTCAAGGAATATACGGGACTGTCGCCGGCCCTCTACCAACAAGACCTGCGACTGCAACGTGCCAAGGAACTGCTCTCCACCACCGACCTCAGTATCAAGGAGATTGCCTATACCCTGAATTTCGATACCCCCGACTACTTCTCGTCAAAATTCCGTGCAAAGACGGGGATGAAACCCAGTGAGTTCAGAAAGCAGGGAAAAGTCGGGCAGACCGACGAGCACCAATGAGACTATAGACATAAAAAAAACACATACTATTTAGAGACTATGACAAGTATTTTAGAAAACCGCGCAGCATTGCGCGAGGAGATTGAGAAGATAGCCGAAGTGGCCGGCTATTTGTGGCAGAACGGTTGGGCAGAACGCAATGGCGGCAATATCACCGTGAACATCACGGCGTTTGTCGACAAGGGAATACGTGAATTGCCTGCCATCAGTGAGGTGAAGCCTATCGGCGTGACCCTTCCCCACCTCAAAGGCTGCTATTTCTATTGCAAGGGAACTGGCAAACGCATGCGCGACCTTGCCCGCCAGCCCATGCGCAACGGCAGCGTCATCCGCATCCTCGACGACTGCTCGAGTTATGTGATTATCGCCGATGAGGCCGTGATGCCCACCAGTGAGTTGCCCTCGCATCTCACCGTTCACAATCATCTGATAGAGAAAGGCTCACCCTATACCGCCACCGTCCACACCCACCCCATCGAGTTGGTGGCCATGAGTCATTCGAAGAAGTTTTTGGAGAAAGACGTGCTGACCAATATCCTTTGGAGCATGATACCCGAGACGAAGGCGTTCTGCCCGCTGGGACTCGGCATCATCCCCTATCAGTTGCCAGGCAGTGTGGAACTTGCTGATGCCACCTTGCGCGAACTCGACGACTACGATGTGGTGTTGTGGGAGAAACACGGTGTGTTCGCCCAAGGACTTGACGTGATGGACGCCTTCGACCAAATAGACGTGCTCTCGAAGAGTGCCAAGATTTATATCAATGCCCGTTGCATGGGTTTTGAGCCCGAGGGTATGTCGCAAGAACAATTGAAAGAGATGACGGCAGCCTTCAATCTGCCGAAATAAAGTGATAATAAAGCCACCTTGATAAGATGGCAAGTGTTTAATTATTGTATTATAAATTAAAAAAAGTATGAAAAAGTTATTTGTAGCAATGTTTGTGGCTATGCTCTGCATGAGCGCACAGGCTCAGGAGAAAGGTGATGTTGCAATCGGTTTACGCAGTGGTGTAAATATCGCAACACTAAAGATTGCTGGATTGGAAGAGGATGTCACAAACTTTGGCATTGGCGCATTCGGCCAGTACAATTTGTCAGACAACTGGCGTCTTGAACTGGAAGGCATCTACCATCCCATGAAGAACCATGTTTCCGACATCACAGTAGGACTGAATGTACACTATCTGTTCAGCCTTGGCGAGGCAATTAAAATCTATCCTACGCTGGGTTATGCTTTAGCCTTTGTTCATAGTGAAGCCTATACCATCACAGGAAAAGGTGGAGAATCACAACAAATCTCTCATGACAGCGAGAATGAAACCGACGGTGGCATTCAAGTCGGTGCTGGCATACAATACAATTTAGGCAGCAACGTCTTCATTGCCGGCGAGTACAAATACCAGCCGGGAATCTTTGGCGACGGTCATGTTATCATGGGTAGCATAGGATTCAGGTTCTAAGAATTTAAGCATTCCAAGCACAAAAGATGCAAGGAAGCGCCCGGTCGTACCGAGCATTACAAAAGCAATCCGACTTCCCTAAAGGAGGCCGGATTGCTTTTGTTATTATCCCGTATATATATCTTTTCTAATACTCATCGCCATAGCGCTCTTTGGCTATGCTGTCGAGTGTGCGGCAACGGGTGTTCGGACAACCGATATATCCCACGACAAGCGAGATGAGCAGCAAGACAATCATGCAGTAGGCTGCGATGGTAAATCCCTCGCCGTTCTCGCCATAGATATAGGTGAAGACGAGTCCCCATACAGCCGAGAGGCCGCGGACGATGAAGAACATCAGGCCCTGCGCTCCTGCGCGGAACTTGGCGGGGAACAGTTCCGAGCCCCACAGCGCATAGAAAATCTGTACAGAACTGCCGTTGTTGATGCCCCAGAGGATGGTAAACACCCAGATTCCGGCAATCGTGGAAACCCCGCCTCCGATGATGAGGACCCATGCCGAAAGCGCCGCGGCGAGTCCGAACACATAGAAGAAGCGGTGGGCCACTTTATCGACAAAAAATGAGATGATAAATGTGGTGACTACCACAAATACCCAACTGATACAACTCAGCATGTTTGCCGTCTCGTTGCTCAATCCTCCTGCCGTTTCGTAGATATGGGGCATGAAGAATCCCATGACACTTGCCACCAGATTCCAGGTGAGATAGATGGTGGCAAGGAAAGCAACCGTCCTGACGGCAGTCTTGTTGGTGAACAACAGCCGGATGTTTTCAACGATACCACTCTTGTCCTTGGCTTTCACTGCAGTAAACTCTGCACTCTCCTCCAACTTCCGCTGCAGGTTCCAGGCGATGAACGCCACAATAAACAAAGTAGCGAAAACCACACGCGAACTGAACACCTCGACAGCAGCCTGTGCGGCATCAGCACCTAAGATGCCACGAGCCAACGACTCTACCGGGGCATAAAGATAACCACCGGGAGCAAACAGCATGCCGAACAGCAGGATACACATCGGGCCTACCCCCCACGACATCTGCGAGATACAGATATTGCGCCCGCGGTTGTTCACCTCAGAACTCTCCGAGATATAGGTCCACGAGGCGGGCACACCGATGCCAACCGATATGCCTGTGATGAGAAATCCGGTCAGCAGCATGGGGAAGTTCATGCTCAGCATGATGACCAGCACACCCGTCATATAAACCAAGAGGTTGTAAGTAAAAATAAACTTACGTCCGAACTTATCAGCCAGGAATCCCCCGATGATGGCACCGATGGCTGCACCAAGGGCATTGGCACTCAGTGCATTGAGCCATCCCAGATGCATCTCCGACAGTCCCAGATAGTTCTGCCAGAGCGTAATGCCACTGGCACCTGCCACTATGGCACCTGCATCGAGATAGTTGTTAAGCGACACCGCTAAGGTGCTTCTCAGACTTCCTTTGTTTTTTGCCATGACATACGATTGTTATGGGTTATCGCTTTGAGGTCACCTCTTGCTCATACCGCTGGATGGCAGGGATATACTCCTCGCCCACCGGCACGTTGTTCTTGAGGTTGAAATAATCGAAGACAGCGCCAAACGGCATCGACTTCGCCTCTTCCATCAGCGCGAGACGCTCGAAGAACTGTCCGTTGTCCTCATACTCACGGAGTTTGGCCACTGGCTCGAGCAATGCCTGGAGGATGCACTTCTGTGTGGCGCGAGTGCCGATGACATAGGCACCGATGCGGTTGATGGAGGCATCGAAGTAGTCGAGACCCACATGGGCGCGGTGCAGGCCGTCGGCACGCACGAGTTCCTTGAAGAGGTCGAGGGTCTGGTCGTTCATGATGGTCACGTGATCGGAGTCCCAACGCACGGGACGACTCACGTGGAGCATCAGTTCGGGCACATACATGAGGAGCGTGGAGACGAAGTCAGACACGTTCTCTGTCTGCTCATAGTGTCCGGTGTCGAGGGTATACATCTGCTTGCGGGTGGCGCAGTACGCGGTGTAGAAGTCGTGCGACCCCACGGTATAACTCTCCAGACCGATGCCGAAGAGTTTCGCCTCGAAGCAAGCCTTCATGTCGGGCAAATTCTCCTCCATAATCTCGTCGAGCGAGGCGGCAAGAATCTCACGGTATTTCTTACGGTTCACGGTGAGGTCTTTCGAACCATCGTGCACCCAGATGTTCATGATACAGGGATCGCCCTGTGCCTTTCCCATGGCATCGGCGATGCGGCGGCAACGCTTGGTGTGCTCTATCCAGAAGTCGCGAATACCCTTGTCGGGGTTGGAGAGGGTGAGTTCGCCACTCTTCGGATGGGAGAACGAGGTAGAGTTGAAGTCGAGTTTCATCTTGTTCTCCTTGGCCCAGTCCATCCAACTCTTGAAATGCGCCACCTCTACCTCATCGCGGTCTATGAACTTCCCACCGAAGTCGCCGTAAATCTCATGCAGGTTCAGACGGTGATTGCCGGCGATAAGGGTCTTCACAAACTCGATGTCCTGTCTCACCTCGTCGATGTTACGGGCACGCCCGGGGTAGTTTCCCGTGGTCTGGATGCCTCCGGAGAGGGCCTCGTTGCGTTCAAAACCCACCACATCATCGGTCTGCCAGCAATGCAGTGAAATCTGTTGTTTCTCCAGTTCGGCAATGGCCTTGTCAGTATCCACGCCAATAGCAGCATAACGGTCTTTAGCCACCGCGTATGCTTTCTCTATCCATTCTGCTTTCATATCGTTTTTTGTTATTTGGTTATTTGGTTGTTTGGTTGTTTAATTATTAAAAAAAGTCGTTGTGGGTATTACCTCACCACTTCGAGGTAGCGGCTGTAGGCGGCGTCCCACTCGTCCTGGTCTTGTGGCACGAAGCGTTTCATCGTGATGCTCCGGGCGATGATGCGCCTCATCTCCCAGATGTCGCCCACGATGCCACTGGCCTTGGCCTGCAGCATGATATTGCCGATGGCAGTACCCTCCTGTGGTCCGGCGAGCACCTCTACGCCCAGCGAGTTGGCGGTGAACTGGTCGAGATACTCGTTCAGCGAACCGCCGCCGATAATATGGAGGGTGGTGATGGGGAAGTCGGCAAACTCCTTCAGCCATTCAAACACCTGACGGTAGCGGAGAGCAAGGCTGTCGAAGATACAGCGGCAGGTCTCGGCGTAACTCTCTGGCACGTGCTGTCCGGTCTTCTTGCAATAGTCCTTGATGGCCTCCACCATCGACGACGGATTGGCAAAGCAGGGGTCGTCGGGGTTGATGACACTCTGAAACGGCGTCACCTTCATCGCCTCGGCCTGCAACTCGGCATGCGACCGCGGCGCATCGGTCCACTCCTTCCGGCAACGCTCGTAGAGCCACATCCCGCAGATGTTCTTCAGGAAACGGGTGGTGCCCTCTACCCCACCCTCGTTGGTGAAGTTGTAGGCATAACTCTTCTCGTTGATTACCGCCTCCTTCGTCTCTATGCCCATCAAACTCCAGGTGCCGCTGCTCAGATAGGCGAAATGCTCGTTGGCGGCGGGCACGGCAGCCACAGCGCTCGCCGTGTCGTGACCCGCCACGGCTATCACCGGCACCGCTCCCAGACCCGTCATGGCCTGCACCTCGGGGGTGAGCGTGCCCATCACCGTGCCCGGCATCACCATCCGGCCGAAATGCTCGCGTGTGAGTCCCACACTTTGGAGGAGCCGCCCGTCGAGTTCCCGCGTACGGGGGTCGAGCAACTGCGACGTAGAAGCGATGGTATATTCACACACCATCTCGCCGGTGAGCATGTAACTAAGAGCATCGGGAACGAAAAGCACCTTCTCTGCGTGTGCCAAGGCACTGTCGCCATTTCGCCGCATGGTGTAGAGTTGGAAGAGGGAGTTGAAGTTCATCAACTGAATACCGGTAACGTCATATACCGTTTTCTTGTCGACGCACCGCTCGAAATACTCCTCCATCATCCCCATCGTGTGGGGGTCGCGGTAGGCCAGGGGGTTGCGCAATATCGCCTTGTCCTTGCCCACGCATACGAAGTCTACCCCCCAGGTGTCGATACCGATAGAGGCAATATCCACTTGCCGTTGGGCAACGATTTTCAAGCCCTTTATCACCTCGTGATACAAGGCAAAGATATCCCAATAGAAATGTCCTCCCGTTTCGATAAGCACATTATCGAAGCGCGTCAACTCCTCCAGCGTACACGTGTCGTGCGACAGACATCCAAGAATGGTCCGCCCACTGGTAGCGCCAAGGTCCACAGCAAAGAAAAAACGTTTTTCGTCCATGATTTCAAGGTAATATCAACTATATGTAAATTTTGTGTTAGTATTATCGCAAAAAGATAAACTATAGAGAAGGTTTAAAGGATGTAGGAACGCAGCATGCTGCGCCCTTTCCGAAAAGGACACTGCAAAATTAACCCAAAATCCCCCACTTCACCCCCATTTTTTGATTTTCATCCTAAAAGAATTGACACCAAACACATCACCCACACCGTTTCCCCATGTTCAACAATGAAAACAAAAACTTCGTATTTTGTTTGGTATTCCTCTCGGCTTTGGATAAAAACCTCTCGCTCGAAAAAGCAAATACATTTGTTTTTTACTCGCTTATTCGGTTTTTTCACTAATTTGCCGCTGCGCGGCGAATATAGGAGGCGTCTCGGGAATACAAACAAAAACTTCGTATTTTGTTTGGTATTCCTCTCGGCTTTCACTATATTTGCAAAGGAAATAAATGGCTTTTGGTGATTTCCTGTCATTCAACCTTAGACCACCAACCCAAGAAAAAATCAAACGAATATGAAAAAAATCCTCTTCTGCCTCTTGGCAATGACCACCGCACTGACACTCTCAGCACAAACCGTGTATGACTTCAAGGTAAAAGACGACCTGGGTCAGGAAGTGCCACTCTCCAACTACAAAGGGAAAGTGCTCCTCATCGTCAACACCGCCACCCGCTGCGGCTTCACGCCACAATACAACGAACTGCAAGCCATCTATGAGAAATACCATGCCGAAGGTCTGGAAATCCTCGATTTCCCCTGCAACCAATTCGGTCAGCAAGCACCCGGCAGCATACAGGAAATCCACCAGTTCTGTACCGCCAACTTCAACATCGGTTTCCCACAGTTCGACAAAATCGACGTCAACGGTGCCAACGCCCATCCTCTCTACACCTATCTGAAGTCACAACAAGGCTTTGGCGGTTTCGACACTGCCGACGAACGGGGGAAGATGATGGACGGTATGCTCCGCCGACAAGATGCCGACTACGACAAGAAATCCGACATCAAATGGAACTTCACCAAGTTTCTTGTCAGCCGCGACGGCAGGGTCATCAAACGCTACGAACCCACCGACAAGATGAGCGACATCGATGCCGACATACAGATAGAGGTGAACCCCGTGCTGAGCAACATCATGGCTCGCCGCTCCGTTCGCAAGTACCTCGACAAACCCGTGGAACATGAGAAACTCGAGGTCATCATCAAGGCTGGCATCAACGCACCGAGCGGCATGAACCGCCAGCCATGGGTCATCCGAGTAGTAGAAGACCAGCAACTCATTGCCAGTGTCAACGAGGTCTACAAACAGGAGAATGCCGAACAGGTGAAGCGCGACAAGGACTTCAAGAACATGTTCCGCAACGCCCCCACCCTCATCTGTGTCTGCACCCCAGTCAATGGCGGCGGTGAACTCGATGCCGGTCTTCTCGGCGAGAACATCATGCTTGCGGCACAGTCGATGGGTCTCGGCACCTGTTGTCTTGGCGGTCCCGTACGCTGGCTCCTCGCCAACGAGAAAGCCCGTTTCTTCCTCCAGCGTCTCGACATCCCCGCCGACTACAAACTCAACTACATCATCGCCATCGGCTACCCCGACGAGCAACCCGCTCCCAAGCCCCGCGACGCCTCAAAGGTTAAGTACATCAAATAATCCCAACTATAGCCCTCCCCCTCCCCTGCAAGGGAAGCCGGGAGGGCCTTCTACGCAGGCCGAGGTTGCGCCTCGGCTAAAAAGTCATGTCTTACACCAAGGAGAAAAGGAATCGCCTAGGAGCCCAGCCTTCTCCGCAGGCCGAGGTTGCGCCTCGGCTAAAACCAAGGAGAAAAGGAATCGCCATTTATTTTGAGGGTGCTGTGAAGTTTCATATTCAATGAAAAATATCAAAAAATGGCAAAAAGCCCACATTTTGACCTATTTTTTTTACATTATCATATTAATTCCCCTTGGAAGAATTGGAAAAACAATAATAAAATTGTTATCTTTGCATATTAGTTTTACTCGAAGAATGACATACTAACCTCAACAGAAAACCATCTATGCCTACCAACAAAAACGCAGCCATACGATACCAGACGCTCGATAAATGTTTCCGAGACCGCCGCCACCGGTATTACATCGATGACCTCATTGATGCGTGTGAAGAGGCGTTGGAATATTATAACGGCACTGGAGGCGTAAGCCGTCGTCAGATTTTCGAGGACATCAAGTTCATGGAGAGTGAAACGGGATGGAGCATACCACTTGAGCGCAAAAAGGATGGTAAGAAAGTGTATTATCGCTATGAGGATTCCGATTTCTCTATCAACCAACAACCATTGACCGACGAGGAGGCACAACAACTTCAGACGGTCATCCTTACCCTTGGCCGTTTCCGTGGACTTCCCTCCAACGAATGGGTGGAAGAGGTGATTTCCAACCTCGAATGGCGGTTTAACCTCAAAGGTAATAACGAAAACATCATCGGCTTTGAGCAGAACCCAAATCTGAAAGGCCTTGAATTTCTTTCCGACGTGATTGATGCTGCATCCAACCACCAAGTTTTGAGGATTGAATACCATAACTATAAGAACGGTGGGAAGGATATATCTTACATCATACACCCTTATTATGTCAAGCAATACAACAACCGTTGGTTCCTGTTTGGGCATGTAGATGGAAGAGATGACATCACGAACCTGGCATTAGACCGTATCGTGTCGATGACTGTCGCCTCTGATGTTTCATTCATACCCAATGACTCTACTGACTTTGAGCATTATTTTGATGATGTGGTGGGGGTGACTGTACCTCATAGCGAACCCATTACCATCGAACTGCAATTATCTGAGAAAAGGTTTATGTATGTGGTTTCAAAACCGCTTCATCATACACAGAAGACAATCGATGAAAACAACCATATCATTAGTATCCGAGTCATTCCTAACAGAGAACTCGACCAGCAAATATTGTCGTATGGAGCAGACTTGGAAGTGCTGGCACCAGACGCTTATAGATGCCATATCCAAAAGATAATTGAAGAAAATTACAAAAAATATTTTCCTGTGCAGGATGGTTGCACACGTAGAGAATAATTTTGCGGTCGAAAATAGAAAACAATCCTTCAAATTTAGTATTTATGAGACAAAGTCCAATGGTGAACAACGAAAACAAGAGCACGATAGATAATGCTCTCCGTCTATTGAATGAAAACAAAAATATCTCCAATTATTGTTTGCCATTTATTGGTGCTTTGTTGTACTTAAGGAAAAAAATCGACGAATCGACTCATGATATAAACCCATCAAATTTATCTAAGGAAATTTCTAATATTTTGCATAATTCACCAATAGGTAGTGTAATATCTAAAATTATCATTCCAGTTTCTGAGATTTTAGATGAGAAAATGCTAAGTTCAATAATGGTTGATATATTAATTGTTTCAGAATTCAACCAAGTGGAGTATTTACACTGGTATGACTATGCAATAGAAAACACATGTCGCTATAACAATTTGAAAGATCAACTTGTGGTTCCAAGAGGTCTTGTAACACTTGCAGAAGCGTTCATTTGTAAAAATACGAGAAAGACATATATTCCATTTGGTGGAATTATGAACTTTGCAACCGATCTTGATGGAATTGAAAGTGTAGAAGCAGCCGAGTCGGAACTTGTGACATGGCAGATAGGGATGCTTCGTATGGCTTTGTGTGATAGGCTGGATAATTTGCTTTTTTCGCACAAGGATATAGGAGAATGGACCAATGGCAAATTTGATACTATAATTTCCATGCCTCCATTTGGAAATGGAATTCACATGGTCAAGCAACCTGATGCTTTTCAGGTTAAACAGCCTGAAGACCCAGAGTTAATTGTCCCAATTAGATTTCTTGATAGTTCTTCCGAAGATGCTATTTGTGTTGCTTTCGCACCTGCTTCCATATTATGGAGTGATGCAAATAGTAAGAAGAATTTCAGAAAATGGGCTACCCAAAACCATATTGTTGACACTGTCATCCTTCTTCCTAAGAATATGCTTAATGGAACAAGAATTCAACTGGCGTGTATCATTCTCCGGAGGAAACCTTTCCATGAAAATGCTGTTCGAGTGATAGATGCATCAGGGTTATATTCTAATCACTTGAATGTAAATCATCTAGACATAACAGAGTTGATGAATTCTTATCATAAAGATACAGACAACGTATCAAAGTCTGTGTCGCTTGATGAGATAGAAAGCCTTGACTATTCTTGGAAT
Organism: uncultured Prevotellaceae bacterium; assembly: GCA_900315455.1. Lineage (GTDB taxonomy): Bacteria > Bacteroidota > Bacteroidia > Bacteroidales > Bacteroidaceae > Prevotella. The sequence continues at coordinate 27,506 of OMZE01000010.1, read as the reverse complement.
ATTCCTGAGTATCTTAAGACAAACGAAATAGAATGTCCTGAAGGTTATACTGTTTCGGTTCTTGAAGATGTTGTCTCTCTACCTCGACTTGATGAATCTACATCAAGAGATAAAGGTAAGATTGTCAGATTGTCAGATTTGTCTGATGATTGGACACACCCATATATTGATCAATCAAATCTTGTAGATGAAAAGAATTTATATGGTTTTTCTCGTCTTAATAAGAGAGCAATTCTTCTGTCATCAATCAGGTCATTAAAGCCCTCTATTGTAGAAGCCACGGAAGATAATCCCGTCTGGCTCAACAAAAATATTATGGCAATCATCCCGGATGATACCATTGATATGGAATATTTGTGCATGACACTTTCCAAACTTGAAGTTCCTACAATAGGAATGGATTTCCTATCAAGGACATTCGTCTTACGTCATAAGATTGCTTACCCGGAAATAGCAATCCAAAAGAGCCTGTACAAAGAGGCTTGCAGGGCTTTTATGCTTTCAAAAGCGAACGAGTTAGGTTTGCAGGAAATCATTGAGCAGATGAAGTCTGAATATATCAATGAAGTTCGTATTCGCAAACATGATATGAAGACTCCTATGGCTCAAATGAGAAATACTCTTCCTTTATTAGAAGACCTTTCCGACAATCTGTCAAAAGAACATTCTGCTCTATTGAGCAAGTATATTCAAAGACTTAAGAAGTCTTTAGATGTACTTTCTGGAATTGTTTCTCATATTGCTGATGAAGATGTCTTTTCAACTCCAGAAATCGTGAATTTGGAAGAACATCTTAAAGGGTACGTGACAATGAATGACAGATATTTCATTGAATATCACCGTGATGAGGCTTCTTTGAAAGAAGCAGGTATTGATATTCCATATGTTAAAATGGGCAAGTTGGATTTATCAAGACTTGTTCAAAACATTGTAGACAATGCTATTAATCATGGTTTTGTCCGTGATGATAAAGAATATTCATTACATATCACGCTGGCCGTTGAGGATACTTTCTTTGTAGTTAATTTTAGCAATGATGGTGAGCCCCTACCTGATGGCATGGAGAAGGTGAGATTTGGTATAAAGGGAATCAAGGGAATTGACTCTGATGGTTCTGGAACAGGTGGCTATATCGTCAAGAGCATAACACATCACTATGGTGGTGATTATGATTTATTCTCTTTCAAATTAGCCGATATTGATTTTACTAATGTGATTGTTAAACTTCCGATATACAGAAAAGAATATGAGTAAATATAAAATTTTATGGATAGATGACAAGTGGAAAGAATTAGATTCTTTCAAGGAACGCTGCGAGAGTCTAAAGCATGGGATGGAAATCATACCATGTAAGTATTCTGTTGATGGAATGATTCTTTTTGAAAAGTATTTGGAAGAATGGTCTGGTGTAATTCTCGATGCTAAAGTACTATATGATAAAGATGCTAAAGAGGATAAGTTGACTGGCCTAGCATATAGTGTGAAAAAGATAAACGAATTATCACATCGCAGAAAGATTCCATACTATATCTTTACAGGTCAGCCTGATTTGTCTTCTTCATCTTCTTTTGCCGAAGAACATGAGGGGCTTTATTATGAAAAGGACAAAGATGAAGAACGGCTGATTGAGGATATCAAGAGGAATGCTGATTCTTTGGAAGAGACTCAAATCATTCATAAACATCAAACCGTCTTTGAAACTTGGCCAGAGTCAAAACATGACCTCCTACGCATACTGAAAGTACTAGAAAAAGAGGATTGGCAAAACAATTCTGTGCTAAATGACATACGAAAAATAATGAATGATGTGATGAACCGCTTATACGAACGAGGTTTTTGCACAGTTGAACATAACGGCTCAAATTTGGCAGAATGCAGTATAATGGTTGGGCAAAATTATATGCAAGAAATCATCCCTATTTATATCCAAAGAGCAATTCACACATGCGTAGCGGTGACAAATCCTGGATCTCATCGAACCAAAACTGATAAAGACGTGGCTAAAGGTAATGCTCCCTATCTCATTAGAAGCCTTATATACAATATGTTAGACATTCTTTATTGGTGTAGACTATTGCCATCAAAGGAGGAACGAGATGAGGCTTTAAAAGCAATTAGGGTAGCCCAAATACAATACAAACAAAAGAAAAGATAAAACAGAACTATACATCATGAACAAGCAACAACTTGCCAATAGAATCTGGGCGGCCGCGAACAGGATGCGGATGAAGATAGATAGCAATGAGTATAAGGACTACTTGCTGGGCCTTATATTCTACAAGTTTTTGTCGGACAATGAAGTGGCGCATCTGAAATCCATCGGATGGACAGACGAAGACCTGCCCGACCTCGTGGAGGACTATGAGGACGAGGATGCCGCAGTCACCATCGACGACTGTAAGAACAGCATCGGCTATTTCATCGAGTACAAGAACCTCTTCTCCACCTGGCTCCTGCCCGACAGCACCTTTAGCGTGGGCGACCTGAGCATCGCGCTCAATTCCTTCGACCGATTGGTCAGCCCAAACTACAAGCATGTGTATGAGAAGATTTTCGTCACGTTGCAGGCAGGACTGAGCAAACTGGGAGAGAACCCGGCTTCGCAGACCAAGGCGCTAAAGGAAATCATCAAACTCATCAAGGACATCCCGACGGACGGGTCGCAAGACTATGACGTATTGGGATATGTGTATGAGTACCTGATTGGCAACTTCGCCTCTTCTGCCGGCAAGAAGGCTGGCGAGTTCTACACTCCCCACGAGGTGGCGATGCTGATGTCGGAGATAGTGGCCGACCATCACAGGGAAAAACAGCAGATAGAGATTTACGACCCCACCAGCGGTTCGGGTTCGCTGCTCATCACCATCGGCAAGAGCGTGGGACGGCATATCGAAGACCGCAACCGCGTGAAATACTATGCACAGGAACTGAAGGAGAGCACCTACAACCTCACACGTATGAACCTGGTGATGCGCGGCATCCGTCCGGGCAACATCGTCACCCGCTGCGCCGACTCCCTCGACGAGGACTGGCCTGTGGAGGATGGCGAACCGCTCTACGTGGACGCCGTGGTGTCGAATCCCCCGTATTCACAGCGTTGGGACCCGAAGGATGCGGAGTTCGACGCCCGCTTCCGCGACTATGGCGTGGCACCGCAAAGCAAGGCCGACTATGCCTTTCTGCTGCATGAGTTACACCACATCAAGCCCGACGGCATCCTGACCATCGTCCTGCCCCATGGCGTGCTTTTCCGTGGCGACCCCGAGGACGACGGCGAAGGCAAGATTCGCAAGAAACTGATAGAGAAAAACCAGATAGACTGCATCATCGGGCTGCCTGCCAACATCTTCTTTGGAACGGGCATCCCTACGCTCATCATGGTATTGAAACAACACCGCAAAAACGATGACGTCCTTATCATCGATGCGTCGAAAGGCTTTGTGAAGGACGGCAAAAGCAACAAACTACGGGCTTGTGACATCAAGCGCATCGCCGATGTAGTGCGTGAACGCCGCGAGGAGCCTGGTTTCTCCAAGAAGGTGAGCCGTGAGACGATCCGCGAGAACAATTACAACCTGAACATCCCGCGCTATGTCGATTCCTCCGAGGCTCCGGAGCAGTATGACATCTACGCCACAATGAACGGCGGAATACCTAATGCGGAAATCGACCTCATGACGAAATATTGGGAGGCCCTGCCGTCGCTCCGCGGAGAGTTGTTCTCGCCAGCCGACGACAAACCCTATTCCGAAATCACCACCGATGATGCGTCTGGCATCATCAACAAGAATGCGGATGTGAAGACCCTTCGCGCACAATTCAGTCAGGCATTTGATGGCTTTGCTGATGGCTTGCACAGCCAACTGATAGACAACTATGCTTCGGTGAACGACCTAAAGGCACTGTATGAGATAGCCGATGATATCTTCCATCGTTTGGAGTCTATCCCATTGGTCGACCGCTATGCGGCATACCAGGCGTTGAGCGACAACTGGCAAGTCATCGTGAGCGACATCGAGATGCTCCAGACCGAGGGAATGGGAGCCGCCCGTGTGGTGGAAGAGGCCACGAAACTGGTGAAGAAGGGTGACGACGAGGTGGAGGTGCCTGATGGACTGAAAGGGCGCATCATTCCTTTTGAGATGGTACAGAAGGTGATGTTCCAACCCGAACTTCAAGCCATTTCAGATATGGAAGCCCGACAAGAAAGCATTACAGCCGAGGTCGAGGAACTGCAAGAAGGTTTCACGGAGGAAGAGTCACAGGAGTATCTCGAAGGCGAGGACAACCCCAAACTTGATAAGAAGAAAATCAAGAAGGACGCCAAGGCAAAGAATGGTGAGATAGAGCCTGAGACACAGGAGAAACTCAAACAGTTCGTCAAACTTTGGGATGAACAGACAAAACTGAACAAGACCTTGAAAGAGGCTCGCTTGGCACTGGTTGAAAAGACCAAGGAGGCCATCGAAAACCTCACCGATGAGGAAATTGCGTCTTTCCTCCACATGAAATGGATTGACCCTGTATGTGACGGAATCAATGGCACGCTCACCGCCGAACTCGACAAGATGGAGAAAGGCATCATGACATTGGCCAGCAAATATGCTGTTTCTTACAATGACCTCGAACGGCAGTTGGTGGAGGCTCAGCAAGACTTGTCGGGCCTGATAGACGACTTGACTGGCGATGAGTTTGCCATCAGCGGGTTGCAGAACTTGATAAAGAAGTAAGAAGGGCAAGAGATGACACAGTCTAAGATATCTATACGATTCTACAACGACCACGAGGTGCGTGCCGTGTGGAGCGAGGAGAAAGCCCGGTGGTTTTTCTCCGTGCTTGATATCATCGGAGCCATCAACGAGCAGGCCGACTACACCAAGACGCGCAACTATTGGAAATACTTGAAAGCCAAATTGAAGGCAGAAGGAAATGAAGTGGTTAGTAATACTACCCAGTTGAAACTGCTTGCTCCTGACGGCAAGCGTCGACTCACCGACACCCTCGATGCCGACGGCATCGCTGCCTTGGCCAAAGCGATGCCCAACAAGAAGGCTTCGGCTTTTTTAGACTGGCTGACTTATAGCGAAAACACTATCGACGGACAGAGCAAACGAAAGGCCTACACGTTGTTTGAAAGCAGTATGATAGACACTATTCCCGAAGGAACGGTGAGAGGACTCCAACAGATTCATGCCTACATATTCGGTGGACTGTATGACTTCGCTGGACAGATACGCACCAAGACCATCTCAAAGGGTGGCTTCACTTTCTGCCTTGCGCAATATCTGCAAAAGGAGTTGGAAAGGATTGAGCGGATGCCAGAAACCACGCTCGAAGAAGTCTTCGATAAATATGTGGAAATGAACGTGGCACACCCTTTTATGGAAGGAAACGGGCGAAGCGCGCGTATTTGGCTCGATTTGATGTTGAAGGCTCGCCACCAATGCTGCATCGACTGGAGTAAAATCGCCAAATACGACTATCTCGAGGCCATGACACAGAGCGTGACCGATTCTACTCGCATCAAGCAGTTGCTTCATGGTGCCATCACACACCAAACCGACAGCCGGGAACTCTTTATGAAGGGCATCGATTATTCATATTATTATGAACAGGAGGACAACAAATGAAACAACCAGAGATAAGATTTAAGGGATTTGAGGGGAAGTGGGTAAGAAATAAATTAGGAAATCTTTCTTTATCCTTTTCTGGAGGTACACCTTCTGCAGGAAATTCTGATTATTATGGTGGTGTCATTCCCTTTATTAGATCAGGAGAAATACATAAAGATAAAACAGAACTATTCTTGACAGAAAAAGGGTTATTATCATCATCGGCAAAAATTGTAGAAAAGGATACTCTTATATATGCACTTTATGGTGCAACAAGTGGTGAAGTTGATATTTCAAAAATAAGAGGTGCTATAAATCAAGCCATATTGGCAATCTTTCCTACAAAAGAAATTGATAAGTATTATCTTAATTATTTATTACAGGGAAAGAAAACACAAATTGTTGGCTCTTTAATTCAAGGCGGTCAGGGTAATTTGTCTGGAACCCTATTAAAAAACTATGAGATTAAGTATCCTGAAAAAATAAAAGAGCAGCAAGCCATTGCCGAGTATTTCAAGTCATTAGATTCATTGATTCAGACAACGACGAAGAAGATTGCATCTTTGAAACAAATGAAGTCCGCTTGCCTTGTTTCCATGTTCCCTCAAGAAGGAGAGACCAAACCTCGCGTTCGATTCATAGGGTTTGAAGGGGAGTGGAAGAAGATGAAATTAGGTTCTTTTGCCAGTAGAATAACTCGAAAAAATACGAAATTAGAGTCAACACTACCTCTTACAATATCTGCTGCAGAAGGCTTAATTGAACAAACAGCCTTTTTTAACAATGTAGTAGCAAGTTCAAACGTAAGTGGCTATTATCTAATAAAAAATGGAGAATTTGCCTATAATAAAAGTTACTCAAACGGATATCCTTTTGGGGCTGTTAAAAGATTAGATAAATACGATATGGGTGTATTGTCTACACTATATATTGTTTTTTCTGTTGACGAATCTGTTTGTTCTGATTATATTGTGCATTTCTTTGATACCACATTATGGCATCAAGAAGTTGCAAAAAGAGCCGCAGAAGGAGCAAGAAACCACGGACTTCTCAATATAAGTGCTGAAGATTTTCTTGATATTGATATTGTTTTGCCCAATGTTGTTGAAGAGCAACAAAAAATCGCCTCTTTCTTCTCTTCCCTCGACGCCCAAATCTCCCTCCATTCGCAGCGTCTTGAGAAACTGAAGCAGATCAAGTCCGCCTGTCTCGACAAAATGTTTGTCTAAGCCATTCATCAGCCATGTACACGCCACCCTATAAGATAACAGATAAAATGATGCGGCTGCTCTCAGAAATCTCGGAGCAAGTGGGCATCATCACCATGCAATTGGGAGAGAACGCCCCGTCGCCTTTACTACGCAAGAAAAACCAGATAAAGACCATCCACTCCTCACTGGCCATCGAGCACAACAGTCTGTCGCTGCAGCAAGTGACAGATATCATCGAGGGGAAGCGGGTGTTGGGGCCTCCCGATGAAATACAAGAGGTGAAGAACGCCATTGAAGCCTATCGTCTCATGCCCCAGTTGGATGCTTTCAAAGAAAAGGATCTTTTGCGTGCTCATGGGCTGATGATGAACAACCTGGTGCGAGGTGCCGGTAATTATCGGCAAGAAGGCGTGGGCGTGAGCAATGGCCAACGCATCATCCACACGGCACCCCCTGCCAACAGGGTGCCCCAATTGATGAACGACCTCTTCCATTGGGTGAGCACCACCGATACCCATCCTCTGATTCATTCCTGTGTGTTCCACTACGAATTTGAGTTCATACATCCCTTTATTGATGGTAACGGTCGTATGGGGCGTTTTTGGCAAACCATGCTGCTCTCACGTTGGAAGGGCATCTTTGCATGGCTCCCTGTGGAGACAATCGTCAAAGACCATCAGCAGGAGTATTACAACGCAATAGCCCAAAGCGATGCAGCAGGTGAAAGCACCGTGTTTGTGGAGTTCATGCTGGAATGCCTCTTGGACACCATGCTCCATTACCAACCACAGGAGGAAGAAGTACAGGATAAAGTGCAGGATAAAATACAGGATAAATTCCCTGAAGTTTCAGATTCTACATGGTCTGTTTTCAATATCATCCGCCAAAATCCCAAAACTACTGTCAATGAGATGTGCGAAAAACTTGCATTGAAGGAAAGGCAGATATATAAGCACATCTCCAAACTGAAGACATTGGGTCTCATCGTGCGTGTGGGGAGCAACAAGACCGGCTATTGGAAGGTAACTATTGAAACAGAATAAACAGGATACACCTTAATTCATCACGATATGAGCGACGACCTAAACATACAGCCTTTCGACAAGGAATTGGCTTTTGAACAAGCATTATGCGACACCCTCTTGCAGCATGGGTGGAACGAGGTGATGAACCGCCCAACGGAAGAGGAGTTGGTCAAGAACTGGGCCGACATCATCTACGATATGAACCGTGGCCGCGATGTGCTGGGCAATTATCCGCTGACATCATCGGAGATGCAGCAGGTGATGGAACAGGTGAACATCTGCGGCAGTCCGTACAAGGTGAACAAACTCATCAACGGCAAGCAGGTGTGCATCAAACGCGACAATCCGAAGGACACCAACAACTACGGCAAGGAGGTGTATCTGAAGATTTTCGACCCGCAGGAAATCAAGAGCGGACAGAGCCGATATCAGATAGTGCGCCAACCCCGATTCAAGGCTGCCAACCCACTGGCCGGCGACCGCCGTGGCGACGTGCTGTTGCTCATCAACGGTATGCCCGTGATTCATATCGAACTGAAGCGAAGCCGTGTGGATGTGTCGCAGGCGGTGTTCCAAATCAAGCGCTATATGCACGAGGGTGTGTTCTCGCACGGCATCTTCTCGATGGTGCAGATTTTCGTGGCGATGACACCCGAGAAGACGCTCTACTTCGCCAATCCCGGCAGGGAAGACGGGTTTCTGCAGGAGTTCCAGTTTCACTGGGCCGACTTCAACAACCAGGAAATCTTCGACTGGCACCGCGTGGCCGTGGAACTGCTCAACATACCGATGGCACACCAGTTCATCGGCTACTACACCATTGCCGACGACAAGGACCAGGCGCTCAAAGTGCTGCGCTCCTACCAATACTATGCCGCCAGCAAAATCTGCGACATCACGCATAAGACCAACTGGGACGAGCACGAGCACCGTGGCGGCTACATCTGGCACACCACAGGGTCGGGAAAGACAATGACCTCGTTCAAGTCGGCGCAGTTGATAGCCAACAGCAACGATGCCGACAAGGTGGTGTTCCTGATGGATCGCATCGAACTGAGCACGCAGTCGCTTGACGAATACCGCGGCTTCGCCGGTGAGGACGAAACGGTACAGGACACGCAGAACACCATCATCCTGGCGAGCAAACTCGACAGCACCAGCAACGACGACCGACTGATAGTCACTTCCATCCAGAAGATGGCGAACATCAAGCCTGGGGCGAACATCGATGCTGCCCTGATAGAGCGTGTAGGCAAGAAACGCCTCGTGTTCATCATCGACGAATGCCACCGCTCCGTGTTCGGCGAGATGCTGATGAGCATCAAGCGCACCTTCCCCCGCGCCCTGCTGTTTGGCTTCACAGGCACCCCGGTCTTTGAGGAGAACGCGCACAATGAAATCACCACGGGCACGCTCTTCGGCGACATGCTCCACAAATACACCATCGCCAACGGCATCCCCGACGGCAATGTGCTGGGATTCGACCCCTATCGAGAAACCACCTATGAAGACGAGGAACTGCGTGAGAAGGCGGCGTTCTGCCAATTGGGCATCCACAGCCTCGACGAGATAGAGGGCAACGAGGAGGCCATGGAGGTGTACAACCGCTTCATGCACGAAATGCAGATGCCCGACACCTATACCGAGAATGGCGAGACGAAACATGGCGTGGAGCACTATCTGCCAAAAAAACTCTATCAGCAGGATGTGCACCACCAGGCCGTGGCAGCCGACATCATGGGCAAGTTCGACCGTCTGAGCAAGAACCGGAAGTTCCATGCCATCCTCGCCACGCAGAACATCCCCGAGGCAATAGCATACTATCACATCTTCAAGTCGCAATACTCGTCACTCAATGTCGTCACCGTCTTCGACAACAACATCGACAACACCGATGAGGGCATAGCCCGTGAGGATGCCATCCTGGAGATGCTGGCCGACTACAATGCCAAATACCAGACATCCTTCGGCCTGCCTCAGTATAGCAAATACAAGAAGGATGTGGCAAAGCGTTTGGCACATAAAAAACCGTATGTAGGTGTGGAGCATGACCATTCTCAGCAGATAGACTTGCTCATCGTGGTCACCCAGATGCTGACAGGATATGACTCTAAATGGGTGAACACGCTCTATGTGGACAAGGTGATGAAGTATGTGGACATCATACAGTCGTTCTCGCGCACCAACCGCCTGTTCGGACCCGACAAACCTTTCGGTATCATTCATTATTATTCCTTCCCCTACACGATGGAACAGAACATCAATGATGCCCTGGAAGTGTATGTAGACCGACCACTCGGTGTCTTCGTCGACAAACTCGAGGACAACCTCATGAACATCAACCGGAAGTTCCTGCATATCCGCGACATCTTCCACTCCCACGAACTGTTCGATTTCGAGAGGCTGCCCGACACCCGGGAAGACAGACGGATGTTCGCCCAGGACTTCAGCACCATGACCCACCTGTTGGAGGCTGCCAAGTTGCAGGGTTTCGACTGGGAGAAGAGCGAATATGAGTTCAAGCACGGCGACACCTATACCAAGGTGGTGATGGAACTTGACGAGCAGACCTACCTCATCCTGCTGCAACGCTACCGCGAATTGTTTACGCAGGGAACAGGTGGTGGTGAAGGCAATGAGTTCGAATACCCCGTGGATACGTACATCACTGAGACCGGCACGGGAACCATCGATGCGGAATACATCAACTCGAAATTCCAAAGGTATATCAAGAAATTGTATACCGAAGGTCCGGGCAGCGAACCCGCCAAGAAAGCACTGCAGGAACTGCACAAAACTTTCGCCTCGCTGTCGCAGAAAGACCAGCGCACCGCCATCCTCATCCTGCACGACATACAGTGTGGCGACCTGCGTCCAGAGGCAGGAAAGACCATTCACGACTATATCAACGAATATCAACTGAGGGAGTTGCACAAGCAAATCCTTATCCTCTCAGAGGCGACCGGGGTGAACATCAGCATGCTGACAAACCTGATGCTCGCCAACCCTACCGAGCAAAACCTGGATGACTTCAACCGCTTCGCTGAACTACGGCTCACCCTCGACCCCGCAAAGACAAGGGTATTCGTTACCAAAGTGGAGGGCGTTGAGCCTAAACCAAGGATGGTGCTGGCAAAAGGGGCCAAACTGCTGAAGAGTTTCATCCTCGACCCGGAAATGCGCGAGAAGATTCTTGCCGCATATCTCAACGACGACATCACCATCCATAACGCCGTTGTTGAACAACCGTCGGTGGACGATGAGTTCAAGAAATTGGAAACACCCAGCGAAGAGCCACCACAGACCGTCGTGACCGTGGAAGAGAAGGCGAGAAAAGAGTTGGAGGGCATCATCTCTTCCACGCTCGATGGCGTAAAAGGCGGCATGCGACCGCTGAAGGAGATTGTCGACAGCGTGTTCTACGTGCTCGACAAGCCGTCCATCCCCTCGCTCGACGGTGTGGGGATGTTCATCCACCGCGCGTTCACTAATCTATATAAGGATGATGCCGTCATTGTAGACAAGTTCGTTGCATTCAATTTGTTGGTGACTAAATTTGAAGCATATCTGAAGAAACTCTACTACCTGATGAAAGGACGGGAGGTGCAGCCACGGTATGAAGGGGAGGATGTGACATGGGCTAACGTGATACATGACATCCGACCACTATGGAATTTGAAATTCAGTCCTGAAGAAACTCAACAGAAACTGTATCAATGGCTGCTAATGGTGAAGGAATGGCGCAACAACGAATCGCACATCTCACCCACGGCATCAGACCAGGAACTGACGGCCGCCGTCAGCATCATCGTCACCATGTATTGCTATGCCACTGGCTCGTGCATCACTGATTTGGAAAAGAACGGACACGACTTGGACAGCCTTCGTCAAGGGGCGACGACAATACCCATGTACGCCCCCTATCCCAATGAAGAATCGGTTGAGCAAGAGTTTGACAGGGCTGCGGAATCGCTCGTGCCCGCAAGTGAACTGACAGAGGAGCAGAAAATCGATGTCCTCCGCAGGAGCATTTCCTTGATGCTCAACCATGGCGGTTACAGGCCATCTGACAAAACTTTCTGCAAGCAGCGCCACTGGATTGCCATCTACAGAATAGCCGCCGACGAAGGTTTTACCATCGATGGCGATTTCAGATATTTTAAGGATATCATCAACACAATGAACCTACCCATTGAGGACATCCCCCTCAAGGCCGATACGCTGGAGCAGACCGTTAAGGGTGTATACGCCAACTCTTTCATCGATTGGAAGAGCGACAACCTCTCTGGCCGCCGTCTAAACGAGTATAACGACATCCATCATTGCGCAGAAGTCTTCGCGCGGATACTAGCGGAGAACAGGCCAAAGAGGGAATAAAGAATGTAGCACAAAAAACACCTTGGTGGGATAAACAAAAGATGCTGATATTTAACACCTATATCATATAGATAACACGACAGAAGAGGGGGCGGCAAAAGCCGCCCCCGTCGTATTTGTGGTGTATAACAAATTCAGCCAAGTTAGGCTGAATGGCATTATTTCAATCAATTCAGCCAAGTTTGGCTGAATGATGCCGTCTACACGAAAATGACACGATTTTTTTCTTTCGTGATACTAATTTTGCCATGGTAAACAAAAAATCAACAATCATGGCAACAACTCAGAAGAATTTTCAACTCAGCGTCGACTTCTTCGACAGACCGGATATCTGCGCCGTGACCGTGGAACACGGCATCAAGGGACAAGCGGCTACAATCATGCTCCTCTGCACCATCTACAAGAATGGGTACTTCATCGAGTGGAAACCGGAAAACTACCTCGTCATCCTCAAGGAACTACCAGGTATCAAGATCAAAAAAATGGAGAAAATCGTCAAGACACTCGTGGAATGGGGATTCTTCGACAAGACGGCTTTCGATGTGCATCAGGTGCTTACTAGTAGGGAGATTCAACTGCAGTATTTGGAGTCACAAGAGAATAACCTTACCGATGTGGACGCACTGCCTTACTGGCTGACTGACGACAACGAGAACGACAACGATGGGGGCGGCAACAACGGGAACGACAACGACGGGTGCGGCGACAACGGCAACAACACCAACAAGAAACGTAATGGCAAAAAACAAAATGTGAAGTCTCAGGTACGCATAGGAGATGCAACTGTGGACTTCCCTGCAAACCCGAGAGAGTGTATTCCACTGCTCAAGGAAGACCAACATCAGATGAATGATATCTGGGCACGATATTATATTAGCAAACCTGAAAAACGCGAAGAGTCGATTCTGTTGTTTGTACACAATTGCGAGAAAGAAAGTATGGGTATCTTCGATTGCTATGAAGACGTATTAGAATGTTTCGATTACTGGTTGAAAACAGGACATATTAAGACCATGTTTGCCCCAAAACAATGACATAAAGCACAGGATACCCAAACATCTTGGTCAACACCCTGATAGCAGCAGCAACCGTAACCATCATCAGCCTTGAAGAAGTTGAAGGTAAAACAATCCCTCCCAAAAAGAATGCCAAACAAAAAAACTCCCATTTTGTTTGGCATTCCCCTCCACTTTGACTATATTTGCTACGCAAACCATCCACACCCCTTAAACCCTATGATTTCAGAAAAAGACTTCGGCCAAACGGCGGCAATCATTGATTACCTCCAACAAGTGCCATACGACGTGACACGCAAGACACTGTATTGCGCTCATGACCTCTACGAGGGATACAACCCTCTCGTAGACGAGAGTTTCAATACGTGCTTCGACAGCAAAGTCTACCACCACTTCGTCTCCACGGGGAAGCAACGGGCTGACGCCAAGGAGAAACTGGCACGTACCCTCCACGACCATGGGGTGTATACCGCGCTCGACGACTTCTTCAAAGACCATGACCAGCAACAGTGTGTGGGCATCATGGGCGGACATGCACAACTGCGCAACGACCCCAACTACCGTGACATCGTATTGCTGAGCAAACGGCTCACGGAACAGGGATTCTGCATGCTCAGCGGAGGAGGACCGGGGGCCATGGAGGCGACACATCTCGGGGCATGGATGGCAGGCAGGTCAGTAAAAGACGTGGACTGGGCACTCCAACTCATGAGCGGGGCGCCATCCTTCAATGACACGGGATGGCTCTCCACGGCTTGGCAGGTGATGGAAAGGTTTCCTCAGGAGAAATACCACAGCCTCGGCATCCCCACCTGGCTCTACGGGCATGAACCGTCGACTCCCTTTGCCACACATATCGCCAAGTTCTTCGAGAACAGCATCCGTGAGGACAACATCCTCACCCTAGCCTATGGCGGCATCATCTACACACCAGGCAGGGCTGGCACACTGCAGGAAATATTCCAGGACGCCGTGCAGAACCATTACCTCTCGCTGGGGCTATCCAGTCCGATGATTTTCATGGGCAAGAAGTTCTGGACAGAGGAAATGCCGGTTTATCCTCTCTTAGAGTCAATGGCCATGACAGGCAAATACCACAATCTCATCCTCTCCATCACTGATGACCCCGAGGAAATCGTAGAACAACTCGAAAACTTCCGCGCCACCCACCAAATGCCACTATCTTCCAAACAATGAATTGGGCAACAGAGTTGCGATTGTCTGTGTTCGCTCCGCTCACCTAAAAGAGAAAAACTATGAAACAACCCTAAAAGATTTGCTTGATTTGAACCGATTTGCAAGATTTCTGCGCGAAGCGCACTCTAACTATGTTAAAATCACATACGTCAATTTAACTCCTGAAAGATGAAAAAGATATCCCTATTCATATTTGCCACGCTGCTCTTCTTATTAGCATCCCCCTCTTATGCCCAAAACCCTGAAGAACAACAAGATACTCAAGAAGATGCTATCAGCAAGTTGATGACCATGCTCGGCAACATGACCGATGAGCAAAAGGCCTATGCACGGGCCAATTGGCTCGTGGCTCCTGAACCCTATGTCAACTCGCACGACCACCCCGCATCCTTTGTCATTCGTCCCAATCCCAAGCCCGACACGCAGGCCAATAACGAATGTGCGGCTTGCGCCTGCGCGTACCTGTTGCGGTTCTTCGGTGAGGATGCAGACGGCGTGGCCCTCTACCAGCAACCCACTTTCCCCTGCAAATACAGCGGGGGCGCCTACCCCAAGTGTTTCAAGATACTGTTTGAGGAACAACGCCAAAACTACACCACGGCGTATTTCACGGGAACTGTAGATGACCTGAAGAACGCCATCAGCAAGGGAACTCCCGTTATCACCCTGGTCTTCACTGGCAAGACGCTGCATTACGTGCCGGTGGTGGGATACGACGAATCGCACTTCTTTATCCAGGATTCCGTGGAGACGTACAGAAACGTGGCCGACAACGATGCCTACAACGAGTCGGTTGACATCGACCTTTTCGACAGGATGTGGAACATCCCCATAGAATCGTGCCAACGACTGTTTGTTGTCGTAAAAAGAATGTAGAAAAAAGAGGTGTGTCAAATTGAATTTTTAGTCGCCTACGGCGAGAAATCTTTCAAATCTATCCAAATCTTTCAAATTTTTCTATTTGTTATTTGTTTGATTTGTAACGATTTGTGAGATTTCTGCGCGAAGCGCACTCCCCTCTTCAGTCGCCTTCGGCGAGAACCAGTAGTCGACGTCCTTAGCGCACTCAATCATTTTGACACACCCTCTTGTTTCAGATATCAGGATGTATACTTATTCAGCCACCAAAGTGAAGGAATCGCCGTTCCACTTCAGCAACTTCTCCGTGACGTCGTAGCCTTCCTCTCCATTGTCAGAATAAAGATTCACCACGATGTCTTTGCCCTCCTTGGGAAGTTCCAGTGCATAGGACGGGAAGTCCTTGTCGAGTGCCACATCATGAAGGCTGTCTCGGAATCGCTGTTCTCGCTGCCGTTCTCCATGAAGACTCCCACCAGTGAATGGCCGTTTTTACGGTTCCAATAGCACATTTCGGTGATGCGGGGGACTTCTGTCAAAAGAAAGGATCTGATGTAGCCGTTAGTAATAGCACTTTCTACTCTGTATATTTCGTCATCCTCGTTGTAAGCCTTGGGGTTGGCAAAATATTTCAGCATCTTTTTATTGGGCTCATAACTGTCGTACTTGCTGCAGAAAGCCAGGGCAAAGTCCTCGATATTGGCCTTGGCGCCCTTCGGACTGACAGTAATGGGCGCATTCTGCCAGTTGCTTACTATGGCACTGAGTCCCTCTGGCGAAGCATCATCCTCACCATCGGCCTCACTTTCGGTCTGTGCCTCTGTCGATGCCGCCTCCGTCTCATCGGCTTTAGACTCACCAGGTGCGTTCTCACCTTCGCTGGCCGACTTGCCACAACCTGTCAGCATGGCCACACACATGATGGCCACCATGACCATCCACTTGTCAAATCTCCTCAAAATTTTCATTGTAGTTCTGTTTTTGAAAATGGTTAATAAATTCTGTATCCGGGGTTGATTGCGAAAGATTGTTTAAAAACTGCCACAAATATAGCGAAAAAACAGCGAAACGGAAGAAAAAAGAAGAAAAGAAACACAACATTTTCACTAGAAACGATATCTACCATAACCCATTCCATCAACAAATGCCTTTCGTCACGCTGAAGATGCTCGATGAGGAGTCGTCACGAAAGATATTCCTTGCAGAAGTTAGAGACATATTCTTTCAGTTCAGGTGCATCCAGAATCTTGATGTGGTTGGCGAGTCCCATATAGAACCGTCCGACACCCTCCAGTTGAAATACATCCGTGTCGAAGTACCAAATGTTTTCATCTCCCTTGTGGGGTTTGACACCGTTTTTAGCCCGTGGGAACTCCTCTATCAGCAAGTTCTTGGCCATCAAGTCCATCTGCAGGGAAACATGGATGGGCTTGTCGCCCGTCATGTGGAAGACATCCACCTCTATCTTCTCATGTGAGGCCGGATATTTCCATGGCTCATCCTCCTTAATCTCCACATATCCTATTCTGTTGATGTTGAACACCCGCGTGATGAATTTCTTTCTGTCATAGCATATCACCAGTCCGTCTTCAGGGAGCACGTCGTAGGCCTCCACAAAGCGGTCGGAGACCTTCCCGCTGTTCGACGAGGCATAGTTGTGCAGCACTACACATTTCTTCTGTGTCTGGGCATGTTGCAACAAGGACAGTGCAGCCGCCTTGTCTTCGTCGGTGAACACCTTACGCGCCAGCAGTTCCTTTCGCACCCTTTCAGGCATTTCCCTCGATTCCGCATTCACCCTGAGGTAGGCTATATTGTTGATTTCCACTACGCGATAGGGATGCGGTTCCACATGAATAGCCACCACCGTGTTGTCGTATAACGGTTCGATGCGGAGATAGGGCAGCGTGTCGATACCGAAGTGCTTCTTCGCCGTATCCTGCACGTAACGCAAATAGGAATCCATCGTTTGGAGGTTCAGGTATTTCATGTCGTTTTCAATTCCCACTACCGTACCCTGGTCGTTCACGCCGAGATATAGCGTGCCGCCAGTCGTTGAGTTGAGGAAGGCGCACACCCCTTTCAGCACGTTCAGGTTCTGGGCATATTCGTCAGGCTGCATATGGTTGTTGGAAGGATAGACCATCGAAGTCTTGAACTCCTGTGTGCCGCTCTCTATACCGAGGTATATGCCACCGTCGGCCTCGAGGTCGGCATCATTCTCCGTTTCGATGGAGAGCGTCTTGATGATTTCACGGTGTATCACGTTGAGCGTGGCCTTTGAGAGCGTTCCTTGCATCGTGTTGGCCGTCTGCACGAGTTGGGCAAGTCTTGACAGCATGGGTTGTTTCTCCTTGAACGAGAGGATGGCGTCGGACAGTTTTTCTGAATTATCCTTCTTGCCATATTCCTTCAGGATTTCGATGACCGACAAGCGGATGAGCGTCGGTGTGGCATCGGCATATTCCTTTTCGGGTTTCAATTGGATGGACGCCATGCTTTCTTTCTTGACGAACTGTATCAAGGCGCGGAGATAGGTTCTGGCAAAGCGGATATACGACGAGGATATCGTGTCGCCCACCAGTTCTGCCATCACATTGGCTATGGAGAGGAAGCGGATACGTTCGGATGGTTTGAGCAGGGTTTTCTGGTGTTCGAACATCTGGCTGGCCAACAACCGGAGGATGGTGGGGCTGAGTTCGCCCGTTTCCTCTTCCTCCTTCTTGGAATTGGGAACCACGGTGTCGGTGGCAAAGGCCTGGATGCATTTGTGGCGGGCGGACATCTCGTCGAAGGTTTCGTCTGTGTCATCCTCTATCCTTGCGTCTATCTTTCCATATTTCGCACCTTTTCCATAGTTCCTCACCGAGAGGAGGGCGAAATCACCGCGCCCGTACTTGCCTGTATTGGCCGTGTAGAAGGCGACGCCGAACTCATTGATCCATCCATAGTAGCCCGTATTCTCATCTATCAACTTGCAGAGGAAGGAGTTATCTTCTTCCGCGAAAGACTTGGTGTCCTGCACGAAGAAATCGACCAGTTGGTCTTCGATGTTGAACACACCCTTCACGACGTCCTTGATGGTAGCTTTCAGGTAGTCTCCCTCATGGAAATCTTCGTGAAGCGTGCTGGTGTAGTAGTAGACAAGGCTTGTCCTCTCGAACTTGATGATGCCTATGACGGGCTTGTATGCCGGGTCGATGGTCGTTACATACATCGTGCCGGAGCGGTCGATAGAATCGATTCTGATGAGGGCCTCGTCTCCATCGTAATAACTTTTCAGCGGTGCTTTCGGAGCCTTGTCCAGCACATTTCCCTGGAGGGTGATGAATGCGTTGGCAAACTCATCCACATCCACCGGGTTGTTTTCCAGACTCTGCTTCAACTTTTCTGAAGAAGATGTCCGCAGTGCCACTCCAATGCCGGTGTCGAGCGAGGTTGCCCCGTTCTTGAGCAGTTTCTTCGACTCCTGCTGCGACGAGCAAGTCAGCAGCAAGCCTGTGGATGCGAGCATGGCGGTGCCGTATTTCGAGAATACCAGCGGTTTCGTGACGGGGGTGTCGAACCTCGCCAGGTTGCTGGAGTTGTAGGCGAACATGTCTTTCCCAATATCCTTTAGGTCGTTCCATCCGAATCCGAGAGCCGTGACTTTCTCATGGCGAAGCCGTTCGAAAGAAGCCTTGATGATGTGGTCAGACCAACGGGGTGTCAAGGTACGCAGTTCACCCATGAAGGCAATGTAGGCGGGAAGGGAAAGCGGATGGTCTCCATCGGCCAAGAGGTATGTGGCCAAAAGGCTGACATGGAACAGCATTGTCTTTCTATCCTCGTCTTCCCCGTATAGCGGACGCGTGGAGATGGTGGCCAGCAGGTCTTCCACACGCTGTCTCATCAGGTCGATGGTGATGGTGTAGAAAGAGTCCTTGGTCTTGTTGGTGGCACAATCTCTCAAGTATTCCTGCAACTTGGCGAAGTTGTCGTCAATATACTCTTTTCTCAAATCCAGCCAAAATGGGGTTTTTCCGTCTCCGTTCATTTGCTCTGTCTTTCTTAGTAAGGGATATGGTCAGTATGCATAACGCAAGTGCAAAAATAGTGATTTTCCCTCAATATGCAGTGCAATTGTTTTGATATTTATTGCATTTTTTGGTTTCAGTGGCACCATTTTTTAAGCAATTATATTTGTGTCGTTATTAAACCCTCGTCAGTTTTCCCCAATCCATGTCAGTTTTCTCCATAGCCCTTCTAATGGTCCGCGAGGATGGCTGGCGAACCAATAACGGGCGAACAGATACTGGAAGATAACCATCGAGAGGCCTACAAGGACGGCGTAGGTTATACCTAAACGATGATAACAGGCAAGCCCATAGCCGCAGAAGATGAAGCAGCCGATGATGGACTGGAGCAGATAGTTGGTAAGACTCATGCGACCAAAGATACAGAGATGGTGGAGCACCCGGCGAACGCCATCAAAAGCATACCAGGCAGAAACTATTGCCGAAACTATCATCAGCAGGATGATGAAATTGTAGATGGGCTTAAGCCATGATTCCAGTTCGCCGAAATCCACGAAACTCATCGCAACGACGATGAAGGCTGAACAAACGAGGATGCCATGCCATATCTTCAGATGATGCCCCTCGTTATAAAACAGCCTCTCGCGCCCCAACTGCATGCCAAGGATGAAGAGGCAGAGCAACTGTGTCAGTCGTCCGCTGAAGACATTGAACCGCAGATTTACCTCAAACCCGTATTGCAGGTTGGTGAGCGTGTTCTCCCCAAACGTACCATGCTCATGAGCGGAGTTGATCTTACCATACATTTCCCATAAAGTGCTGTGGTCGAGCGTGGTGCCCGTCAGCAAGCAGTAAAGTTCTACGGGCTGGATGACCAGCAAGGCGATGATGCACCACACCCATTTTGACGGCATATAACTGATGGGAATGAGCAGCATGCCATAACAGGCATAGAGCATCAGGATGTCGCCATCGTAGAAAGCCACGTTGACGACACCGAACATGAACAGCAGGCACATACGCCAGGCAAAGCGACCAGAGAAATTCTTTCCTTTCTGCTGCTGGTTGTCGTTCATGATAAAGAAACTCAGTCCGAAGAGCATGGCGAAGATGCCATACATCTTTCCAGAGAGCAGCCATGCCAGCACATCGGCCACCGTTGGGTCACTTGCCAGCGCATGGTCTATAGGCTCCTGAGTGAAGATATTGAAGTGCTCCACGGAGTGATACAGGATGATGCCGGCCACAGCGATGCCTCTCAAGGCATCGGCCACATCGATTCGGGTATTGGGCAGTTTGCGGGTTTTATACATAGTCTTTCTGTTTTATATTTCTTTCATGTCTCTGGGCTGGAAAATCCTCATACCTGTCTGCACTCCAGAGCCGGAACGAATGCTTGTCCTTGCACCAACTTAGAATCTTCACGGCATCATTGGGATTGAATGGTCGGAGTTTCATTTTATTCATCTTGCAGAATTGATGGTATTTTGCAGTTCATCCAGAAAATGTGCGGCATGTCCACCGTCCATCTGTACATGATGGAATTGGAAAGAGACAGGCAGAGTAGTTTTGAACAGCCTTTTTCGATATTTGCCCCACATCACCATAGGATTGCAGAACTGATCAGTATATTGGTTGACAATGCAATCCAGTTCTGTCTGTATCATGGCAGATGTGCCAACAACCATATGGTCATCGAGAAAAGTGCTCTGGCTTTCTCGTGCTGCATATGTGGTCAGTTTATGGTAATCGTGACAAAACTGTTGCAAATTGTCTGTGTAGGGAATGTCGCAAGAATTAATGCCACCTTTGCTGTTCTCCACGATGACGTTGACGGCAAGTTTGTCGTAATGGAACAGTTTTCCCTTCTCAGGCAGCACATAGAACTCCCTGATGCCGGAGGCCGCCTTTCCTATGCACCAGCACAGGAGCACATTGAACTTAAACCCTTCCTTTTTACCCATCTTCACGATATGGCTCACATCCAGGGTCTTTACCAATGTTACCATCGGCATAGGCGATGACATCCACAAACTGAAAGCATTAGCACGGATGCTTTCCTGAGGATTGATTTCTTGTTTCATCTCTTTGTTATGATCATTTTTGTATCTCTATCGTGTCGATCCGTGATTTATTCATTCCTGACCAATTTTTACCATATACACAAAACCCAATCCTTCATCCATGCTCCTGCGGTCAAACTCCCAATTAAAAAGTTTCCTCTTGCTCATGAAATCAAGCAATCACCCTGGATTCTGACTGTGGGTTTGCTGCCGAGCAGGACTTTCCACTTCTATTTTCATTTCGCAGTCTGTTCCGCCACGCAAGATGGAATGGCAAAGCGTCACTGTGAAGTGTTTCTCTTTCCACAGATGTTGCAGCGAATAAATCACGCTTTGGCGTGAACACTCGCAGAACAATGGCGTGGTGACATATCCTTTTTGGCACAACTCACAGGTGCATTCCAAGAAGACAAGGCGATAAACGCGTCCTTTCTCAACAACCTCACCTCTCACACCTGGCAGTTCATTAGCCATCTGAAAGAAAGTATCCATGTCGCCTTGGGCACGCTCATGGAGATTTTGGTAAACAGACAGCGTACCGCCATTCACACAGTTCTTTCCACATTCCGAGAGGAAGGCAGACCGTTGCTCTGGAGAGAGCCGTTCCAGACCTTTCTCGAAACCCTTGAACCAATTTTCTATTTCCATTTTCCCGTCATTGCACGTTTGATCCCAAATGAAATGCCTCCTGCAAAGCGTCAGTATTCCTGATGTCGCCTTTATCCTTGACTCCACGAACCAACACGTGTCCCACATCCTCCAACTTAAAGAAGTTCAGGCATAGCCGATATTGAGCAAGGATACTGTCGAAAAGTTCAGGGAGTGTAGCGGCTCCTACAAGCAGCAATGCCATCTTCTTAAGGCGGAATGTGTCTCTTATCGGATTATGAAAACGGTCGATGACCGCCTTCAACTGTGCACTCAGTCCGTAGAAATAGACAGGCGAGGCTATCACAAGCATGTCAGCCTGGCTCATCTTTTCATAGATAAGCGACATGTCATCATTCTGTACACAAGCATTGGCCTTGTTCTTGAAACAAGCGTTACAACCCATGCAGGGATAGACCTTATAGTCGTGAACAGAAACTATTTCGACATGGTGTTTCTGCGAGGCGCCTTTGGCAAATGCCTCTACCAGCAGGTCCGTATTGCCGCCCTTTCGCGGGCTGCCTGAAAGAATCAGTATGTTCATATTACTGTGATGCCAATCATTTTTGGTATTCTTATTCGTTAAACGAACCAATCTCTATCAGATTTCCGTCTGGGTCGGCCACATAGCAGGTGCGCTGTCCCCAAGGCTCTGTGGTGGGAGGAAGAACGGAGGCGGCACCGTTCGCGAGCGCATGCTGGTATTCTTTATCAACATCAGCGAAGGTGGGCACGTCGAATGCCAATTCTACTGTGCCATTAAACCCCTCGGGATATTGGAACTTCCGAGAGACCATCTGCTCGAAAGCGTCACGCGGGAAGAGTATGATACGCATTTCGCCCAGCGTCATCTCCACGTTGGGCTGAATGCCGTCCCAATCGGTGGTGAAACCAAAGGTCTTCGTGTAGAAATCGACAGTCGCCTTGTTGTCGCGGGTGAAAAGTCCCACGGTGTTGAATTTGAATCTTTCTTTCATTAGTCTGTGGTTTTGTTATGAATACATAGTTCCCGGCCAGTAGCGCCATGCAATGAAGGCGAGAACGAGGGACGAGATACATTGAAACAGCCGCCTCCCCGTTTAGCGGGGAGCATTCCGTCTAACAGTTGTCTGGCAATATTTGCTATTACATCCTCAGAAGTTGAGTGCGTGGTGAAAACGGCGATAATGGCAAGGCTTCCATCAGGCATGAGAATAATACCAGCATCGTTCATGTCTTGCAATCCTTCAGGTAATGGGAATCCTGTACCAGTCTTATGAACGATACGAGCATCTGCGGGCAACGCAGCAGGGATTCGTTTCAGTCCTGTAGAGCAGTCAGCCATCGCCTTCCAGATGAACGTCAGATATTGGTTGTCGTCTTTATGATGATAAAACCACTCGAACAAACGAACCATTTCGGCGGGGGTGGCACTGTTTTCGATGGCCTTTGCCGGATTCTTGTGCATCTGTTCCTCTGTCATGCGGACATGGATATCGTGGAATCCAAGTTCTCTCATGTAGTTCTCTACTGCTTTGGCTTTGCCTTCGTCCGTCACGACTCGGCCATCTTCGAGCAAGCTCGGATGGCTCTCGCTGCTCCGTCCGTTGGGGGTGCCGCAATGCTTAAATAGAAGTTCGCAGGCATTGTTGTCGCTCTGAGAGAGAGACAATTCCAACAGTTCCGCATACGAAAAGGCCTTTTTGCCTTCAAAGAGTTTTAGCATTGGCGACCATGTGTCTTGCATCAAGTCTGCTTTATCGACAACGATGGTGTCATCAAGATTCAATCCTTTTCTATTCAAGTAATCGGCGACGTATAACGCTTGCGGGAACTTCATCACACTATGCATGGCAAAACGTTCGTTTTCGTTAATGCCAACAATAGAGTCATTTCGCATGATACACGCACCATAACTCGTACTGTCGCTTATTGGCTTTTGCGCCACACACGATAAAACAATCAAGGCATAAACTAATGTTACTATTTTTCTCATATTATATAATATAGTTTCATTGCCCCTCCGACGGAAGCCGATTCCCCGTTTGGCGGGGAGCGTTCCGTCTAATGAAATGTCCCTCTTGAACCGCAGCAAACGTGGCGACGACTGCCGAGATTGAGACGGGAATGATTGACCATACTGTCATGGGGACTGCAATGAACAGCAGGAATCCTGTTGCCTTGTTCGCGAGGGTGTGAGGGAAGCAGCAGTGCCCGTACATCACAAGTGCCGATAGTTGATTTACGACTTTAATCGCGACAATTACTCCTGCCCACAGCCATAGCCATTGCGGCAGTTCGAGTATTGGCAGAAGTTTCCAGGCACAACATGCAACGAAGCAGATGTCTGCCAGACTGTCCAGCAATGCTCCAGTCCTGGTAACGCACTTCAGTTTCCTGGCCAGCCACCCGTCGGCTATGTCGCTGATGCCACAGAGCGTATAAAGCGCCCAAAAAGTTGTTCCTACAACATCACACAGCAGCAGTGCAACAGCCCCTGCCATTCGGAGAGATGAGAGAATATTCGGCAGATGTTTCATTGGTACTCAACAAGCGTCTTGGCCTCAGAGCCTTTATTCTCTATTCTGATAGCATCATCACGCCACACTGGTAGTCGGGTGGTACGGTCGGGGCAATACCGTCTCATTATTATTATCGTTTAATTATTATCACTATTTTGAGGGCAAAATTACTGATACTAGCGGAGTATTCCAAAATTCTGGGATATTTTACGACGATTTGTGGCGAATTACCTCACATCAAATATTTATGACCAGAATGTTCATATTACGGTGATTCCTGTCTTTTTGTATTCATCATTTTATTCAATCACGAAACTACGTGGATAGAAATCGCTATAGAAACGGCCGTCGGTGGCGGTGAACTTCAAGACGCAGTAGTTAGGGTCGGTCACACCGCCGGGATAGTACTGTGTGTCGCCATCGTGCCAGATCATCTCTTTCGAGGCTGCATCCGTCAGTACCTCCATCGTGCCCCGCAGCATCATTCCCTTGAAACCTTTGGCATCGCAGAAATAGATGCTGGCCTTGGGGTTGGCCTTATATTGAGCCACACGTATAGAAAATGTGTTGGTTGTAAAGTAGAAGGTTTTGATACCCTCACGCTTGCGTGGCTTCAACATTGCCTTGGTCCAAGGAAAACCTTCTTGGTCTACAGACGAGATGTAAGCAATGGGCAGTTTGTCGGCCATCTTTGCAATGAGTTCTTTAACGCCTGCCAAAGCGGGGTTAACATTCATGACATCATCGTTACTAACATCCAACGTTTGGCGCCAACGCTTCAACCGGGGAAAGTACGATTTCATCAAGCCAATATACTCCTCTTTGGTGATGGGTTTCTCCAACTCTTCATTTGCGGCATTCACAAATTGACCTTTGGTCGACTTCTGTCGCGACTCGGCATTGTCGATGCAAGCATCACACTGCTCTCGCTGCTCCATCAGTTGAACTTTGGTCGACTTCTGTCGCGACTCGGCATTGTCGATGCAAGCATCACACTGCTCTCGCTGCTCCATCAGTTGGGCACAATGTTCGATCATCTCTTCCATCGTGCAGTCCTGCAGGAAATGTCCATCCCTGTAGCAATACATACAGTAATCTTCATTCTTACTGCCGTCGGCATTCGTGCCGAGAACATCTTCGGTTAGCGGCATGCCGCAACTCTGACAAAATCTCATTTCTTTATTCATATTCTTTGTTGCTTAAAGACGCTGCAAAATTACGTCGTTTCATTCTTTGTTACATTATGGTTTTGCCCAGAAGACATCGGGATCGGTGGTGGTGTCGCATTTCCAGTTGTTGTTGACGAAGCCGACGGGTATGAGCCGTACATCTTCTGCTGGGTCATTGTTGCGATAGAGACTCTCAGGATTAAAGCGGTTCAGTTTCTTGCAAACGAAGTAGTACAGGTTCTTTGCCATGTAGGTCTCCAAGTAGTATTCCTTTGTCTGCTGCGACTCATGATTCCAGTTTGCAGTCTCGCAGAGCACCAAGGGTTGGTCGTTGATGAGCCGCTCGCGCACCTCGGCGATGCTGAGCATCGTACCGTTCTCGTCCGTCACCCAGGCGTCCATCGTGGGGTCGATATAAAGCCATTTCTGTAACTGCTCCGACCATACCGTATTAATCACATGGCACTCATAGTCGAGCGAATCGGCTGGCATGCAGGTCACATAGCGGGCGGGAATTCCCATCGACAGGTACATCTCGCAGAGCGATATGGCCAACTGGCGACAGTTCACGCCCTTACCAGTAGTCTTGTAATAGTTATAAAGGTCGATGGCATCCAACTCTGCAAACGCCTGATTGCCGCCGTCGTGGCGGATGTTGTCGTGGGCAAAGTGAAGCAGATTGATAATCTTCGAGAGTTCGTCGCCCTGACCAGCAACGGAGTCGAGTTTGAAGTAGTCGCGAACCATGCGTAGGTTCTTCGACTCCTTAGGCTGATAAATGAACTCTATCTTTGTATTGTCTTTTGCATATGGAGCCGACTTTCTGAGTACACCTATCGGCTGACGGTCATTCACCTGAGCCAGCAGCGCCTGATATTTCTTGTCCTTACGCAGCGAGACGAGGTCGTTGTCGTTCACCATATTATTGTAATCTTTGTAGCCCAGCAGGACTGACTGCTCCAATGCCGCGAGTGCCTGTTTCTTCTGTCCCAGCAGCGCATAGCAACACGCCTGATCGTAGTACAGCAGTCCCTTCTGCTCCATGATGGCTCTCTCGGGGATGGGCGCCACCTTGAAAATCGTGGTGGTGTCGAGTATCGCGATGCAACTCGCCAGCGGAGCCATCGCCTCCCGGTGCTTGCCACTATAAAGCAGATCCCGATATTGCGTCTGATACTTGGAGAACTCATTCTGGAACTCCAGCATTCGCTGACTCTGAGCCTTCATGCTTGTTACACTCATAAGACCAATGGCCAATACAGCCCAAAATCTCATTTTTCTCATATCATTCAAAATTTATATCTATTTGACGCTGCAAAGAAAAGAATAGTTGCGGAATGCGCCAAATATCTGGGATAAACAGCATCGATTTGTGACGAATGGGGGTTATTTTTGCAAGTGCAAGGCCAAACTCAAACCTTTCCTACTCAGGTAATCGGCGACGTATAACGCTTGCGGGAACTTCATCACACTATGCATCTGTACCAATTTGTGACGAATGGTATACAAATGACATGAAAAAAAGAATCACATACCAGATATCAACCATTGTCCCACCCTAACGAAGTATTAGTAATTTTTGAGTTCTCTGATGACATCGTTAATCCTATCGACCACACGACTTGAGGCAAGGTCTGGACAGAGGATGAAGCGTTTCTTCTGGTCCGAATACTTCACTACAATAAAAGGCTTGTCTGAACCGGCGCATGGCCGTTCCCAAAACTTTTCCTCACCCCATATAGAGTATTGACTGCCATCATTGATGAGCGTGCTGCGCAATTCGGGAACCATGTCATTGACCCGTTTGATGGCA
>OMZE01000018.1 GCA_900315455.1 uncultured Prevotellaceae bacterium | reverse complement strand
AGAGATAGGGTCGATAAGGGGTGGACTTGACCCGTGTGGCGGACCGCTGTGGGCTGACTGCAATGAGATGGCCCCCATGGATGGTGGTCCCTTCCAGATCTTCGGACATACACAGTCGCTTGATGGTCAGCCGGTGGTCACGCCCCACTTCGCCTGTATCGACACCCACCGCGCCTATCTCCTCAGCGAGGTGCTCGCCATGAGAAAAGAAAAGTTGCACGGTTAAGGTACGTCGCTATCTTACAACAAACATCATGTAAAGCATGATAAACCTCAATATAGGTGAGCGTAGCGAACACAAACAATCGCAACTCTGTTGCGTAAGGTATCTCCCCGCGACTCTCTGATGGGTCGCGGATACCTTAGTGACCGAGCGAGCGGATGCGAGCGGTTGAGCCTCCGCCCTGGAGAGGGCGGGGGACGGGGGGTGGGTTGAAGCCCCTTCTTAGGACAAGAAGGGGTTGGGGTTGTTGTGACCCCCAAGCCGAAGGCTTGGAAAAATTGATATTCGGGGCTTCATTTTGAGTGCTGCCCAATTTATGGCAAAATGAGGCAGCACCTCCAAAAAGAAATGAAATCGACAATTTATTATGCATTTTACTCGGTTTGCACTCATTTTGGGTGTCGCCCGAAGGTATGATGCACCTCGGCTATGGAAACAAAAAAACTTTGTTATTTGTTTCGCATTGCGCTCGGTTTTCACTACCTTTGCACCCAGATTAGCATAATTCGATATTCAATGGGAGGTTTTTTTGGGACTATTTCCGTAAACGACTGTGTCAACGACTTGTTTTATGGCACAGACTACAACTCACATCTCGGCACACGACGTGCAGGTTTGGCAACTTTCGACCCGGAGAAGGGATTCAGCCGCTCCATCCACAGCCTTGAGCGCGATTATTTCAGGTCGAAATTCGAAGACGAACTCGAACAATTCCATGGTTGCCAAGGTATAGGCGTTATCAGCGACACCGACCCACAGCCCATCATTGTCAACTCACATCTCGGACGATACGCCGTGGTCACCGTGGCGAAAATCAACAATATGGCTGAGATTGCCAAGCAACTGCTCGAAAGGCGGATGCACTTCAGCGAGATGTCGGCCAATAAAATCAACCAAACCGAACTCGTGGCCCTGCTCATCAATATGGGAACCTCGTTCGTCGACGGCATCAACATCGTCTATGAGAAGATAGAGGGGTCGTGCTCCATGCTCATTCTCACCGAAGACGGCATCATCGCTGCGCGCGACAGATACGGGCGCACACCTATTGTCATCGGAAAGAAAGAGGGGGCGTATGCCGCCACCAGCGAGTCGTCGAGTTTTCCCAATCTTGACTATTCCATCGACCACAACCTCGGACCGGGAGAAATCGTCAGACTGAGGGCCAACGGCATGGAGGTGCTGCAGAAACCTTTCGACACCGAACAGATTTGCTCCTTCCTTTGGGTGTACTACGGATTCCCCTCCAGCGACTATCTTGGCGTGAACGTGGAAGACATGCGTGAGCGCAATGGATTTATTATGGGAAAGGATGACGACACCGAGGCCGACATCGTTTGCGGCGTGCCCGACTCGGGCGTGGGAATGGCCATAGGATATGCTGAGGGACATGGCATCCCCTACAAGCGGGCAGTGCTGAAATACACCCCCACATGGCCCAGGAGTTTCACACCGGGCAACCAGTCGCGCAGACGACTCGTGGCCAAGATGAAACTCATTCCCAACAGGGCTATCCTCTCCGGA
Source organism: uncultured Prevotellaceae bacterium (assembly GCA_900315455.1). Taxonomy (GTDB): domain Bacteria; phylum Bacteroidota; class Bacteroidia; order Bacteroidales; family Bacteroidaceae; genus Prevotella. Next base: position 64,464 of record OMZE01000018.1, on the reverse strand, counting down.
CAAAGGGTGGTGTTCTGCGACGACTCCATCGTACGTGGCACACAACTGCGCGACAACGTTCGCACCTTCTTCGACTATGGTGCCAGCGAGGTGCATGCACGCATCTCATGCCCACCGCTGGTCTATGGCTGCCCGTTCATCAACTTCACCAGTTCGAAGAGCGACCTGGAACTCATCACACGAAGGGTGATACAGGATTTCGAGGGCGACCCCGAGAAGAACCTGGAGAAATATTCCACCACCAACTCGCCCGAATATCTCCGCATGGTCGACGAGATAGCACATCGACTGGGTATCACCACACTGAGGTTCAACACTATCGAGAACCTCGTCAAGTCGATAGGTCTTCCCAAAGAACGTGTCTGCATGCATTGCTTCGATGGCAGCGGTTGCAAGCATTGTCATCAGCCTCTTCCCAAAGACGAATAAATACCTTCCATGGTATCTTTTATGCGAAAAATTGATAGGAAAGAGTATCGTAAACCACTCTGATTATTGATTTTAGCGAATTTTTTGGTCGAAAAATGTATTTTTTTGGTCAAAATTTGCATTTTTTTATTCAAAAATTTGCACGTTACGACTTGATTTCTTAATTTTGCCCCGTATTCGTGTTAATGTGACACCTCTACGGGGCACTTGCATGATACATTTTACCATCAATAACAGATGATTTACCTCCATGCGAGATGGCGGAAATCAGCACATTCAAAACTTGTCACACTATTAATTTCACTATTATGAGGAAAATGCGCTATGCAAAACCTGTTACCGAAATCGAAGTACAGGCTTGTCTTGAAACCCATCTGCTCCAAATGTCATTAGAAGGCGGTGTCCAGCCTGGAAGGGAAAACTTCAAGGAGGGTATTCCTGTTCATGGAGGGGTTATCAATAATCCTTCTTTCGTGAGTGGCAGCGGAAACAACAATTATCTCTGGGACGAAGAAGAGTCGGATTTTTAAGTCCGGCTAGTATAGTCATTGCCCCGAAATAGTAATATTTTGTTTCTATACCTTCCCTTGCATGAAGGGAAAAAGGTGATGCTGTAATCACTAGGGTAATCTCATATAGTGAAAGTATATAATCGTATTTTCTTTTCCCTGTGAAGGGAGACATTTTATTTGTTGTCAATCATATTCATTTCACTATGAGAAAATCTTATATTAAGCCGTGCCTTACGGTGGACTATGTGTTGCCGGAAGGCGATATTCTCGGTTTGTCAGAACTGGGAATCTCTTCTTTTGTCATACAATTTGCTGACTGTGAAGAGATTGATTTGCCCTCCGAGGCAGATGACAATTTACACCAAAAAGACTTATGGGCCGATGAGGACGATATATAGACCATTCCTATGGCTGCTCGTACTCATCATGGTATGGGTGGTTCCGGCACAAACGATGGCCGATGAAGCCAATCCCAATATCTGGCTGGAAGTGAACCTGGATGACGGCAGGCAGATAACGGCAAGATGGGTGGGCGATGAGCACTTCCATTTCCTCGTCGATGCCGACGGCAATACCTATATGCGCAACGCGAAGGGATTGTTCTCGTTCGTCGACAAGGCTACGCTCGAGCAACGGCGCGAGGCCTCCATCCTCCAGCGCCTCCAGAATGCCGGCACATCTCCCATGCGCAAACTCTCGTCAAAGGAGAGAGACTACTACCCCGACAAGTCGAATTTCTTGGGGAAGAAGAAGGGCCTTGTTATCCTCGTTGAGTTCGGCGATGGTGACGGAAAAGGCGGGACGGATGCTTCCTCGGCATGGAAGTTCTCGCCAGAGGTCACGGGCGATACCAAGGCGCATTTCGATAAAATCCTCAACCAGGAAAACCTCTGCGAAGGAAAATACGTTGGGTCGGTGCACGACTATTTCATCGACCAAAGTTACGGGAAATTCGACCTCACCTTCGACATCGTGGGACCTGTCACCCTGAGCAAAAACTGCGATTACTATGGAGGCAGCAACGGGTATGAGCGAAGTGGAGAGATGGCAAAAGAGGCTTTCCTGCTCGCCGACCAACTGGTAGACTACACCAAATATGACTGGAATGGTGACGGAAACGTGAACCAAGTGGCTATCATCTTCGCTGGAGGTGGGGCAGATGCCGGACAGTCGATGTGGGCGCATAAGTTCACCCTTACACAGAGCAATATTAAACCCATACAACTCGATGGCAGGACTCTCGACACCTATTGCATGGTCAGCGAACTGTCGAAGAGCAACAACCAACCGGTGCCGAGGTCGATAGGGACATTCGTCCATGAATATTCCCACTGCTTCGGATTCCCCGACCTCTACGATGTAGGCCACTGGGCAGGATATGGCGTGGGATTCTTCGATGTCATGGGAAGTGGAGAGAAAAACGGTAACGGACACCGGCCGGCAGGATACTCGGCCTACGAGAAGATGTGTCTGGGATGGCTCGACCCCGTGGTGCTCACCGAGTCGTGCAAGATAAGAGACATACAGCCCCTGACAAAAAACGGGGAGACTTATATCTTCTATACCGATAATCCCGACAGCACGGAATACTATATCATTGAAAACAGGCAAGAAGACAAATGGGATGCCGGACTGCCCGCTTTCGGACTGCTGGTCTACAGGGTAGACTTCAGCGAACTGGCATGGAGCCACAACGTGGTGAACAGCGGCAGATACGTGAAGTACAACCTCCATGAGCGATTCCGTGTCATCAATGCCGACAACAACCCTCTGGTGTATTACTACAATGGGGGATACTATGTGGGCTTCGACCTGCAGAAAGGTGTGCCATTCCCACAGCCAGGTCATAACGCCTTCTCCGACTCCACCTACCCGCAAATGGTGCAATACAACGGCACCGACCGTAAGTCTTTCCTCTATGGAAGGGAAATGACCGACATCACACAGAACGACGACGGAACCATCAGTTTCGACTTCCACCTGCCCGACCAGGATGCACCAGTGATGCGAGGGCTGTATCTCGACGAGACTTCACCCCTGCCTGCTGCATACCAGGCTTCGGAGAACCAACAGGATAGGTATAACGTGCATACCAACATGGTACTCAAGACCAACCGATGGCTCACGATGTGGCTGCCCTTCGAACTCAATGACGACGAGGTGAAGGCTGCCTTCGGACAACGCACCCGGGTGGCACTCTTTACCGGTGGCGACGACCAATCGCTGCGATTCTCTACCACAGCGGATGGCATACCTGCCAACACTCCTGTGCTCATCTATATTGAGAGCAACAATGAGCAGGAACAGGTGGCTACCATGCCCATGCGCTTCGTACCGAAGGCATCTGACAATCTCACCGAGGCAGTGCACACAAAGGTGGGACCTTTCACCTTCGTGGGCGTAAGCAACTTTACCACGGTGCCAAAGGGATGCTATTTCTTCAGCAACGGCACGTTGTACATGTCGGCGGGCACCACCACCATGAAAGCCTTCAAGGGATATTTCAAGACCGAGGGCGACGGTGTGGGTTACATCAACGTGGATGTAGACGAGAGTGGACAGCAGACTTATGTCGACGACCAACTCGTGAGCATCGACGAGCAAACCCTGGGCGATGTGTTCGCTCTCGATGGTTCGGTGGTGAGAAGGGATGCCACAACCATGGAGGGATTGCCTAAGGGCATCTATGTGGTGCGTGGAAAGAAAATCGTTGTCCAATAAGACCATTTCCAAACAACTATATTTCCTAATACGGCGATACAGGGGCGCAGCGAATGCGTCTGCTGTGTCGCCGTATTGATGTCATCGCCTTTTTATGTCAACCATCCTGCGATGGCATCGGCCGACACCGAAAGCATTGGCAATGTAGCCCTCACACACCAAATTTTGACTGCAAAAACGGCGAAGTTGCTTAAAATCAAAACTTTTCTTTAAAAAAATGTATGTAATGTGAAAAAAAAATTGTATCTTTGGAGCGATTTTTGGAAATGGCCATCGCCGATATTAGTAGATTGATTATGACAGATAGTACGAAATGCCCCATTTGCGGGCGAACTGACATTCCTGACTACAACAAGGGAGTAGTAAGGTGTCCTGATTGTGGAAGTGACCTCAAGGTCTTCCGACTGCTCAATGAAATTGAGGAAGGCAGCGGCATGACATCTGCAAAATGGAAGCCTCTCGCCATACTCGCACTCGCAGCAGCCGCTCTTTTCGCGCTCTTGTATTTCACAAAGAATCCGGAAGCCTCCGCTGCTGAGGCTAAAGAACGCGTGGCACTGCTCGAGGACTCCATCAACGCTCTCAACGAGAGACTTAGCAATCCCGTAGCAGCCGCTACCGAAACCACCACAGCCACAGCCGATAACACCAAGCCTCAGACCACCGACGAGGCTAAACCCGCTGCTGCCGAAGAAGCACAGGCTCAGGGCACGGAAACCATTACCGCTCCAGCCGACAAGGTGACGGTGAAAGACGGCAAAAAATATTATACCGTGAAGAAGGGTGACTCTTGGTGGGGCATCTCACAGAAACTCTACAAAGGAAAGGTGAAAGACGAGGAGATAGCCAGAATGAATGGCATGAAACCTTCCGAGCACCTGGAGATAGGGCAGCAAATCCTTGTGAAATAACCATTAAAATCACCACTTTATGAGTAAAATCGATGATTTGAGAGAAGAGATAACGAAACTCTTCGAAGAGAATATAAGACTCAACAATTGGATCTCCACACAGGAGCAGTCGAGCGACAACCAGGTAGGAGAAATCTGCAAGGATTTCCTGCAAGTGCTCGAGGCCTTCGAATGGGCTGAAGACAGCATCCATGAGCGGGGGCTCGACCAGAGCCGCATCTGTAAGGGCGCCATCGACCGCCTGCTTACCGCCAAGGAGAAACTCCTCGAGGTGCTCGAGAGATATGGCGTGAAGAAGGTGAACTTCCCCAATGGGGTGATGGATGCCACGAAAGCGCAAATCGTGGGCGCAGAACCCGATGACGAGAAAGAGGAGGGCACCGTGCTGAGGGTTCAGCGCGACGGCTTCGTAAGAAAAGATAAACTCCTGAGAAAGGCCGAAGTGGTGTTGGTGAAGAACGACTGATGTTTCTTTTCCATCCCTGACAAATCAACAGGAGAAACAGCATAAGGGCTACAGAGAATTAATGACCTCTGCAGCCCTTTTTGTATGGATGAAAATTCGAGCGGCTGTGACTGGGGTTGCCCCCAGCACAGCCGCTCTCCTATAGATAAAGAATGAATGGATGGTCCTATTCTTTATGATGAACCGCCTCTCAAAAAGAGGCCAAAATATTATTTCGTCTTTGTGTCCTTGGCGGGGGTTGCCTCCCTGGGCTTTGTGGCACTCGGCTTCTCTGCCGCATCCTGACTGGCATCGGCATCTGGCTCGCCATAGTAGTCGATAAACCATTTCATCTCCTCGGATTCTACCACACGCTCACCGTCGTCATAGTCGAAGAAGAAGTCGTCGAGAATCCATCTGCCATCATAGAAAAGCAGTTTGTAGGTCACATCCTGCCCCTCGGGATAGTCTTGTATCTTGAAGTGGACATCAGCCCACGCCGAATCTTGCGACACATAATATACCTTCTTCACGCTGTCTGAGAGAATACGTACACCATCACCCATCAGACCCTTGAAACTGAAGGCACGAAACACGGAGTCGGCCTCGCTGCCCTTGTTGTAGGCTATCACGTTCTCGCATTGCTCACGCAATATCTTGATGCGCTCCGACCAGTTGTCGCCACTCATGCGGTTGCGGCCGTTCATCACCTCTTCGTCAAGCAACTTCGACAAGGCCTCGCGGATGACAGCGGGTGAATGGGTCTTCTCGAAAGCATCCAGAGAGTCGCGGCGTGCCTGGTCGATGGCTGCCAGACGGGCATTCTCCAAGTCACGGGCGTGGCGGATGGAATCGTGGGCGGCACGCTCTGCTGCCTCACGCTTCTGTTCCTTGTCATAGAAGTACCACCCGGCACCACCGGCGGCAAGCAGCAGGATGACTACGATGATGAATGCTTTTTTCATGCAAGAAGGTTATTCTTTACTTCCTTTGATGAGACCAGCCAATTCGGGTATCTCCTGGGCAAGCGACTTATACGCGTTGTTGAAGGAGTCGAGGGAAATCTCCACGCCATTCTCGGAAAAGGCTTTCAGAGAGTCGGGGGAGGAGAGGGTGAGCGCCTTGTTCTCGTTGGAATGGTAAAGGGTGAAACCTACCATTTCGCCGGCTTCCGACTCCAGACACCAGGTCATGCCGTCATCGCTCCATACTTCACCAGTGAAGGGAGCATTGTCAACATACACTTTACTGTCCTTGAATACTGCCTGGCTAATGGTGGTCTTCTTCTCCACGCATCCCACAAGCAACAGCACGACGGCTGCTACAAAGGCACTACATTTCATATACATTTCCAATCTGCGTTTTCTCGCTAAGCAATAGCCATGCCGCAAACGGTCCAGCCATGGGGTTGACATGCCCGGCGGCGACATTTCACTATGCATGGGCAAAAGTACAAAAACAAAATGTACTCTGCAACTTTTTTGCAAAAAAAAACAAGCATGCCATCCGACAAATGGTATGCTTGTGTTTTTTAATGACTCTTTTCTAATTCATTGCCCACCTTTTTGGAGGCGTAACTCTTTAGTATAAAGATCAAAGAAATCACAGTCGAGTATTCTTGAAATCCTAAGTAAGTCGTTCGTGTCGATGGATGGCTTTGAAAAAATCTTGTATACATTGGTGCGGCTGCACGACAACTCTCCAGCAAACCAAACCACAGACTTACGCCTTAGTTTCAATGTCTGTTTTATTGTTTCTCCTATGTGTACCAAAATGTGATAATTTAAAAGTTAGTGATGGAAAGAGTCTGGATATTGACCAGTCATATAGTTTTCTTGCGCAAAAATATATATTATGACCATAAAGTGTTTTTAATTTTCGTTAAAAACTTCTAAATGTAAACATATAAGGGACGTTTGATTATTATTTGTAAATATAATACTGACAATTCATTATGCTACAAAAAATATTTATCTCAGAGAAACATTGTCGCAACGAAAATGTCAGGCAAATCATCTTGTTCTGACGTATTTTTGCCGATAAAAAAATGTAGGCATGAAAAGATACTTGAAAAATCAGGATTTACTGGATGAGGCACAGCGCTGCTGGGACAGCGCCGATGGCTTCAGGAGGCGGCGCGAGCGCTGCAAGCGCTATTGCTATGGCGACCAATGGGGCGACCTTGTGATGATGGATGGCAAATGGGTGAGAGAAGAACAGTATATTCGGCATATGGGCAGCGAACCGCTGAAGAACAACTTGATAAGGCGGTTGGTGAAACAGGTGCTCGGGCTGTATCGCCAAGGGGAGTATGGCAAACGGGAATCGAACGTGCCACACGACGGAGACACTGCACTCCGTGAGGCCATCGCGCTGACACGACGAATCAACGACATCGATGAACTTAACGCAAGGGCACTCGAGGAATTCCTCATCTCGGGCATGACGGTGCAGCGGAAGACTTTTGGCACGCGTAACGGTAGGAGGGGATGCTTCACCGACAATGTCTCGCCGGCACGCTTTATCATCGACTCTGCCTTCCGCGACACCAGAGGGTGGGACGTGAGACTGGTGGGCGAGATGCACGACGTGTCCTTCGATACGCTCTGCGCGGAGTTTGCTGCCGATGAGAACGACTGCGCAGAACTTGCCGACATCTACGCGCCGGAAACTTACCGCGAACGTCTGGCACAGACCATGGGGAACTTCGCCACGGCGGTGGGCATGACAACGGCTTTCAGGACGCCTTCTACGCCATCGGCATGCCGTGTCTATGAACTATGGAGGCGGGAGCGCAAACCTTGCTATCTCTGCCATGACGTGGCCACCGGACAACTTTTCTCTATCGACGTGGCAGTGGCGAAAGATGTGGATGCCGTCAACCAATGGAGGATAGCCATGGCGGCTGCCGAGGGTAGGACCGTGGGCGAAGTGGCGCTCATCGAGAAACAGTGGATGGTGACCGATGAGTGGAGGTACTACTATCTCACTCCTTTCGGCGATGTGCTCTCCGAGGGCAGGTCGCCCTATGCCCATAGGTCGCATCCGTATGTGTTCAAGGCTTATCCTTACGTCGACGGGGAGATTCACTCATTTGTCGACGACGTCATCGACCAGCAGCGTTATACCAACAGGCTCATCACGCTCTACGACTGGGTGATGAGGTCATCGGCAAAAGGGGTGCTTCTTGTGCCCGAGGAAAGCATCCCCGACGGATATACCATCGACGACATCGCAAGTCAGTGGACGCTCTTCAATGGTGTCATCCCTGTGAAGACACGCAATGGGGCGCTCTTGCCGCAACAGGTGTCGGCAAATGCGGTGAATGTGGGCATCAACGAATTGCTCAACACCCAACTTGCTTTTATGGAAGACATCTCGGGGGTAAATGGGGCATTGCAAGGCAAGGCGGGTGGCGCCAGCGTGAGTGGCAAACTCTTCGAGCAGCAGACGCATAACGCCTCGGTGTCGCAACTCGACCTGCTCGATACTTTCTACAGTTTTCTCGACGAGGCTGCACGCAAGGACATCAGCAATCTGAAACAATTTGTCATCGGACAATAAAAAAAGCAGGCACACCTTTTGGGGTGTGCCTGCTTGTGAATGGTATTGTGGAGTTCAAAGACCTTATTTCTTGCAAGGGCTCCAGGGCTTCAACTGCTTGAAGAAGTCGTTGCCCTTGTCGTCGACAAGGATAAAGGCGGGGAAGTCTTCCACCTTGATTTTCCAGATGGCCTCCATACCCAACTCAGGATATTCCACACATTCTATCGACTTGATGCTCGACTGCGAGAGCACGGCAGCAGCGCCGCCGATAGAACCGAGGTAGAATCCGCCATGTTTCTTGCAGGCATCGGTCACCTCCTGGGTGCGGTTGCCCTTGGCTATCATCACCAGAGAGGCACCATGGTCCTGGAACTCGTCGACATACGGGTCCATGCGGTTGGCAGTGGTGGGACCCATCGAACCGCAGGGATAGCCCTCCGGAGTTTTTGCCGGACCGGCATAGAGGATGGGATGGTCCTTGAAATAGGCGGGCATCTCCTCACCGGCATCCAGGCGGGCCTTCAACTTGGCGTGGGCGATGTCGCGGGCCACGATGATGGTGCCCTTCAGGTTCACACGGGTGCTTACGGGATATTTGGTCAACTCTGCCCTGACAGCGTCGATGCCCTTGTCGAGGTCGATGACGATGGTTTCACCACCCTCGCCGGCCTGGCGCATCTCTTCAGGAATGAGTTCGGTGGGGTTGTCGTCCATCTTCTCCAACCACACACCGTCGGCGTTGATCTTCGCCTTGATATTGCGGTCGGCAGAACACGACACGCCCATGCCAATAGGACAGGAGGCACCATGGCGGGGAAGACGCACCACGCGGATGTCGTGGGCAAGGTGCTTGCCGCCGAATTGTGCGCCAAGTCCAATCTTGTGGGCCTCGTCGAGGAGTTTCTTCTCCAGGTCGATGTCACGGAAGGCACGTCCGGTCTCGTCGCCGGTGGTGGGCAGGTTGTCGTAGTACTTGATGCTGGCGAGTTTCACGGTGAGCAGGTTCTTCTCTGCCGACGTGCCGCCGATGACGAAGGCGATGTGGTAGGGAGGACAGGCAGCAGTGCCGAGCGACTTCATCTTCTCTACGAGGAAGGGCAGCAGGGTGCCCTCGTTTTGTATCGTGGCCTTGGTCATGGGGTAGAAGTAGGTCTTGTTGGCTGAACCACCGCCTTTGGCCACCATTACGAAGCGGTATTCCATGCCTTCCACAGCCTCGATGTCAATCTGGGCTGGCAGGTTGCAACGGGTGTTCACCTCGTCATACATGTTGAGTGGGGCATTCTGCGAATAGCGCAGGTTGTCCTGGGTGTAGGTGTTGTAGACACCAAGGCTGAGGGCTTCCTCGTCCTCAAAGCCGGTCCACACCTGTTGGCCTTTCTCGCCGTGGATGATGGCGGTGCCGGTGTCCTGGCAGAAGGGGAGTATGCCTTTCACAGATGTCTCGGCATTGCGCAGAAACTGCAGGGCCACATACTTGTCGTTCTCGCTGGCCTCGGGGTCGGTGAGGATGGCGGCCACTTGCTTGTTGTGTTCACGGCGCAGCATGAACTCACAGTCGTGGAAGGCTTGTTGAGCCAAGAGGGTGAGGGCTTCCTTGCTCACCTTGAGCATGGGGTGACCTTCGAATTCGCCCACGCTGACTCCTTCTTTGGTCAGCAGGCGATACTCAGTCTTGTCTTCACCCAACTGGAACATGGGTGCATACTTGAAATCGGGTGTTTTTGCCATAATGATTATTTTTTAATTGAATTTAAGGTGAATATGCGTTTTGATTGATTCCGGTCTATCCGGAAACCCCAGAAAGCCCAGAAAACCCGGGAAAACCCGGATTCTCCGGATGCTCCATTCTTAATAGCCGAATATTTCCTCGGTTGTCAGACGGTGGATGGGGCCAATCTTCTCCAGCGCCTTCATGTCGAGTTCTTTCTCATCGCCGAGGATGAAATACTTGTAGGTCTTGCCCACCATGTTCTTGCGTTCGAAATCAACGATGTCTTGCAGGGTCACACTGGGGAGAGCATTGTAGATACGCTCGTTGAGGTCGAAGTCGAAACCGCGCTTCTTGGCCCAGTAGTAGGAAGTGAGGATGCTGTACTTCGTAGTGCGTGCAGTCTGCAGACTCTTCATCGCGCTCTGCTTGGCGATGTCGAAGGCGGTTTGGCTCTGAGGTATGGTGTCGATGATGCTCTTGAAGGTGTTGATGCAGTCCATCATCTTGTCGTTCTGCGACACGATGTAGGTCATGAACGACTCAGGATGGTTCAGACGGAATGGTGTGCTGTAACTGGCAGATGCGCTGTAGGCAAGACCGCGGCTCTCGCGGAGTTCTTGGAACACGATGGTGTTCATGCCGCCTCCGAAATACTCGTTGAACAGCACGCGCACGGGAGCCTCGTCAAGATTGAAGCGCTTGCCCTCGTTGTGGTATTGCATCATGTAGATGTTCTTTGCCTCGTAGGGGGCGATATACACCTCATTGGTGGGGGTGAGTTGCTCCATGTATTCGCGGCCGGCAGGCACGGGAAGCAGGCGTTTCGGCGTCTTGTGGTATTTGCCGATAACCTTGCTCAACTCTTTCTCGCTCATCGGTCCATAGTACATCACGGTCTGCTCATAGTTCTTCAGGTTTCCGAGGAGGTCGAGGAACTTCTGTGGGTCAGCGGCACGCAGTTGTGCCTCGCTGAGGATGTTGAGTTGGGGGTTGTAGGTGCCGTAGGTGACGTAGTTGCGCAGGGCGCTGAAGTTCGAACTCTGGTTCTTCTTGGCGTCCGTACGGCTCTTCATCATGAGGTCGACAAGTTGTGAGTAGGCTTCGGGGTCGGCCTTGGCATTCTGCAGCAGGTCCTCGAGCAGGGCGAGTGCGGCAGGCATGTTCTCGCTCAAACCGCTCAGGCTCACTGTGGTGTAGAAGTTGTTCACGCTGACGGAGTAACTGCATGCGAGTTTGTAGAAGTCGAGTTTGATGTCGCTCACGCTCTTCTTGTCGGTGCCGATGTATTCCAGGTAACTGGGAGCATAACTGAGGTTGAGGTCGCTCTCCTCGCCGAAGTCATACATGAAGGTGAGGTCGAACAGACCGTCTTCCTCGTTGTGCTTGTAGAGCAGGGGCAGCCCTTTCTTCGTCTTGCTCACAGTGAGGTCTTTCTCGAAGTTGAGGAACCGCGGAGTGATGGGTTTCACGTAGGCGTTCTTGATTTCGTTGAGGAACTGGCTGCAGAGGTCGCGGTTGGTGGGGATGGCGGTAATCTCGGGCTTGTCGATTTTCACCTGGGTGCTGTCGGTGCCCACGCGCTTGAAGACACATACATAGTTGTTGTCGCCGAGATACTTGTTGGCGAAGTTCACCACGTCTTGCTTCGAAATCTTGGAAATGCGCTCCACGTAGTTGGCCACGTCTTCCCAACGCTGCTCGTTGATGAAGGCGTTAACCATCATGCTCGCGCGGTTGTTGTTGTTCTGTATCGACCGGAAGAAATTGAGTTTTGCGTTGCTCACCACGGCAGGGATGAGGTCGTCGCTGAACTCGCCGCGGCGCAACTTGCCCATCTCCTCGAGCAGCAACTGGCGCACCTCGTCAAGACTCTGGTTGTCTTTCGGATAACCGTAGAGTACGAAGGGGCTGTAGTCGGACATCTCGTCGGCAAAGGCACCTGCCGACATGAGTTTCATCTTCTGCTCTAGGTCAACCTCGAAGAGGCCGCACTTGCCGTTGGCGAGGATGCTGCTGATGATGTTGAGGGTGTCGGTCTGACCGCTGTTGGCCCTGCCGAAGCGCCAGCCCATCATCAGGTATTCGGCTTCCTTACCCACCACGCTGGTGTCGCGCGGCGAGGTGATGGGTGCCAGTGGGGCAAACTGCGGTATGTTGAGTTGTGGGTTGGGTTTCCAATTGCCGAAATACTTGTCGATGATGGCTATCACCTCGTCGGGGTCGAAATCGCCCGCCATACAGATGGCCACGTTGTTGGGCACATAGTAGTTGCGGAAGTAGTTCTTGATGTTGGTGATAGAGGGGTTCTTCAGGTGCTCCTGCGTGCCGATGGTGGTCTGTGTGCCGTAGGGATGGGTGGGGAAGAGTTGGGCATAGAGGGCCTCCCACATCTTGCGCTGGTCCTGAGCCATACCGATGTTCTTCTCTTCATACACGGCCTCAAGTTCGGTGTGGAAACCGCGGATGACCATGTTCTGGAAACGGTCAGCCTGCACGCGGGCCCAGTTCTCTATCTCGTTAGAGGGGATGTTCTCCACATAGCAGGTCACATCGTTGCTGGTGTAGGCATTGGTGCCCTCACTGCCGATGGCCGACATCAGTTTGTCGTACTCGTTGGGAATGAAATACTGGGCGGCGAGTTGCGACACACTGTCAATCTCGTGGTAGGCCTGCTTGCGCAGGGCAGGGTCGGTCATCTTGCGGTATTTCTCGTAGCGGGCCTCGATGTCGTCGAGATAGGGTGCCTCGGCCACGGGGTCGGTGACACCAAACTGCTTTGTGCCCTTAAACATCAAGTGCTCCAGGTAGTGAGCAAGGCCAGTGGTTTCGGCAGGGTCGTTGCGCGAGCCGGTCTTCACGGCGATGTTGGCCTGCAGACGTGGCTTTTCCTTGTTCACAGAGAGATACACGGTAAGCCCGTTGTCGAGTTTGTAGACACGGGTCTGTGTCAGGTCGCCGGGAACAGTGGTGTAATGGTAGTCTTTGGCTACCATGTGGAGTGACATGACACATGCCACGGCCATCATGAAAATACGTGTTTTCATCTGTTATCTTTTAGATGTGGAGTTTAGTCTTATGGTTCTATCTTGATTTCGTTTTCGTAATCCATCTCTCCCTTCAGTTGGGTGATGAAGTTGTCGAGTACTTCCTTGTCCACGTCGCCAAGGGTGTATTCCTTCTCGGCATCGGCCTGTATCTCGGCTATCCACTTGCGGCGGGCGGTGATGTAGTCTTGGTGGATTTTGGCGGCATCCTCCTCGGTGAGGGTCTCCAGACCATAGTAGTCGAGCATCATCCTGTAGGTCCAGGTCCAGCGATACTCCGAATAGTTGTGGTGGATTTCAGAGAAGCGGTCGAGGATATCGTAGACATCGATAATCGTGCCGTTCTTGATGTCATCGATGAGGCGGTATTCCTCGGTCTCGGGAAGGAGAAGACCGGCGAGGTCACTCCACTTGCCGGTGCCCACCGGGCTCTTCGGCAGTTCGAGTTTGTGGCGCTTGAGCACGGCGCCCATATAGATGCGGAGGGCCATGTCATAGAGTTGGATGCCCAGGCGCAGGTGGCTGGCCTTGATCACGTATTCGTGGTAGTTGTAGGTCGACACCTTGTCGCCGGAGGCTGCCCTCAGGTTCTCAAGCACCTGCTTGCCTTCGAGTATCTCGCCGGCGGAGAACGGACTGAGCCAGTCGAAGTTGACGATGCTCTTCTGTCCGCTGCGTGGGCGCTTGTCGCGTTTCGGCCATTTGCGGATGTCGCGGTATAGACCTACGGTGGTGAGGTTGCGGCCGGGGTTCAGATACATCGTGTCGCCATAGGCGATGAGGTAGGAGAAGGGCAGGTTGCGGGTGTCGGGGTGATACATCAGTTTGCCGAAGCACACCGAGAATGTGCCTATTTGTGCGGGCATGAGGATATAGGCGCCGCTGGCCGTCTTCACGCCGCGCTCCAGTGTGCCGTAGTGCATGGGGCCCATCTTGTAGGCGTGGTTGCTGAAGTTGGTGGCAGAACCGGCGTTGTAGAACGAGAACATACCTCCGATGAGCAGTGAACTCTTGTGGTGGCTGGCGGAGAAGGGACCGCAGAAGGCGGCGCAGGCCTCACCGTTCGACATGAAACTGTTGGCGAAGAAGATGCTGTTCTCTGCCGCGAAGCCGTTGGTTATCTTGCAGGCCTCGCCCACGAAGCAGTTCTCGAGTTTTACGCTGTTGAGTATCGAACTGCCGTCGTAGATGATGGAGTTTTCGCAGATGACCCCCGAACCGATATAGACGCTGGCCTCGGGGATGCTCTTGATGGAGCAGTCGCTCAGACGGCAGGCACCGCTGATCTCGCAGTCGTCGTTGATGTGGGTGTTGGTAATCTCACCGGTGTTGATAATCTTCACGTTGTTGCCGATAGTGCCACGTTCGGGCACACTGGCCTCCACCTCCTTGCGGATGAGTTTGAAAATCTGGCGCATCAGTTCCTTGTCGCGGTAGTGCTTCACCATGAAGGCAGCCAACTGGCTCGTCAGTCCGTCGAAGAGCATCACGTTGCCGTCGCCCACCTCATTGAGCACGGAGATGAGGTTGCCTTCGCCAAAGGTGGCTCCCTCGGTGGTCTCTATGGTGTTCACATTGCTGATATAGCACTCGTCGCCGATGGTGTAGTTGTTGATGAAGTTTCCAATGTTCTCGATGAGGCAGTTGTCGCCTAGGGTTACATTGCGCAGGGTGGTGCTTTTGATACCGCAGTGTTTTACGAATCCTTTGCTCACCTCTATCTCTTTCTCGAAGATGCCGAGGCGTATCTCTCCGTAGAATGAGGTGTTGCGGATATAACTGGCATTGAATCCAGGGGCTACGGTGATGAGGTCCCAGTCTTCTGCTTTACAGCCACGCTCTTCAAGCAAGGCAATTTCTTCTTGGGTAAGTTGTCTGTATTCCATTGATGTATATGATTTTTGTTTTCTTTTGTAATCGTTTCCCTTTCATTCTCCTCATTCCTCCACCTCGGGGTAGAGGAAGTCGTTGTAGGGATATTTCTGCACATGCAGTTCGCGCACTTTCTTGTAGAGCACAGAGCGAAGTTCGTCGACGTTGATATGCTCGCGGGCGGAGATGAAGATGCAGTTGTCGTTGAGTTTGGCCATCCATGTGCGGCGCAACTCATCGAGGGTGATGTTCTCTTTTGTCGGTGGGGTGAGGTCGTCGGGCTCTTTGTCCACCCAGTGGTAGGCGTCGATCTTGTTGAAGACAATCATCATCGGTTTCTCCGAACAGCCCAATTCTCCGAGGGTCTTCTCCACCACGGTAATCTGTTCCTCGAAGTCGGGATGCGAGATGTCGACGACATGGATGAGCAGGTCGGCCTCGCGGGTCTCGTCGAGGGTCGACTTGAAAGAGTCTACCAGGTCGGTGGGCAACTTGCGGATGAATCCCACGGTGTCGGCGAGGAGGAAGGGGAGATTCTCCACCACCACCTTGCGCACGGTGGTGTCGAGGGTGGCGAAGAGTTTGTTCTCAGCGAACACCTCACTCTTGGAGAGCAGGTTCATGATGGTCGACTTCCCCACGTTGGTATAGCCCACGAGGGCAACGCGGATGAGTCGGCCACGGTTCTTGCGCTGTGTCGACTTCTGTTTGTCAATCTCTGCCAGACGTTGTTTCAGTAGGGTCATCCGCTGGAGGATGATACGGCGGTCCATCTCGAGTTGGGTCTCACCTGGACCGCGCAGGCCCACCGAACCTTTGCCGCCACCTGAGCCGGAGCCACCGCCCTGGCGCTCAAGGTGTGTCCACAGACGTTGCAGGCGGGGGAGCATATAGCGGTATTGCGCCAGTTCCACCTGTGTCTTGGCGTTGGCGGTCTGTGCGCGCATGGCAAAGATGTCGAGGATGAGCGAAGTGCGGTCGAGGATTTTCACCTGCAGCACCTGCTCGATGTTGCGCAACTGCTTCGCGGATAGTTCATCGTCGAAGATAACCATTCCCACGATGCGGTCGGCGTCTTCCTCGGCTTTGATGTAGTCGCGTATCTCTTCCAACTTGCCTTTGCCCACGTAGGTCACCGACGAGGGGCCGTTCACCCGTTGGGTGAAGCGTTTCACTGTCACTGCGCCGGCAGTATCGGCAAGAAACTCCAATTCATCGAGGTATTCTTTTGTCTTCGCCTCGTCTTGGTCCTTGGTAATCAGGCCTACGAGAACGGCAGTTTCGGCTTGTGCCTCAGATATTACAAATTCTTTCATAGCATTTGCAAAAATAATGAATGTCGAGAGAAACTCAAAATAAATCTAGATTTATTTTTGATTCTGAGTAACGAATTGGGCAACACTCAAAATGAAGCCCCGAGTATCACTATCAACATAGAAGCACAGAGATATAGAGTTTTAATTTTTCTCTGTGCCTCTGAATCTCCGTGTTGTATTAATATTTGGAGCGTGCGTATCTTCGCCGCGCAGCGGCAGAGTAGTGCAAACCAAGCGGAATGCAAAATAAAAAGCAAAGCCAATCTCGCTTGGTGACGACAACGCACTTCAGAAGGTTCGGGAAGACGGTGCCGAAGGACTTAATCTGGTCTGCACAAAAAAAGTTCTGCTCACTCGCTTACGAATGAGCAGAACTATTTTGAAATGTCGATGAAGATGCCGTCATAGGCACCCACACTTGACAAAAATTAAATCAGGGTGAACTTGTAGCCCAGTGTCAGTTGGAATCCGAGGTTCTTGCTGCCGAGGTCGAATTCAAAACCATCCTTGTTGATTTTATCCTCATTGAAAATCTTGGTGACACCGAAGATGTAACGGGCGTCGATTACAAAGTTGCGGAATTCATACGACAAGCCTACGGGAATGGCAAACTCAAAAGAATTCATATAATCTTCGTTGATGTCCGATTCTTTGCCGTTAATTTCTGCTTTGGCAGAGAGATTGATTCCAGGCTGAATGCCTGCCTTAAGTGCAAAGCCTTTAAACAGATAGACGTTGGCCACGACGGGAATGGTAAGGTAGTCAAACTTAGCCGTGACATCGTAATCTTTCAATTCAGTACCTTGCTGAGAGTAGTTCAGACCAGCGGCGATGCTGAAGCGATCGCTCAAAGTGTATTCGAACTCCGGACCCACAACCAGACCTACGCGGGCCTTGGTGTCATAAGTGTTGTTGAAGTCGGCAGCACTGAAACCGATACGCGGCTGCAATGTCAATGAACCAGGTGCATGCTGAGCAAAAACACAGGTCGATACCATCATGATGGTTACTAAAAGAAACAGTTTTTTCATTTCCAATAAAAATTTAATGAATAATCTATATGAAATCTGCCCCAAAAGGGACTTGTTTCCTATTCTTTTGCGATGAAAAAAATCAATCAATCAGTTTTAAAGTACAAAAATAGTCTTTTACTTTCAAATGACCAAATAATTATAGGAAAATCTAACGTAACTGTCGGAAAATGAAAGAATTCATCACTTTTCTGTGATGATAGATTTCATACGATGGCTTACAGGTGGTTTTGGTCAGGGGGCATTTTTTCGTTCCGACTCATCCCGATTGTAACAATAATCCGCACTTCAGCCCCCCCAAGTATCATCTTCCGCCAATGCAAATCCTTATTAAACCATCATGGATGATGTAGAGTATACGAAATCGTTTGCGTTGTTTTTTCGACTATAAACAGACGATAATTTGGCTTGCGCTGATTATTTCCCTATCTTTGCAAACGTAAAAACGATTTTCAAGAGATCATAACTACATAAGACAGACTGCTGAAACATTCAAGAAGAAAGCCCTGGCGTGATGCCAGGGCTTCTTGTTTTTCGTCTCCATTTGTTATCGGCCGAAGGAGCAATGTGGGCTCACAGGGGATAGTCATCTTGTGCTACTTATGCCCTTTTTCAATTTTGAGTTTCAGTATGCGGCGGACACTTTGGTTGATACGTTCCTCGGTGATTTTTCCGTTCTCCACAGCCTTAACAACGGCCTCAAATGCTTCGATGAAGTTCTGTGGACCAAGAACGATGTCAGCACCTGCCAATATACAACCCACAGCAGCCTCAGCACTTGTGAACTGCTGCGTAATAGCCCCCATCTCCATGGCATCGGTTATGATGATGTTCTTATAGCCCATTATACCGCGCAACTTGTCCTGCAAGATGAGCGAAGACATTGTGGCAGGTAAATCTGTTCCTGTCACGTTGGGAGTAGCGATATGGGCAGTCATAATCAACTGGCATCCCCACTCAATGCCTGCCCTGAAAGTTATCATCTCACAATTCATCATCTCATCCCATGTCTTCAGGCTCTGAGCGTAGCCATAATGTGTATCGGCCTTGGTGTCGCCATGACCTGGGAAGTGCTTGATACACCCCGTAATGCCAGCATCCTTCAACCCCTGTAAATAGTTTGTAACCATAGGGGCAGCCACGTAAGGGTCGTCGCTAAAGGCACGCTTGCCGATGACGATGTTCTCGGGGTTGGTGTTCACATCAGCCACCGGGGCAAAGTCGATGTCGAAACCATATTTCTTTAAATATGTGCCGATAGTATTGCCGCAGTAATAAGCATTAGCGGGGTCGCCTGTCTTGCCGATAGAATCCATCGACTCAAACTTCTCAACGTCGAAATTAGGGTTGTTGCCTATGCGTGCCACACGTCCTCCCTCCTCATCGATACAGAGTAAGGGCGAGCCCTTGAGGGCACGGATTTGGGGTATGAAAGCCGCCAACTGCGCTTCATTTTCTATGTTGTGAGCGTAGAGGATTATGCCGCCCACAGGATATTTCTCGTTCACGGCCAGCATAGTGGCATTCACTGCCCGAAGTTTGATGTTTGCAAGGTCTGCTGTAGTGACATCTATTCCGCCAGTGTGGCCATAATGGATCGTGGTATCCAGCACCTCAGGGCGAACATAGAACATCTGGCCCACCTTTTCACGCAGAGTCATCTGCTTCAATTGTTCCTCAACCTCATAATCATAGTATGATTCCTTCTCAGCATCATCGTTGTCGCTACATGATGTCAGTAGGAAACCGCTTGTAAGGATGACGGTCAACATCCATGATAACTTCTGTTTCATTTTTTATTTACTTAATAATTCATACGGTAAAGTATGCATGGCCTCCATGCACTTCATACCAAGTAGCACATTCTGAAGGGAATGTGGCTGTTGGCAATTGGCCTGCAAAAGTACGATTTATTTCTATAATAAAACGAAAAAATCAGATATTTAACGTTAAAGTATATGGTTGCAACTATTTATGCTTCCGCGAGTCTTTGATCAAAGGAGCCTGGTTGAAAGCGTTTGCTGAAACTGCCATCTCATCATCAAAAACTGAGTCCTTTATTTTTTGTCCTGTTTCATTAAAAATCCAGCCCTGAATCAGAACACAAATCCGAGATTGAAGTAGAATGTGAGTTTGTTGGTGACATTGCTATATCCCAGCGAGGCACCCACAGGTCCGGTGGGCGAGTTGTAGTAGTAGCCTACTGATCCCCCCAACATGGTCTTGCGTTTGAGCACCTCCTTGTATTTGTCGCCATCTTGAGCCACGCCTAACTTCAGCAACATGATGTTGTTGGTGGTCAGCGAGTATTGTGCTTGCATCTGCGCAACGAAGAGTTTGTCCCATTGCAGTTCCATGTTTCCCATTCCTGCAAACGGCAGTTGCTGATCAATATAATGGCCGAACCATTCTCCGCCCAAGATGTTGCTGAGGATGATGGGCGACTCCTTGCAGTGAAGCAGTCGGCCATAAAGCATGGGCTGGAAGACGAGATGCTCGCCAATGGGGAAGTTCGTGCGCCACATCATGCTTACCTCGTGCATGCCGATTTCATCATACAACTTCACGAAGTTGTCGGTGTAGTAACCATACTTTGCCCAGAACTTGCTTCCGCGTGTGGGGAAATACCAGTTGTTCTCGCTGTTGTAGTTCACTTTGGCAAAATAACTGAAGAAATGCTCGTGCTTGGGTATTTCTATCTGATGTTCCTTTACCTGGTCGAGCAGCAGATTGGTGTTGAAGAAGTAGTCGAAGGCGGCTCCCAGACTGATATGGAAATTACGGACGTAGAACGACAGGGGGACGACCTCGGCGGCCAGTCGGTTGTAGGTGTGGTTGTAGGCTTTCGTGCCATACTCGTACAGGTTGATGTCGTTGCGGTGGAATGCCACGGAGAGGGTGGGGTGGAGGAAGTTGGTGGGGTGGAGTTCCCAGTCGGCTTTCGCCATGATATGCTTTCCCATGCGGAACGTGAAGTCGAGTTGCATGGGCAGCCGCTTGCGGAGCGGGAAGGCGATGTTGCTCTGCAGTGCCACCATCTCCCTGCTGTCGAATCGGATGCCGACGCTCATCTTGTTGGGCTTGGGTTGGCCGGCGATGAGCGTTATCCTCGCCGCCTTGGTGCCGTCGGGCATATCGATGGCATTGTTCTCTACGCGATAATCGGCACTCTGATAGAACAGGTCAAGACGAATAGAGATAGTAAGGAGGTTGGCGCGCTCGATATCGATGCTGTCGCCTTCTCTGAGTTTGAATTTTGTGCGGAGGAATGTCTCATCGCTGGGTGTCATGTTCTCAAACCGCAACTCACCGATTCTGCACGATGGGTTGTCGGGTGTGGGTATTTGTACGACCGGTGTGTGATGTGGCGTTTCCGAGGGAAATAGTTTCTCCTTGAGCGCCACAATCTCGTCCCAGTGCTCCATGGCGGCTTCTTCGCCCCGTTGTATCAGCGTGTCGATGGCAGAGGGGGTGAAGGATGCCGTGCTGTAACCCTCTGTGTTCACGTTGATAGGGATGTCGGTGATGGCCATGTTTTCATCAAACTTGTTCTTGGTGTTGAAGTCAACAATCTGCAGGAGGATGTCGCCGGTGGACTTCAACCGTTCGGCTGTCCTCAGTTTGGCTGCCACCGATACGCCGATGATATAGTCGGCACCCATCTCCTTGGCAATATCGGCGGGATAATTGTTGCGCAGTCCACCGTCAACGAGCACCTTGTCGCCTTTCCTCACGGGAGCGAAAGCACCGGGAATCGACATGCTCGCCCGCATCGCCTCGCTCAGCACACCGCTGTGAAACACCTGCTCGCTGTTGTCTACTACGTTGGTGGCTACACAGGCAAACCTGATGGGGAGGGTGTTGAAGTCGATGGAGTCGGTATAAGGGATGGTGAAGGTATGGAGCAGTTTGCCGATGTTCTTGCCGATGATGAAACCGCCACCGATGCTGCTCCCGCTCCCTCTCTTTTTCTTCAGCCTCAGACTGGTGGAGAAGACATAGGTGTTGTGGTGCTCGCGCTCTTTCAGACTCTGGTATCTCAGGTCGTCTTTGTCGGAGAGCACTTCTGTCCAGTCTTGTGAGCGCACGATGGAGTCGAGCCGCATGGCGTCGTTGCCACAGGCATACAGACCGCCGATGATGCTGCCCATGCTGGTGCCGGTGATGATATCGATGGGCATCCCTGCCCGCTCGAGCACCTTCAGCACACCGATGTGGGCAACGCCCTTGGCGCCGCCTCCGCTAAGCACGAGGGCTACTTTCTTGCGAGGGGGGTCTTCCTGACCCATGGCCATCTGCACGAACCCTATGACGACAGCAATGATGATGATGAGACGTTTCATGCCAGAACTGATGTGGATGCGTGATTTCTTTGCAAAAATATAAAAAAAACCGACATTTCCATGTCTCAGGAAGAAAAATCTTTTACTCGGTTTTCATTTTTCATCACCATTGTTGTAGGTCTTTGCGATAAATGTGTTAATATTGTAGCCGAATTACCGTATTTTATGATAGGAACCATCGTCAACACCGCTACCATCATCGTGGGTGGCATCATCGGTGCCATGCTCCACCGTGGCATCAAGGAAAAATATAAGGAGGTGCTTTATACCGCATTGGGTCTGGCATCACTCGCCATAGGTCTCAATGCCACCATCTCGCACTTCAGCCAGTCGGAGTATCCCGTGCTCTTCATCATTTCGCTCGCCATAGGGGGTGTAGTGGGGACGGCCCTCGACATCGACGGACGTTTCAAGCGCTTGGTCGACAAGTTCTCCAAACAGGGAGAGACGAGGAGCGACCGTCTTGCCGACGGCCTTGCCACTGCCATCCTGCTCTATTGCATCGGACCGTTGTCGATGCTCGGACCAGTGTTCTCTGCCCTGAAGGGCGACCACACCTTCCTCTTCACCAACGCCACGCTCGACTTTGTGTCGTCCATGGTGTTTGCCTCCACCTATGGCATAGGCATGATATTGGCGGCTCCCGTTCTCTTCTGCTGGCAGGGCATGTTCTGGCTGGTGGCCCGCCTCTCGGCCACTGCCATCAGCGATGCCCTCATGGCAGAACTCTTGATTGTGGGTGGTCTGCTCATCACTGGCAGCGGCCTCTCCTTGCTCCGGCTGAAAGACTGCCGCACGCTCAACCTATTGCCGGCATTGCTGGTGCCCGTCATCTGGTTCCTCATCCGCTCTGTGGTATAATTCAGACATAAGACCTCCGAAGCCGTGGGAGATGCCGATGTGTAGGTTTTTGAATGACTATAAAAGAATTATTTTCGAATAATTTCCAGCCTTCAGGCTGTTCTTTGCCTATTTTTCATTATCTTTGCTTCGAATTACACTATAACGCCATGAAACGAACCATCCTTTCCCTTCTCATCCATGCCACCGCCCTCACTGCCCTGGCTACCCCGTATAACGGGAAACAAAAGAAGATGCTGCCTGAGGTAAGGGTGGCTGAATCGGTTGCCGACACCACCGTCACGACTACGAATAAAGCCGCTTCTGCGCGTGCGCTGGTCGAGTCGGGCGTTTCCTATTACGACGGCGACGACTTTCCCAAGGCGGAGGAATGTTTCCTGAAGGCGTTGGAAACTTATACCCAACTGTTCAAACAAAATCCCGATACCTACCGTGAAGATTTGGCTGGTGTCCAGGATAAACTGGGCAATATATATTTCGACCTCCACGACGATGCCAAATCAGAGGAATTCTACCTTAAGGCGTTGGAGAACAAAATCTACCTGTTCAATAAAGACCCTGAGGCCTACCGCGCCAGTGTGGCAGAAACTCAGGTAAATCTCGGTACGTTGTATGCCGATACCGAAAACTATGCCAAGGCAGAGGAATGCTTCCTTGAGGCGCTGGAGAACTATACCAAACTTTTCTCCATTTCTCCTGAGGGGTATCGTGCCAGTCTGGCGCTGACACAGAACAACCTGGGGTCTTTGTATGCCGACAAGCACGACTATGCCAAGGCAGAGGAGTTCCACCTCAAGGCATTGGAGAACTATACCCTGCTGCTCGCTCACGCCCCCGAAACTTACCGCACCGACCTGGCCCTAACCCAGAACTTCCTTGGGATATTGTATTCCGACACCCACAAATACGCCAAAGCAGAGGAATTTTTCCTCAAGGCATTGGAGAATCGTACCTTGCTCTATGACCAGTCTCCTGAAGCCCATCTTGAAGACATGGCGATGATTCAGTGGAACCTCATGCTGATCTATAGCAGGATGAAGAATTGGAAGAAGTACGACAGCATGTTGGACCAGGCGCTGAAAAGTTACGAGATACTGGCACAGCAAGATGCCCGTTTCCAAGACGATGTGGCTGATCTCCGCGACCGCAAACTGAAGAGGAGGATGAAATAAACCCGGTGCTGTGTAGTAGGGAAGGGGATAGACTCCACACAACATAAATGCAGCCATTTCTGACTGCATTTTATGTTCTTTGGGGGTCAAACCCTATATAATTGCTATAAAAATATGAGAAAGGATAAGTTTAGAGTTTGGTTGTTGACGGCCCTTGTGTTCCTCAGCGGGGCTGGCTGTTTGTTGTCTTGTTCTTCGTGTGATGACAACATCACCGGGCAAAGCAACGTATCGGTAATTGCCGACAAGGTGTGGGCTTTCAGCCAGACCCACCCAGACGGGTTCACCCTCGATGTGAGGACAATGTCCGAACCAACGGAGGGAATCGCTGTCAGTTATGCCGCCACACAGAACAGCCATTCGCGCGACCAACTCGACAAGGTCGTTCGCCACGCCTTGCAGCACGATGGATATGTCGGCGGCTGGTACAACAGCGATGACAAACTTTATTATTTTGACAGTTCAAGGCTGTTTCCCGAGGATTCACTGAAGTCTGCCGTCAGTTTCGGAAAGGACAACGGGCAATACTCGGTTTTCATCCTTTCTACCAAAACGGATATTCCTGTCAGTGGCAAGGTGGCGGAGATAATGGAGCGAGGTACCATTCTCTTCGGCACAACGGGCGACTACCGACCGCTTTCGTTCCGCGAACCGGAGACGGGTGAGTATTGGGGCTTCGGCATTGAAATGGCAGGAGAGATAGCAAAAAGACTGGATGTCGGCATCGTGTTCAAGCCGACGTCATGGCCTACGCTGACGGCCGACGTGCTCGCACAGCCGCAACAATTCGACCTCGCCATTGGCGGTATCACCATCACCGACGCGCGGCGTGAGACCATGCTGATGAGCGAGGGATACCTGGCAAATGGCAAGACGATACTCTGTCGGGCATCGGAGGCAGGCCGTTTCCAATCGCTTGCTGACATCGACAAGCCTGAAGTCCGCGTGATGGTGAATCCCGGTGGCCTGAACGAGAAGTTCGCCAATGAGCACCTCACCCATGCCACCATCATCGTCCATCAGAAGAACGAGGAGATACCGTCGCTGATAGCCGAGGGCGAAGCCGACGTGATGATAACCGAGATTACCGAGGCACCCTATTACGTTCAGACCGACAGCCGATTGGCAGCCCCGTTGTTGGACTCTCCTTTCACTCATGGTGAGATAGGTGTCCTCATGCCCAAAGGACAGGAAGATTTGCTGGAGATGGTGAACATTGTCATCCGTCAGATGAAATCTGATGGCTCCCTACGCCGTCTGCATGAGAAGTATGGTTTGGTATATGCCTATTGATAGCCCTGTTTCCTCAATGAATGCCGCAATCTTGTTCACTGCATATTGACAAAATGTTGGCATGCCGTGATTTTTTTAGTCATTTTTTATTCTTTTTATTCAGAAAATAGTATTTTTGCTCCTCGTAAACAAATTATAAATACTATATAAATATGAGATTAATCATCGAAAGCGACTATCAGAAAATGTCGAAATGGGCTGCCGAACATGTCATCAAGCGCATCAACGAGGCACAGCCCACCGCAGAGAAGCCCTTCGTTCTCGGACTGCCTACCGGCTCGTCACCCGAGGGGATGTATGCCGAACTGGTGAAGGCCAACAAAGAGGGTAGGGTATCGTTCAAGAACGTGCTCACCTTCAACATGGACGAGTATGTGAACCTGCCCGAAGACCATCCCGAGAGTTACCACTCCTTCATGGCCCGCAACCTCTTCGACCATATCGACTGCCCGAAAGAGAATATCCATATCCTCAACGGCAATGCCAAAGACCTCGCCGCAGAGTGCGCTCACTACGAGGAAATGATTGCTGAGGCTGGTGGCATCGACCTGTTCCTCGGAGGTATTGGTCCCGACGGCCACATCGCCTTCAACGAGCCAGGCTCATCACTCTCCTCACGCACCCGTGTGAAGACCCTCACCACCGACACCATCATTGCCAACTCACGTTTCTTCGACAACGACATCAACAAGGTGCCGAAACTCGCCCTTACCGTGGGTGTGGGCACTGTGATGGATGCCCGTGAGGTGATGATTCTCGTCAATGGCCACCACAAGGCACGTGCCCTGCAGGCAGCAGTAGAAGGCAGCGTGAACCACATGTGGACCATCAGCGCCCTGCAGATGCATCCCCATGGCATCATCGTCTGCGACGAGCCAGCCACCGACGAACTGAAGGTAGGCACCTACAAATATTTCAAGGATATCGAGAAGGATAACCTTATTTAAAGATGATTGTCAGGGCTCCGCCCGATGACCTTAATACAAAAAACTGCGGTGACATCACTCGATGTCACCGCTTTTTTGTGGAGTAATATATTCGAACCAGTCTATGTCCACATACCCTTTGTCGGTCACTTGATTGCCCTGCGCAAATAGGCCAATCATGACACCGGTAAAGCCTCCGATGGTCTCTGTGCTGAGGAAACGATACTCCATTTTGGCGAGTGTGGTGAATTCTTTGCCGTTAGCCGAAACCTGCAGGTAATAGTAGTTTTGATCGGAGGTGATACGCAGAAAAGCATGGTCGCCAGACAGCAGTTTTTCCTTTTCACTATGGCAGGTCTGTCCCAATCTTACATTCGATTTGATGACAATCTTCCCGTTCCTTCTTTCTGCCACCACATCATAGTGGTTTAATGGCGCGGCGTAGGCTGTAATGCCGGCCTGCATCCCTTCTGTGAGGTGAGAGAGGTCAAACGAGGCCGTTGCTGAAAAATTCAGTTCTGTCTGACGGCGGGCAACGAACGTGGGCGAGGCCGTCTCGCTGAGGTCGGTGGTGCTTGGCTTGAGCCTGAGCCACCCTTCTCGTTCTGTCAGCGAATATCTGGTGTAGTCGGGGTTACAGAGACTCATCCATCCCATCGGCAAACCTAATAAATGATAACTGTCTTTGGGAGCATCGCGTTTGACGTAATTGAACTCTTCCTTTACAGGGTCTTGGGACATCGGAATCAGGGGGAGTGTCTTGCACTGCATGTCGGTTTGCAATGTACCGTCCTTATTCACCACAGGCCATTCTCCTTTGTCCCAACTCACTGGAGCAAGCATGGTCTCGCGTCCCATCACATGTTGCAGGTAACCGCTGGTGCGGTATCCCAAACAGATCATCCACCATGAGGAGTCGGGTGCCTGAACCAAATCGGCATGTCCCAACCCCTGTATATTATTGTTCTGCATCTTCATGTTGAAGTGTGAGAGAATCGGGTTGGCTGGGTTGGGCTCGTATGGGCCGAAAAGATTCTTGCTGCGCAGGATATTCACATGATGGCCATGCTCCGTACCTCCCTCGGCAAGGAGAAGATAGTAGTATCCGTCTTTCTTGTAGATATGTGGTCCTTCAGGATACCTGCCGCCTAATCCCGTTCCCAAGTGATGGATTTCACCCAGTTGCTTGCCTGTCTCTACGTCAATTTCGCATATCTTGATGTCGCCCTCTTTCCAAAGGAAATAGCACTTCCCGTCTTCAAAATAGAGGGTGGGGTCGCAACTTCCGATGGCAAAATCTATCACAATGGGTTCTGACCATTCTCCGGAAGGATTGTCGGTCCAAACATAGAAATGACGGCGTGAAGGAAACACCGTTGTCACCATATAGAATCGACCGTTGTTGTAGCGGATGGTAGGGGCGTAGATGCCGCTGTTTCCGTCAGTTCCCTTCAGGTCTACCTGCGACGGCCGCGAAAGGCAGTTGCCCACCTGCTCCCAGTTCACCAGGTCTTTACTGTGGAATACAGGTACGCCAGGGAAATACTGGAATGTGCTGTTCACAAGATAGAAGTCATTGCCAGCCCTGCATACACTAGGGTCGGCATGGAATCCCGGCAGCACCGGATTGGTAAATCCCTGTGCCAGTCCCACTGTGGAATGCATGCTCAATACGATGGACAAGACAATCATCCATAAAGATGATTTGTACATATTCATCATTCTGCTCATCTCTTCACAGATATATCGTCACGAACTCCTTCATTTGCTGCTTCGGCAGGGGCGTCCCCCGGGGCCTCTCCTACATATTCGGCTGCATCCTCTACGGCATCCTCTACAGTTATCGTATCGGCTTCACCCTCATCCACGGCTGGGGCATCAGCCTCAGCAGCCTCCTCAACAGGTGTCTCGGGAGCCTTGGTCTCAGTACAAGCAGCGAAAGCCAAAACAGTCATTGCTGCGAATATAAAAACTAATTTCTTCATATCTTTGTCTTTTACAGTAAACTAATGACATTCGTTATACGCTGCAAATATAGGAAAAAGATAATTGACTTCCAAAGATTTATCTCAACAACTGATTTGTTTGGATATAGTGACCGGCACTTGCTTATAATGCAGTTATTCTAACCTCTTGGTTTCCTACTTTCTTAGTTTGTCGGCCAATACCTTCATCCAATAGCCGCCGATGACGCTGCGTGCTTTGAAACCCACCATTTCACCGGTCTTGGTGTCGTGCCAGTCGCTGATGGGCACGCGGCTCGTGGTTTCGTTGATGTATCGGTAGACGGGTTCCACGAACCGCAGGAAGGTTTCCTTGTCGCTGGCCATCGTGGCCGACCACATTACCCAATCGGTTTTGGTGTAGTCTCTGCGACAGTCAAGAGGCAGTCCATAGCGGTTTTGCTTGTTGAGGTAATAGCACACCTCCTTGTCGTATACCTCCTCAGAGAAGAGGTGCGTCTGCCATAGTTTGTCCCAAATCATGTTGTATTTCTGGCTCCAAGTGTTGTGGCGGTCAAAAGCCAGTCGGTAGTGGTCACCCTCCGAAGCATCGGCTTCCCATTTCCTGGCCATTTCCCTGGCGCGTGCCATATATCGGTCGGCAGTCTGTGTGTCGCCTCGCAAGCGTGCCATTTCGGCATAGCCTGCTACGCCCATGATGGCCTTCACCGATAGGTTGGCGTTGTGTGCCCAATGGCCGGCGAAGTCATCTGTACACAACTGATTGTCTGGGTCTTGTCCGTAGGTGCAGAGGTAGTCGGCCCATAGCGTGATGAGGTCCCAGTATTGGTCGGCATACGATGTGTTGCCGTCGAGTTTGCTGAGCATGGCAGTGAGGATGAGCATGTTGCCCGACTCTTCAAGCGGCATGTCGCCTCCATACACCTGTCCGTTGGCCTTTGGATACTGTCCGAGGTCATGTGCGGTGAAAGGTTTCGTCCACCTGCCGCTCTTGCTGTATTCAAAGATTGAGGTCATCATGGCTTTCTGCAGTTCTGGGTTGTAGCACAGAAACAGCGGCGACTCGGGATAAGTAAGGTCTACGGTGTTGACACAGCCGTTGGAGTTGTTCTCCTTGGAAAAGAAGAGCAGGTTGCCCTTGTCGTCGCGGAAGAGTTTGTGGGCGGCGATGACATGGCGGTAGGAGGCGGATAGGATTTCCGCATACCTCTTGTCGCCGGAAAGGATGCCGTCGTCGTAAATCCGCTTGTCGAGCAGCCGGCACTTTGTCATGATAGAATCGTAGTCTCTTGCCATCCGCTCTATGAGTTGTTGGATGGTCACTGTCCCCTCGTGGGCCCAGTAGCCTTTGTAACGCTTGTAGAAGAACTCGATGTCGTCGATCTCGTCGTATGCCAAGATGGTGAAACTGGCGGCAACCTTCGTGTTGCCGAAATCGTGTGTGTAGGCCATGACCGGCATCTCACCGGGTTTTTGTGCCGTCACTTGCCGACTTGTTGGAGGCAGAAGCCCTTTCGACGTGAATTCGTGAAGTACCGATGATGGTGTGGCAATGGCTACGTCGCCGTTGATGGCAGGCAGATAGAAGTATCCCCAGTCGATGCAGATGCCGTCGCCTGTTTTCGCCAATATAGGCTGTTCGATGGTGCCTGTGCGGGCATAGGTGATGCCGTGATGCGTCTCGGTGTTGGTGACGGTGGGTTGGGCGGCCTTGTTCACTGCCATCAGTGGCGAGGCGGTGAGCAGCAGTTGCACGTTGTGCGCTTTCTTGTCGGTGGAGCGCACTTGGTAACTGACGTAGTTGGCGGGTGCCGACAGCAGGTCGTAGTCGTCGATGAGCATCGGCGCGGTGAATGTCACGTCGAGTTCCACAGGTCCGCAGGAAAAAGTGTAATAAGAAGAGGTGGCCAACACGCTCACCGACTTCTGCACAGCCTGCACCACTCCGAGACTCTCCTGCGGTTTTACTTTATACAATCCAAAGTCGGTATAGGCGCCTCCTGTGGTGTTGTGGCAATGGGCGGCGATGATGTTGTCGCCGGCATGCAGCAGTTTCTTCAGGTCGTTGTCTAATGGCAGGTGAATGCCTTCACGCCAGGTCTCCCCTGTGTCGGCCACTTTCGTTCCGTTGATATAGAGTTCGAAAACATCGTCGTGCGAATAGATGAGGGTGAGTTTTTCTTTCAAGTCAGCCTCTTGGATGTTAACCTTTCTGCGCACATAGAGGTCGGAATGTTCGTCACGCCAGTCGGTAGCGATATAATTCAGGCCTGGAGAGCCGAAGGCAGCCCTGCCTTCTTGCCATCGGCTGTCGTCGAATCCGGCACGCTGCCACCCCTCATCCTGTTTCTGCATGGTGTAGCGTGCCATCCATGCTTCTTCGTCGGCCATGGGGGCGATGGCAGTGAGTTGTTCGCGTTCGCTACCGAGAAAGTTGTAGGTCTTGCCATCAACCCTCAGCAGGCCTTGCAGTGGTTTCTCGTCATTTGTCCAGTGACGTGTGGTGCCTTCATTGAGTTGGTCGTATGGCGACCAGATGGAGAAATAGGGGTCCGACACGATGAGGGGTACCGACGGTAGTCTGAGGTTTGTGGCCTTGTAGGGTTTGAAGACGTCGGCAGACTGTGCCAGCAGGTTGATGACGAAGAACAGAAAGGTGAAAATGGTGATAGGCTTTTTCATGATTTATTCTTTGGATACCGCAAAGATATACATTTTTTGCCGAAGCAAGAAAACCGAAGCGACAAAAAAATGAAGCCATCCATTTCCATTTTCCCTTTTTCGTTTTTTCCTCTCCGATTCACCGCGTGTACACCTTATATTTTCATTATACATTTCCATGTAGTCGCCGAAGTGTCCTTGTCTCGCTATGATGATGTAAACATGAGTGTTTAAGCCATGTTCACAGGTGTCAGTCCACTTGCAGGTGTCATACAGCCTTATATTTCCCGTTATACATTTTGCCCTGCTTCCCTTTTCTCACTAATTTTGTAAGCGAAATAACATGTTTCGTGGCCGGAGGGTTATCTTTCCGGACAGAAAAGCAGAACAAACCTCATTCCTGTAACCAAAGAAGTATTTTTTTATGAAGCGACTACCAACCTTGCTTGTCCTCGTAGTTTTTTCCATTGCTGTCTCGGGAGCGGTAGAACCCGGAAAGACCTATCGCATCATGCCTGAGGAGAACCAAAGCAAATCGCTTTTTGTCAACAACTCCTCGCTGGGTGACCATGCCGCCGTGGTGTTGTGGACAGAGACCGATGTTCCTGCCCAGCAATGGACAGTGGTAGAGGGCACAGGAGGAGAATTGGCCCTTAAAAACGTATATACCGGAAAATATCTCAACACTTCGGGCAAGTTCCTCATACAGACAGAGAGTGTGGCCCATTGGACCTTGGAAGATGCCGACGAGAGCAAAGGCACATTGTTTATTAAGAAAGACGGCGAATACCTGCGTGCCAGCAGCCGTTACGACGGCAGACAGCCGTTTCTGGGAGCAGCCCAGCCGTGGATTTTCGAAGAAGTGCAGCCGCAATCGGTTTTCGATGCCCAGGCCCGCAGGCGCATGGCCACCGGCTATCTCAACCACTATCTGCAGGACAAGGGAAATGGCTACAAGACCTTCTGCAACGGCGGCTGGGGAGAGGCTGAGACCCTTGAGACGATTCTCGATATGTATGAGCGCACCCAGGAAACCGACTATCTTGATGTGTATGAGTCGTGCTACAAATACATGAAATATCATGTGGGCAACAACTGGACTGGAGGAACGGTGGTCGACGGATACGACTGGTTTGGCTATGACTTCAACGACGATGTGATGTGGATGATTATCGGGGCAGCAAGAGCATATCTGCTTACGGGCAAGCAGGTCTATCTCAATAACGCCAAGTACAACTTCGACCTGATTTGGCAGCGTGCTCATCTGGGTTACATCGATATGCTCCGATGGGCAGAATACACGGGCGACCGCAACGGCACCAACTCCTGCATCAACGGGCCTGCAGAGGTGGCTGCCTGCTATATCGCTGCCGGTTCGGGCGACGAAACCTATTACGAGAAGGCACGTCTGCTCTATGCCAATCAGAGGAAGTATCTCTTTGAGCCCGAGACAGGAAGAGTGTACGACAGTGTGGTGCTCAATCCCAGCGACCTCACTGTGGTGAGCCGAAACACATGGGCTTCGACCTACAACCAAGGCACCATGCTCGGTGCCGCTGTGCTGCTCTACAGGCATTATGGTGACGAGCAGTATAAGGCTGATGCCGACAAAATCATTGCTTTTGCGAAGGCAGAACTATGCGACAGCAACGGAGTGGTGAGCGTATGCCAGAATGTGGATGGCGATTTCCAAGGCTTCAAGGGCATCCTCATGCGCTATGCTGGTCTCTATGCCAGGGAATTTGAGCATTCCGGCTACATGTCGTGGCTCGCGGCAAACGCCTTCCATGCCTACAACAACCTCAATTCGCAGTCGTTCGGTCACTCCGCATGGCTCACGAAGGCTGCCGAAGACATGAAGTATGGCGAGAAAGACTATAGCCTGCCCGGTTCCGCTTTCGGCGGTTCCACGTCGCTTGCCGCCGCCTTTGCTGTGCCGATGGACGACGTGTCGGCCATCTCGCCGCAGGCTGATGCCGATAGCCGGCACCGCTGCCATACAGGGTATCATGGCGACGACTCATACTATACGCTGACGGGGATGAAGACCTCGCTTCCTCTCAGGAAAGGCATCTATATCCATGGCAACAAGAAATATCTGGTACAGAAGTGACTGTGTGATGAGAAACCGTATTTGGCTCACCTGCCTGTGCATCGTATGCTCCATAGTGGGTGCAGAAGCACAGAAAGACAAACAGTGGAGCGGCAATCCCATTTTCGAAGGATGGTATGCCGACCCCGAGGCTGTGGTGTTCGGCAACCGTTGCTGGGTGTTCCCCACTTTTTCGGCCCCCTACGACCAGCAACTGCATTTCGATGCGTTCTCATCAAGCGACTTGGTGCATTGGAAGAAACACCCCGATGTGCTCACCTCCGACAGCGTGACGTGGGCAAGGCGGGCCATGTGGGCGCCTGCCATCCTGAGGAAAGGAAACCTCTACTACCTCTTCTTCTCTGCCAATGATGTGCACGAGGGCGAAGTGGGAGGCATCGGCGTGGCAGTGAGCAAGCGCCCGCAAGGTCCCTACAAGGATGCCCTCGGCCAACCTCTCATCAGTCATGTCGTCAATGGTGCCCAACCGATAGACCAGTATGTGTTCTGCGACGACGACGGAAAGTATTATATGTATTATGGTGGCTGGGGACACTGCAATGTGGTGCGGCTCACCGACGACCTTCTTGGCGTGGCGGCATTCGACGACGGCGAGATATACAAGGAGGTGACACCCGAACACTATGTCGAAGGACCGTTCATGATGAAACGCAACGGCAAGTATTACTTCATGTGGAGTGAAGGAGGGTGGGGGCAGCCCAACTATTGTGTGAGTTATGCCATCAGCGACAATCCCCTCGGGCCGTTCAAGCGCATCGGCAAGATATTAGAGTCCGACCCTTCGGTGGCCACCAGTGCCGGACATCATTCCGTCGTCAAGGGAAAGGGTGCCGACGAGTGGTATATCATCTACCACCGACGGCCACTCGGCGAGACCGACGCCAACTTCAGAGTGACTTGCATCGACCGGCTGGAGTTCGACGAGAACGGTTACATCCGCCCAGTGAAAATCACTCACGAGGGGGTAAGACGCACAAAACTGAAAGAATCTTCAAATCAATAAACCGAACATGAGAAAAATAATGATGCTCCTGCTGGCGGTGCCCTGGTGTCAGGTCAATGCACAGCCCATTGAATTGAATGCCCGGGTGTCGTTGAAGCAACCCGGCAACATGGCGGTCACTTATCCGCTTCGTGACAAAGGCAATCTGTTCAGCGCCGACGCTGACCTGCCACTCGTCATCAGCAAGCAAATGACGAAAGACGGCGATGACGAGAAACTCACTGTTACCGTCACCGCCAATCAGCGGGTATATTTCAATCTCAACTTGAGTATTCCAACCCACTTTGCCACCGACGACTGCGAGTTCTACCTGCCTGGTTTCTGGTATCACAAAAACCTGCGCTCACCCCAATCGGCCCCCTCGTTTCACACGTCGAAGAGTTGGAACTTCCGCGAAGACCGCCTGTCGTCGCCCCTCTCGGGTGTTTACGACAGCAAGTCGGGCAAGACATTGAGCGTGTTGCGCCATTTGGATGGCTGCTGCGATGCACTCACCACCCACCAGGAGGGTGAGGTGATTCTCAGCGGCAAGACGTCGCTTGGCTATCTGGGCTTCGACAACAGCAGCGGACTTGCCGCCGTCACCTTCGGGTATCCGTATATGGAAACTCCACAGCGATATATACGCAAACTCACTCTGGTGAATCCCATCGTAGCCTTCGCGAAATTGGAAAAAGGCGAGCAAATCTCGCTTTCGTGGATTATCCGGCAGTCCAAGGCCGATGACTACGGGCAGTTTATCGCACAGACCTGGACCCATTGCTTCGACCGGTTGAACCCGCAGCCTGTTCAGCCTCTCTATACAGCCGATGAGATGAAGGCGCAGTTGTCGGACTATTTCCGCAAGAGTTACGTCGATAAATACGACCTCAAATACAACTCGGGCATCAGCATCAGGTGCGACGACTGCCTTCCTGTCGACCACGTGCAACTGGGTTTCTGCGGCCGTGTGCTCCTCAATGCCTTCAATGCCCTGGAATATGGTGAGCAGCGCGGCGATGCTGCTTTGGTGAAAATCGGACAGGAGATCTTCGACAGTTGGCTGAAATACGGGTTTACGGCAAAAGGCTATTTCAAAGAAGACATGCATATTGCCGGTGGCATTCCTGCCGACAACGACATCGTGCACAGTATCCGTCAGCAGTCGGAGGCGGTCTATGCCGTGCTCCACTATCTCAACTACGAGAAGAAGCAGGGGCGCAAACACTTGGAGTGGGAGAAGAAGATGCGCACTTTGCTCAACAATATGGTGGAACTGCTCAAAGACGACGGTCATTTTCCCAGGAAATTCCGCGACGACCATAGCGATGTGGATGCCTCTGGCGGCTCTACCCCGAGTGCCACTTCCACACTGGTGATGGGATACAAGTATTTTGGCGACAAACGCTATCTGGCGGCAGCAAAGCGCACAGTGCAGTATTTGGAGCAGAACATCATATCCAAGAGCGACTATTTCTCATCCACGCTCGATGCCAACTGCGAGGACAAGGAGGCAGCCATCAGTGCGGTCACCGCCACCTATTATCTTGCCATGGTCACCAAGAAGCAGGAGCGCAGTCATTATATAGACCTCTGTGTCCAGGCAGCCTATTTCGCCCTCTCATGGTATTATCTCTGGGATGTGCCGTTTGCCGAGGGGCAGATGCTTGGCGACCTCGGACTGAAAACCCGTGGATGGAGCAACGTGTCGGTGGAGAACAACCACATCGATGTCTTTGTCTTCGAACTCGCCCATATCGTGAACTGGCTTGCCGGTCAGACAGGCGAACAGCGGTTCCGGAAGATACACGATGTGATTTACTCTTCGCTCAACCAACTGTTGCCCACCCCCCAGAGATTGTGTGGCATCGGAGTGCCGGGATTCAATCCCGAAGTGGTGCAACATACCCAATGGGATTACGGACGCAACGGCAAGGGATTCTACAACGACATCTTCGCGCCAGGGTGGACCATCGCATCGTTGTGGGAGTTGTATTCTCCGCATCGAACAGCGGATTTCTTGACAAAATAAGGTATGGGGCTGCATGCGCAGCCCTATATTTTTGTTATACACCGATATACTGTGGAAAAACATAAGCATCTGATAATCAGATGATATTATGGCGATGGAGTTATAAACACATTATACATTTCCAATTATTTCTCTTACGTAGGTGCAAAAGGTGTAATTTTGCGGAAAAGTCTAATTATTAACCTAACTATGTATGCAAAGAAATCTATCTGAATTTTGCCGAAATCTACTTCCTGCCGGCATCTTCATGCTTGGCACGATGGTGATGCAGGCAGCATCGCCTTCACTGCCGAGGGCAGTGGCAGCCGTGCAGCAGGATGGTCACGAGATACAAGTGACGGGACTTGTGACCGACAGCGAGAAAGAGCCCCTCATCGGTGTGACGGTGACCGTCGTAGGTACCCAGAACAGGACTGTGACCGATGTCGACGGTATGTTCCACATCACGGTGCCCAACAAAAGCACTACGATGATAGAATTTACCTATGTGGGGTATAAGAAGAAAGAAGTGAAGGTGAACGGCGCCAAACTGCTCAACGTGCAGATGGAAGAAGACACCAATGAGTTTACCGAGGTGGTGGTGACTGGTTACAGCAGTCAGAAGAAGGCTTCGATTATCGGTTCCATCGAGACCATTAAACCCTCGGAATTGCAATTTGGTACCACACGTACATTATCCAATAACCTGGCGGGAAAACTGAGTGGTGTGATAGGTATCCAGCGCTCAGGAGAACCCGGATACGACGATTCCGAATTCTGGATACGCGGTATGTCTACTTTCCATGGCAGCAATGCCCCCTTGGTGCTCATCGACGGTGTGGCCCGCGACCTCAACAATGTGGATATTGCCGAAATAGAGTCGTTCTCTATTTTGAAGGATGCCTCTGCACAGGCCATGTATGGTGTGCGGGGCGCCAACGGTATTATCGTTATCACCACCAAGCGAGGCAAGGTGGGAGCACCGCAGGTGCGTTTCCATGTAGAGCATGCCATCAGTGAGCCTACTATGTTTCCCGAGTTCCTCAATGCTGCCGACTATATGACGCTGCTCAACGACCTAGCAGGAAAAGACGGTTCGCCTCTGCCGTTCACCGCATTGCAGATTGAACGCACGCGTATAGGCTATGACCCCGACCTCTATCCCGATGTCAATTGGATAGATGCCATCACCAAGGATTATGCCCACACCACACGTGGCAATCTGGAGGTGAGCGGCGGTTCCGACTTCCTGCGCTATTCTATCGTAGCATCCTATTTCAAGGAGGGCGGCATCCTCGAGCAGGACAAGACACTGCCCATCGACAATGCCACCAACAACCAGCAGTTCAACCTGCGCACCAATATCGATATGGATGTGACCAAGACCACCCTGCTGAGGGTGAATATCGGTGGCTACCTCAATAGGTTCAAGAAGCAGGGCGTGGATGTGAATACTGCTTTCGACCATGCTTTCATGACACTCCCGTTTGCACATCCGGCACGTTACAGCGATGGCGCCATACCCCTTATCTCCAACCGTCACAATCCATGGCTGGAAGTGACACAGGGCGGCTACAATTTCCGCACGTCGTCGAAGTTGCAAACGCTCTTCTCCGTGGAGCAAGACCTGAAACAGATAACCAAAGGACTGAAAGCCAAAGTGCTGTTCAGTTTCGACCGCTGGAACCAGAGCGAGCGCGGGCGCAGAACCAATGTGGGCACCGTGTTTCCCACCACCGGGCGCGACGAGGAAGGCAATCTCATCTATACCCAGTTCCAGACCGGCGACGAGTCGATGCCTCACTACAACAGTGGTGAGTATGGCAACACCAACATCTACTTCGAAGCCGACCTGATGTATGCCCGTAAGTTCGGTAAGTTGGATGTCGATGCCCTTTTCCTCTACAACCAGCAGGCTTACGACAATGGCGACATTCAGGACTTCCGCAAACAGGGTATTGCCGGGCGTCTCTCCGGAACCTATGACAACCGATATGTGGCAGAGTTCAACTTCGGTTACAACGGTTCGGAAAACTTCGCCAAGGGCAAGCGCTTCGGTTTCTTCCCCTCTTTCGCCTTGGGTTGGCTGCTGAGCGAGGAACCCTGGATGGAGCCGTATAAATCGACGTTCAACAAAATCAAGTTCCGTGCCAGCATCGGACTTGCCGGTGACGACAACATCGGCGGACGCCGTTTCGCATATCTCACCACGCTCAAACAGTCGGGCGATTATGGCTATACCTGGGGTACCACCGGACAGCGCCATTTCGACGGTATCCTGGAGGGTGAATACGGCGTGAGCAACCTCACTTGGGAGACGGTGACGAAGAAGAATTTCGGTATCGAACTGAGCCTTATCAATGCCATCGACTTCAGTTTCGATATCTTCAAGGAAAACCGTAAAGACATCTTCATGCGGCGCAGCAGCGTGCCGTCACAGAGTGGTATTCCCTACGAGAGCCAGCCCTATGCCAACTACGGAAAGATGGAGAACCAGGGTATAGAGTTCACCATCAACCTGCATAAGCAGTGGAACAAAGACTTCTATACCTCAGCCTACGGCAACTTCACCTATGCCAAGAACAAGGTGACGGAATTCGACGAGCCCGAGGTAAAGAAAGGCACGCACCGTGCACAGACCGGACGCTCGTGGGGCGAACTCTACGGACTTACTGCCGAGCGCCTGTTTACCAAAGACGACTTCAATGCCGACGGCAGTCTCAAAGCCGGCATCCCCGAACAGCGCGTGGGCGGCTCGCAACTCTATCCCGGCGACATCAAGTATCTTGACATGAACGGCGACAATGTCATCACCGAGGAAGACGAAGGATTTATCGGCGGCACCGTAGACCCCCGTATCGTATATGGTTTCGGTGGTGTTATCAGTTATAAGAAAATCGACCTCAACTTCTTCTTCCAGGGTGTGGGTGACGTGTATCGCGTAATAGGCGGACAGCCTTACTTCCTCCCCGGAGGCGGAACCACTACCGAGGGCAATGCCTACTCTTATAATATCGACGACAGGTGGACCGACGACAACCCCGACCCCTATGCTTTCTGGCCGCGTCTCACCTATGGCCCCAACCAGAACAACTACCGTTCCTCCACATGGTGGAAGAAAAACATGAGTTTCTTGCGCTGCAAAACCATCGAAGTAGGATATACACTGCCCAAAGCATGGGTAGAGCATATATATGCCAAGAATTGCCGCATCTATGTGAGCGGGAACAACCTGTTCTGCTTCTCGGGATTCAAACTCTGGGACCCAGAACTTGGCACCAGCAATGGCTTGCAGTATCCTCTCAACCGTTCTGTCATGTTCGGATTGGATATCAGTTTCTAATGCATAATTACAAATACGACGAATGATGAAAACATTTAAGTTTGCAAAATATATGGCAGCCGCACTGGTGGTGCTGTCGATTGCCACATCGTGCTCCGATTACCTTGACAAGGAACCCGACCCGGAACTGACCACCGACATGGTGTTCGAAAACCGCGATAAAGTTTACTCTTGGCTGGCAAGCATTTACAATGTGATACACAAACCCGACAAGTGGTCGCTCACCGCCGACGGCTACGAGGTGATGGCCGACGACATCACACCCTCAGAGCGTTGGCGCCAATGGGACTGGCGTCTCGTCATAGAGAAAATTACCGGCACATGGACCATCAACTCGCCTTGGGATGGCGACCTCTGGGCCAGGATGCCGCTGTATATCCGTCACGGATATATCTTCAACAACATGGTAAAAGCCATGCCCGACCATGACCTGCCGCAGTCGGAGGTCGACAACATGAAGAATGAGGTGAAGTTCCTCACGGCTTACGGATGGTGGCTGCTGGCCGAGAACTATGGCGGCATCCCTTTCAAGCCCGACTATATCGCACCTACCGACGCATCACTCGATGAGTTGATGGTGGGCCAGTCGAAATTCGACGATGTGGTCGACTATTGCGATAAGGAGATGCTGGAAGCCGCAAATGCACTCCCCGCCATCTACTCCGACCCCGCCAAATACGGCCGTATCAATAAAATCATGGCACTTACCGTGCGTTCGCGCATGCTGCTCTTTGCTGCCAGTCCGCTGGTCAACGGAAATCCCTGGTATACCAACTACCGCAATAATCTTGGTGAACAGATTTTCAATCCCACTTACGACCACAACAAGTGGGTCAAGGCTGCTGAGGCATGCAAACTCTGCATCGATGAGGCCGAGAAAGCAGGATATGCACTCTATACCGAAGCCGGCCCCAACGGCAACATCGATCCGTTTATGTCGACTTATAATGTGCACATCAAGAAATGGAGCGAGGGCAACCGCGAAATCACCTTCCCCGTGACCAAGGGCAACGACTACCACGGCACCTTCCTGCGCACCGTCTCTGTGAGAGAGTATGGCGGCGGTAATGGACTTGGGGTGTATCAGGGACTCGTCGATGCTTTCTTCACAAAGAACGGACTGCCTATCAGCGACCCCAATTCGGGTTATGTAGAAGAAGGCTTCTCATCTGTTGTCGAGGACCGCTCGGATGTTACTTCATGGGAATATGGCACCGGTAATCCGGGAGAGGTGACGGCACGCGGCACCTACAACATGTATTGCAATCGCGAGCCGAGGTTCTACAATGCCGTTTCATACCATGGTTCATGGTTGGCAGTAGGCAACCGCAAGTACAACTTCTTCTACAATGGTCGCGACAACATACAGTCGTCGTCGCCACACGATGCACCTCAGAATGGTTATCTCGCACGCAAGTCGCTCTGTGTGACCGACAACTACCTCACAGGCGCCGTGACCGACCGCCAGGGATTCACCTACCGTCTTGCGTTCACCTACCTCGACTATGCCGAAGCCGTGAACGAGGCCTACAATACTGCGGAGGCTCGTGAGCAGTCGTTGAAATACCTCAATCTCATTCGCAAGCGTGCCGGTGTGAGACAATACACTTTCGAGAACGTGAACCAGATGGATGAGGAATACATCCATATCGACAACACCCAGGAAGCCGTGAGGAACGTAGTCTATATGGAGCGGCGTGTGGAGTTGTGCTGCGAGAACAACCGATGGTTCGACATCCGCCGTCTCATGCTCGCCGAGAGCATACCCGAGATGAA
Source organism: uncultured Prevotellaceae bacterium (assembly GCA_900315455.1). GTDB lineage: Bacteria > Bacteroidota > Bacteroidia > Bacteroidales > Bacteroidaceae > Prevotella. The sequence goes on along the minus strand of OMZE01000018.1, from coordinate 23,478 downwards.
CGGCGACTGCTACGGCATGAATGCCCAGGGACGCAACCAGAACGAATTCTTCCAGCGCACACCTTACCAGAAGCGTGTGTGGAAGCGTGAGTACTATTGGATGCCTATTTATATCAACGAATATGAGAAGAACCCCAATCTCGTAGAGGCTCCTTTCTGGGTGACCGGTGAAGGCTCGGGCGAGGCTGGACAATAACAACAAACCATCAAAAAAAAGTGACAGATATGAAAAAGTTGATATATTCAGTTGGTCTGATCTTCGTTGTGGGAAGCATGGCTTCCTGCAATGAAGACCCCGTATATTATGAACTGAAAGACAATCCCGACCAGATGCATATCAAGGCCTCTGCCGAGAATGTGGTCTTCAATAAAGGCCTGGCCGACCAGGATGCCATCACATTCACATGGGATGCGGCAACAAGCCCCGTGTCGGCTGGCGACCCCGTGAGTTACAGCATCCGTTTCTACGATACAAACATGAAGGGTGAACATATGTCAGAACTGATAGAGTTGGGCAATGTCACACAGAAGTCGTTCACTCACGACGAACTCAATACCATCATATCGAAGTGGGTATTGCCAGGAGAGCCTCTCAGTGTGACGGCACAGTTGCTCTGCTATGTCGACAACGCCACACAATATGTGAAGCCCATTCCCTCTACGGTGACTTTCACAGCCACATGTTATGAGAAATATCCCACCTATCTCTACATGCATATCACCAACACTGCCGACGGCACTGCAAAAGTGGAGCGTCTCGAACAGCGGCAGTTGGGAACGGGCATCTACGAAGGGTCGTTCAACCTGCGCCCCTGTACGTATTATTTCACCACAAGTCTGGAGGACTATCCTGCCTACGGACAAGCCGAGGGCGAACAGATGGAGTATGTCACCGAAGGCAATGTGAAACAGTTCGCCTTTGAGCAGACCGGACAGCGTACCGTCATCGTAGATACCAACAACGGTTTCAACGACTGCCGCGTGCTCGATATCGTGCAACTCCCCACACCCGGACTCATCTGGATATGTGGCAACGGCTGTTCTATCGGATGGAACACCAATACCGTGGCAGGAAGGCTCGAGATGGTGGGAACAGCCCGTGAACCCTATTATTATGCGTGGACAGGCGACTTCGTTGAAGGTGGAGAGATAAAATTTGGCTTGGGCAACGGATGGGGCGACCAGTTCTTCTTCGCTCCCGAAGCAAATGCTGACCCCGTGACCAACCACCGACTCGACATGTACCGTTTCCAAGACAATGGCGGTGACCTGAAATGGGTTCCATCGGTGAGTGGCCGATATACCTTCACCCTATGTCTTCTGGCTACCGACATGTGGACAAAATTTGAGCCTGCCAACTGAAACACCCTATGATGATGAATATGGTAATGAGAATATGCTTCTGTGTTGCCCTGACCATGTCGATGGGGCTTGCGACGTGTGCCGACGACGAGGTAAAACTCTACAACAACCCTGTGGCGAAGTGGAGTCTGCCCGACCCCTCTGTCATTAAGGCTGCCGACAACTATTTTTATCTCTATGCCACTGAGGATACACACAACGTGCCTATATATCGCTCAAAAGACCTGGTGACGTGGCGATATGCCGGAACAGCGTTCACCGATGCCACACGCCCCATGGATTTTGTTCCTAACGGGGCTATCTGGGCTCCCGATATCAATTACATCAACGGACAGTATGTGTTGTATTACTCCAAGTCGGAATGGGGAAAGACATGGGAATGCGGCATAGGCGTGGCGGTTTCCGACAGGCCCAATGGCGGTTTCCACGACGCTCACAAGATGTTTATCTCGAGTGAGGTGGGCATAGAAAACTGCATCGACCCCTTCTTCATCCAGGATGATGGCCACAACTACCTGTTCTGGGGGTCTTTCCACGACATCTACGGAGTGGAACTGACCGAAGACGGACTGGCTTTCAAAGAAGGTGCCGAGCCGACGAAGATTGCCGGCGGACTGATTGAGGCAACGTGTATCGTGAAGCATCAGAACTACTATTACCTCATAGGTTCGGCAGGAACATGCTGCGAGGGTGCCAACAGTACATACCGCCTGGTGATGGCACGTTCAAGAAATCTCTTCGGACCTTACGTCGACAGGGAGGGACGGTCGGCCATAGGCGACAACTTCTCTCCGCTGCTCAATGCCAGTCCGCAGGTCTATGGGCCCGGTCACTGTTCGGAGTTCATACAAGACGATGCCGGCCAGACCTGGATACTCTACCATGGCTTCCAGGCCGACGATGTGGATGCCGGGCGTGTGATTTATCTCGACAAGGTCACATGGGGCAACGACGGCTGGCCGCAGATACAGGGCATGAGGCCTTCTACCGAGGCCGAGGCACCTCTCTTCGGCGAAGCAGCAGGAGTCACGTCGCCGCTGTCGGTCACCCCCGACACCGAATACCTCATCCTCTCCACCGAGGCCGATGGCATGTACCGCATCGAGGCGCCCGACCATGAGACGTTCTCTTGGCAGTTGTTCAATGTCGACGGCTGCATGATGGGCAACGGCATGGCAAGAAACACTGCCGTTGTCGACGCTTCGGGGTTCGGCAAGGGTATGTTTGTGATCAAGGTTAATGGTCCTAATGGTGTACAATGCAAAAAGTTGGTAAAAATATGAGCGAAAATGATTAGAAGTGAGAGGCATCCAGCGGGATGCCTTTTTTTGTCTTTCAGCCAATGCCATTGGTGGTGTTGGGCAGCGAAGAATGGGCGATTGTTTGTTTTTTCTTGTTTTTTGTCACGATGTTAGAAAAAATGTTTTAATTTTGCAGTGTAAAGCAAGGATGATGCCAGCGGAGAACATTTCAAAAGAGCAATGCCCGTCATGTGGCACATCGCTTCGTGCTCTTACAAATGCATTTCGGTGACCATTAAACTAACAATCTATGAAACGTATAATCAACTATATGATTTTTGCTTTCCTCTTATGCCCGTTGGTGTTGTCGGCACAAGACACGAAGGAGCAATGGCTTCAACGGCTGGATGAGAGCCTCTCGAAACGTGAACAGTATGAGAATCAGAAAAAGAGCCGTCTTGATGACCTCCGCAAACAACTGAAATCGGCCAACAGCCAGGCAAGCCGCTATCAGGCACTGATGGCATTGTTTGAGGAAAACAAAAGTTATAGTTACGACTCGGCGGTATATTATGCCCGCGAGAGCCAGGAACTGGCAGAGAAGATGGGGGAGAGCGACCGTATCGCGGAGTCGAAATGTGCAGTGGCTTTCTGTCTTATCTCGGCAGGCATCCTCAGTGAAGCCTCTTCCATACTCGACACGGTAGACCCCCGCACACTGCCGCAACCATTGCACAACCTGTATCTCGATATGAAATGCAGCCTCTACAGGGCAATGGCCGACTATGCCCACGACGACCCTTATTACACCAAGTATATCACCCTCAGCAACACCTATCTCGATTCGCTCATCCGGGCCTTGCCGCCCAAGACCATGATGTGGTATTCGAGCCGCGGGTCGCGACTGATGCGCGACTGGAAATATCCTGAGGCATTGGAGGCATTCCAGAAAGTGCTCGATGACCCCAAGGCCACACCTCATCTCAAGGCGATGGTCACTGCCGAGATGGGGTGGGCGTATATCCATATGAAAGATGAGGATAAGGCGCAGGAGTATTTCGCGCAATCGGCCATTTACGACAATGAAACGGCCACACGCGAGATCACTGCCCTCTATCATCTTTCAAGACTCGTCTACAAGGACGGGCAGCATGAGCGTGCCAGCCGGTATGTGCATCAGGCGCTCGACGACGTGCAGTTCTACAACACCCGTCTGCGCAAGGTGGAGATAGGCGATATCCTCCCCATTATCGAACAAGACCGTTACAAAGCGGTGCGGAGCCAGCGCAACTGGCTTATTGCCGCTTCCTCTCTCTTCGTTGCGCTGTTGCTGGTGATTCTCTATGGCTATTGGTTTATCCGGAAGAAGAACCGAAAACTCACAGAGGCGCGCGAAACCATTGCCGGACAACTGGAGCAATTGCAGCATGCCAACCGCTTGCTGAAGGAAGACGACAAAATCAAGAATGCCTATATAGGCCGTACCTTCTACACCAATGCGGAGTACATAGCCAAGTTGGAAAAACTCTTCCTCACCATCGACCGCAAACTCACTGCCCGTCAGTATGACGACCTGCGCTCGATGACAAAACTGTCAACGCTCAATGCCGAGAGGGAGAATATGTATGAGGCCTTCGACCAGACGTTCCTCAAACTGTTTCCCAATTTCGTGGAACGCTACAACCTGCTCTTCGAGGAGAAAGACCGTAAACTTCCACCCAACGACCATTCTTTGACCTCCGAGATGCGTATCTTCGCCCTCATCCGCCTGGGCATCACCGACAGCGAGCGGATAGCCAAATTCCTCGACTATTCCGTCCATACGGTCAATACCTACAAGACCCGCATCAAGAACCGTTCGACAGCCGAAAACGAACAGTTTGAAAAGTTGATTATGGAGATATAGACACTTGAAACTGCAATATTTCCTTTATACAAATCCTTGGTAAAGGAATAGTCAATATATTGATTTTCAGATAGATGGCAAATGTATAAGGCAATATACCTTATACATTTGCTTGTTTTCTTTATATTACATGCGTAAAGTCATAATTTTGTCGATACAAAAACAGTATTCCACAAACTTATGAAACGATTATTCCTATTGTTTATGCTCTCGTCTTTCCTCCTGCCGGCAATGGCGTTGGAAGGCAATCCCGTTGCCGACCCGGCAGCCGTAGTGGTTTCGGGCAAGGCGAGGTTCACGGTGCTCACACCGGAGATGATTCGTATCCAATATAGCGAGAAAGGAAAATTTGAGGACAGGGCTACGTTTGCTGTCATCAACCGCCGGCTGCCCGTGCCACATTTCACGACAGAGCAGAAAGACGGTTGTCTCTTCATCAAGACCGATGCGCTGACTTTGAAATATAAGATAGGTGGTGTCATCAATGCCAATGACCATAATGATGAGGTGCTCGGCATTTCTCTGTCACTCAACGGCAGGAGCGTGCTGTGGTATCCGGGAAAAGACGATGCCCTCAACTTGAAGGGCACCACACGTACGCTCGACGGACAGATTGGCGACAACAAACGCCAGGAGTTGGAGAACGGACTCCTTTCGCGTGCAGGATGGAGCATCATCGATGAATCACCGAAAGCACGCCGCGGCGACGGCTCCACCACTTTCGCTTTCGACAAGTCCTACGACGGGATAGAGTGGGTGGCAGAGCCTGTCGACAAGGATGCCATCGACTGGTATTTCCTCGGTTATGGCCATCAATACAAGAAGGCGCTCGGCGACTTCGTCAAGGTGGCTGGCCGCCAGCCCATGCCGCCGCTGTATGTGCTGGGATATTGGTACAGCAAGTATCAGCGATATACTTCCGATGAGTTCATGGAGATTGTCAATGACGTGAAATGCAACCAGATTCCAATGGATGTGATGATTTTCGACATGGACTGGCACACTCAGGGTTGGACAGGCTGGACATGGGACCGCACCGCCATCCCCGATCCCGAAGGGTTGATATCCTGGATGCACGACAATGGTCTCAAGGTGGCTCTCAACCTTCATCCCGCCGATGGCGTGGATGCCGACGAGGATTTTTTCAGCGAGATACGCGACGATATGGGTATGGACAGCAGTGCCAAGGTGGTGCCATGGAACCTCTCCGATCCCAAATTCTACCATTCTATGTTCAACCGCATCATCCGTGCCCGTGAGCAACAGGGAGTCGACTTCTGGTGGCTCGACTGGCAGCAAAACCTCACCAGCAAGTATGTAAGCGGACTGAGTGAGACTTTCTGGTGCAACCACGTCTTCTACAACGACATGAGGCTCAACCGGCCCGGGCACCGTCCGCTGATATTCCACCGATGGGGCGGACTGGGCAGCCACCGCTATCCCATAGGATTCTCCGGCGACTCGTTCACCACGTACGGCACGCTGGCATGGCAACCCTATTTCACTGCCACGGCTTCCAACGTAGGCTTCGGCTATTGGGGGCATGACCTGGGCGGACACCAGCAGACAGGTGACAACGACCCCGAAATCTATCTCAGATGGATGCAGTATGGTGTGTTCACACCTATTTTCCGCACCCATGCCACCAACTGGCCTGGCATCGAGCGCCGCATCTGGCATTACGACAACTTCCCCCTTCTGCTCGAGACCGTGAAACTCCGCTACGCGCTGATGCCTTATATCTACACTGCAGCACGTCAGGCCTACGATACAGGTGTGAGCATCTGCCGTCCGTTGTATTACGACTCTCCGGAGAAAAACAATGCTTATCTCTTCGAAGACGAATACATGTTTGGCGACGATATCCTCGTGGCTCCCGTAGTGGCTCCCTCGGGCGATGATGGTAAAACCATGAGGAGAATATGGTTGCCCGAAGGCAAGTGGTTTGATGTATGCCGTAATGAGGTGGTCGAGGGCGACAGGATTTTCACTTCAGGCTATTCCTTGCAGGAGATACCCTATTTCTTTCGTGCCGGAACTGTAGTGGTGAACAATCCCCCGATGCTGAACCTCAATACCCGTCCCGACAGGCTCATCTTGAAAGTGGTGCCTGGCAACGATGGCGCTACCTCGCTTTATGAGGACGATGGCGATAGCGAGGGATACAAGACTGGTGAATACTCCATGGTGAAGATTGTGCATCATGGCAACAGCATATGCATCATGCCACGCGAGGGCTCATTCCCAGGTATGCCTGCTGAACGGGCCTATACGGTGGAGTTCCTCGCCGTGCAACAGCCCGCTTCGGTATCGGTCAACGGTGCCACTCTGTCGAATGGCTCTTGGAACTACGATGCGCAGCAAAAGAAGGTGAACGTCTATGTGCCTTCCATGCCGTGTGATAAGAAAATAGATGTTTCGGTAAACTACTAAGCAAAAGAAGATGATGAAGATGCAAAAGATATTATTCCTGTTGGCAGCCATTCTGGTGTCATGCCACAGTTTGTCGGCACAGACTTATCAGGAACTATGGATAACAGGCAGTGCCGTGCCTGGAGGGATACAGAAACTGACAAAGGTCGATGGCGGCGACTTCAAGTATGCCGGTTCGCTGAACGAAGGTGTGCTGCGTGTCGTCACGACAAAGAAAGTGGGGAAGGGCACCCGCTTCCTCGCACCTGTCGTTCCCGATGCCGATATCGTCAATCACGGCTTGCAGTATGCCGAGACCTCTGATGCCCAGTCGCCGGCATGGCAGGTGGTAGTAGCCGAAGACAGATACAAGTTCACTGTGCATACCCGCAGCAAGATGCTTAAAGGTGAGATATTCCAGCCATGGGGCGAGTTGTTCATTGCCGGCGGTGCCACCGAGGCGGGATGGAAAGAAGGAAAGATGCTCCTGATGACACAGGATATTGAAAACCCTTGCATCTGGACCTGGGAAGGCGAACTGAAGAAGCGTGACGAAAACGAGGAACCGACGAGTTTCAAATTCCAGGGGCAGGACAGGTGGTATCCCAAGAACCTGCATCCCTACATGCAAGGCACCGACATCCTTACCGACACCAAGTTGCGCGTGGGTGGCGATGATACCAAGTGGGTCATCAGCAGGGAAGGCATCTATCGCATCACTGTCGACCTGTTCCATGAGACGGTGAAAGCAACAATCGTGAAATAGAACATATTAATTACCAATTATCCAATAACCAAAGATCCTTTATCACAATGAAAAAGAGTTTACTTTTAATGGCCTTGTCCTTCATCTGTTGTTGGATGGGCAGTTCCAGGGCTTTTGCCTTGGATCAAATCGACGGAGTATATCAGATCGGCAATGCGCAGGATCTGGAGGATTTCTCCAACATGGTGGCAAGTGGCAACGGAGGCATCTCCGGCGCCCTGACAGCCGACATCGACATGACTGGCGTGGCTCATATGCCCATAGGCACGACAAGCAGCCTGTATACAGGCACTTTCGATGGTCAGCAGCACTTCATCCGTAATATGGTCATCGATACCCCAGAGGCCGAGTATGTGGGTCTCTTCGGTACGATAGGCGATGGCGCTTACATCAAGAATGTCATCGTCGACGCATCGTGCTCCATCTCGGGCCTGCGCTTCGTGGCAGGTATCGCCGGTGGTACGAATGGCAGCGGAAGCGTGACCTTCGAGAATTGCGGCAATGAGGCCAGTATCGGTGCTTCACAGGAGAATGCTGCCGGTATCTGCGGCGTGAGCATGTGGAGCCAGTGTGGCATCAAGATGCACAACTGCTTCAATACCGGAGGCATCTCCGGCGACCGCGAGTGTGCTGCTTTCTGCGGTTGGGTAGGCGACAATGGCAGCGAGATTTTCAATTGCTACAACACCGGCTATGTGATCGGTATGGATGGCAACAACTCGCTCTGGCGCAACGGCAACGGCAAGGGTGTCAACAACTACGATTCTTATGGCTATCAGGGAACCTACATCAGCGACGACGACTATGAACTGAGTTCTGGCGCAGTGTGCTATCAGATTAATGGCAGCCAGTCCGACGATGTTATCTGGTTCCAGACTCTGGGCGAGGACCTGCATCCCGTTCCTTTCTCTACTCATGGCACTGTCTATGCTGTAGGCGACCTCAACTGCGACGGCTCTTCGAAGACCGGTGATGTGACATTCTCCAACGTGAATGAATCCAACCGCGACCCCCATCAGTTTGATGGTGGCGTGTGCTCGGTCTGCGGTGCTGTAGACTCCGACTTCCTTCCCCTTACCGATGGATTCTACGACCTCTCCAATGCAATCGAACTCAACTGGTTTGCTGCTCTTGTCAACAGTGGCGTGAAGAAGGTGAATGCCCGCCTTACTGCCGACATCGATTTCACTGAATACAGCAAGAAGGATGTGATGATTGGCGGCGATGCCTATACTATGAACACCGACAAGGCGTTTGAGGGTGTCTTCGACGGTCAGGAGCACACCATCACCGTGGAGTACCACTCTTCCTACGATGGCGTGGCACTGTTTAAGTTCATCGAAAACGCCACAGTGCGCAACCTTACGGTCGACGGCAGCATAGAGAGCACACAGCGCTATGCCGGAGGTCTGGTAAGCACCACCTATGGCACTGTTCTTATCGAGAATGTGGTGGTGGCTACGCAAATCACCGGTTCTTATCCCGGCGATGCCACCCATGGCGGTATCAGCGCCGTGTGCCACAACAACCCCACCTTCCGCAACTGTGCTTTCGTGGGCGGTATCGATGCCCCCGACTGTGAGGGTACTGCCGCTATCATCGGATATGCCCATGGCGAGGTAGAGACTGTCATCGAAAACACCTATGTGGCACCTACCGTTCTCAAGATGACCGGCAACTCCACTATCATCGCCCGCCACGTGCGCAATATGATCAACTGCTTCTACACCGACAATATCACCGATATGTGGGAAGATGCAGCCACTATGGTAAGCCAGGAGAGTGTGGGCAGCGGCGAACTGGCCTACAACCTGGATAACAACGGCGGCACCGATGCATGGCGCCAGAATCTTGGCGAGGATGCCTATCCCGTGCCTTTCGCTTCTCACCTTATGGTTTACGCCAATGGCTCGCTCAACTGCGACGGTACGGCAGGTTCTGACATTTCCTATTCCAACACCAAGGGCGACCCTGTGCGCGACGAACATCAGTATGTCGATGATATCTGCTCGGTTTGTGGAGCACGTCTCATCCACACCGGAATCCAACTTAAGGCTATTGCCGACGATATCAACAGCGGTGCCGTTGACGGAAATGTCATCATCGACCTTGCCAACGATATCGACCTCGCAGGCATCGAATTCGAAGGCATTGGAACACGCTTCAACCAAGTCGACGAAGAAGGAAACTCACAAGATGTGAAGCGTCCTTACAAGGGCACCTTCGACGGACATGGCTATGTCATCAAGAATATGCTCATCGACTCGCAGGAAGGCAACAAGGGCCTCTTCGGTGTGGTCAGTGGCGCTACCATCAAGAACGTGACCGTGGACAGCAGTTGCGAAATCTATTCAATAGGCTATTCCGCCGGTATCGTAGGTACTTCTATCGGGCGCAATGTGCTCACTATCGAGAATTGCGGCAATGAGGCCATGGTCAATGTGGGTGCCAGCGGCGCCAACGGCGCAGGTATCCTCGGTGTGAACGACCTGAGCGAGGCTTATGTGCGTATCATCAACTGCTACAACGCTGGCGACATCATCGGACAGCGCGAGTGTGGTGCCATCTCAGGATGGCTTGGCGACAATGGAGAGATTGTCAACTGCTTCAACTGCGGCAACGTGGCTCCCGAGTCGGTAGACGGTACACGTACGTTTGCCCGTTACAGTGGCAGCAGCATGTCGTTCGTCAACTGCTATGAACTCAATGGCGCGCAAGACAATATCGCACAGGTTTCCGAAGACGATGTGAAGGGCGGCAAACTCTGCTTCATGCTCAACGAGGGTGCCGGACAGAACGTGTTCTTCCAGACGCTTGGAACCGATGCCCACCCAGTGCTCTTGTCTTCGCATGGCGTGGTAGTGAAAGACGGCGACAACTATATGAATGCCGACACTGGCATTGCTGCCGTTGAGACAGGCAAGACCACAGACAGCGCTATCTATTCGCTTTCTGGCGCACGCCAGCAGCAGTTGCAGCGAGGTATCAACATCGTGCGCAACAGCGATGGTACGGTAACAAAGGTTTTGGTTAAATAAGAAGCATGACTAAAAGAGTCAGTTTGTTGGTTTGCTGCCTGGCCGTCGCCTCTTTGGCGATGGCTCAGGCAGCCTTCGTTAACGAAGACCGTGTGGCGGTGTTCTATCCCAAGGATTATGATGCCCGGCAGCATCAGCCGTCGCCAGTGTTCGTTCATGAGCCGGTGGCCGTCAACCCGCTGCCGCACGACTGGCGGTTGAGGCCCGAGTTCAGCGTCAGCGACGGCAAGAGCGTGGCGGTGGTCAAGGTGGGCGACGATGTCGACCTTTATGGAACGGGTGAGGTCACCGGTCCCCTGCGGCGCAACGGTTGTCAAATCTCACTTTGGAATGTAGATACTCCGGCATACAGTGTCGACAACGGCTCACACCTCTACCAGAGTCACCCATGGGTGATGGGTGTACGCAGCGATGGCTCTGCCTTCGGCATCATCGCCGACAACACTTGGCGGCAGTCTATCAAGACTTCCTCAGAGATTGTCTTCGAGAGCGACGGCCCGCCTTTCCGTGTGGTCATCATCGAGCGTGAGAGTCCACAGGCACTGATGCAGGCTCTTGTACAACTCACCGGCACCATGGACCTGCCTCCTCTCTGGGCTCTTGGATACCAGCAGTGCAGGTTCAGTTATCAGCCCGACACCCGTGTCAAGGAGATTGCCGACCTCTTGCGCCGTCACCGCATCCCGTCGGATGTCATCTGGATGGACATCGACTACATGGACGGTTACAAGATTTTCACGTTCAATCCCAAAGAGTTTCCCCAACCCAAGCAACTCAACGATTATCTGCATCAGAAACACTTCAAGGCGGTCTACATGATCGACCCAGGGGTGAAGGTGGAGAAAGGCTATTTCGTCGACGACCAGGGAACAGTCGGCGACTATTGGGTGAAAGACAAAGACGGGAAACCCTTCGTGGGCGATGTGTGGCCGGGAGCATGCCATTTTCCTGATTTCACCCGTCCGGAGGTTCGTATGTGGTGGGCCACTCTCTACAAAGACTATATGGCACAGGGTATCGACGGGGTATGGAACGACATGAACGAACCGTCAGTCTTTGGCGGTCCTGGTGGCACCATGCCTGTCGACAATATCCACCTCGGCGGCGAGGGCCTCGCCTCCTCTACACATCTCCGCTACCATAACGTGTTTGGAATGAATATGGTGAGGGCAAGTAAGCAGGGACTTCTGCTTGCCAATCCCACGAAACGGCCCTTCATCCTTTCACGTTCCAACTTTCTCGGTGGCCACCGCTATGCAGCCACCTGGACCGGCGACAACCTCTCTTCCAACGACCAGATGAGGCTCAGTGTACCGATGTCGCTTACCCTAGGACTCTCCGGACAGCCTTTCAGCGGTCCCGACATAGGCGGTTTCTGCGAGAGCGCCAACGGCGAGTTGCTGGCAGACTGGACGGCAATGGGGGTGTTCTTCCCCTTTGTGCGCAACCACAGCATCAAGGGAAGTGTCGACCAGGAACCGTGGGCGTTCGGCGACGAGGTGCTCAATTCCTGCCGCACTGCCATAGAGCGCCGATACAGGCTCATGCCCTACATCTACACGCTTTTCAGAGAGGCGAGTGTCAACGGTATGCCGGTCATGCGGCCTCTCTTCATGGCCGATGCACAAGACCGCTCTCTCCGAAGCGAAGACCGTGCGTTTCTCTTGGGTGGCGACATGATGATAGTGCCCCGGTGGGCGGAAAATGTGGCTATGCCTAAAGACAATTGGCAGCCTTTCTGCCTAGAGAGCCGTCCCGATGCCTACCAGGCACGCATGCTGCAACGTCCAGGCTCCGTGATTCCTGTAGCCAATCTTGCCCAAAGCACCGACGAACTGCGCACCGACTCGCTCACCCTTCTTGTCTGTCTCGACAAAGAGTTGAAAGCCTGTGGCTCACTTTATGAAGACGAGGGCGACGGTTTCGGCTACCGTGATGGCAATTATTGCTTCTCGCGTATTGAGGCTACTGTCGACCGCAAGATGCTTACTGTCAGCGTTACAGGCAAGGAGGGCAAGATGACGCCTCCCGCACGTGTGTTGCGCATCGGGTTGGTAAGCGAAGGCCGTGTAGCCTATTCCCCATGGCAGGAAGGCTCCGAAGCAACCATGAGGATAAATCTCTCCCGAAAGAGAAAATGAGTTATGGTCAAAACATCATTCCAATGAAAAAGACAATTCTCTCTTTGCTCGCCCTGCTCACATGCTGCTTCGTGCAGTTGTGGGCAAAGCCGGGCAACAACCCTGAAGCCAACCCCGAGGCTGTCGTGACCTCGGGGAAGGCGCGTTTCACGGTGCTCACGCCCCAGATGATACGCATACAATACAGTACACGGCAATTGTTCGAAGACCGTGCCACCTTTGCGGTCGTCAACCGCAACCTGCCCGTTCCCGAGTTCTCCACCCGTGAGGAAAACGGCTATCTCTATATTGAGACCGAATACCTCACGCTGCGCTACAAGGTGGGGTCTACTATCAGTCCGGCGATGAAATCGCCCAACAACCTCAGCATCACTTTCCAACTCAACAGCAAGGAGGTGATATGGTATCCCGGCAAAGAAGACGCGCTCAACCTCAAGGGCACGAAGCGCACGCTCGATACGGCCAGCGGCGACAATCAGCGTCCTGATTTAGAGGATGGCATCCTGTCGCGTGCCGGGTGGGCTGTCATCGACGAGTCGCCGAAAACACAGCGTGGAGACGGCTCCACGACTTTCGCCTTCGAAAACAGCGTCAATGGCATCGAATGGGTGTCGCAGCCTGTCGACAAGAATGCTTTCGACTGGTATTTCATGGGCTATGGACATGAGTATAAGAAAGCCATAGGCGACTATATAAAAATAGCAGGGCGCCAGCCCATGCCCCCGCTCTATGCCATGGGCTATTGGTACAGCAAGTATCAGCGATATTCACAGCAAGACTTCATCGACCTCGTCAACGATATCAACCAGAACGACATTCCTCTCGACGTGATGATATTCGACATGGACTGGCATCTTGACGGATGGACAGGATGGACATGGAACAAGAACCTCATCCCCAATCCCCAGGGACTGATACGGTGGATGCATAACCAGGGCATCAAGGTGAGCCTGAATCTCCATCCCGCCGACGGAGTGGGCTCCCACGAAGACCATTTCGATGAGATTCGTTCCGACATGGGCATGGGCGACACCGACCGCGTGCCCTGGATGTTGGAAGACTCCACGTTCTATAAGTCGATGTTCTCACACATCATCCGTGAGCGCGAAGGCGAGGGGGTGGATTTCTGGTGGATAGACTGGCAGCAGAACCTCACCAATCCCCGTTTGCAAGGTCTTGGCGAGACATTCTGGTGCAATCATGTGTTCTACAATGATATGCGGGTGAACAGACCCGAGCGACGGCCGTTCATCTTCCACCGCTGGGGCGGACTGGGCAGCCATCGCTATCCCATCGGCTTCTCCGGCGACACCTATTCCACCTTTGGGTCGTTGGCTTTCCAACCCTATTTCACCGCCACGGCATCCAATGTGTGTTTCGGTTACTGGGGACATGATTTGGGGGGCCACATCCAGATAGCGCCCACCAATCCCGAACTGATGTTGCGGTGGATGCAGTATGGCGTTTTCTCTCCCATCTTCCGCACCCATGGTGCCAGTCAGGAAGGCAATGAGCGGCGTATATGGAAATTCAGCAATTTCCCGCTCTTGCTCGATTGTGTGAACCTCCGCTACCGGCTCATGCCCTACATCTACACTGCCGCCCGCGGGGCTTACGACACCGGCGTCTCCATCTGCCGTCCGCTCTATTATGAATGGCCGGAGGAAAACGAGGCCTACCGTCAGGAGGGAGAGTATATGTTTGGCGACGACATCCTCGTCTCACCCATAGTGACACCTGCCGACGACAACGGGCTCACTTTCCATCATACATGGTTGCCCGAAGGCACTTGGTTTGATGTCTGTGGCAACAGTCTTGTCAAGGGCAACCAGACATTGAGCGGATACTACAAGCAGCAGGATATTCCCTATTTCTACAGGGCTGGTGCCATCATCCCCTGCAATCCTCCCGTCGACAACCTCAAGACGGCTCCTAATGAACTGTTGCTCCAGATCGTGCCTGGTGCCGACGGCATGGCGCACCTCTATGAAGACGAGGGCGATACCCAGGCCTATATGGATGGTGCCTATACCATGACGGCTATCAGTCAGACCCGCACGCCAGGCAATATCACCGTCACCGTGATGCCCCGTGAAGGCGCCTTCGAAGGCATGCTCAGCGAGCGTTCTTACACCATGACATTCCTTTCGGAAGATGAGCCGCAGTCGGTGGAGGTCAACGGAGAGATTTCCAGTGACTGGACCTATGACGCCGCAACCCACAGCGTCAGCGTCAGGGTTCCGGCGGTGTCATGCGACAGCAGGCTTACGGTGTCGGTAGTGCGTTCAGCATCGGGCATCATGCCCCATGAGGGTGCTTCGCTCGTCTCCCAGCGCTTCTACGATCTGCAAGGCCGCGAGATAAATGAAGCCCGTCAGGGCAACGCCCCTGCGGTCTATATCGTCCGCAGTGTGTGGTCCGACGGAAGGGTGACGACAACCAAAATCAATAAATAATCAAGTCAGCCATGATGAGTACATCAAGATATATACTGTTATTGATATTCTGCATGTCGGCAGTGGGCATGCAGGCACAGGAGTTTGAGGAACTGTGGGCCACGGGAAGTGCCGTGCCCGAAGGCACCTGCAAACTCAGCAAGCACCCCGATGGCCAGTTTCGTTTTGCCGGTGCCTTGAATGCCGGCGAACTGAAAATCATGACCACGGAATACTATCAGGAAGGAACCACGCAGTTTCTGAAACCCCAGTTGGTGGACTCCTATCTCATCAACTATGGGTTGGGCTATGTCCTTACCACCGATGCGAGCCAACCGGGCTGGGTGGTGTCTTTTCAGGAAGACACCTACCGCTTCCTTGTCGACACGCACAACCGTAAGGTGACAGGCGAGTTGATGCTTCCGTGGAATGAGTTGTTCATCGCCGGCAGCGCTATTCCCGGCGGTTCCGACAGGGTGGAGTGGAAACGCGACAATATGCAACCCTTTGAGCGCGACCACGACAATCCATACCTCTTCACTTGGACGGGCGAGTTGGGTGTCTACGATGATGTCGTGGAGCCCGGCAGGTTCAAACTCGAGGGGCAGATGACATGGGGACCACGCGAACTCCATCCGTTCGTGCAGGATGAGGATATCATGCAGGCCTCACAGGCATGCACTGGCGGACCCGACAACAAGTGGCATGTCTCGCAGAACGGCATCTATCGGATTACCGTCGATATCTTCAATGAAACCATCCAGGCCGAACTGATATCTGCTTTCGGCGCTCCTTCTTCCACGGCTGTAGAAGAAATATGGAATGCGGAGTGTGTCGGACCTGCAGAAATCTATGATGTCAACGGTTGCAGGATTCAAGGGCTCCGCCGTGGTCTTAACCTGGTGAGAATGCCCGACGGCAGTGTGCGCAAAGTCATTCAGCGATAACAAGAATAGCATCACTTGCAGACTCCTTCGCCATTGGCATATTGCCGATGGCAGAAGGTGTCGCGCGAGTGCGGAAAAAGTGTCTGCTAACATTATCAACAAGAAATCAGTAATTCTTCAACCATCATGAAAAAATCGTTCTTCATCATCCTTGCTGTCTTCGCCATGTTTGTTTCACCCGTCTGTGGACAGGAAAAAAACAAGAAAGTGTATCTCGTGGCCGATGCCCACCTGGATACCCAATGGAACTGGGACGTGCAAACCACTATCCGCGAATACATCAAGAATACCCTTAACCAGAATCTGTTTCTCATCAGGCAATATCCCGATTATATCTTCAATTTCGAGGGAGGTGTAAAGTATGCCTGGATGAAAGAGTATTACCCTCTTCAATATGAAGAATTGAAAAAATGTATCGCCGCCGGGCGATGGCATGTCACCGGCAGCAGTTGGGATGCCTGCGAGAGCATCATCTGCTCTCCTGAGTCGTGGATACGGAACGTGCTTCTCGGACAGACGTTCTATCGCCGGGAATTTGGGACCGAGGGCACCGACATCTTCTTGCCCGATTGCTTCGGCTTCCCCTATACCCTCCCCACACTGGCCACACATTGCGGTCTTATCGGTTTTTCCTCGCAGAAACTGGTGTGGCGCACCAAACCATTCTATGAGGGCAACAGGCGGTATCCTTTCTCTGTGGGGTTGTGGCAGGGTGTCGACGGCAGCCGCATCATGATGGCTCATGGCTTCGACTATGGCAGGCGGTGGAACGATGAGGACTTGTCGAAGAACGAACATCTGCTGCGTGCCGCCGACGAGAGTCCGCTGGGCATCGCCTACCATTACTACGGCACCGGCGACACCGGCGGTTCGCCAGACCTGTCGTCGGTGAGGGCGGTAGAAAAAGGCATCAAGGGCCAGGGCCCCATCACTATTGTCAGTGCTGCCAGCGACCAACTCTACAAGGATTTCCTGCCCTATGAGAATCATTCCGAACTGCCGGTCTTCGACGGTGAACTGACGATGGACCTGCATGGCAACGGCTGTTACACCTCGCAAGCCGCCATGAAACTCTACAACCGCCAGAACGAGCACTTGGGCGATGCTGCCGAGCGCATGGCGGTAATGGCCGATTGGCTCGGGGTGTCGGCATACCCGTCGCAACTACTCACCGACGCCTGGAAGCGTGTCATCTGGCATCAGTTTCATGACGACCTCACCGGCACCTCCATCCCAAGGGCCTATGAGTTTTCTTGGAACGATGAACTGCTCTCGCTCAAGGATTTCTCTCACGTGCTCACCCATAGCGCCAGTGGTGTCGTGGGCAGGATGGACACCCGCGTGAAAGGGGTGCCTGTAGTGGTCTACAACAACGAGGCGTTCCCCGTCAACGCCATTGCCGACGTCGAACTCAACGACACCAGAAACTATCAGGTCACCACACACGACGGCAGAAAAGTGCTGTCGCAGGTCGTAGAGAAGAATGGCAGCAGGCATCTGCTTTTCGATGCCAGTGTGCCGTCGGTGGGCTTGTCTGTCTACAGTCTTCGTCCCGCACAGGGCCATGCTGCCACCACCTCGGCATCGCATTCGATAGAGAATTCCCAATACCGTCTGGAGGTTGACAGTCATGGCGACGTGGTGTCTGTTTTCGACAAACAATACCAGAAAGAACTCGTGGCTCCAGGAAAGAGCATCCGGCTGGTTGTGCTCGACGACTGCCATTCACCGCGCTGGCCGGCGTGGGAGGTGCAGAAAGCCACGCTCGACAAAGAGGCGAAACCCATCCATGACGATGTGGAGGTGACCGCTTCGGTGGGACTGCTGCGTAAGACCCTCCACATTCGGAAACGATATGGCGATTCGGAGATGGTGCAGCGTATACACCTCTACGAAGGAGGACAGTGCCGCCGCATCGACTTTGAGAATGTGGTAGACTGGAAATCGCTGAATGCACTGCTGAAAGCCGAATTTCCTCTCTCTGTGAGCAACCAGGAAGCCACCTACGACATCGGCTTGGGCAATGTAAAGCGTGGAAACAACAGTGAGACGGCTTTTGAGGTCTATTCGCACGAATGGACCGACCTCACCGACCGGAGCGGTGATTATGGCGTGACGATACTCAACGATTCACGCTATGGTTGGGACAAGCCCAATGACAATACGCTGCGCCTGTCGTTGCTCTACTCGCCTTCTACCGATGCTGCCTACGCCTACCAGGCACGGCAAGACTTCGGCCATCATGTTTTCACCTACAGCATCGTAGGGCATGAAGGTGGTCTCGACAATGTGGCGGCAGCACGGTGGTCTACACAACTCAACAGTCCTTTGAAGACTTTCACCACGCCGAAGCACAAAGGCACGCTCGGCCCGTCGTTTTCTTTTGTCAGTTCCGACAACGACAATGTGATGGTACGTGCGCTGAAGCAGGCCGAAACCGACAATGAGTATGTGGTGCGTGTGTATGAGGTGGGTGGCCAACAAGCCCAGAAAGCACGGCTCACGTTTGCTTCGGCTATCGTGAAGGCAGTGGAGACCGACGGAACAGAAAAGACTATCGGCAATGCTGTTTTCCAGGGGGCGCAGTTGGTGGTGGATGTGAAGGCCAACAGCCTCAAAACTTACAAGGTGACTCTCGACAAGCAGGAGGCGACGACTGTCGATGTGCAGCCCATTGTGCTTCCTCATGACCGGAAATGCTTCAGTTACAACGAGTTTCGTTCTTCTGCTAATTTCGAAGGCGGTTACAGTTATGCTGCCGAATTGCTGCCCAATGATGGCATCACGGTAGATGGAATCCGTTTTCGCTTCGGTGAAGCCGACGGACTTAATGGTACGAGTTGCAAGGGGCAGCGGCTTTCTTTGCCATCCGATAAGTCATACAGGCATCTGTATCTCCTTGCCGCTTCCGACAAAGGCGACAGGAAGGGCGACTTCGTTGTAGGTGGGAGCAGACAGTCGTGCACCATACCTTTCTATAGCGGCTTTATAGGGCAATGGGGCCACGATGGGCAAACAGAAGGATTCCTCAAAGATGCTCAGGTGGCATACGTGGGAACTCACCGCCACTCTTCGGGTGCCGACGAACCGTATGAGTTTACTTACATGTTCAAGATAAAGGTTGATTTGCCCAAGGATGCCCGGGAAATCATATTGCCTGATGATGCGCACATCGTGGTCTTTGCCGCTTCGCTGGCGAATGATGAAGATGATTTGTGTCCGGCCTCTGAAATGTTTGAAACTTCATTGAGGGAAAACACGCGCGAAGGTATTGACGAGGAAGAGGATGGCCCTAATCTGCTCAAGAACGCGAGGATAACAACGGTCACAGGAGAGACCAACGAGAATGAAAAAGCCGTGAACCTGACCGACGGCAATCCTGACACGAAATGGTGTGACGTGAAACCTTCACCCAACCATGTGACTTTCGACCTGGGCAAACCTACCGTTGTCAGCAAATGGCGTGTACTAAATGCCGGGGCAGAGGATTTCTCCTATATCACCCGCACTTGTCTCTTGCAAGGACGTAACAGTGAAACCGAGGAGTGGGTGACTCTCGATATGTTCGACGGCAATCGCAACAACAGCGTGGCACGCTCGTTCACACCTGCCACCGTCAGGTATGTTCGCCTCTATGTCGTTTCTCCTGAACAGGGCACGGGCGGTGCCGCACGCATTTATGAATTGGAAGTCTATTGATACGTGACCTCAGGTTTTCCACCCTCTGCTACTGATTTATTTGGATAATTCGAGACTATTCACTATCTTTGCAATAAGTTCAACTTACCCCAAAAACATATGGAGATACAGGAGTTTATCAGCAATTATCAAGAGGCGTTTGGCATCCAGGCACCATTGCCTCTGTTGTTTGGATACAGTGACCAGCCAGTGGCAAAAACAGAAAAGATAGGAGGTTGCTTTTTCAAGGGTCTGCAAGCAGCCAGAGAGGGGACACCCGTCAGTCTCAGCGTGGATGTCATCGGCTGTGGCGGCGGAAAACTCTATACTGGCTTTTCCGATATGCCAGAGCGGGTGCCTGCCTTTGTGTCGTTGAAGGAGAAATACAAGAAGACTCCGGAGATGGTGACCGACTACATCCAGCAACTTGGAATGAAGAGGGCAGAGAAACCATATCTCAACTTCGTCAGGATAGACCAGGCATCGTCTTTCACGCAAATGGAAGGAGTGCTGTTCTTTGCCACACCCGATATGTTGTCGGGCTTGTGCGGATGGGCTTTCTACGACACCAACCAACCCGATGCCGTGGTGTCGCTGTTCGGGTCGGGATGCAGCACAGTGGTTTCCATGACAGTGGTAGAGAATGAGAAACAAGGCCATCGTTGTTTCATCGGACTTTTCGACCCATCGGTACGTCCTTGGGTCGGACGAAATGAGTTGAGTTTCACCATCCCTTTCAGCCGTTTCGTTCAGATGACAGAGAGTATGAGAGACTGTTTCCTCTTCGATTCCCATGCCTGGGAGAAAATAAAGAGAAGGATGGAGGAGTGAGCAACAACAAAAATCCCCGGAAGCATGGATGGCTTCCGGGGATTTTCGTTTTCTGAATCACTTTGCCTTGTAATAGAAAACCTCCAGTCCCATAGCGGGGAAATGGTACATGCAACTCACGACTTCAGGCTTTTTCTTTGTCACCGTGTCCACAATCATTGCTATCTGCTCCGCGCTGAGTTTCTTCAGGTCGAGTCGATAGGAGTCGTCGCCATCGGCAGTCGTTGCCACGCTCTTGTTGAATTTGAGGAGGAAGTGGTCATCGGTATTTTCGACGCTACCGTCGGAGGCAAAGTGATGACCCTTCGTTTCTACTATGGTAATATCTTCTTTCTGTTCAGTGTCCAGATTACAGACGATGTCATAAACTGTCGGGGTGACCACGACACCGTCTTTCAGCATGCCCACTTGTAGCGTCTCTCCTTCGAGTTCGTCATACCCATCAATAAAGACGATGTCCTTGTACTTGCCGTCCTTCACCACACGGCAATTGTAGTAATTGTCCTCCGATTCCAGCATATCGGCTTTGATGGCTGCACTCTCGATGTCTTCGACACTGGCTTTGAGGATATAAGCGCTCTCTATATCGCACCATTGGCTGAGGGTGCATACCTTATAGAAGTTGCCTTTCTCGTCGAGCACGGGAAAGACCCTGCCTTCCGAAGTCATGATATCCGTGCTTACCTCGAACCCCGGTTTGGCGGGTTGGTCCGACCACTGGTATATGTTCTGGCAGTAGTCACTCTCGCAATCCGACTCTATCCAGCGCATCAAGAGGGGGCTGTTGGTGTCAGCCTCCTTGTAGAGTCCTTCGTCTGAGGTGGTCACCACCACGAATTTCTTGAATGGTGGAGCACCCACATCGATAACGCTTTCTGTTGTGGCAGATGCTTCTGTGGTATCAGCACTCCCTACAGGCTTCTTGTCACTGCAGTTGGCTGTCAACGTCACAATCAGCATGCCCCAAATCGTAACAAACAGTTTGGTCTTGTTGGTTTTCATAATGATGGTCAATTGGTTTTCTTTCGCAAAAATAATAACTTTTTTCTGATTGGCAATAATAGAAGGTCACTTTTTAAAAATATGGTCTAATACTTGGTTCGTTTCGATTATTACTTTATCTTTGCACTTCATATCATACCTTTACAACGCCACTAATCATTCACGATGTAATTTTATGACAGTCAACTATGTGAGCCCTGAGGCAGAAACACGCGACGGATATCTGATATCCGCGGAAATGAAACGAGTGTGGAACATACAACTCGATATGTTCAAACGACTGATAGATGTGTGCCAAGAGCATGGGCTCCGGCTCTGGTGCGACGGCGGCACCATGCTAGGCGCCGTGCGGCACCACGGTTATATCCCTTGGGACGATGATATCGATGTGTGTATGCCGCGTCCCGACTACGACAAGTTGCAGGCCATCGCCCCACAAGTCTTTCAGGAGCCTTATTTCTTTCAGACGGCAAAGACCGATAAGCATTATCCACGTGGTCACGCCCAGTTGCGGCGCAGCGACACCGCTGCCATTCGTCCGAGCGATGCCTGGCGTCCGTTCAACCAAGGAATCTTTATTGATATCTTCGCCTTCGAAGGACTTGCCGACGATGAGGCGGAGCGCCAGGATATCCTGCGAAGGGCCAATAAGCGCATGAAATACCTGAAGAGCATCGACTATCCCATATTGGTGTCGGGGCGTTTCGGACTGCTGTTCCGCAAATACAAATGGCGCAGGAAGGTTCGCCGTGAGGGCTTTTACGAGTTGTTTAAACCTGTGGAAGACCTTTTCCGCTCGCATTCGTGGGACGACAGCGACCAGGTGGCGCAGTTGGGCATCGACGGTCTGCGTCTGATATTCCCCAAGCACCTTTTCGACTCTACGGTATGGATGGATTTCGAGCACCTGAAAGTGCCGGTTCCCCAGGGATACGACCAGTTCTTGCGTTTACAGTATGGCGACAACTACATGACTCCCGTGATGGCGAAGACGAATCATGGTCAACTCATCCTCGACCCCGACCACAGTTATCGTGAACTCTTGCCTGAAGTGAGGCGCAACTACCGCAAGTCATTGTTCACCCGTCTGATGAAAAAGCGGTGACCGAAAACTGATCGAAGGGACGCAGATTGCAGGAACGGAGTTTTTGATTCGTTTTTCCAGATTACAGATCAAGACGCAGGAGCGGATTGTGAAGTAAACCCCAAAAGTCCTTCCTGTCCCGTTTGTTGCTGTATCACAGTAACCCACACCCCTTCTACCTCTATTCGTCATTTCCATCTCCTTATAATTCCCTTCGCCTTCTTGTTCTCATGACCATCACGGCCCAGAGTTTAAGGTTTACCGTATGTCGCGATTTCATCGCGACCAAAAGAAGCCCCCCGCAAACAAAAAACACTGCACCGGTCTCCCGGTGCAGTGTCAGATTGCTCAAAATGCTTGGTCAGTCGTCGATGCCGATGAGTTGACCCTGTTTGTTGAACTTCAACTCGAGGTCGTTCGACAGTTCGATGTCATATCCATGGCGCTCCTTGTCGATTTTCACGATTGTGGCACCTGCGTAGTTGGCTTTCACATAGTTGGCGATGGCTGTGGGAACGAGTTGGGCGGGGACGGCACTGAAGCCGCAGTCTACTTTGTCCCATGTGCCCTTGGAGTCGAAATCCACCTCGGTGCCGTCGTTCAGACGCACGTCATAAGTGGTCTTGCCGAAGTCT
>OMZE01000009.1 GCA_900315455.1 uncultured Prevotellaceae bacterium | reverse complement strand
AGAAAGTGCGCGGTATGGAACCTGCAAAATAATAGTTTGGGACAATACCTATGACAACAAATTATGAGACGATGAGTTTTGATACACTTTCAGAAATCTTACAAATCTTCACAAATTATTCAAATAGGTACTGCCCCTTTCGGAGCAGTACCAATGGTCATTGTTTGTAAAGCGAGGGAGAGAAAATCTTACAAATCTGTACTCACAAATTGAAAAAAGATTTGAAAGATTTGGATAGATTTGAAAGATTTCTCGCCGCAGGCGACTAAAAATGCATTACCCACCCGCTTTCGTTTCGTATGTTTGCCAGTTATGGGTCAACTATGCCCAAACCGACAGGTCTTTCTCTGCAATGAATGCCATGTCGTTGAGGATGATGGTCTCCTTGGCCTTCTCGGGATTGTCGGTACGGAAAACCAATATGCCCTTTCCTCTCAGAAGGAAGGTGTACATATAGGATATGCCGATGCCGGCATTGCTCAATATCTCTATGGCATCGGCAGCCCGTCCCGGCTGGTCGTCCAATTCAAGTGCGAAAACGTCCGACAATGCCACGGCTATCCCCGCCTTGCGCAGTCCTTCAAAGGCCCGCAAAGGTTCACTGCAAATCACCCTGTAGATGCCATTCTCGGCAGTGTCGGCAATGGTCGAGGCGATAATCTGAATGCCGAATCGGCGCAGCAAGCCAAGCACCTTGATGAGTGCGCCCGACTTGTTCTCCATGAAAATAGATAACTGGTGTATGGTCATGATGTATAAAGATTTGAGGTTAGAATAACTTTCTGAAATCTTGCACTCTCACTGCTTTCTTCTCGTCAGAGGTCTTGATGCTGCCTTTCGACAACAGGCGTACCTTCGGCGTAATCAATATCTCGTCTTTCAACTGACGGGTTATCTCACGGGTGAGCGACTGCAGCCGTTGGTAGTCGTCGGTGAACAACTCACGCAACTCTACCTCGATGGTCATCGTGTCGTTGCCGTTCTCTGTCTTCAGCGTGATGAGGTAGTCGGTGCTCAATTCCTTGAACTTCAGCAAAATCTTCTCTATCTGGATGGGGAAGATGTTCACGCCCTTCAGAATAATCATGTCGTCGCTGCGGCCTTGCAGGCGTGAGATGCGGCGGTGAGTTCTTCCACAGGGGCAACTGCCTGAGAGCAGTCGGGTGAGGTCGCGGGTGCGGTAGCGCAGTAGGGGCATGGCCTCGCGGTTGATGGTGGTGAGCACCAGTTCGCCCAACTCGCCTTCCTTCACCGGTTCCAATGTAGTGGGGTCGAGCACCTCAACGATGAAATAGTCTTCCCAGATGTGCAGACCGTTCTGCTCCGGGCACTCGAAGGCCACGCCAGGACCCATCATCTCCGAGATACCATACGAGTTGTAGGCCTTCACACCCAAGTTCTCCTCGATACGCTTGCGCTGTTCCTCGCTATGGGGTTCGGCGCCGATGCAGAGCACACGCAGTTGCGTGTCGCGGCGGGGGTCAACGCCCTCTTCGCGCATCACTTCATAGATACGTGAGGCATAACTGGGGATGGCATGGAGCACCGTGGTGCCGAAGTCGCGGATAAACTTGATTTGGCGGGTGGTGTTGCCGGCAGCAGCGGGCACGGTGAGCATGCCCAGTTTCTCTGCGCCATATTGGAAACCGAGGCCGGCGGTGAACATACCATATCCGGCAGAGTTCTGGAACACGTCTTCCGGGCGTGAGCCCACCATCCACAGGCATCGTGCCACGGCTTTTGCCCATTCCTCCAGGTCGCGCTCGGTATGTAGCACCACGGTGGGGTTGCCTGTCGTTCCGCTCGAGGAGTGCAGGCGGGTGCAGTCGCGTAGGGGCACGCAGGCAAGACCGAAGGGATAATGCTCGCGCAGGTCGTCTTTTGTCGTGAAAGGCAGTTTGCGCACATCATCAAGAGTCTTGATGTCGTCTACGGTGATGCCCAATTCGGCAAACTTCTCTTGATAGAAAGGGGAGTTCATGCAGTGTCTGACGGTCTTCTGGAGTCGTTCCAACTGCAACTGACGAAGCGCGTCTTCCGGCATCGTCTCTAATTCTGGGTGTAAAAAGGATGAGTATTCCATTGTGTTGATTGTGATACTGTCGGCTTTTTCTCCTTTCAAGTTGCAAAAATACACAATCTTTTTCTATTTCACTGCAAATTGACGGAAAAACCTCCTTTTTTATTTGAATTGTCTATTTCATGTCATGGGGACGGCAGATCATTGGGACGGCGTTTTTGATTCGTTTTCCCGCTTGTTATTATGTTGAATGGGGTAAAACCATTCTTTTGGAAATAACGTGCAACCCGATTCAGAGGGCTTCATCCTCTTCTTGAAATGATTTTTTTAGAATTGAGGTCCAGGTAGAAAAATCAGCCATTTTCAGGATTTTTTTTGAAAATGGCTGATTTTTCGAATCGGATTAGTGATAAATTTGTATCTTTGCAACAAAAATAGGTAATAGGTATGGTATACGAGAGCATTATAGGTCGAGAAGAGGAAATCAAGAGATTGGAGAGATTCTTGAAATCGTCCAAGTCAGAATTTGTGGCCATCTATGGTCGCAGACGTGTTGGTAAGTCTTACCTCGTGGAAGAGGTGTATAAGGAAAATATAACATTTCGCGCTATAGGTTCATACATCAAGGGCAAGGATGCGAAATCGTATAAACAAACACAACTTGACCATTTCTATGAGAGCCTTCTTGATTCCGGCATGCCTGATGACACACCTCATCCTACTAATTGGCGCGAAGCATTCAGATTGCTTAAGAAATGTTTGGAAAAAGTCCAAATCAGTCGGCGTGTGGTGTTCCTCGATGAGTTGCCTTGGCTTGCAGGTCCGCAATCCTCAGAAATGATTACGGAATTGGGGTATTTCTGGAATTCATGGGCAGATCGCCAACGTAATATCGTCCTTGTTGTTTGCGGTTCAGCCACTAGTTGGATGCTCGATAATGTCATCCGTGATTACGGAGGATTGCATGGTCGCCTTACTGGAACCATCCGTCTGCTTCCTTTTTCGCTAAAAGAATGTGAAATGTATTTCAAGAGCCATGGATTCCATCTCTCACGTTACGAGATGGCTGTAGCCTACATGGCTTTAGGCGGAATTCCATATTATCTTGACCGCATGGACAACGAAAAAAACATGTCGGAAAACATCGATGATTTCTTCTTTAAGGACGAGCGTATCAACCAAGAATTCAAAGATGTATACACAGGTCTTTATGCCACTTCTGAACGATATGTCGATATAGTTAAAGCGCTTGGAACTAAGTTCTACGGCATGACACGAAGTGAACTTGCAGAAGCCGTCGGCATAGAACTTGGTGGGACTTTCAGCAAGATCCTTGACAACTTGCATGAATCTGGCATTATACGTGAATATCCTCGCTATGGTAAGGAACGCGTTGAGACAGTATATCAGTTGAAAGACTTCTTCTCTATGTTCTACCTTCATTTCATATATGGCAAGGGTATAGATGCTGGAAACTGGCGTACTATACAGCGTACACCTACGTTTTATACATGGGCAGGCAATACTTTTGAAATTCTTTGTATAGAGCACCTTCCGCAGATGAAGGACAAACTGCGTATAGCGACTATTAGCCGCAACTATTGTTGGCGAGGTCCTACACCAAGTGGTGATACATGTCAGATTGATCTTGTATTGGAATGGAAAGGTGAACGTACCGACTATATATGCGAAATGAAGTTCAGCGAACACGAATTTGCTATAGACAAACGATATGAAAAAGAAGTAGGCAACAAGATTGAGGCTTTCCTAAATAGCAAGCAGCATGCAAAGACGCATTCTGTCCAGTTTGTAATGGTTACCACGAATGGCATTGCAAATAACACTCATATCAGTGATGTAAACCAGCAAATTACTTTGGATGATTTGTTTTGTTGAAAAAGAATAAAACCAGAAATATGCTGGATGCTTCTGTCTGCTGATAAACTAAGCAATACAGTTGATTAGGCTATAAAAGTATGGATAAAGCACGAGGGGCTGACCTGATTGGTCAACCCCTCGTTTATAAAGTTGTTAGAAACTTGTCTTAGATGTTGTAGTAGATGCCGAGGATGATGTTGCGGCCGTCTACGTCTACACCCCATGAGTTCACGCTGTTCTTGCTGGGCTTGTTCTTCCAGTGCTCATAGCCGATGAAACCGATGTGGGTCACCACGCTGATTTTCTCATTCACCTTGAAGGCAACACCCGGTTTCAGACCAACACCGAAGAAGTCGTCGTCGAAACCAGCGTTGTATTTGTGGCCAAACTCCACGCTACCATCGAGGAATACATTCACTACCTTGCCATTGATGACGTTGTAGCGCACGTAAGGATTGATGCTGAAGGTCTTGGCACCACCCTTGTTGCTGCCTTCCCAGCCGAAAGCCATACCGGCTGCCCATTCGCTGTTGATGGTGTAGCCAATCTCAGGCACGAACTTGTAAGAGGTCACGTCGTCGGTGTTGTCACCACCAGTGGTTGATACACCAATACCACCACCCACATATACTTGTGCGTTTACACTCATGGCCATAACGGTCGATGCCAAAATCATAAAAAACTTTTTCATCTTTTTACCTTTCTTTAAAAATTCAACTTATGACTGTCTGTCCAGTTCCTCATGTCAATGTTTCGTTCCTGACACGTTTGTCTGGAATCAAATAAACACAGTCGTTATCCAAATCGGGTGCAAAATTATATCTTTATTTTAAAACTCAAAAACATTTGATGATTTATTTACACTGATTGGTTAATAAAAGTTAATCAACAAGACGGAAAAACCACTTTTTTTGTATGTTTGCAATCTGAAGTTTACATTTTCACTCATCATCATTCTCATTATCATGCAATTTCGGACCATTGTCGATATACCCAGTCCTTCTTTTCACATTTCCCCCTTCGAGAAGATGCTGTTTGTGGGGTCGTGCTTTGCCGACCGCATCGGGAGGCGTTTCCTGCAAGAGCAGTTCCGTGTCACGGTCAATCCTTATGGCGTGATGTATAATCCGGCCAGCGTCTATCACAGCCTGACACGATGTTTTTCAGAAGAAGAGCGCGATTTTCGGGTGGTTTTCATTACCTTGGGCACCAATAGGGTATATGTGTTGAAGGAAACCGGCGAGATAGTGGATAATTGTCAGAAACGGCCGCAGCGGTTGTTTCTCGAACAACAACTTTCTGTCGGTCAGTGTGCCGCCTACCTTCGCCGCTGCATCCACCTGGTCGCCAGCCATTGCCCTCAGGCCAAGGTGGTCATCACCGTCAGTCCGATACGTTATGCCAAGTATGGTTTTCATGGCAGCGCCCTTTCCAAAGCGGTATTGCTGCTTGCCGCCCAGCAAGTTCAGAATGAGATGCCGGAGACCGTTGGTTATTTCCCTGCCTATGAAATTGTCAACGACGAGTTGCGCGACTATAGGTTCTACCAGCCCGACATGCTCCATCCGTCAGACCAGGCAGTAGAGTATATCTGGGAGCGTTTGGTAGAAACATACTTCAGCGAAGAGGCACGCCGTTTTTTAGACGAATGGCGCCCCGTGAAGGAGGCGTTGGCGCATCGGCCTTTCCATCCCGATTCAGAAGCATATCGTTCTTTCCTCGAAAGCACCCGGCTTAAGGCCATGGCCCTGAAAGAAAAATATCCTCTTCTACAAATAGATATTTAGGAGTTTTTTATCTCGCCCAGTAAGCACCCACCTCGCTGATGCAGAGTGGGCCACGCGACTCCTCAAACCTCACCCTTATCCGGTTAGTCTCCACATCGGCAAAGCGCAGCAGCCGTTTGTAACCCACGGTAGTGGTCTCTTCAGCACAGTCTACCGCTTTCCATGTCTTGCCGTCGTGATACTCCACCACAAACCGTTTCACCCTTTGCCCCAAAGGGATATACTCTTGCAGCATCAGTCGGTTGATGGTGGTGCGACGCCTCAGTCTGAACTCCAGCATTGATGATGCCACCCCATCGGGAGTGGCCCAGTAGGTGTCAAACTGCCCATCGGCTGCCAGTCGGGCGGCAAATGAAGGACCTCTCACGTCCTTGGCATCTACCTTGGCATCACGGAGCAGGTTGGTCGACATTTCTCTCTGAATGCGCGCATGGAAGTCGATGAGGCGCATAGAGTCGATGGGGTGAATCAATCCTTCGCGGTCTACGGGCAGGTTCAGCAGCAGGGTGGCGTTGTGGCCCACGCTGCGGTAGTAGAGGTCTACCAAGTGGTCTGTGGTCTTCACCTCGCTGTCTTCTTTCTCATGGTAAAACCATCCCGGCCTTATCGACACGTCGCATTCGGCAGCCACCCAGGTGTCGCCATCGGCATGTCCGCCCTGCAACTCCTCGGCCTTGTCGTAACCAGGGTATATCTCGTTGATGCGCAGAAACGACCAGTTCGTGGCATTGGCATACCCCTTCTCGTTGCCCACCCAGCGGCAGCCTGGGCCCGCGTCGGAGAATATCACCGCGTGGGGCTGCAGTCGGTGGATGGTCTGGTGGATGCGTTCAAAGTCATAATAGGTGCGCCGGTCGATGGTTCGCTTCTCCCGTGCTCCGCCATACCATCCGTCACCACCGTTGGCTCCATCGAGCCACACCTCGAAGATATCACCATAGCGGGTGAGCAACTCTTCAAGTTGATGGATGTAGTATTCCATATAAAAAGGAGTGCCGTAGAACGCCTGATGGCGGTCCCACGGCGAGAGATACACCCCCATCTTCAGCCCCTCTTCACGGCAGGCCTCTGCCAGTTCGCCCAACACATCTCCCTTGCCGTCGCGAAACGCGCTATTGCGCACGCTGTAGTCGGTATACATCGTGGGCCAGAGGCAGAAGCCATCGTGATGCTTGGCGGTGATGATGATGCCACGCAGACCGGCAGCCTTGCAGGTCCTTGCCCATTGTCGGGCATCGAGTCGGGTGGGGGAGAAGAGGCTTGGCGACGCGTCGCCATATCCCCATTCACGGTCTTCAAACGTGTTCAGCCCGAAGTGGATGAAGGCATAGGTCTCCAGTTGCTGCCATGCCACCTGACTGGCCGTGGGCAAAGGCTTCACCGCCAGTGGTGGTTGTTCTTCTGCCCGGGAGAAGCACGACACAGACATTACAGCCATGATGATGGCTATATATCGCAGTGTCGGAGTGATGGCAAGTTTGGGCATTGTGTTGGTGATGAAGGATGGCCTCTTGAGGGTTACAGGTACTTGCAGACGAGGTAGGTACCGATGACCTGCAGCAACAGTCCTGGCCAGCCGATGGTGAAGTCGGCGATGGTGGCGGTGATGCCTCCGGTGAGGGCGAGTTCACCAAGTCCACCGAGCACTTCTGCTGCCAGCACCACGCCGATGAGCAGAGGCAGTGTGGTTTTCTTGAAATGCTTGGCTGTCAGTCCTGCCACCAAGGCAATTGCCACCAGTTTGAGTGTCATCACCTGCAGCATGCCCCAGGCGGGAAGTCCGAAAACCAGATGGTTCACCAGAGGTGAAGCCACGGCTGCCAGCAGTCCCACTTTCCATCCCAGTTTATAGGCTCCGGCGAGAATCACCAGCGACAGCGGCGCCAGTATGATACCGCCTTGTGGGATGAGATGGCATACTTGAGGCAGCACCATGTTGCAGGCTACGAAAAACGCTGCCCACAGATAGGTCTTCACCTCGTCATAATTCAGGGTGTAGAGTTTTACACTTTTTTCCATGTTGTAAATGGTTTGTTATGTTTGATTTAGAAATTCAGTGTCACGCCACCCATGAAGGTGGCACGGGGCATAGGATAGCCGAGGTTGATCTCGTATTCTTGCGCCAGCAGGTTCTCGCCACGTGCCCAGAGGCTGATGTTCTTGCAAAGGGCATAGTCGACGGCAAGGTTGAGCAGACAGAAGTTCTCCTTCTTTTCGTTGTTCCCTACAGCCGTGTAGAGTCCGTTGATGTATTGCAGTCCGGCGTTCACCGTCCATTTGCAGCAGCGGTAGTCTACCCCGAGGAATCCCTTGTAGGTGGGCGCCGCCACAACGGGATTTTCCATGTGGAGCAGTGAGTGGTTGGTGCTCAATGCCCAATGGCCGTTGACGCGCCATGCGAGTTCCAGTTCAGCACCATAGTTCTCTATCTCGCCGGTGTTCACATTTCTGGGCTTGCCGTCTACGGGCATGGTCTGTATCATGTTGTCGCCTTTGATATAGAAAAGGTTGGCACCATAGGTGAGCGCGCCGAGCCGGTGCCGCCAGGAGAGTTCGTAATTCCACAGCCTTTCAGGCTCCAGGTCTTCGTTGGATGGCGGATAGAGATACATCTCGCGCATGGTGGGGTTGCGGAATCCCTTGCTCACCATCGCCTTCACCTCGCCGGTAGCGATGGGGCGCACCACCACACCTGCCTGCGGTATCCACTCCGTTCCGGTGATGGAGTGATGGTCTACACGCACTCCGGCATCGAGGGTGAGCCATCCCAACAGGTCTTGGCGGTAGTCCACATATCCGGCTATCTCGTTGCGATAGGATTTGCCGCTCTGCTTGTTGGGCGTGTCGAGCACTTCGCCTGTCTGTTTCGAGGTATAATAGGCATGGCCGTAGATGTGCTGATAGTCTGCTCCTACAGTGAGTCGGCCATGTGTGGGCGAGAGCATGTCGCCTACCACGAACGACTGATACCAGGAAATGCCTGTGAGCGCGTCTTTCGAGCGGAAATAGCGCTGGGTGGGCTTGGCGGGGTCGCTTGTGCCGTCGTCAATCTTGTGTCTGCCGAAGTTGGAGTATACGCTAAGGGCACCGCTTGTGCGGCTGTAGTGGTTCTCCACGGCTGCCGACACCATGCCGCGCGTAATCCATTGGTTGGCATCGTAGAGCGGACTGCTCACCGCCCCGGGATAACTGGCATTGAAATGTGTGATGTCGGCATCCACGTAGGCGTTCCAGTGTGTGCTGAGGTCATAGCCCAGTTTCATATATCCGCCATATTGCTCAAAGCCCATGCGGCTGCGGTGGTTGTCGGTGCGGTTGTATTGTGCAGAGACAGTAGATGTGAATTTCCCACTGCGCACCTGATTGGTGGCCTCGGTCTGCAGGGTGCCGTAACTCCCTGCGCCAAGGTCGAGGGTGGTCTTCACGCCATCCCCGTGCATTTTCCGGGTGACGATATTCAGCACACCGCCCATGGCATTGCTGCCATAGAGCACCGAGGCAGGGCCTCGCAGCACTTCCACGCGGTCGGCCATCAGGCTCTGGTAACTGTCGGAGATGGGATGGCCGTAGATGCCCTGATACTGTGGATGTCCGTCGATGAGCACCAACAGTTGGCCGGCACCGCCACTGATGCCACGCATGTTGATGCCGCCGGCAGCGCCTGTCGACACGCCGTAGCCTGTCATCGCACGGCTGGTCACGAACAGTCCGGGCACTTGTTGCATTGCTGTGGGCAATACTGATGCCTGATGCTGTTCGGTCAGTTTTTCCCGTCCGATTACGGTCACCGTCATGGGCAGATGCCTCACATCGATGGCATGACGTGCGCCTGTCACCACCACTTCTTGCAGTTGCAGTGAGTCTGTGGTTTGCGCTGTCATGAATGTGCCTGTCATGATGCATGCAAGCACAGAGAGTAATTTCTTCATTTCCTTATACTTTTATAGTAATAATACTACAATTTTCTCCAAATGAATTAGGTTGAGCATGCTCAATGAATTGTTCATGGGCAAAAATACTAATAATTTTTCTATTATTGCAATTTCCACCCTGCTTAATAACTAAAAAAGTTGGTTAAAGTATCCAAATACAAGGTGGATGTCATGCAATATTCTGCTAAAATCATTGTCTATTTTATATCAGGGAATGAAACGATACTCGGTGATATGGAACAGAAATTCGGCGTTAATAGCATTGACTTACAAGAGTTGCGCGACTTCTGCGAACAGGAGGGCGAGAGGGTCTGTTATCAGAAAGGTGAGTTGATGGAGTGCGAGGGCGAACCATCGCGGTGGTTTGGTCTCGTGACCGACGGATGCTTCAAGTATGTCACTCAGGGTATCAGCGACGGCAAGGAACATATCACGTGGTTTTCTTTCGAGGGTGAGTATGTGGGCGACTATCCCTCCTGTCTCCATGGGCATCCGTCGCTCACCACGATAGAGGCGATGTTGCCCAGCAGCGTGTTAAGGGTGAGTGGCGAACAACTGATGCAACTGTTCAGCCAAAACCGCAAAACCATGCAACTTCGCAGCATCATCAGTGAGCATCTGCTCAGTCAGGCACGTGCCCGCTATCTTGATTTTCATAGTGCCTCACCGCGCGAACGCTACGACCTGTTGCTCTGTCGTTGTCCCGGCATTGTGGAGCACCTCCCCCTACATGCCATCGCCTCATTCCTGAATTTATCACCCCAGCAGTTGTCGCGAATCCGACGAACCGTCACGTTTGAAGAATGATGCTGCGTTGATTATTTCTTGGGGAAGTCGCTACATCTCTGAACATTTGTTCAGACATTCACCCTAAGTTTCCCACCCTCACAAAAACGAACACGAGATTTGTCGAAGACCCACTGACCGAAGGGAGGTAATCACAGCGAAAGAACCGAAATGTCTGATAAACCATCCACCTAAAGGTGGAACGAAAAACATGAATGGAGACATTCGTGTAATTCGTGTTCGTTAAGACAATAAAAAGATGGGAAAGTTCAGTTAATAAGCATCAACGTTTGACAAATGAGTAAAGTGTTTTTATTCCTTTTTCCTAAGCGAAGCGGTTTTTAATCTTATCTTCAAAACAGATGGAATTGAACTTGCGGAAGTTGAATTAAGATGTTTTTTGCGCCGAATAGTATTGTTATAAAAAAAATGAGTAACTTTGCAACGCATTCAGTTGGGATGGCGAAACTGCGAGTGTCTGTACGATATTTCTAAGCAGGATTCTATGTCAAAAAGACATGGCCTTTCTCAACGAATTATTAATTTCAAGAAATGGAATATTGTTGGTATCTATTCAGCGAATGGGCGTTCGGGCGGATTTGCAATCCGACCGGACTGAGTATTAGCATTTTCAATGCGCTTTTTCGGATAAAAATTGGCTTTGACTTCCGCTTCGCACGTCGATTCTCAATTCCCTTCGGCCGCCGACCGTTGGTTCCTGATATTCACTGCGTCGTGATTACATAACTGCGATTAAGAGAGTGCAGTATAAATTCATTTGAACACTGTCGAGCGTGAGCAGTTTATCTAAATCCCGACGAACAATGTAATAAATAATTAGGAAAATGAAAAAAATGGCTTTTGCTAAAAGGGAAAATTATTTTCTTACCATTTTTTTACAATTTTCTTGCTATTTCTCGCCGAAGGCGACTCCTTTGCCTTTCGCTGAAAAGTTGCTGTTATAGTTGATTTCATGATTTGGACTCAGTATTTATTACATTAAAACAAATATGCCATGTCAACCCCTTTCATTTCAATCATAGCACCAGTTTACAATATCGACAAATATGTTGGCGCTTTTATCAAAAGTGTCCTTTCGCAGACATATACTAATTGGGAACTCATATTAATCGATGATGGTTCCACTGACAATAGTGGAAAGATTTGCGATGATTTTTCATCTCAAGACAATCGGATTAAAGTCATTCATCAACCCAACGGTGGTGTAAGTAAAGCCAGAAATGCCGGCATCAAACAAAGCAAGGGAGATTGGATGATGATGTCTGACCCAGATGACTTGTTGTTGCCAGATGGTCTCGCCTCCTTGATAGACTGTATCGATGGCGACATTGATTTGATAAGTGCATCATACATTCGCCATGTAAATGGAGTTGAAGAAAAAGAGGGGAGAAAAAAATCCATCACTTCAAAGATGTCAAAAGAGCAATATATAGAAGAAATTGGCATCAGCCCAAGAAGTCGAAATCTCGACAGATATTTATGGAACAAGATGTTCAGAGCCTCTGTGATAAAAGACAACGGATTGTCTTTATATGAGGATCTTCATCTTTTTGAAGATGTCTGTTTCATTTATCAATATTTGGCAGTTTGCAAACAGAAAATATACTGTCTTGCAAAACCCTTTTATTCTTATTTTAGAAAAACAGAAGGAACGGCTATGACCAATAGGAGACATTACCAAACAAAAACTCCTGACTGGTTATTGGCATACACACGTATCTATGAAACAGTTAAAGACATGAATGTATCCGATACAGTAAAAGAAAGAATGAAAGAGGAAGTCTTTGCTGTACATCGCCGTATCATTGGTTTAATACGAAAAGATGGTCTATCGAAAAGAGAAGAAAAGAAAGCAGACGCTCTTCTTCGACATTGTTTTTCTTACCCAACAATTGTCATGTACAACTGCAAGGATTTTGCATATTCTGCCCTGATTAAAGGGAAGAACCGTATTCATCAACTCATTCATTAACATCCATTTATAATATAACATGAAAATATCTTTTGTAGGTGATGTTATGCCAGGTGGTGTTCTGTCTTATCAACAGGATTACATAGACGAAAATCTAAAAAATCATTTATCCAGTTCCGATTATCTTATAGGCACACTTGAAGTACCCATCGGAACAGGATTAGCATACGATGAAGAGAAAATGCAAGGACGATGCAACATTGTCTATGCACAGGAAAATGATTTCAGGCGTGTGAGAGAATTGGGTTTCAAAGCAGTCTCATTAGCCAACAATCATGTCATGGATTTAGGACCTGAAGGATTGGCAAACACCATAAAACTATTAAAGGAGAGCGGCATTCAGTATTTTGGTGCGGGAATGAATGCAGAAGAGGCCTCGCAACCTGCAATCCTAAACATTGGTGACAAGACAATGGCCATTTATGGATATTGCATGTTTGGTGTACCATATCTTGGGCTTGTGCACTTGGCCGAAGAGAATACTCCTGGTGTGAATCCATTGATTATCGAAAAGGTATTGAAAGATATTAAAAAAGCCAAAAGTCGATATGACTATGTAGCAATCATGCCGCACTGGGGACGTGAATACAGATACGAGCCTTTAGACATTTGTATTCAGATGGCTCACCAAATGGTCGAGGCTGGGGCTGATTTCATTATTGGCAGCCATCCTCACCAAATCCAACCCATCGTCACTCGTAGAAAAAGTCTCATCGCCTACAGTTTAGGCAATTTCCTTTTCCCAGACTTTTATATGTGCCCTCCACGTCCTATTTGGTATCCTTCACCCGAAAAAGATCTCTCCGAGATAAAAGAAGTTGTAGGCTATCCATTTCCTATCTCTGAGCCCATCAAACAAATATGGCAAAATTCCTCAAGAATAGGCTGTATTTTAGAACTTACAATAATAGATTCCAAGTATACGTACAACGCCCAATATGTTGAATTGTCAAAACAAAACATTTTGAAGTTCCATAACCTCGACAAGAAAATCCGCAAGAATTTATCAAGAAGTGGATTTGCGACAAATCACGCATGGTATGGAAAATGTATTAATACTTTATATTCTATAAAAGTGGCATTATTCAAACATATTTTCCCCTCAAAATAACCAATACAAATACACTAAACTATAATGAGAGAATATCTTTCCACATTGGTCGATGATATCAGTTGGGCTCGTCATTATCCAACAAACTCGTTTTCATCAAAGTTAAAAGTGCTTCGCGACTTCCGCAACCTTCACGAACTGAAAGGTCTCACCCGTTATGAGTACCAACAATTCAGGTTTGAACGCTGCCCCGAAGTTTTTCGTCAGACATTTTTAGGCAAGGAAGAACAGCGCTATTATTTAGACTATCTCAACCCTGTA
This sequence comes from uncultured Prevotellaceae bacterium, assembly GCA_900315455.1. GTDB lineage: Bacteria > Bacteroidota > Bacteroidia > Bacteroidales > Bacteroidaceae > Prevotella. The sequence continues at coordinate 71,819 of OMZE01000009.1, read as the reverse complement.
AAATATTCCGGTTTAGCCCGTAACAAATATCTTGCGCATAGGATTCTTGAGCATACTGGTGTTCGGAAGGCTGAGTTGTTCTGCTACTATCATCCAGAAGGCCAGGTATTGGGCAGTGACTTAATCGCCCATGATTTGGCAGGTGTCGTACGTATATTGAAACAAAAAAATGTGAGTGCCTGTGTGGTAAAAGAAACCGAGGGTTTTCATGGTAACAATGTGTTCGTCATACGCTCAATTTTATGGAAAGGAAATGATGGTGAAGTCACGTTTTTCAATGGTGAAAAGAAAAATCTGTCAGAGATCCTGTCAGATATTCCAGTGATATTTGAGAGCGAAATCAAGCAAACTGCACAACTATCAGCATTCAATGAATCTTCCGTGAATACTGTACGATTTATGACCATGCTCTATCCCGATGGCAAAGCCCGTTTGTTAGACACCTTTATAAAAATCGGCCGTACCGGCAAATGTGTAGACAATGCTGGTGGCGGAGGCAATGTTGATGCATGTATAGACAAAGAAACAGGTGTGTTCAAATATGTGATTCAGTTTGATGGTTATGAAAACGTTAAGGATATCGAGAAACATCCTGACAGTGGTGCTCAAATAGCAGGTGTGAAGATAAACAACTGGGAAGAGATTGTGAAAGAAGTTCTTCATTTCCAGGAGTGTTTCCCTTTTATCAAAGCAGCAGGCTGGGACATTGCACTAACCGATGATGGCCCAGTGGTTATCGAAATAAATGATTTTTGGGACCGTACGGGTCAGTTGTTTATCCGCCGAGGTTGGCGTGAAGAAATCCGCGACTGTTTTTTGGCTTGGCAAAAGACAGGCGCACAATACATACCTTATAGAGCGAAAAATGCTCTAAATAAGAAATTGTTGGAAGAGATAGCCAATAGATAAGAAACTTAAGTTTCGCATTCTTGCGTTCGGGTGGATTTACAATCCGACCGGATTGAGTATGAGCATTTTCAATGCGCTTTTTGGGCTTGAAAACACAAAAACCGACTAAATCTCTGAACATTTGTTCAGACTTTCACCCTCGGCAGCCGATTTCTGGGCTTCGCCGAGGGTCTTTCGTTATGTTTTTCGTTACTTTGCCCATCATTTTTTTATTAACCTTTTCCCTTCTCATTCGTGATAAGGATAGGAAACGATATGCATAACGACTTCATACAATTAGCGACGGCTATTCGCCCAAGGCTTATTGCCCTGTGCCGGAGTTTCTTCGACACACAGGAACTGGCTTGCGATGCCGAAGATGCCGTGCAGGAAACACTGCTGCGGTTATGGATGATGTATGAAAGGGTGGGGGAGTACCGCAGTCCAGAAACCCTGGCGGTGAAAATCGCCAAGAACGTATGCATTGATTTCCTGAAGAAGGCCTGTGCCCAACATCAGTCTTTGGACGACGCAACCATCGTGTTTGCGCCATTGCAGACCGACCATCAAGCCATCTTTCACGACACCGAGAGAATCATCGGTAGGGCGATGGAAAAACTATCGGGAAAACAACGCCGCATGCTCATCATGAGGAGCGAGGGCATGACCATAGAGGAAATTGCTACTGCCTGCGCGACGACACCCGCGAGTGCTAAAACCATGATTTGTGTTGCCAGAAAACAACTCTTGACCACAATCAGCAAAAGGAGGACAAAGAAATGACAGACCTTAATGACAAGAAGAAACGGCAAGACCTGATGCTCCGCTATCTGAACGCCGAGACCACTATTGAGGAGGAACGGTTTCTGCAGAACTGTTTGGAGCACAGTGAGGAGCAACTGACTCCCGAAGAGGAAGATTTGCTGCTCATCATCTCATCCACCCGTCATGTCGGCGATGTGGAGCCGTCTGACGATAAGGAGGCCGAATTCGACAAGATGATAGCAGGAGAAACACTTGTAGGAAAAAACCACAAGACGGCATTCAGGCTCATCTGGCCGTCGTCGATGCTCATCGCCGTGATGCTCGCCTTGTTCCTGATGACCAAAGGCTCCAAGCACGACGCCCCCGTATCGCCCCAATATGCCACCACCACTCCAGCCGCCTCTGCCCCACAGGCTTCTTTGGAGGATACAGCGCAGCAAAGGGAAGGGGATGCTGCCATACAGATAGCCATGAACGAGGACAGCGACTTCACACCACAACCGGCGCTTCTGGCTTATGGCAATACGGAGCAAGACACTGATATTCCGGTAAAAGAGGAAAGCCATCCCGGAGCAGCCGAGGCAGAGACATCAGAAGCCGAAATACATCATCCCGCCGTATCCGTCGTCACCAGCATCACCGAGGATGAGCCAGTGGCAGGATACCCCCAGAATGTCACTGCCGCCAATTATAACGCAGGCCGTCAAGGCACCACCCATTTCCCGTCGTCCGGCAACGTCACCATCTTCACCCAAACCACGCCCCATGGAAATACTTCACACTTTACCATCGTCAATACCCGAAATGGCATGGAGATGTTGTATCCTGAGGCGAAGGATGATTCCGTGATTTATATCGTAGACGGCATGAGGGTGACAAAGGAAGCCGCGACTCGGATTCCGCCCGACAGCATCAAGCAGATGCGGAGACTGAAGAGAGGCACTGCCGATGCCGTCAGGCATACCCCCGAAGGTCTGCACCACGACATCCTGTTGATTACCACAAAAAGGTCGGACAGCCACCGCCAAGACCACTCGTTGGCCCCCTACAGAAACATCCCTTCAGTAACCGATGACAACACCCCAAATGGAATATGCTTGCTATGACACCCAAGAACAAAATCATAATAATGATGAAACCGATAAACTCTCTCACTAACGTTTCATCATGGAGCGGCTTCGACGAGATGTCGAGGCTGCTCTCCTTTGCCGTCTTGTTCACGTTTTCACTTACTGGTAGGGCGCAAACCGACAGCACCATGGTCAGGAATGACTCCGTGACCTGGAACAAGTCGCTCGAAGGCGTTACGGTCACGGCACAGCGCCAACTCATCAGGCAAGACATCGACCGCATCGGCTACGATGTGCAGGCCGATGAGGACTCGAAGACGGAGAATGTTCTCGATATGCTGCGCAAGGTGCCGATGGTGACCATCGACGGTGAGGACAACATCCTCGTCAAGGGCAACTCCAACTATAAAATCTACAAGAACGGCCACCACGACCCCAGTCTGTCGAAGAATGCGAGGGAAATACTGAAGGCCATGCCCGCCTCTGCGGTGAAGCGGATAGAGGTCATCACCGACCCCGGCGCACGTGAGGACGCCGAGGGGGTGAATGCCATCCTTAACATCGTGATGATGGATACGAAAAAGATGGCAGGCGTGACAGGATCGCTGACCGGCTCCTACAATTCGCTCCAGTATCCGAGTCTCGGGGCCTATCTGGCAACACAGTTGGGCAAGGCCATCTTGTCGGTGGATTACGGCTACAACTACATGTCGAAGAAGGCCACCACCACCAACGGCCATGTGGAGCGCACCTTCGTCAGCACCGGCAATACAGAGGTGGTCGACAGCAGGGGCACCAATCCCGGCTATGTGCACTATGTGGATGTGAACGCCAGTTACGACATTGATACGCTCAACCTGCTTTCTGCTTCCTTCGGCGGCTATTTCTACAAGGTCGACGTGCAAGGCGGCAGCGATGTCACCATGTGCGACAGAGGCGGCAATCCGCTCTATCACTACGCCGATGATTATTGGATGCCCGACTACTACCACCACTCATGGAATGGGAGGCTCGACTATGAGCACAAGACCCATCGGAAAGACGAGAAGTTCACCCTCTCTTATATGCTCGCCCTGACACGCCAGCACTCCGAGCAGGAAACCAACTATGTGGATGCGCTGGATATTCCCTTCAACTATACGGGGTTTCTGCTCAACTCGCGTGAGCATTTCACGGAGCATACCTTTCAGGCCGATTATGTACGCCCGCTATGGGAAGGCCACAAATTCGAAATCGGCACCAAGTATATCTTCCGGCAGAACAGCAGCGATAATGCACAGCATTTCTACGATGCAGCCTCTACCACCACCAGCGACCTCTTCGACCACACTACGCAGATAGCCGCTGCCTATGCCGATTATATCTATCATAAGGGTAAATGGGCTGCCCGCGCCGGACTGCGCTATGAATACAGCCACATGAAAGGACATTATCCCGATGGCAAGACAGCAGATTTCGGCAAGCACCTCAGCGACTGGGTGCCGCAGGCCAGCGTGAAATATCAGGTCGACGACCGCCAGTCGCTGAAACTGGCCTACACCACCAGCATCACCCGTCCCGGCATTACCTATCTCAACCCCGCCGTATACAGTTATCCTGCCTCAGTGCAGTTCGGGAATGCCCATTTGGAGAGCGCCCGCGAACAAAGCATCCTGCTCACTTATATGTATGTAGGTCAGCGGCTCACCCTGCAACTCGTACCTCAGTTTCATTTCTACCACAATGCGCTCGGCTCCATCGTCTATGCCGAAGGCGACACGCGCTACAGCACTTATGGCAACGTGCTCAAACAGCATCGCTTCCAGATGGAGGGCTACGTGCAGTGGAAACCCTTCAATGCCACCACCTTCGTCGCCAACATCACCTTAACCGACAACCATGCCAACCACACTGCGGCACAATTGAAGCAGCATCTCACCTCCATGTATTATTATGCCTATCTCAGTCAGAAACTGCCGTGGAAGTTGACTGCCACTGCCTATACCTACGGCGAGGTGGGACACAGTCCGATGAACATCTATGCCTATGGCCGTCCGTGGATGAGGTATGCTTTCACGCTGCAGCGCTCATTCCTCAGCAACGACCGTCTCACCGTGCGCCTGATGGCCAACGCCCCTTTTCACAAGAATTTGCACTACAAGACGTGCACCACGCAGGGCGACATCATCGGATGGGGCGATAATATCAATACGCAGAACAATCAGTTCTTCCGTCTCTCCGTCTCCTACCGTTTCGGCAAACTGAAGACCAGTGTGAAGAAGACGGAGACAACTATTGAGAATAGTGACGTGGTGGGCGGCATCAGCAAAGGGAAGTAATATGGGGATAGGTATACGCAAACTTGCAATTTGCCTTGTGATGATGAAGTTTCCCATTTTTATGTAACGAACACGAATAAACCGAATCTTCACGAAAAATTTTTATTCGTGTGCATTCGGTTTATTCGTGTTCGTTTAAAAGTTCAAAAGGGTCGCAAGCGACAGAATGAATCTCACGAATGCAAATAGTTTAAATCATCCATATACATTTCTTTTGCGAGATTCGTTCTCCTCACATGCAACATGCTATTTTCTATATTCCTTAATCACGACTTTCCTTCCGTTCCTACCCAACTGCCTGTCTTTTGCCGTGCGGCAGATGTAGACACCAGGTGCCTTGGGCTTAGTCGTGCCCAGATAAATGCCCTGCAGGGTGTACCATGCCGATGGGTTGCCGTCAGCGTCTTCCACACTGCTGATGCTGAGTGCGTCGCTGATGTCGATGACAAAGGGCTCCCACGGCGTACCGATGTTGCCGTCGCTGCTATAGATGAGGTCGGTCGACAAGGTGATGATGCTGCCATCAATAAAGACTTGCAGTTGCATGGGCTGTCCGCTGCCCTCGCCGGCAATGAGCAGGTAGTAGAGCGGCTGCTCGTCATCTATCGAGGCAACGGCAGCACCGCGGCACTCTCCATCTATGAAGGCTGCCACTTCGGCATCGGCTACGGGTATGCCACCGTTGGTGAGCAGCACGACCATCGTCATGTTGTCAGGATAGTCGGTGGGCGAGACGGGAGTGAACACAGATGTTTCTCTTCTGCTCTTCATTCTCGGGGCCTGTGCAGCCTGACCGCCGAGGCTTACCGTAGGATAGACAAACGTCTTTGTCACGGTGTCGGTGCTCATGTAGAGGTAGCCCTTTCCACTCTCTAAGGCTTCGAGGTCACCCTCCCATCCGTAGGGACCGTAATAGGCGAAGGCTGTCTGCGACTTCACCTGGTCGCCATACTGCGGATTGGCACCGGCGAGTGCTACTCCGATAGTCATCGTAGCCGTGGGCGTATAAGGAAGCCAGTTCCAGTCCTTCTTCAATGTGACGGGAGTCTCGTCGAGTTTTATCTGCCTGCCTTGGATGACAATGTAGGATGGCAGGTCTTTGCTCTGTTCAAGTCTTGTCAGCAATAACTTGTACATGGTGTTGGCTTTCACCTGTTTCAGGTTTCCAGCCCAGTAGGTGCCGTTGCAGTAGGCTGTTCCCGTGCCATGGTCTTTCAGGCGTGCTTCCCACGATGTCACTTCTTTGAACACAGCGGCAACCTTTGGATTCGATGGCTCCACACCCAATGAAATCCAGTTCCATCCTTTTCTGAGCGCAAGATGCTGCTCCACGAGGTCGGTCTTGGTGAAGTTGAGGGGGTTGTCGAAGGTGCCGTAGTTTTTCGTGGGGTCGAAGGTGAGCGTGTCGGTCACCGTACCATCGGGCATTGTGATGCTGACATTGGGATAGGCGATGCCCGTAGTGGCATCCCACAGGCGGAAGGTCACGGCACGGCCCTTGTCAAGGTCGGTAGGCACACCGTTGATTTGCTGCGTGGCGGTGCCGTAGATGCTCATAGGTACGTAGGCCGAGCCACGTATCTGCTTGGGTGAGGCTACACCTCGGCACTCATCGCCGATAAAGGCGGCCAAGAGGCTTTCGCTGTTGCTCATCAGTATGCCGTTGACGTAAATCCGACCAACAATGCTCATATTGTTCTCGTAGGCATTCGGATCAACACTCCAGTCGGGTTTCTCTCCCCTTACCTTCATCACGATGCGCAGGGGTTCCTGAATCCCGTTGTTGCCTTGCAGGCCTATGGTGACGTTGTAGTTGCCTATGGCCACCAACGGGTTCACCTGGAATCGCAGTGTCTTCGTCTTCTGCGGCGCAATGTCATCGGCATTGTTGCTGTCGATGAGGGTAAGCCACTGTGGCATATTATATAAAGTGTAATACTCGGTGTGTCCGCCGCGGTTCTCGATGTTCACCTCGAAGATATAGTCGTCGCCATAGCGCTTGATGATGTTCACCGAGTCCTTCGTCCACTTCAGGGTGTTCAAGTAGCAGTAGGCTTGCCAGCGGATGGGCAGCGACTCGTTGCCATGCATGTCGTGAATCTTGTCGATGGTGATGTTGAGCACTGTGCCCTCTATATCGCGGGCGGTGATGCCGGTTTCTTCATCCAACCGGACGACAATCTTGCGTTCCGAAGCCACATGACGTGCGATGAGACGGCTCTCTTCGGGGGCCTTCTTTAGCGGGGGACCGTAGGATTTCAACGCCGACGGGTCGGCGGTAAAGGCATGTCCCGGAATGGAATTGGCCGGTGCCATGTCTTCGAGCGTTTCGACATATGTTGGAATACCGTTGACCGTTTCCTTCTTTTCGAAGGGATAGTAGGCCACGAGTCCTCGCGAATAGATGTCGGTCGTGTCGATGCAGTTGTACATATTAGCGAGCAGACGGTCTTCCGTCAATGATGCATGCCAGATGCGCAGTTCGTCAATGCCACCGCTATTGTTTGTTCCAAACTTCATCTGTGAACCTTCCAACGGGGGCATCTCCACCTCTGCAATGACTGCTGTTCGCTGACCGTTGTAATAGAAACTGGCTGCTTGTCCGCGTACGACATTCAAGGCCATGTGGTGCCATGAGTTGTATAGTGGGAAATCGTTGTGGCTTGCAACCACCTGCGACTTCTCGCCATAGTCGAGCACAAGGTTCATGTCATCATCATAGCGTAGGCAGATTCTGTTGGATGCGTTGCTGCCCGTCTCGAAGAGGGTGGCGGCATGATTGTGAATACTTGCCCAAAGTTCGATGGCGTAACTGTCGCTCACCGACGTGTTGATACGGGAGATGTCGGCTGTCAGTTCACCTAACGAAGATGTGTCAAGGCTGTAGTTTACGTTGGAGAGTTGCCACCGGTCGTTCACTTCGAAGTCGTGAGTGTGGCGCGAGTCGGCAGCTACCGAACCGTGTCCTTCGTTCATGGGCCAATAGTTGGTAAGTCCATAGGTGTATTGGTCTTTCGAGATATACTTTGTCGCCCCAGCCTCGTAGACATCGCGGAAGATGTCGTAAAGGGCCATGTCGTGGATGGCTGCCGTGATACCACCGCCAAGGTAGAAGATGTTGTCGTCGGAATAGTTGATGGATTCCAAAGCCGAGAATGTGACAGGCTGCTTGTCGAAGAGCATTACCGACTCTGTGCCATACTGCCCGAGTGCCGAGAAGGTCATGTCGTCGGCCTTGTAACTGGCAACGACGTACGTCCAAGTATCCTTTGGAAGAACTGATGTGCTGATGTAAGAATTTCCGCCGATCCAAATTGTAAAGTGCCCGCTGTTGTCAATACTCATTGACGTAATGTTGAGCCCCTTTCCCCATCGGAGGAGGTGGCCTCCCTGAGTCCACTTCAACCAGAATTCGATGGAGAAGTCGCCGTTGAGGAATACAGGATTATTCGTATGAGCAGTGGTACCGTAGGGGATAAGTTCCAGTGCCACATCGTGTTGGATAGGCTGGTTGTTCAACTTGGCGGTGACGATGATGTTCTTATCAGAGACATAGCCGGGCACGATGTCCTCGTTGAACTCCACGATGATGTCGTCGCCATAGCGCAGGATGCCGTCGGTGGGTGCTGGAGTGGTGAGGTTGCGTGGTCGCACGTTGTCCTTCACCACGGTCACCTCACTGCTGTACACGCTGATGTCGCCGGTGCCATACGCCGTGGTGGTGTAGGCACGGAAGGTGTAGTTGCCTTGTGGGTAGAGGTTGTCGTCCTTCATGTTGAAACGCAGGAGCAGGTCGCCCGTAGAGGGCAGCACCTGGTCGTGCAACTTTGTGGAGTCGGCGCGGTTGACGAGGAAGGTCAGCGTGTCGGGTCTCGTCCAGGTGGTGGAACCCTCGAAGCGGTATTCCACGCCCAGTTTCTTCATACCCTTGAACTGGCGGTCGAAACCAGTGACTTTCAGTTCCAGGTCGCCCTTGTTGCGGTCGAGCGTCTCGATGTTGAGCACCGGGTCAGTGATGGCGAGGTTGATGGGCGATGACGAGGGCGTGAAGTGTACGTTGAATTTCGCCATGTCGTGAATCTTGGTGGGCTGGTACTGCGAACAGAAGTACAGTTCCAGGTCCTCATAGTCGAGCACGCTCTGGTCGGTCTGTCTGACGGTGATGACCTTCTTCACAGTCTCGCCCGCAGGGATGAGTATGGGACGCCCATTGGCAGGAAAACCGTCCATCAGGATTTCCAGTCCCATCTGGTTGGCTTTCTCCTGCACGATGAGGTCGTAACTGAAGTCGAAGTCCTGGTTGGTGTTGTTCAGGTTGGTGAGGTGCAGCGTCAGTTGTCCTGCCTGTCCGGCGGGCACGTCACTCAGGGTTACCTCCTTGGCACTGTTGTCGCCATTGCCGTCGAGGCTGATGCGAATGTTGGGCTGTTCCATCTGCTCGGTGCCGTTGCTAAGGATATGTTTTCCTGGTTCGTAGTATTTAGTCTTCTGCTCGCCTTCGTAGGGGTTGTAACTCTGCCCGCCAACGAGGTAGAAACTGTCGCTATAGCCGCGGGGCGACTTATAGATATTGGTACTGAAATCCGTGCCCTTGTTGCCATCGCTGAACGAATAGTCAAACTGTGCCCATTCCTTGTGGTTCTCATCGGGGTCGCTTTCGGTCGTTGCCATGTGCCAGCCGTTTTTGATTTCATTAGATGCGACAAGTTTCCAATAGATCGCCGTTGCAGACTCTTCGCTGGTGAAACCAACCCTGACTGCCATGCTCATCTTGTGCTGGTAGTCGTGGCGCCGCTGGTAAGTTGTGTCGCATCGCTCACTGTAGGAGGAAGAGGAGCCACCGTCGAACGAGATATTACGTTTGAAGTAGTCCTGGTTATTTATCGCTTCCACCTTGTCTTGCTCATTGTCGGCAAGCACTTGATGCCAACTCTCAATCTGGTCAGTACACCACCTCACACTGTCGGGGAATACCTCGTTCTCTTTGGCGCCTTTCGGAATAATCTGGATATAAGTGTTGTCATCTTTGCCTAAGTCAGGATCGTCCTCGTTCAGCCATGTGGCATAGACGCAGTGGCTGCTGGTGTTCACATATGCCTTTGCCTCAGCCTCGTCCTTGACAAAGGTGAACAGCGAGCGTCGTGTCTCCTCCCACTTGGGTATCATTACGTTCTCCAACTCGTAGGTAGAATAGGTAAAACTTGTCTTGATGCTGTCATCTACAGAGATGGCATCTCTCAAATCTAGTTCGAAGGGGTAGCCGATGCCTTTGCGGAAGAATCCCAGTTTGCGGCATTTACCTATAATGATATTGGTGGAAGCACCGATAAATACATCGCCTGCAGACCCCACAAACGACGATCCTGTGCCTGTAGAGACCGACTGTGTGACGGTTGTAGACCATGTCCGCTCGGTTTTGTTGTCATACGACACATCGAAACTATATGTGCCTCCAACATCGGTACTTAGTTTGTAATCTACTGTCTGCAACAAGACCGCCGCTCCCGCCGACACTCTTCCCGCAGAACCCATGCTCTGGTCAGCCTTGAAGGATTCAGCGCCAAAATAGCCTTGTGTCTCAGAGCGCAGTTTGGTCTTGGTTGTGCCTGTAGTCCATGTGGTCTTCGACGTTGCACCCGGTGGGTCGCGCAGCACCATCGTCACGATGTCGGGTCCGAGAGTTACGAAGTTGGTGCCGGTGGTCAGCGAGCCGAGGACAATGGCATTGACACCGCTGTAAGTATAGGTGCGGTTGTTGCGCTCCATCTCCAAACTCAACTGACGGGTATAGGGAGCCGCGATATTGGGCAGTCCGGTTAAGAATGTGAACTCGTTCATGCCTCGAGTGTCGAGTATCAGTTGGTCTTGCTTCAGGTTGTAGATGTCTCCTGGCTTCAGGCCCAGCGACTCGTCATCGACGCGAGCCACCACCATCTGTTCGCTGCTCATCTCGTTGCTGATGGTCACCACCTGTCCGTTCAGTGGAATGGTGTCGGCCACTGCGGGTAAGGCAGGCTCGGGGTCGCGGTTCACGTAAACCTCATAGCCCCAGACGCGCATTTTCACCTTGTCGGCTACGTCGTAGATGGGATAGCCGTAGGTGTAGGTGGGTTTGCCGCTGCCATCAATGGTCCAGATGTTGTCGATGGGGGTAGTGCCGAAATCGTCGCTGAAGTCCTCAATCGCCTTGTGCCCGAACACGCCCTTCGGCGCATCGCCTTCGCCGTTGACCGACATTTGGATGAGTTCTAATTTTGGTTCGGCAAAATAGGTCTTCACCATCTTGGTGTTGTAGGTGTAGGATTTCTCCAGTTCAGTACCGTCATCAGAGATTTCAGTGATTGAGTCAGTTTGTTCTAGCGATACGGCTGTCAAATCAATCTCTGGCAGCGTACCGAAATCTATGCCGCTTTTTACGTCTATGCTCTTCACCTTGTATTTCAGCGGTGGCAGCAGGGCAGAGAACTCGCCGGAGAGCGAGTCGGTGCGTATGGTGATGTACTTCGCATTGTAGTCGGTGCCCGTAAAGGCATGGCTGTTGATGCTTGTGGTGTCGCTCTCCCATGTGCGAGCGGTGAGGGCATTGCTGATGTGGTCGTCCTGACAGTTCAGTGAGAACGACTCATTGTTCAGCGCCAGTTGTATGGTGGCTATTCCTATGTTGTTCTTCGACAAGTTGAAGCCTACGGCCAGTGTGTCGTTGCTCAGACCGCCACCCACACGACCTACGAAGTTCACCAGTGTGGAGTCGGCAAAGTCGTACTGCACGGGGCGGTCGAAGTAGAACGTCCCTGCAGTGGGCCAGCGTCCGCCCGCCACCATCGTATGTCCGCCCATCTTGGCTTCCACGAAGTGGTGACCAATGGGAACGGAGATGTTGTATCTGCCACTACCGTCGGTCTGCAACACCTGGCCGTCCTTGTTCTGCAGTATGCCGTCTACATACATCTGCACGCCTTCTACGGGTACGTTGGTGCCGGCATAGTAGATATATCCGCTCATGGGGAACGATGAAACGTCCTCGAAGTCGGCGGTGTGGACAAGGGCGTTCTTACCCACAAAGAGTAGTTTCTTGGCGGGGTTGAACTCATGGATGCCATAGAGGGGCACCACCGAGTAGGTCGTTCCCTCTCCGGTGAACGGTATGCCCTGAATGACGTAGTTGCCGTCGGCATCGGTCTTGGCCTTCAGCCTCAGTGCAGTGGGCGTGAGGGTGGAGGGTTGGGTGTTGCTGCCCACGACACCGTGGTGCTTGCGGTAGTTGGTGCCGTCGCGCGAGTAGTCGAAGAACTGTGTGCGCAGGCCCTCGTCAAAGGTCCAGTAGGTCTCCAGTTGCTTCTCGTCGCCCACCAGCAGGTGTTCGTAGTTCTCCAGGATGTCATCCTCGCTGAGGCACCTTGTCCACAGGCGGAACTCATCTGCCAAACCCTTGAAACGGCCCAGGCGGAACTCTTCAGCATTGGTCAGTGCTAATGAGCCATCAGCCATCGTCAGAGTGGCTCGCTGCACTTGGGGCTCGCTGCTGTTCGAATTCAGCGTCAGCACATAGCACGTCAGTGTCTTGCCCTTGCGGGTCAGTGCTACGTGATTGTAGACATTCTGCTGGAGCGTGATGCCGTTGAAGGTCTGACCGTTGAAGGTCAGTCCTCCGCCAACTGTCATGCCCAAGCCGACGCCGTTGCCGAAGTCCACAATCGTACTTTCATTAAACGACTCTGGGTTAAGCCATATCTGCACGGAGAAGTCGCCAGTGGCGAACTTTTCTGTAGCGTAGTTCTTGGTCGGGGAATCCTGATTCCCTCCAACAGGGTATTGCCATGTCACTACACCGTTCACGTCGGTAAAATACATGGAGTGGAACTGCTCTATCTGGTCTCCCTCAGAACTGGTCATTGTCATCACCACATCTACACCCTGCACCGCCGTGCCTGTAGAGCCATAGGCAATGCGGCCCGTCACGGTGCCCGTGCTCTTGGCGAAGCCTATGTTGGTCACTTCGTTGTTGATGATAGAGCCATCTTCGCATTTGTCCTCCACGATGATGCGGTAGTCGTAGTAGACGCCGGGCAGCGCCGTCTCGTCGGTATAGAACAGGTAGTCTTCGTTGCTCGACAGGCGGGTCAGCACCTCCCATTCCTCGTTCTGTTGTTCGGCACGGCGTCGCTCCACGATGTAGGTCTTGGCATAGAGAGAGCCTTGCTGGTCGACATGCCACGACAATTTCACCGCCCCCTCATAGATCCCCTTCGAGGCATCGAGCGAGTAGAACTTTGTAGCATCTCCGATGGCCTTGGGGTTGATGGTGATGGTGCTGAGCACAGTGTTGCCAATGACACCCTCTATGCGGTAGGGCTTGGGGGAGCAGGCGTTGAGCGGTTCCTCGGTATAAGGCACTCCCGTCTCCGGGTCAACCTTGTTTTGTCGGTTGTTGTGCTTGTCGGTGGTGCGGTGCTCCCATTGCAGCAAGTCCTGCATGTCGGCGGGTGTGAGTGTGTAGATGGGGTCCTCCTCGTCATCTACATAGATGCGGAACTTGTGGCCGAAGCCCTCGGGATAGGCATCCGATGTCCATGTAAACACGATGCGGTCGGGCTGCTGGTCCACCTTCAGGTTGCGCACGGGCACGTCGCGGATGGTGCTGACAGTCACCGTGGCCTTCGTGTCGTCGCGCTGCGTTGTTATGTCCCAGAAGTTCGAGACATAGTACACGTCGTAGGTCGGCGACGCCTCGTTGGCGTAGCCGTCATCAGCGTAGGTGTGAACGCCGGGAGCGAGTTCGGCAATCTTCGTGCCGTCACGATAGACCACCCACTTGAAATCGGAGTAATTGTTGGGAATGGAAGGCGAATCCCACATGAGGTTCACCCGTTTGTCGCCCTGGTTGAACATACCGTGCAGGTTTTCGGCCTTCACGATGGGCGGGTTGATGGTGACGGTCTTCGTGACGACTTCGCTGTTGTCGGCGAAGACGATGCCGCTGGCTGAGACACCTTCAAGGTGTGCCTCCACCTTGTAGTTGCCCACATCGATGGCTCCGGGCACGGCGCACGACCATGGCCCATCGTCGACACGATATTTCAGCGTGCCGAAGTTGTTCTTCCACGTGTCCTTGGCGATGAGGTTCTGTGTCTGCCCGTTGTAGGTAAGGTCCGAGGCGAAGGTGGGCTTTTCAGTCCACTTCATTGTCTGGGTGGTGAAGTGCTGCTGTATGTAGATGAAATCACCTCTGGCTCCTCTGTTCATGTCGCAGATGCCATTGTATGGCGAGTTGCGCCAGGAGATGGCGGCAGTCCAAGAGTTGCCGTCCTCGGGATCGTCTGATATTGACAACTGAGTTATGACGCGTTTGTCGGCCCCGTAAGAATCGAGTTTTCCACGCTCGCGGGTGTAATAGACGACGATGTCTTCTCCGCCGGCCCCTCGGTTAAGGTCTCCGTTGAATCCGCTGTTGCTCTGAGCCTTGTAGTATGTTCTTCCTTCGAAGGTAAAGGAGTCAACCCACTTGTTGCTTGTACAGATGTCGGTGATGTAGCCGGTCTCGGGGTTGGCAGTGCTGCTGGTCTTGTAGGCGATATAGACATCCCATCCACCGGCACCCTTGTTCAGGTCGTGATTGACGACGGTCCATCCTTTGTTTTCGTATTCGCGCCTTACATTAGCACCCTTGCCTTGCTCTGCGCCGAGGGTCATCACTTCAGTGATGTATTCCTGGGCCAACACATCGGTTGCCGCTCCGATGAGCAAGAGTGCCATCATGAGCAGTCGGGAGAAATGTTTTGCCTTAATCATATTGTTTCAGGTTTATGTTATTGCTTGGTAAGTTTCAGGGAGGCAGGATAGTATCTGCCTGCTTTCAGAGAGGCTTTGGCCATGCCGGTGTAGGTGCCGGAACTGCCTGTCACGGTAAAGTGCATATAGCCTGTCGGACTATAGGGGAAAAGGGCTACATACACTCCGTCGGAAGTCTCTTCGTCGAGGCTGACGGAAAGAGGCGTATCATCCCAAGTCTCTGGCCCTGCATATGCGAGAGCGAGTGAACTGGCATCTGCCGTTGGTATGAACTTGGCTGTCAGCGAATAGCCCATCGGGTAAGCGTATTCATTATCATAGAAGTTGATGGTCAGTGTCTTTACGGGTATGGCTACCGAGCCATCAGTAAACGAGAATTTACACACTGCCAACAGCGACTGCATGTCGTCTATTTTGGCAGTGGCGGTTTGTTCAGTCACGGAAGTCACCTCTGCCACGCCATAGACATAGTGGAAGCGCTCTGCAATATCTTCCAGCGTGCCCTTCTGTCCGTCGAGGCTGATGGTGAACTTGCCTCGGTCTGCACCAGAAAGAACCGGATCCTTGGCGGGGTAAAGCAATGCCACTCTGTCGCCGGTTTTACAGTTCACCGAACCTTGAAACATCGAAGTGCTGGTAGAGGATGCTGCTGTCAGTCTTCCGTAATCAATTGTCACAGAACTGAATGAACTCACATTGAAGTATGTGGCCTTGTCTTCCTTGGTCCATGAGGCGTCCAGCGACGATGAGTTGTCGGTGAACCTAACCTTCTTGGATGTGGGTGCGTCTTTGTTGACAGGCACTTCGGCAATAGTCAGTTGGCGCAGTTTCCTGTCGTTGCTGTTTTCCGCCAGTCCATCATCGTCAGACGAACAGGCTGCCAATGCCATAGCCGACAATAAGAGTAAAAGAAAACCAGTATGCTTCATATGTCTTTAAGGTATTAGTTCTCTAAAAAATCTTGTGAAAAACCGTCGCCGTCATCATTGTCATTACCACCATAATCATTGTCATTATCAGACGACTGGTAGCCAGAAATGGTCGCACTGACGCCGTCGGTGTCGCTCCCTGCGAGCAGGGGTCTGTCCATATCCAAGGGCACTGCCTCTATCGTGGGCTTTGTGTAATTTCTTTTCATCTTGTTATATGTTATTCATATTAATTCAAAAAACTTCCGCGTCATGTGAGCATCATGTGAAATCGCCATTTGTTTTTCTGGCAACCTACACCGTAAGTTGCTAAGGCTATAACCATAACTCTTCAGACCCGCAAGGTAGACAACAGACAATGTAAAACAAAGTCTTTTCATGGATGCGACAAATATACGAAAAATTCCCGAAAAGCCATCTTTTTTTCCGGATTTTTTCTCCCAAGCCATTCGTTTCCAATTTTTTAGTCGACGTATGAGAGAGAACCAAAGGCCACTGTTTGCAATGCGAGACAAAAGAAATACCTACTCGGTACAAATCAATAATAATGATAAAAAAGATTTGAAAGATTTCTCGCCGTAGGCGACTAAAATAAGCGTGCGCTTCGCACGTCGACCGTTGGTTCTCACCGCAGGGCGATTAAAAAACCGATAACAGGGCACGATGCAACGGTGGAATTTTCCATCACATGAAAAATTCCACCGAAAGGGTTGATTTCCTGAGATTTTCTGCTATTCTGCCCCGTCTAAATCCTCTGCAGCCATGTCCAGCGACAAGGGGATAGTTTTTGCCTTCTCGTCTCTGCTCTTGATGGCATCCCTAACCATGGGCGTGTAGGCCTCGATGAGGTGGCGCCAGTCATTGAGCGACATGTCGGGATAGCGTGTGCCGTAGACTTCGAGCACTTCGCGCTGCAGTTCGGCATCCGTGGTGTCGACATTGTTGTGTATCCTGTTGTAGATAAGGCCGCGCACCTCCTGGTCATCCTCCACGTTGTTCAGTACAAGCGGATGCAATGTCTCAAGCGACATCGGCGCAGACGAGAGATTGAAATACTTATTGAAAAAAGCCGTCAGTTTTTCCAGAATTCTGTTCTTCTTGATTTCCCTGTTTCCAGCGCCTTTGCCAAAAATAGGCATGGGCGGCATTACCTTAGTGATGGCTATACCCGATGATGTGACATAGCCATCGGCAATCGACTGGTTGATGAACTGTCGTGTCTCCTTTGGCTTTAGTCCTTCTTCCCGGATGATGTTACTTAGTTCAGCGTCGCGCTCTTGTTCCACATACTCTACCCACTCGTCGTTGATGTCCTTCTCGGAATCATCCACCATCACAATTATTCCCGGATCAGGAGTCATACTGTCGATGAACTTCATGATGAGGTCTTTCTTGTCACGGAGGTCGGGGCTCGACGCAATAGCCTTCTGGATACGTGCGATGATGGTCTTGTCCTGGCAGTTGTCGTCATGATACTCCTTCACCAGTTGCAGGATGTAGGGGATGTTGATTTGAATCTGCTTCACCAGTTCCATCTCGAATTCCACGTCGTCGGTGATGCTCTCCTTTTCTCCCGTCTCGCGCTCCTTGCGCAGTTCGTCATGGATGGTGATATACCACGACTGGTAGTCCTGGCGGTCGAAGTCCGACACGATTTGCTTGTCGGGGGTGAACTCGTCGAAGGCCGAGAGAAGGTTCTGCATCTTGAGCAGTCCGCCGAAGAGTTTCACGAACTCCACCTTCTGCTCCAGGGTGAAATCCATCGGCACCAACGGCAGCGGGAATGTTTCCAACAGCCGCTCCGCGATTTCTTTGTATCCGAAGACGTGCTTTCCGTTCTCGTCCTCGAAACCGAGGTAATAGTCCATGAACGGGCGCATGAGCACGACACCCACCGCGTCCTTGTCGCCGAAGAGGGCGAACGACTCGTTGGTGGCGTCTTCCAGATTACGGAAGCAGACGATGTTGCCGCAGTCCTTGATGCTGTTGAGAATGCGGTTAGTGCGGCTGTAAGCCTGCAGCAGTCCGTGCATTTTGAGGTTTTTGTCCACCCAGAGCGTGTTCAACGTCTTTGCGTCGAATCCCGTGAGGAACATACTCACGACAATGAGGATGTCGATTTCACGGTTTTTCATCCTCAGTGAGAGGTCCTTGTAGTAGTTCTGGAACTTCTCGCTGTCGGTGGAGTATTTCGTGTTGAAGGCCTCGTTGTATTCCTTGATGGCCACGTTGTCGAGGAAATCCCTTGATGTGGCATCGAGCATACCGGCGCCGGCGGGGTCTTCGTCGTCGATGGTGCCCGTGATGTCCTCCTCTTCGTTTGCCGAGTAGGTGAAAATCGTGGCTATACGCAATCGGCGTGCTGCTGGCAGTGCTTCCTGTTGCTTGCGGAATTCCATGTAATATTGTATAGCCGTCGGTATGGCATCCACGCACAGAATGCTGTTGAATCCGCCCAGTTGCAGGCTCTGTCGGTCCTCTTTCGTCTTGTTGTCTTTCGCCACATCCACCACGTTCGAGATGACGCGGTAGGCATAGCGTTCGTTCTGCTTCGTTTTCCTTTGGAAGTTCTCCAGAATATACGCCACGTTGTTTCTGATTCTCTCCGGCGAGTGGAGCACCTCGTCGGTCTCTATTCCCCACACCTTCTTGTCACTGATGCCTTCCTTTGCCTTCATGGTGCTGATGTAGTCTACCTTGAACTTCAGCACGTTCTTGTCTCTGATGGCGTCGATGATGGTATAGGCATGCAGCGGTCGTGTGGGCTGTCCGTTCTCATCCGGCTCCCCACCGAAAGCCTGGGCGGTGGTGCGCAGGTTGGCGAACTTCCCGGCGCCAGCGTTCTTGGCGAATATCGGCGTGCCGGTGAATCCGAAGATATAGTATTTCCTGAATGCCCTGGTGATGGCCACGTGCATGTCGCCGAACTGTGAGCGGTGGCATTCGTCGAATATCATCACCACGTTCTTTTCCGCACACTTGATTTCCTTCTTTTTCTTTAGGAGCGAAGAGAGTTTTTGCAATGTCGTGATGATGATGCGCTTGTCTGCGGAAGGGTCGTTCAACTGCCTCTGCAGGATGTTCGACGATGTGTTCGAGTTGGCGCAGCCCTTCTCAAAATTGTCATACTCTTTCATCGTCTGGTAGTCAAGGTCCTTTCGGTCTACGACGAACAGCACCTTGTCGATGTCGGGCAGTTGTGCCACGAGTTGTGCGGTCTTGAACGACGTCAGCGTCTTTCCGCTTCCCGTCGTATGCCAGATATATCCCCCTGCCTTGATGGTGCCCTGCCACTTGTTCAGCGTGGCCTGGCGCACGCGTAGCAATATCCGCTCTGTGGCGGCTATCTGATATGGTCGCATCACCATCAGGTTTTTGTCCACGGTAAAGACGCAGTATTTTGTGATGATATTCAGCAGCGACGCCTTGGTCAGAAACGTCCTGGTGAAGTCGCGGATGTCGAGAATAAGATTGTTCTCCGCATCTGCCCAGTACGACGTGAACTCGAACGACTGCGACTGTGTCTTCACCCTTCCGCCGCCCTGGGCTTTGGTATGCGCAAACCTCGTCGTGTTGGAGTAGTATTTCGTCTCCGTGCCGTTAGAGATAAGGAATATCTGAATGTAGTCATACAGTCCCGAGCCCGACCAGAACGAATCACGCTCATAGCGGTTGATTTGATTGAATGCCTCTTTTATCGACACCCCTCTTCTCTTCAGTTCGCAATGCACGAGCGGTAGTCCGTTGACTAATATGGTCACGTCATATCTGTTCTGCTTTGCTCCACCTTCCGGCACGTATTGGTTAAGCACCTGCAGGTGGTTGTTGTGGATGTTCGCTTTGTCAATCAGCCGGATGTTCTGCGACTCGCCGTTGTCCATCTTGATGTTGACGATTTCCTTGCGCTGAATGCGCTCCGTCTTGTCCTCGATGGTCATCTGCGGCGAAGCGATATGCTGTTCAAAGAGCCGTTTCCATTCACTGTTTGAGAGTGTCAGGCCGTTCAGCCGACACAGTTGTTCCCGGAGGTTGGCGATGAGTGCCGCCTCCGTCGTGATGTTCACCTTTTCATATCCCTGAGTGGTGAGTTGGTGTATAAAAGCGTTCTCGAGCGCCTGCTCCGACTCATACTCCTTCACCTCCCGTGGCAGTGCCTCGTAGTGGCTCATCACAGTAGCGTTCTGCTGTTCGGCAATGACATTGAATTTATCCATTCTTCCTATTTTTTGTCTTATTTTTTCTATAGATTACTATAGGCTTCTATAGATTTCTATAGCCTTCTATAGCCTTCTATAGATTTCTATCCCCCTCTATAGCCCTCTATCCCCCTCTATCCCCCTCTATAGCCCTCTATCATCTTTCTCAACTGCTCGTTTTCCGCTCTCAGCCGGGCCACTTCTTGTCGCAGCGCGGCCAGTTCTTCCATCTCAGCCTTTCTATAGCCGGTGCGGGCAGCGTGCATGCGCTCCTTTATTCCACCTTCTTTCACAAAGTCGGCCTCAAGGCGCTTTAGTTCGTTGTGCAAAAGGTTGTCGGTCTGATAACAGAGCGTTAGTGCTGTGTTAGCCATTTCCTCGTCATCCCACTTTTTCAGGTAGGGCTCGTAGTCTTCGGCTTTGTTGTTATTGCGGCAGAAGGTCTGCATGGCAGTATAGCGTGGATGGGTGCTGTCCCATACGGGCAGATTGCGCGTGTGCAGATAGTCGCGATAGTCTTCGCGCAATTCCTGCAGCGACGAGCGTGCCACGTTAAGTAGTTTTATCTCCATTTCGGTGGAAGTCTCACCGTCCTCTTTCCCTTCAATGATGTTTTGCTTGCCAGAACGGGCAGCCTGCAACATTTGGTCTACCGTTCTGTCTCCGTAGGCAGGAAGGAAGCGTTGGCAAAACACATACGTCATGCGGTAGAGCGAATCCGCTTTGAGGTAATAGTATGCCGTGCGCCAAGGTCGTTGCCGTCTCAGCACTTGAAACTTCTTATCAGGTGAAGGCTCATTCATTCTTATTATTCTTTTTCTTTATCAGTGGATTGTATAACCGTCTGTCATTCGTCAAAGGTTAAAAGCATATTTCTGTAATATTCGTATTGCTTTTGGCGGAGAGAGAGTTGCTGCTCGAGGTTGGCGATGGATGCCTCGAAGGTGTCTAGATGATTTACAATTGTCAATTGCTTTTGCAAATTAATCATCGGAACTGGAAATTTCTGTAGCATAGGCTTCCTTACAGAAGTTACGGAAGAATTGTATGCATTCTTTTGTATATAATTATAGAAATGACATACAAAATAATAGAAAAAGAATTTTGGGATAATTTTCTCAGAAAGAATATGTATTCTGTATGCTCTTTGATGGAGAGCGTACTTGCCTTCAATATAATGGAAAATTTTCCCAACTCCTACTCCATCGCCAGAAGTAATTATTGCAGTTTCATCAAATTCGTATTCGTCTTTCCATCTTACATCTTGAGATCGTACGAAGAAAGGGTACTTTCCAATGGGTAGTTCTTCATTAGTATTACTACTTCCTGTACCCAATTCTGCAATATTTATTAACTCTTCCATCTCCACCCCAGGCTTTCCTTCAAGGTCGAGTAGCTGGTCACGGTAGTGCTCGTATTGTTTTTTCTTTTCAGAGATTTGTTTTTTGAGGTTTTCAATGCTTTCAGTGAAAGTATCGAGGATGCCAACGATACGGTTTTGTTCGGAGAGAGGGGGGATGGGGATTTGAATTTTACCAAAACGTGCTTTTGAAATATTAAACCTTGTTACGCCACTTGCAGACTTTGAAATCGCTTGTCTTATTGCATGTGAACGAAGGACATGTTTAAAAAAATGTAAGTTATATTGCTCTGATTCAGTAAGACGTAAACCAAAACAAAAACTATTCATGTAAAAATCTTCTTTTAATTCATCGGTAACAACACATGACATGCCAGCTTCGTCAGGTGTTTCTGAAGACCCTGAAAACAAAATGTCGCCTTTTTGAACTTTGTTTTGCTTTTCCCCTTCATTTATATGCACCATTCCGACAGTGTTTACATCGAGCGATGGATTTGAAAACACATTCATATAGGTAATGAATTTGGCATTACCGTTTTCAAAATCTTTTTTAGTTTTACCTGTTAGTCCACCGAAATAGCTACCTAAACTATCTATCGTTTTCCACTCCACCATACTATTCCTCCCCCAGATTCTTAATGATTTCGTCTATCTTTGCATTCAGCGCATTGCCTTCAGCAATGAGTGTTTGAAGGGAAGCATTTACTTCTTTGATGTTGATGACTTCGCGCGTATCTTCCTGCTCCACATACGAAGAGACGGAGAGGTTGGCATCGTTTTTGAGAATGTCGTCAATAGGAACGAGGCAAGAGAAGTATTGCTCTTTCTTGCGGTCTTTGAATACCTCGAAGATATGGTTCTGGTTTTCCTCCGTCAACTTGTTCTTATTGCCGTTTTTGACGAATTCCTTTGATGCGTCGATGAACAGCACCTTGTTGTCGGGGCGTGCCCCTTTGCGCAGCACGATGATGCAGGTAGCGATGCCCACGCCGAAGAAGAGGTTCGACGGCAGTTGGATGATAGTGTCAACGAAGTTGTTCTCCACCAGCCACTGACGAATGGTGCGCTCCTTGCCTCCACGGTAGAGAACACCCGGGAACTCTACGATGGCTGCCGTGCCGCACTCGGAGAGGGAGCGTAGGATGTGGAGCGTAAAGGCGAGGTCGGCAGTGGAGTTGGGTGCCAGCACGCCGGGACCACTAAAGCGGTCGTCGTTGATGAGCAGCGGGTTGTTGGAGCCTTCCCATGGAATGGAGTAGGGTGGATTGCTCACCACGGCATCGAAGGGCTCAAAGTCACGATGCTTGGGTGAGATGAGCGTGTCTCCTAATTGAATATCAAAATTGTCGTAGTTGATATTGTGGAGGAACATGTTGATGCGGCAGAGGTTGTAGGTCGTGGGGTTGATTTCCTGACCGTAGTATTTCAAGGATGGGTTTTCCTTGCCGATGGTCTTCGAGAATTTCAGCAGCAGCGAGCCGGAGCCACAGGCAGGGTCGTAGACGCTGCGTATCTCATGGCCATCGGCAGCCGTCAGTCGGGCCAGCACCTCACTGACCTCCTGCGGGGTGAAGAACTCACCGCCAGACTTGCCGGCGTTTGAGGCGTACATCGTCATGAGAAACTCATAGGCGTCGCCAAAAGCGTCAATCCTATTCTCCTGGAAGTCCTCGCCGAGGTCCATGTCGTTGATTTTGATGAGCACCTTTGCGATGAGCCGGTTGCGCGTCTTCACGTCCGCACCCAGTTGTGAATTGTCCAGATTGAAATCGTTGAACAAGCCTCTGAAATCGTCTTCCGACGGAGTGCCCATGGCAGAGCCTTCGATATCTCGGAAGATTCGTGAGAGCGTCATGTTCAGGTTTTCATCTTCCTCACAGCGTTTGCATACGTTGCAGAAAAGTTGTGACGGGAGGATGAAGAATCCCTTTTCAGCAACAATCTGGTCTTTCGCCGGCGCTGCTTCCTCGTCGTCCATCTCAGCATAGTCGAAGTCGGTCATGCCAGCATCGTGCTGCAAGGAGTTAATGTATTCCGTAAGGTTTTCTGAAATGAAACGGTAGAAAAGCGTTCCGAGGACATAAGCCTTGAACTCCCATCCGCCGACAGCACCACGCAATTCGTCGGCAATGTTCCATATAGTGCGGTGGAGTTCTTCTTTTTGTAGTAAGTTAGCCATAAGATATGATTTAGGATAATATTGGACAAAAATACGCAAATCTTTTTAGAAACTGTTGTTTTGTCACAAAAAAATAGTTTTGTTGCAAGGATTTTTCTTTTTCCCAGCGATCACGGGGACGATCACGGGGACGGAGAATTTGATTCGTAATGTTTTGCATCATCAGATTTTCTACTCACTGCGTAGAAAAAGTCAGGATGGTGTAGATTACCGGGGACGGAGTTTCTGACGCTACAAGATACCAGTCTCCAAGATGGAAAATAATCTCGATTTATTTTTCTTCTCGCATATTTTGTGATATCTTTGTCTCCATCAATGCTCCGAGAAGTTGGGGAGGTTCTCCCGTGGACTATATTCAAATCCTTATGAAATTGCGACACTTGAACTATTGCTATCGGAGCGGCAATGCCTATCAGGAAGTCCAGACTGAAGCCGGTAGCGGTCTCGCTGCTATTTGGTTTTTGGCCTGGACTTCTTTTTTAGAAGACACATCGCAACCATGCGACTTGCTTTATGCATGTCCTAACACCAATTTTTCCGTCTTCTTATGTTGATGAATGATGTTTCGGAAAGAAATGGTGTTGCTTATTGCCTTGAAGTGGCAGCGATGGTTTAAAACAACTGTCTCAACTGCCTCTTCTCTTCCGCTCTACTTAACACGAGCATCGCTTGCTCCATGGCATATTGTTGAGCATCGCGTATGCAGTCGGCAGTAGTGGGGCGAGGTTGGGAGCATCTCCGTTGACCGAAGGATGCCTCGTTGCGTGCCCAGGTGGCCAGTCGCAGTGCCGTGCTCCATGTTTTCTGCATCTCGAAACGCATGCGGGTGAGTGAGCGGTTTGGCTCTGTCCAGTAGTCGGCAAAGGCATGGAGCATCTCATTGCCATAGATGGATGAAAAAGCAGCCAGACTGTCGATGAATGCTTCCCTCCTCGTCTCAAGATTTTGCTGACTCACGCGTGCGTACGAGTGAGAGTTTTTTCTTTTGTTTTTTTCTTTAGGGGGTGCAGGGGGATTTTCTTCTTTTGTTTTCTTTTGTGGCTTCATTTTGCCGTTTTCCGTATCATCGGTGCTGTCATCATAGCATGGAATAGCCGTAACTGTCTCAGCCTGAGCCGTAACATTTTCAGTCTGGAGCGTAACAATTTCAGCCGGGAGCGTAACATTTTCAGCCGGTAGCGTAACATTTTGGTCGTTCTTTTCCGTATGCTGAATAGGTTCGAGAAGCAGAGTGATGCTGAGGTTGCTTTGGGCGTGGAGGCTATCGTCCTTGACGAGGCGAATCATCCGCTGTTGTTCCAACTGGTAGAGAATACGGAAAAGAGTAGTGCGGTAGATGCCCAGTTTTTTCGACAGGGCATATCCGCTGCTGTGCACTGTGTCCTCATGTGCGATGGAGCGCAGGAAAAGATAGACCAAACCGTCTATCTGCCTGGGAAACTGACTGAGGAATTGTTGGGTGATTTCTTTGTCGTTCATGGTGAAAATATTAAAATGACATGGCAAAGATAACCTCATCACCTATCCATTACCATGTCATTTTACGTACGACGTTATGAAAGCGGTCACGGGGACGTGATGGCGTACGCAATCCGATAGAATATGCAACTTCTGTTGAATATACCACCTAATTGGGGCTTTTCTCAGAATTTATGATTACCTTTGCCACACCATAGACAATTTTGCCTGTCCCGAAATGCAGCAACAAGGTAGGTGAAAAGTCTGATGTGTAAAGGTTCTTGGCCTCTTTAGTTGTCCAACAACTGATGCAAATCATTCACATAAATGGCTGCGTAATAAAGATAGAAATGAGAATAATGAAACTCTGGATAGCATTGCTGTCATTTCTGGCGGTACTCCCTTCGGTGGAGAGTATGGCAAGCGTTGTAAAGCGGATTGATGTCAAGGCCGTTCTCCATAAGGATGGTACGGCAGCCATAGAGGAGCACTGGCTCATCAACCTCGACGACAGCGACGCAAAAACGGAGTGGTATGTGGAGCACCGCAGCATCGACGGCATACACATAGAAAATCTCTCGGTTGTGGGATATGTGCCGGGACAGTCGGGACTTGTGCCCTTCGAGACCCTCAGCGAGTGGGATTTGGATGCCAGTCGTGAAGAAAAGGCAGGCAAGTGCGGACTTGCCAACAACGACCAGGAAGTGTGCTGGGGCTTCGGCGACTGGGGTGAGCACGAGTACGTGGTGCGTTACAATCTGACAAACCTTGTAAAAGCCTACGATACAAACGACGGGTTCAACCACTGCTTTTTAGATATGGACTGCACAGTGGAGCAGGCACGGATTGTCATTACTGCAGACGACGGTATCCTGCTCTCTGAAGCCAACACACGCCGCTGGGCTTTTGGCTATGAGGGAGACATCGTGTTCGAGGGCAACAGCATCGTGGCCACTCCCAACGGTCCTTTAAGCAAAGGCAAGCGGATGATTGTCATGCTAGAGTTCGACAAGGAGATGTTTCAGCCGGCGACAACCTCCGACGAGAGTTGGGAGAGCCGCAAGCAGAGGGCTCTCGACGGCAGCGACTTCCTGAAGGGCAATGCCGAGGAAGATGACTGGGGCTTTTGGGACTGGGTGTTGTTTGGCTTTGTAGTTTTGCTTGGAATCTTTGCGTATTTCTGCATCGACCTGGTGGTTAATTTGTTGTTTTCCTTGGTATGGATGTTGCTGTGTGCTGCATGGTGGGTGGTGTCGCTTGCACCGCTGCGCAAATGGCGTAAGCGAAAGAAACTCGGCATAGCAAAAGACAATTACTTCCGTGAAGTGGAGAAAGACTGGACACTGGTTAAGAATAAGACGATGATAGACGACCTGTCCTATTTCTACGGCATGAGCAACCAGAATGTCATTGGTGCCTTGCTGCTGAAACTCATGGCTAAGGGCGACGTGACTATCGTACGCGAGAAATATGAGCAGGAGGTAAGGGAGATGCTGAAAATTGTCCATCCATTGAAAGAGATCGACCAGAATGCCAAAGGCGACGACCGCATGGCTTGTCATGTGTTGAAGTTGCTCACACTGGCATCGGGCGATGACCTGGTGCTGCAGCCAAAAGAATTTGACAACTGGTGCAGGAAGAAGAGCAATAAAACCGACATCCAAAACTTCATGAAGGCGTTGGAAGGAAAGTCTGACGATGAATACACACAAAAGCATGCCGCACATCTCTTCGGACTGAAATCTTTCTTGCAGGACTTCACCTTGCTCAACGAGCGCGGAACAATGGAGGTGGGACTTTGGGACCAGTATCTGGTTTACGCCGAGTTCTTCGGACTGGCCGACCAGGTGAGGAAGGATATGGAGACCATTTGTCCGGAGTATCTTCAACTTTCCAACATCACCAAGAGCCTTGATGCGTCACCAACAGTTGATAAGAGTGACGTGATCTATATGTTCAGCGACTCCATTTACACCGCCACTACCAGTGCTATTGAACGTATGGCAGACCGTTCCATGTCTTCCTCCGGCTTCTCCAACTATTCTTCAATCGGCGGCGGTGGCGGCTACTCCGGCGGCGGTGGCGGTGGCGGCAGATAACCGGTCGCGATAATATTAGCGTTTGGAAGGGGCTTTTATGGTATATTTTTCCGTCATGGCGTCAAAATAACTTGCAGAAATCGTCGGCAATACAAAAATAATCAGTAACTTTGTCCTGGGTGAGTTTGCAATTAATAAATAATCAAGAAATTACGCTTCTATGAAAAAGAAAACTGTCAATGAAAAGAAGGAAGTGGTCAAGGACCTTTTCGTTCTATGGATTGCCCTGGCAGCCCTGGGCTGTGCCGCCGTTAACCTTCACATCTCCCTGAATATGCTGGGAAGGAAGGAAGATTTGGAGTGAACCCCAAAGTATTTACCTGCAAAAGCATAGAAAATGAAAAAGACGCTATTGACAATGGCTGTGGCAGCACTGATGTGTGGCACAATAAGCGCACAAAGCGACAGCATCACAACTAAATCTGATGACGGGAGGAAAAAAGTGGCCGTGGTGCTGAGCGGCGGAGGAGCAAAAGGCATGGCCCACATCGGAGTGCTGAAAGTGTTGGAGCGGGCTGGGATACCCATCGACATCGTCACGGGAACGTCGATGGGCAGCATCATCGGCGGACTCTATGCCATCGGGTATAATGCCAACTCGCTCGACTCCATGGTGAGGGTGCAGGATTGGAGTTACGTCATCACCGACAAGGAGGACCTGACGAAACAGAGCCTGGCCGACCGAAAGAAGCAGAACACCTACGCATTCAGCCGAGGCATCACGGTGGGCAAACGCAACTATAACGACGGGGGTATCATACAAGGCAAGAACCTCGCAGAACTGTTCCAGCAACTGTGCTACGGGTACACCGACTCTCTTGATTTCTCAAGCGACCTTCCCATCCCCTTCGCCTGCGTCGCCACCAATGTCATCGACAACTCGGAGTATGATTTCCACAGCGGGCGACTTCCTGTAGCCATGCGGGCCTCAATGGCCATCCCCGCAGCATTCTCGCCGGTAAGAATGGGCGACATGGTGCTGGTAGACGGCGGACTGCGCAACAACTATCCCGCGGATATCGCACGCGAGATGGGGGCCGACATCATCATCGGCGTCACCGTGCAGGGAGAACCGAAGATTGCCAACGACATGGGGCGCACGATGAGCATCCTCAGCCAAATCATTGACGTGAACTGTAAGAACAAACTCGACGAGAACCTTGCCATTACCGACCTGCACGTGAAGGTGGACACGAAAGGCTACAATGCCGCCAGTTTCTCGCTCACAGCCATCGATACACTCATCCGCAGGGGCGAGGAAGAAGCCATGAGGCATTGGGACGACCTGAAGGCACTGAAAAAACTCATCGGCATCAACGACTCCTTCATACCCAAAAAACGGCATCCCAAGAACCCCACCGTGATGACCGACAAACATCGTGTCACGGGCTACGTCTTCGAGAACATGACACCACAAGACGTGCAGTTCATCAAACATAAGTTCGGCATCCGCAGCACCGTAGAAGATGTGAGGAACCCATCACGCCACATGATAGACTTGTCGTCGTCACTGAAGCACGACACTATAGATGCCAAAATGCAGCAAGAACTCACCACCACCATGCGAATGGACTTGTTCTACCAGACGGCAGAGTGCCGGCTCGAGCCCGACGGCACCGGTGTGCGCGTGATACTCACCGCCGGAAACCGCAAGACCAACCAGGCGTATGTGGGACTGCGCTACGACTCAGAGGAGTATGCCGCCGTGCAACTGGGGGCCGACTTCCCCATCAAGGCAGCGGTGCCGATGGACATCGACGTCACCCTACGACTGGGCAAGCGCAATATGGTAAAGGGTGAACTGACTGCGCACACACAGACCCTCACCTGTCCGCGAACAGTGGTTGGCTTCTACCGAAACGACGTAGACATCTACAAGGAGGGCGACCTCTCCTACAACATCCTCTACAACCAGTTGCAGGCGGAAGTTATACCTATCAACCTCGACCTCAAGCACTTTAACCTACAGATGGGAGTAAGGTATGACTATATGCACTACCGCAACACACTGGAGGCAGAGCACGTGCTCGATGTCGACCTCAAGGACGAGCACTTCTTCAGTTATCGCGCAAGGGTGAACTACAACAGCGAAGACAATTGGTCTTTCCCCACACGCGGGTCGCGGTTCTACGCCGAATATGCCTACATGACCGACAACTTCGCACAACTCGATGGCAAGGCAGGCATGAGCGACGTAAGAGCCAACTGGCGCAAGTCGTTCACCTTCGGCAGCCGTTTCACCCTTCAGCCCATGTTCTATGGGCGACTGCTCCTCGGCGCCAACGTGCCTACAGGATTTGAAAACACGGTAGGCGGAGAGTGGTTCGGACACTACGTGGAACAACAGATGCCCTTTGCCGGCATCGGCAACCTGGAACACGTAGGCCGCCAATTCATAGCAGCCCAGTTGCAGTCGCAACTGCGTATGGGCAACAAGCACTACCTGCTGTTACGCTTAGCAGGGGCACAGCAGTCGCGCGTGCTGAAGGAGATTCTCGACCACCGCACCGTGCTTGGTGCTCAGTTGGCCTATTACATCGACACCATGTTTGGTCCGCTTGGCGCTTCATTGGGCTACAGCACCTACACCAAAAAGCCATATTTGTACGTGAACTTAGGATTCGAGTTCTAAAACTACGGAAGATGGTTTATCCCTGTCATGCCCATTCCGACTGTGCCGGCGAAACGGCATGACCACCAACCCCAATAACCCACAATCGTCCCTCTTGCCTACCATGGCGGGAGGGATGATTGTTGTAGGAAGAACAAAAAAACTCACTTTTCACTTTACACTTTGCTGCCCTGAACTGTATTATAGACAAATGACAATTTCGAAATTTCCAGAAAAAGGATTGGCGTAAGCCTGAAACGCATGATGACAAAAAACGACATCGAACTCATTTTCAAGCAGCACTATATGCGGATGTACCGTCTGGCGGCTTCTATCCTCTACGACGAGGATGAGAGCAAGGACGTGGTGAGCGAGGTCTTCTCACACCTGTTGGCCAGTGGTGCCACCTTGCGCCCCGAAACCACTGAGGCCTATCTGCTAACAGGCGTGCGCAACCAATGCCGGAACGTGATAGAACGGAAAAAGGTGCGCGAGCGGTTGGTGCGCCTGCTCTCCGTTGCTGCCACAGCACCGACGATGACCGACAGCGAACAATGGCGTATGACGGAACTGATGCAGTATGTGGACAACCATCTTCCGCCGATGAGCCGGCAGATTTTCCGACTGCGCTACCTGCGTGAAATGACCTGCCAGGAGGTGGCCGACACCTTGGGCGTCAGCCGACAAACCGTGCACCACCATCTGCGTGAGTCGATAGAAAAAATCAGATTGCATTTGAAATCAATACAGTAAGCCATATGATGACGGAAAAACAACTAATAGAGCGGCTCCTGGAGTTGCAGGAGCACCCCGGGCAGGCAACTGACCAAGAGTTGCAACAGGCTCTCGACGACCCCCAGATGCGTGAACTGGTGGAACAGATGGCATTTGCCAAACGTGCCTTCAAGCATGAAGAGTTGCAAGGGCAGGAATGTGACGTGGAGGAGGAGTGGAATAAGTTTGCTGCCCAACACTTCGATGAAGGAAGCGATGTGAAACAACAGCATCAAACATCAAATTACCATGGGCTGAACGCCATTTTCAATCATCATTTTTCCATCTTCAATCGGCCAAAGGTGGCTTCTTTCATAGGCTTGCTGGTGGTGTCGGGCATTGCCTTTGCCGCCATCCACTTCGTGAGATGGCACAGCGGCGTGGAAGGCGATGTGAAATCGCCCAGGCAGGAGACGCCGATGACACCGCAGCAGCAAACGGCACCAACAGATACGTTCAGAACCGACACGGCCATTACGGCAACACAGGATGCCGCCGTGCAACCCGTGGTCTTCGACAATGTGCGCCTCGACGAGATGCTTCCGCATATCGCATCGTTCTATCATACAGAGGTGGCGTTCGAGAATGAGTCGGCCCGCGAACTGCGCTTCCACTTCGTGTGGAAACAAGAGGATGGCCTTCAGCACGCCATAGAGAAGTTGAACCGTTTCGAAAGCCTGACCATAAGGCTTGAAAACAACACCATCATCGTAGAATAGGCCATGAGATTTGAGTGTCCCCGCCAAACGGGGAACGGCTTAAGCCGAGGGGTACAACAAATACAAGAGCAAATGAAAAGAGTTATCATCCTTCTGATATTTACTTGTGTGGCTATTTCGATAACTGCCCAGCGCATCACCCGCGATTACAATAACGTGTCGTTCAGCGATGCCTTGCGAGAGTTGAACAGCCAATGCCAAGACTATGAAATCAATTTCCTCTACAATGAGTTGGAAGACTTCCGCATCACGACCTCCGTGCACCGCAAGACAGTGCCTGATGCTATTCGCCAGATGATAGGCTTCTATCCCATACGCATGAGCATCGACAGCACGGAAATCACCGTGGAGTGCCTGCAGAAGACCGACATCCGCTACAAAGGCACCGTCGTGGATGAAGCCGGACTGCCCATGGC
Source organism: uncultured Prevotellaceae bacterium (assembly GCA_900315455.1). Classification (GTDB taxonomy): domain Bacteria; phylum Bacteroidota; class Bacteroidia; order Bacteroidales; family Bacteroidaceae; genus Prevotella. Next base: position 40,248 of record OMZE01000009.1, on the reverse strand, counting down.
CTACGTCAACGTAGCGCTGCTCTCGCCACAGGATTCCACGCTGCAGGCGGGTGGCGTGACCAACGAGAGTGGCGTCTTCGTCATTCCCTGTGAACAGCAAACCGTGCTGGCCCGCATCTCCTTCGTAGGCTATAAGACCATATACAAACGTTGCAACAACACGGATGTGGGAAGGATAAGGATGCAGCCTGAAGCCCATACCCTCAACGGAGCGGTGGTGACGGGAGAACGCCCCAAGGTGCAACTCAAAGGCAACGCCTTGGTGATGAACGTGGAGGGCACGGTAATGGAGCGGATAGGCACGGCAGAGGATGTGCTCTCGCGTGTGCCGATGATTTCGAAAAAAGGCGAGAATTATGAGATTTTGGGGAAGGGAGTTCCCTTGATTTACCTGAACAGCCGCAAGTTGACAGACCTGAACGAACTGCGAAACATCCAGTCGGACTTCATCCGCAACGTGGAGGTGATACAGAATCCCGGTGCCCGCTATGACGCCTCGGTGAATGCTGTCATCATCATCCATACCAAGCGTGCTGCCGGCGAAGGTCTGGGCGTGGAACTGACCTCTTGGAGCCGCAAGGGGCATGGCTATGCCAACAACGAGCGCGCCAACCTGACGTATCGTACAGGAGGGCTGGAATTGTTCGCCAATCTCTTTGGGGCATACAACAACTACTGGAGGCGCTGCGAGTTCCAACAGACCGTTTTTGCAGACACCTTGTGGGTCATCAATAATAATGAGAAAAGCACAAGGCAAAATCCTTTCTTTGAAGGACGTATGGGATTCAACTATCAGTTGGATGACAATAATTCCTTTGGCGGATTCTATCAGCACACTTATGACTACGTGAAAAGGCATTCTGAGTATGACGACGGTCTGCTGGCCGATGGCATATACTACGACCATCTGCAGAACAGCAGTGTAAGACGTAACAAAAACGCACCCAATCATCAGGTAAATCTCTACTACACGGGAAAGGTAGGTCAGTTTAGCATAGACTTCAACGCAGATTATACTTTCCGCAAACAATTGGGTCGTAACCATCAGCAAGAACTGAGCGCTGAATATGAAAACCGTGACGTCAACACCGAGAGCGTGACGCGCAGCAATCTATTGGCGGAAAAACTGATTGTGAGCCATCCGTTATGGAAAGGACAGGTAGAGGTAGGTGAGGAATACACCAGCACCCGTTGGCACAGCCAGTTCGAAAACCCCGAAGGCTATATTTCCAACAGCAACAACGAGCAGCATGAGAACAATATTGCGCCGTTTGTGGAACTGCGACAGCAACTGGCTCGCGTCCAACTAACCGTTGGCCTGCGTTACGAACATGTGGAATCGGAATATTTTGTGAGTGGTGTTCGCCGCGATGACCAATGTCGCACTTACAATGATTTCTTCCCTTCCATATCTGCATCTGGAAAGTTGAAGGAAGTACAACTTTCCGTCAGTTATTCCAAACGCTCCACACGCCCATCCTACTGGCAGTTGAGCAGCGACGTCACCTACGAGAACCGTCTCAACCAACAAACGGGAAACCCCTACCTGAAGCCCATCAAATATCACAATCTGAATGCGACAGTGATGTGGAAATGGCTCTACCTGACAACAAACTTCTCACATTGTGTAGACCCCATCCTACACACGGTGGAAAGCATGGAAGAGGACTCGAAAGTCAATCATGTGACACACAAGAACTACGACCACGCCGATTGGCTCACCGTAACGCTGGGGGCACAGAAGAACATCAGAATGGGGCAGGCCACGTGGACACCCCAATACAATGTATCACTGATGAAATCATGGTTCAAGGCGGAGTTCCTCGGCAAGCAGAAAAGTTTCAACCATCCGATGATGACATTGCAATTAGGCAACATTCTTACCTTGCCTCACGACTGGCTGATTCAGGCTGACTTCAATATGAACACTCACGGCCATCAGCAGAACGCTTGGTTTGACTGCACCAATGCGATGCTCTCGCTCAGTGTCAGCAAGGACTTCTTCAAGCACCGCCTGAACGTCAAACTGACGGGCAACGACCTTTTCAATGGCGGCATCAACCGCTTCACGCTCTATAGCAACCGCATGATGTTCCGAAAGGTGGAAGACAACGACTCCCGCTGTGTTACCCTCTCGCTGCGCTATCGTTTCAATGTCACCCCGTCGAAGTATAAGGGCACTGGTGCCGGCAATGCGGAGAAGAGCCGGTTGTAACCACCCCATGGCGTTTCTGCGATACACTCCCATACCTGCTTCATCATTTCAAAGGAAAGGAATTCTTATCGCAGAACGCCATTGTGGTGGGCACGGACGAAATCCGCGCCTACGGAGAAGGATTTACCCTTGCGTTTACTTTCCTAAGAACTTGGTTTCGAGATAGGCTTGGAAGGCTTCTTTATACATGTCGCCGATGGGAAGAAAGGTCTGGGCGTCCATGATGACACGGTTTTTGTTCACCTCTTGGATTTTTGAGAGGTTGATGATATAGGAGCGGTGGATGCGCATGAAGCCATCAGGCAACCGCTCCTCCATTTTTTTCATCGACAGCAGGGTGATGATGGGCTTCGGCATCCCCTCTACCCATACTTTCAGATATTCGCTCATGGCCTCTACGTAGCGGATGTCGGGGATGCTGACCTTGACGATGCGGTAGTCGGTCTTGAGGAAGATGTCTTGTACATCCTGCCCTTCGGTCGCTTCCTTCTGTCCCTCAAACCGCTCTCTCTGCCCTTCAAGCCTCTCCCTCAGTCTGTTTGCCGCCCTCTGGAACTCTTGCAGTCCGAAGGGTTTCAGCAGATAGTCTACGGCGTTCACGCGGAAGCCCTCTACGGCATATTCGGAGTAGGCGGTGGTGAAGATGATGAGGGGCGGCGAGGCGAGCGACTTGACGAAGTCCATGCCGTTGAGGTCGGGCATGTTGATGTCGCAGAAGATGGCGTCGACCGTATCATTCTCGAGAAACGCCCGGGCTTCCATCGCACTTTGGCACTGGGCCTGCAGTTCGAGGAACGGTACTTTCTTGATATAGGCAACGAGTTGTTGCAGAGCCAGAGGCTCATCGTCGATGGCGAGACAGCGAATGGTCATTGGGTGATGGGAATGATGAGTTGAACGGTATAGATGTCGGAGGTGTCGTCGATGCGCAGCGTGTAGTCGTTGCGGTAGAGCAGGTTGAGGCGCTCCCTGACATTGGTGAGGCCCACGCCGCCTTTTTCCTCATTCGACTTGTCGGCTTTCGAGTTGCGGCAGGAGAACAGCAACTGGTCGTCCTTCACGTCGATTTTCACCTCGATGAATGATTCTTTCTGGTAACTGACGCCGTGCTTGAAGGCGTTCTCTATGAACGTGATGAGCATCAGTGGCGGCACTTGGCGGTCGGGCACCTCGCCGGGCAGGAGGACGCTGATGCGCACCTTGTCGGTGTAGCGCAACTGCATCAGTGCCACATAATGGCGGATGAAGTCGAGTTCGCGCGATAGCGGCACCCCCTGCTTGTTGCCCTCGTAGAGCACGTAGCGCATCATCTTCGACAGTTCCAGGATGGTGTCTTTCGCCTTCTCCGGATCGATATCCACGAGGGCGTGGATGTTGTTGAGCGTGTTCATGAAGAAGTGGGGGTTGATCTGGTATCGCAGGTATTCCAACTGCTGTTCCAGATTCTGCTTCTCCAGTTCTGCCAACCGCTGTCGGTCTTCACGGCTGCGGAAATACACCTTGATGCCTAGGTTGGCGCCAAACATGAGGAGGAGCGTGATGAGGGCGAGGATGTCGCGCTCGCCGACGATGGGCGGTGGGGTGAGACGTTGGTGCGGAGGCTCGTCGGGTTTCGGCGGGCGTCCTCCCTCCATCTTCATCGGCGGTTCACCTATCGGTGGCGGCTCTTGTCTTGGCTGTTCGATGGGTGGGCGGTCGCCGTGTCGCCACTCTCTCGGTCTGTTGCTGCATTGGAAAACGGCAAATGCGGCTATGACCACTGCCAAGAGCGAGAAATAGGCTGTGCGGTGGTGCCCATGCACCAGCATCGGAGCCAGGAGGAAATTGTGGATGAGGAACAAAACCAGGTAGACAGCGAACAGTTTCCACACGACGAACACTTCTGCCCAATTGAACGTGAGGTTGGTGTCGCTGACGCTACGCACATACAGGCTCAGCACTGGGGCTGCAAAGAGCAAGCCCCACACTGCCAAGTAAGTCAGGTTCTCCTGTCGCGACTGTTTCATTCCAAAAGGTATTGTCATTATCATAACGTAAGAAGGCGGGATATATTGTTTCATCACCAGCCACCGGGGCCATGACCACCGCCACCGCCAGGACCGCCTCCGCCACCGGGACCTCCGCCACCGGTGTATGCCGAGAGACTGACCGTAGAGCCACCGCTGACGCTCGCTCCGGTATAGCCCATGCCATCGAAGATGCTTTCACCGCCGCTCACGGTGACGTTGCTTTTCAGCGTGGGCTGTGAGGCACCCGAGACGACGAGGGCCGACCCGCCGCTCGCCGGAGTCTTGAAAGCGAAGGTCTCGCTGCCTATGGTCAGGGCGTACCAGGTGTTCTTGCTCCAGGAGTTGGTGGAGTAGCACGACTGGGTGAGACTGCTGCCGTTCTCCAGTCCGCCGATGGCGATGAGGGTGCCTCCCGTGAGGTAGATTTTCTTCTGCTGCTCGCTGTTGGCGTCGATGGCCACCTCGGGCTGTGAACTGCCGATGGCATAGACCAGTCCGCCCATGATGTAGCAGTTGCCGTTGGCGTCGATGCCGTCGTTGCCCGTGGAGCGTGCAAAGACATAGCCGCTGCTGATGGTCAGGTTGCCGTTGCCGCTTGCCGTGGTGGTATACGAGGCGTTGATGGCGTCGTCGGCAGCATTGACGGTGGTCTGGCCTCCGGTGATGTCGATGGAAGTCTTGCTCTCCACGCCCTCGCCGCCGGCTCCTGTCGTGGTGACGCTGATGACGGCATCGCCGCCGATGGTCAGGGCGCCATCTATCTTGATGCCCTTGGGCGACGACTTGTAGTCGCTGCTGTAACGGTCGAGTTGCTGTGAGGAAGTGACGGTGGAGATGCTGCCGCTCGACGAGGCGACGACGGCGTTGCCCGAGGTGCTGATGGTCAGGGTGCCTCCGGTGGCGTTGAAGATGCCGTCGCCATTGATGCCTTTGCCGCCGGCGCCCGTGCTGGTCAGGTTGATCGTGCCCCCGCTGATGGTGATGTCGGCATCGGCACTGAGGCACGACGATGCCTTGGTCTTCAGGTCGTCGCTGTCCCATACGCCCCCTCCCGAGGTCTTCACGGTGATGTCGCCTCCGCTGATGCTGAGATTCCCGGCGCTCTTGATGCCTTTGGCGGCATCGGCTGTCACGTGGATGCCGATGGTGCCGTCTTGCAGGTAGATATTGCCGCTGTCCTCCTCCTCATGGTCGGCCGTCTCGCCGGTGGAGGCATCGCCGTCGATGTCGCACTGTATGCCGTCATCGCCCGTGCCGCTGATGTTGATGGTGCCGCTCTCCATGAGGAAGTATTCGGCGCAGTTGATGCCGTCGGCCACCGCCTGGGTGATGTTGAGGGTGGCGTTTTTCAGAGTCATGTATTCGCCTGTCTTGATGGCGTGCTTCGTATTGCCCGTCACGTTGAGCGTGCCTTTCTGGGCAAACTCGGCATGGCCCTTGATGTAGAGGCATCCCTTCTGCGAGCCATTGGCGGCATCGGTCAGCGTGTTGGTAGTGCCGTTCATCACTTTCACCTTGATGCGTTTGCCGTTCTGGATGTGCACAGCGGCACCGCTGTATACGGGTGTCGCGTTGGTCAGGGTAAGGCCGTTCAGCGCTATCGTGGCCTTGTAGGAGCCCGACATATAGAACTCGCCGTCTGTCGTCGTGCCGCTAAGCGTGTAGGTGATTTCCTGAGCCAGGTCGTCGCTTTGGACGATGGAGACGTGGGCGCCATCGACGGTCGGCGTGACATAGCGTGCCACGTCGCCAGCCACGGTGACGGTGGCGGTAGTGCCGTTGTAGTCGACAGCGACAGTGGCGTCGGTCACGCTGGTATCATCTACCGTCATCTCGTCGATGTCGGAAAGTGGGAGTTCTTTCCCCATGATGGTAAGCGTCTGACCGTCGGTGTAGGTCATGTCGCCCGTCTCTGTGGAGGGGAACTGGTATACGACGCTGCCCACCTTGACATTCAGCGTCTGGCCCGTGGCTGCTATCGTCAGCATGAGGGCTATGAGGAGAGCGTGTATCTTCTTCATTTCACTACGATTTTCTGGGTTTTGCTTTTGGTCTTGACGATGTACACGCCTTTGGTCATCTGCTCTTTGGCGATTCTATGGCCCTGCAGGTCGTAGATTTCGGTGGCTTCTTCGAGAGTGGCGCAGGTCGTCTCCTCGATGCCGGTGGTCTCGTCGGTGTTGGAGAAATACATCTTTGAGAGGTTGGAGAGTGTGAATGTCTGCGAGCCGGCCGTCAGGGTGTTGCCGTTGATGGTCAGCGTCAGCGACGATATGGCGACGGAGACTTTTGCCCCGTCGGTCATCTCAAAGGTCAGGAAGTTGTAGGCGCGCTCCGCCATCTCCTGGAGGGTGTGTACCCTGCCTTGCACCGTCAGTGCTCCTGCCAGGGTCATCAGCAATAAAACAATCTTTTTCATATATTGCATTTTGGTTGTTCTTGTGTTTTCCCATCCATCATGGTGGGAATTGCTTGGCAAAGATAGTCAAGAATCAGGATTTCCAGAGATTTTTTTCAACGAACACCCCGAATTGTTCAGCGGAAATGGCTTGAGGTATAGGATAGAGGGGCATCTCTCGAGAGGTGATGGGGGTGCGGACACAATCCGCACCTACGGACGCAACTTCGTTGCTAAAGAAATTACTCCTACAACCCATCAGTGGGACGAGGGGTATCAGGAGCATTGACACATCACCACCGTTCGGGCATGCTGGCCCATCGCCACCGTTCGGGCATGTTTCGCATGTCCGCCCCTCCGAAAGTAGGCGGCGGCTCGCCTTGCACTACTTTTGGCTTCGCCGAAAGTAGGCTGCACCTCAGGAATAGAAACAAAAAAAAATCTTTTTTTTGTTTCGTATTCCGTTCGGTTTGCACTACCTTTGCCGCTGCGTGGCGAAAGTAGGCGGCGGCTCGGAAATTCAAGCAAAAAACTTTGTTTTTCGCTTGGTATTTCTCTCGCCTTGCACTACTTTTGTAAGTCAATAACGTAGACTTATGTCATTCCTTACTCGAACATATCCTTTTAAGCAGAGTAAACACTGGCTGAGAGACAGTGTGTTATATGGTATAGTCATATGGGCGATACTCTATCTGTTGCAACCATTCGGATTCAGTGCCTATCAGGGCAATAAGTGCGTGGCGGCAGCCATCTTTGGCCTTGTCACTACGGGCTGCTATGCTTTCTATGGATGGGCTGTCTTTGGCCGTTTGCCGCAACGAATAAAGCCCTGGCGTATTTGGCATCATGCCTGTGTCATTATCGGACTGACACTCTTCATCGCTGTCTGCAATTTCCTTACGGTATGCATCGTCTTCGATTCTCCCTTCTATCTTCAGTTTTTCCTCTTGTTCTTGTATTGGACGTTTATCATCGGCATCTTCATTACGGTTGTTTCCATCATCATACAGTACAATAGGTTTCTGAAAGACAATATGGAGGCGCTGCTCAACAAGACCACGGAGGAGCAGAAAGACATTTGCATCACCATCCATGACAGCAGCGTCAGGGGAAACGACCTCTGTATTCCCATCAACAGCCTGCTGTATGTCGAGGCCCAGAAAAACAACGTCTCTGTTTGCTATATGAAGGATGGAAAGCCTACGACCATGGAACTTCATGCCACGCTGAGCGCCGTGGTGGAGGAACTGAAAGAATATGAGAATATTTTTCAGTGCCACCGCTCGTTTGTGGTCAACGTGAACAACATCACCGCTGCGCAGGGCAACTCCAACGGCTACCAACTGACCCTTGGCACATGCACGAATACCATCCCCGTATCACGCTCGTATGTGCCACGCCTAAAGGCTTTTATCGCTTAGTCATTCGTCATTTTTTGTAGTCATTCGTCATTCGGCTTAGTTTTCTGTCAGCCGATTTAGTTGTCTGTCACGGGTATTTGGAGGCTATGGATTCTTGCCGTATTTTTGCGGCATGAAACATTCACTGATACATCTATTTTTCATGCTCTTGGCAGCATGCCAGTTGTCTGCCCAGACCACCGTTTCCGGTATCGTCAGCGACGGAAAGGAAAGGCTCGTGGGCGCCAATGTATTTATCGTAGGAACCATAGACGGATGCCTGACCGACACCCTCGGGCGGTTTGCCTTCGACACCTCGAAGACGGGTCAGGTGACACTCCAGGTGACTTACATGGGCTACGAGGACTATTCGTGCACGGCAGACGTCGGCCAACTGTCAAACCTCTCTATACAGATGCGCGAGCAGGCCACCACCATCAACGAAGTGGTGGTGACGGCAAGCACGTTCAGTTTTGGCAAGAGCGACAATTTCAAGACCATGGATGCGCTCGACGTGGTGATGGCAGGCAATTCGTGCGGTGACATCGTGGCAGCATTGCAGACGTTGCCCGGCACCCAGACGGTGGGCGAGAACGGCAAGTTGTATGTCAGGGGCGGTGAGAGCGAGGAATGCCAGACGTTTGTCAATGGCATGCACGTGCTGGTGCCTTATTCCACCAATACGGAGAACTCTGCAGTGCGGGGGCGTTTCTCCCCGTTTCTGTTCAAAGGCATCAATTTCTCACTGGGCGGCTATGGAGGCGAATACGGACAGGCGCTTTCGGCCGTGCTCCCCATGGAGGCCACCGACATGGCAACGAGCGACAAATATGGCGTGAGCGCGTCGTTGGTAGACTGGAATGTGGGCGGCACGAAGGCGTTCGCCAACAGCAGTTTGTCGTTTAATGCCGCGCTGACCAGTATGGGGCTGTATAGCCGTCTGTTTACAGAGCGCTTCGACTTCAGCCGGCCCTACCGCAAACTCTCTGGCGAGGCACAGTATAAGAAAGAGTTCGGGTCGTCGGGTGTGCTGAAATCCTACGTCGGCTACGACTTCACGTCGGTAGGACAGCATGTAGACGGGCGCAGCCTCTCGCTCAAGGAGCATAACATCTATGCCAACGTCACGCATAAGAAAACATTCTGTCATGGACTATCGCTCTTCACCGGCATCGCCAATTCTACGGTTTTCAGTCATATCGACGACGCGCTGGCAGTGGGCGACCATTACCGTCAGTGGCGCAACGAGGTGCATGTGAAGGCCGAAGTGCGCAAAGTCTGTTCTGATGTGCTGAAGTTGTCGGCTGGCGCAGAAGACTATATCCGCAACAGCAAGTCGGAGTATGAAGCCAGCCGGTATCATCTGGATTACAATATCTTTGCGGTTCATGCAGACGCCCAATGGCGCGTTTTTCCACGGCTGTTTCTCCATGTGTCGACAAGGGCTGAGATGATGGGAAGCGACTGGCTCTTCATGCCCAGGACAACCCTGAGTTATGTGGCCAACAAACGCTGGCAGGTGTCGCTGGTGGCTGGCCGTTACAGTCAGACCGCTGATGACGACTATATGGCACAGAGCCAGAAGACGCTGCGACAAAGCACTGCCCACCATGCCATCCTCTCTGTACAGTATAAGACTCCGAAGATGCTCCTGCGCATAGAGCCCTATCTGAAGAAGTATCATCATCTGCCCTTGTTGGAAAACAATCTTTATCAGTCTCATGGCTATGGCTCGAGCAGGGGAGTGGATGTGTTTGTGGAAAACCACTCACTGGTGAAGAACCTGGTCACCACGCTCTCTTACTCTTTCAACGACTCCGAACGGCTCTACCACGACTATACCGCCCTGCGGATGCCCGACTACGCCTCGCGTCATAACCTGAGGCTGACAGCCAAATACGGTTTGGGAAAGGTCATCGTAGGCTTGGCGGAATCTTACGCCAGTCCACGCTATTTCCCGCAAGGCAAAACGCCTGTCTACAACAGTGTGGATGTGAATGTCACCTATCTGGTGAGTCCCAAGGTCATCATCTATTCTTCGCTGAACAACATCCTGGGACGGACCAACGTCTTCCGCTACGACACCAAAGGCAATCCCGTGACGGCCTCGCGCGACCGTTTCTTTTATATCGGCATATTTGTTTCACTTAAAAATAATAAAGCATATGACATTTCAAACTTTTAAGACCCGTGTGTTGTCTTTCGCCCTCTTCGTGATGGCATCAGTATCTATCCATGCCCAGGAGCCCACTATGCAAGGGCTTATCGGCCAGTCGCTCGCCAAAATCCAGTCGCCCACGCCAGAGGCTTATCTCAACTGCATTGCGGAGATGAAGCGAATCGACGCGATGTTTCCCGACAGCATCCAGCCCAAGTATCAGATGGCGCTGCACAGTCTCTATTTCTCGGTGATGAATCCCCATGCAGAACAGACGGAGAGGTTGTTGGCAGAGGCAGGGCAGACCATCACGCAAATGGAGACGATGAAAAATGCCGACCAGTCGGACCTCTGCACCCTTCGCGGTTTTCTCTACATGGTCCGCATCGTGCAGGACCCCGCGCAAAATGGTCAGCGCTATTACATCGATGTGATGCAGAACTTCGAGAAAGCGCTGAAACTCAATCCCGACAACCAACTCGCCTCACAGTTGCAGGAGAAGTTTTTTGAGGGGATGCAACAGGCTACTGGACAGTAGCCTGTGAGTAGTACACACAGCGCTTTTTTGGAGGGAGGAAGGGGAAGGATGGAAGGAAGGGGGGAGGGTGGAGGGATGGCGGACATGCGGAGCATGCCCGAACGGTGGCGATGTGTCAATGCCCCCAATACCCCTCGACCCACTGATGGGCTGTAGGGGTAATTTCTTTTAGCAACGAAGTTGAGATCGTAGGTGCGGATTTCGTCCGCACCCCCTGAAGCCCTCAAAAAAGCATCATTTCAGCAGACAGTATTTCGCGGAAATATAAAATGTTTCGCCATTGAATGCGGTTTTGTAAAAACCATTCTTCTTGCCCAGATAGGGTAATCGTGTGCCTTTCGGAAGGTAATAAGGCTTCCACTCGGCATAAAGGCCCCAGTCGTCGGTCTTGGGGTTTGTACCGTTGCTGATAAACTGATTGTGATACACCGAGGCGGTGCTTGCCTGATTGTAGCAATAATATCCGTAATTGGTTGAGGGACCTTTCCTCAGCCTTACGTTCGTGCCGTTGATTTGGATGTAACGCTCGCCGTTGGAACCGGGCAGGCGTGTCACATTTTTGGGCAATCCGACATTTGCGGCGGGGTAGGGCCAATAGTCGTATGTGTCGGTGCCATCGTCCATTACAGTTATGGCATGGCCTTTTTCTAAAGTGACGGGCTGTCCCCATCGGGGGTCTTCATAGGTGTAGTTGGTTTTCATCACAACAACGATTACCTTGGACTCGTCTTGTGCCATGACATGTACAGCCTGGCAGAGGATAGCGATGAAGGATAGCAATAAAACTCTTGTCTTGTTCATAATGAATAGGATTTAGTTGATTGGTGGATTCACTGTGGGGAACAGGGGGAATTCATCTACAAATTTAATTCTCCCCATCCATATTTCCAAACAATTGCATAAAAAATTAAAGTTTATCATGCTTCATGATGAATCTTGGATTAAGCCGTAAAATCTTACAATACGGGGTTTGCTGATGGCTGATGGCCACCAAGGCATCAACCACCAGATACCGATGGATAGATACAAATATGTGGCATGAGTGAAAAAAACGTAAAAACTTTGCCAAAACGGAAATTTTTTGTATCTTTGTAGCACCCATGAAAAAACGACGGTAAACCTTTACGTTGTTGTCAAAGAAAGAACTCTGGCTTACATTGTCTGTTGTCTGCCTTGCGGGTTTGAAGGACTATGGCTATTGCCTTGGCAACAAAGGGTCGCTGCTCTGAGATTGGGGAGAACTATAGCCCACAAAAAGGTTTTGTATCAAATAAATTTGCCTAACTATGATGATAAAAAGAAAAATCTGGAAAAGCATAGGAGCAATCATTCTGCTTCTGATGTTTCATGTCGATGCCATAGCAACAGACTACCACTTTGATGGCCTAGACATCACCATCAATGATGACGGTATTGCGGAAGTCAGCCTCAGTACCAGTGGAGCCATATCTGCTAATGTAGAATGGCCGAACACCATCCTTCTTCTACCATGGGATCAAGTGTCCTCCATCCAATTTAAAAGCGTAAATGGTGCGGTTTATAATAGTGATGACTGGGGGGCAATAGCACGAATTATTAATAGAGTCACTCAGCCCGAGACAAAAACGTTGGCACTTGATTTTTCAGGTATCACTATCTCTGACGATCTTTTCTCTTTCCAGGGGGTAAGCAATAGAACTAAAATCACATCAGTGGTGATGCCCAATGGCTTGACAACACTTGCCAATGGAGCCTTCAACGGCTGTACCATCCTCAACAATGTGGGATGGAGTCCAGCCTTGACAAGTATCGGAGAGATGGCCTTCAACAATACGGGCTTCACCTCTATCACTATCCCCGAGGGTGTGACGAGTATCGGCAAACAGGCTTTTGCATTTTGTGGTTCGCTGGGCAGTATCACTTTTCCTGCCACTCTTCAAACTGTCGGTGAGGATGTCATCGAGAAAAGCCCTGTCCTCGCCCTATACTCACGTAACCCTACGCCACCCGAAGCACTCGGTGACTTCTGCTCCGCTGAAGACCCTTTTGCATACAATAGTGCATACAACTGGAACTTCGGAACTGATGAGTTCGACTTTTACTCCCACTGCATTCTCTATGTCGAGCCCAAAACAGAAATTTTAGAAGCATATAGCAATGCTCCATATTGGCAAAAGTTCTTCATTAAAGGTATGGTGAAAATCTACCTGCGCCCCACAGACCTGCAACGTCCACAGGTGACGGGAGTGCAGCAACTTGAGGTGATAAGCCCCAATGTTAACGATGGCGCTCTCACCACTTTCACTATCAATACTGTCTATGTACGGAGCATGGATGTCAACAAATGGTACACCATCATGCTGCCATTCGATGTTTCCTATGGAAAGTTGAATGAGGTTTTCGGCGAAGGGACCCAAGTGTGGGGCTATTCCGGTGTATATAACAACACGCTCTGTTTCGACCAACCTGTCACAGAGGACGAAAAAGGGATGGCAGCCGACACACCTTACCTGATTAAACCAGGCGTGGCGAAAGGGGAATATGAATTCAACGGGCAGGATGTGGATTACACGCCATTTAATGGCAGTCCGAGTCTTGCCGTGGCTGGTGGTCAGAAAGGACCTGAGCAATACACTTCTACCTACCAAGGCACCTACACCAACCAGAAGATACCTACATACGCATACTACTTGAAAAATAACCTTTTCTATTATATGCCAAGCGAAAACACCACATTGGGGTGGAAAGCCTATGGTGGTATCGTCTATGTCAGTGACGGAAATAGCGAAGGCTCGGGTGCCAATGTCAGTGTCTTTGACTTGGCCGTCGGGCATTCAGGTGATGCCAGCGTCATCGAATCATATCAAATGGAGGCAAAGGCGTCTGACCAACTACTCTATAATTTGGCGGGTCAGCAGGTTCGTCAACCTAAAAGAGGCATCTATGTGAGAAATGGAAAGAAAATCATCATCAAATGACAAGGAGGATACAATGAAAATAACATACAAAAAGCCCTACATCTACAAGGAATGCATGGGAAGCGAATGTATGGCTCCCGTTGTATTGTCAAATCAAAGCATCGGTGAGAACGTGAAATCTATTGGAGGCGAAGGCGATGCTGACGACGAAGCCGATGCCAATTTCTACCATCCCTCATTGTGGGATGAAGAATAACAGTCGCTTCCACCTGAGCAATCTGTGCCATCAGAATACATAAAACACCACCCTGCCATGACAGATGTCTTGACAGGGTGGTGTCGCTTATTCTATAATACTCCCTGGGGCAAAGGTAAGAGTTACTTCATATTTTCTTATTGATAAAAGTTGTTAAAATCGCAGTCCCACAAGTGAAATGTGACTTGATTTTTCATGAATTATTTCTATTTTTGTATTCATACCATACTAACTTATTAACCACTCAATCAACTCACTTCACCAACGCTTCGTGAATCACTTGTTTTTTTCATTGATGTAAGATATAAAGTAACAGAAAAGATGAAACAACTATACTATTTGTTTTTACTGTCTGCTGTGCTGACAGTGTTCTTGGGTTGCGGGACTCATGACAAGCCGCCTATGCTCAGCACTCCAGTGCCCCCACCACACAATGGTGTTTTTGTAAATGGTAAAGACACGTTGTGGATGAATGGCGACGGCAAGACCATAAGATGGCATTTTGAGAACGCTCTGCCTGAGATTGGGCAATCAGGCAAAGGAGAGTATGTCTTTCTGTTTTCTCATGGAAAATACCGCTATGATGCAGCGGAGTATTTCCGTATCATCAATACCGCCAATGGCAATGCCCATTGCCAATTCAACCTCGTTCTTGGAGAATCTACGCCCGAAGGGTTCACCCTCATCCGCAACGATCGGGGTAACAAAACACAGCATTTCGCGAAGGTAAAAACCAATTAACCTTCTGTCAAGGACCGTCTTTCACCCGTAAACCTCAACGGAAAGAAAATCATGATGAAGTAAGTCTCAGCCCTTGGCTGAGGTTTGAGGTTTAAGATTTGAGGTTTACCCTTCGCTTGATAAACCTCAAACCTCAAATCTTAAACCAAATCTTCATTTGACATAGCCTTTTCCTTTGCATTTATCGCAAGTTCTAAGGTCTATGTCCACTTCACCAACATTCATATCTCCTGTGCCGAAGCATTTTTTGCAGAGGGTAACAGGACGGAGATATTGTGCTGACACCCAGCCATCTCTCTCGTCTCCTCCCCATTCCAGTGGTCCTTGGATAAGACAGAACCCATTCTTTTTCTTCCCGCGGTTGGCTACGACATCTCCTTTCGACAGTTGACGTTTATGGCCATCTCCAGTGTCATAGATGGCGTAGTTTTTACCAGGCCCAGTCCTGACATTGACGTTATTACCAGTACATACAAAGCCATCATGTTGCGCATTCGCCGTCAACATGACAAACAACGATACCAATACGAAGATTAATCTTTTCATAATTTCTGATTTGTATAAGACCTTTTGCAAATATAGTCAATTTCCCGAATAAATGGTGTGGAGATGAGGGATTTTTCTAAAAAAATGAAGGTGGAAGGTATGTCAATTGTCTCTTTTTTTTAATTTTGCATGGAAATCATTAAAATGCAATGAGCCTGTCAGACACCTTCTGCATGGATAAGAACTCTTTTATAGAATGATACACTCGAAAAGACTAACGATATGCCTGCTTTTCAGCATGTTTCTGCTTCAATGCCTCACTGTGAAGGCTGAGAAGCAGCCCGACTATTACAGCAAATGGCTCCATGTGCCATCGGAAGAACTCATCATGATGGGCACAAGATATGCCGAACTCGACGGGAAACCCGACAGCGCCCTCGTATGTTTCACCATCGTCACGGGAAGGAACAAACGCAACATGACAGAGAAGGAGACACGCTATCTCATGCAGGCTTTTATCGGTCGCTGGTATGTCTATTTCTTCTGCTATTTCGATTATTCGCAGGCTTACGAGAACCTCTCGCGGGCACAGGAACTGGCCGAAAGCATGGAAAGGGGAATGGGACGTGTGCTCCTCAACTTCGGTTGTATGTATCAGACCATTTCAGAGCAGAGCGGCGACCTGAAGCCCGACTCGCTCGCCCTTGACTACTACAAGCGCTCTTATTGGCAGTCGAGGGCGGAAAACGATACCGCATCATGGCGCATGGCGGTATCTAACATGATTACTGTGGCACATTCATTGAAAATGTTGTCAGGCATCAATAGGGAATTGGAAAACTACCGGTCGCTTGGCACCCCCCAGCCTAACGATTCGTACAATCTTTTAATGTTCGAAGGCTTCTCTGCACTCGAGAAAGGACAGTACGACAAGGCTGAAGCGTCGTTCATGCGCCAAAAGGCCCTTCTTAACGACAATATTGGCAGCATACGCTATTCCTATGCCATTTACGCCAACCTCTCCAGAGTGTATGCAGCCAAGGGCGACTATGAAAAGGCGCTTGATATACTCTCCAAATCCGACAGTTTGGTCAATGTGCTCGACATGAAAGATGCACGGCTCGAACTCTATAACCTCATGGCCGACTACAACGACAAACTGAACCGTAAGAAGCAGGCCGAAGAATACCGCACCCAGTACTTCCGGCTCAAGGATTCGCTGCTCAACTACCATCAAGTGGCCAGTGTGGGAGAACTCCGTTTTCTCGGTGAGATGAAGAAGGTAGACAAGCAAATCCAGGAAATGGAGCACCACCGCCGCGTACAGAACATGGTCATTGCCACCATCGCGGCCATCACACTTGTCATTCTCCTCTCCATGCTCATCGTGTGGCGCAAGAACAGGCTGCTGCGCCAGCGCAACGAATCGCTCTATCTCAAGAATGTGGAGATGCTCAAGAAGGAGGAAGAAGAAAGGCAACGACGGCATGAACTTGAGCGGCTCGTGGAGATGCAGAATGCTCCACAGCCCAAGTACAAGGGGTCCTCGCTCGACGAGGAAGCCAAGCGAAGGATACTTTCCGATATCGTTGGTGTGATGGAGACCTCACAGGAGATTTTCTCGAGCGATTTCTCTGCTCAGCGTCTGGCAGCGCTTGTAGGTGAGAAATACAACAATGTGTCGCTCGTCATCAACGAGCGCTATGGCACCAATTTCAACGCCCTGCTCAATGAATACCGCATTCAGGAAGCCTGTAAGAGAATGAACGACCCCAAGCATTTCGGGCATCTCACCATCGAAGGTATTGCCAATGGGGTAGGGTTCAAGTCGCGCACTTCGTTTATTCAGGCTTTCAAGAAATACACAGGCCTTACCCCATCCGAATACCAGCGTCTGGCTAAGGAAAACAGCGCCCAATAGGTGTGTTTTCGTCCATTTTTATAATCTTGAACAACCTCGAGTCCGGAAAATGATGCTTCTGGATGGCTTTTTCCTATTTTTGCCGATAGGAAACATTATCAACCAAAAACCTTGAGATATGAAAAAACTTTTTACCTTGATTGTCCTCTTCACCGTAGGACAAATGTGCAAGGCGCAGAGCCACCTTCTCTCCGGACAAGTCATGAAAGCAGAAACAGGGCAGCACACCGTGCAGGTGCAGCGTCTTCCGAAAATGGAGGGCAACATGCAGTTCTGGGTCAGCGCCATGGCCTATTGGGATGAGTATGGGTGGTTCGACGTCAATTCACTCACGCCGACCTCCACCGAGGCTACACTTACCTTCAACGGCGATGAAGTGACTTTCGACGGCATCATCGACCTTGGCTACTTCGAGTTGGAAACGAAAAACGAGATTATTGGGCATTATGATGCGGAGGCCAAGACCATCACCATCTCCACTCCCGAATATGAGCAAGGAAAAGGCATGGACGATTTCTGCGTTCTGGGCACGATGCTTTATTACGGTTCGCCCATCTATCTGGCTGTCTTTGCAGGAGATTTCTCCACTGAGCCCGACATGATGGGACAGTATGCACTCGAAACCGTAAACGAACTGGTATTTGATGTGAGCGATGACTTCATGACACTGACCCCGAGAACAGGTTACGGATGCTATGGCTTTACCGTTAGCGACAATAGGACACAGGGTTTCCTCAACTTCTATAAGACGGCTACATACAACCGCCGTACCGAAGCACCGCAACTCATTGCCTCCCCAGAGAACATCGTCCTCTCCGGTCCTACCGTGACGGTTGGCGCTTCGGTAAGCACCGTAATCAAACTCACCAACATCGGTTACAATGAGGCACACTTCATTTGCACACAAAGCCGTGACGACGCAGAGGTGCTCTATCCCTCCGAGTATATTCAAGGAGGAGAGACTGAGAACATTACCGTCAACCTGTATCCCACAGCAGCTGGCACCTATGAACATGAGTTCACTTTCACCACCGACAACGGGTCGATAGCCGTCGTGAACCTGACCGCTGAGGTGGGTGAGGCTCCCGATTTCTCGGCCATCGTGAAAAAAGGTGATATCGCATTCTCTTTCAACGAAGACTTGCCCTTCGCCTTGTCCAACGACGTCGCAGACTGTCCCGTAGCCGTTTCCACCAACGATATGGAAAGTAGCGGAAAATCTTCGCTTGTGGCCAATGTAAGGGTGCCAAAGGGCAAGGTGGGGGTATTCTCCTGGAAGGGTATGTCGGAGTGCCTGCATCCCAATGGCGGCAGTTATGTTTATTTAGACGGAGCAGAAATCGTTAATAATGTCTACGAGCATCAGAGCGAGGGATTCCTGCGGCTCCCCATCGACAATGTCATTGTGCTGGGCGAAGGCAACCATGAGATTACGTTCACCAACATAATCAACATGAACGCTTATCTCTACGGATTCTGTAGCGACCCCTTCAGAACCTATGTCTATGACCTGAGCCTTGAACTTCAGGACGTGGAGGCCAATTCGGCCATGCTGCTGACTCCCACCATTGACTTCGGACGCCACTACCTTGATAAGCTGTCGGCACAGGACCATGCTGCCGTCACCCTTCTCAATGTTGGGACAGAGCCTCTTCAGGTGACCGCGGTGAGTGCCGACGGACCTTTTGCCGGCATCGTCAGGGCCGAAGCAATACCTTTCTCAGAGAAAGGTGAAGTGATGCTGACCTTTGAATCGGCAGAAATAGGCGAATACAACGGAAATGTCACTATCTCTACTACGGCAGGTGACTTCACCGTAGGCTGCACCGCCTCTTGCGAGCGACTGCCCTACGACTATACGCCAATAGTGACAGGAGGTGAATTCTCCTTCAACACCGACTTTGTCTATCCGTTCAAGCAAGAGGCTGATTATGCCTACAGTTCCACTTCGTATATGGATTGCTCGAATGGGAAACTCGTGTCATGGCTGGAGGCCGACTTCGTGGTGCCCGAGGGTATGGAAGGAACACTGTCGTGGACTGGAGTGAACAGTTCGGAAGACTGGTTCAACTTCATGGGAAACATGTCTTTCAACGATGGCACACGCATCAAACTCGACGACACAGTAGTGCGGGAGTTCTGCGGCGAGGACCCTGCCAGTTCCACCGCTTTCGACCCCAGCGAACTGGTCTTCGCCCCTGGTCATCACAAAGTCCGCTTTGAGTACGAGAAAATACTGGCTGCTCCGAAGGGCGAGGATCTCTTCCGTCTTTCCAACCTGAAACTGGTTCTCGGTACCTCTGGCGTGCCCCAGGTGAGCGCCGGCAGTCGGGTGGTGCGCACCGAAATCTTCACCACGACGGGCGAACAGGTAGGCAGCATGAGGAAAGGTGTCAATATTGTTCGCAACATCCATGCTGACGGCTCGGTCACCATCAGCAAGGTGGTGGTGAGATAAACCTTTTCCAATCCTGAAAAAGGCGTTCCAATTCAAGCGGTTTGTTATCCGCCGGAATTGGAACGCTCTTGTCATTTCCAGGAATGTTCAGGAATGTCCAGGAATATCAGGAATGACAGGAATATCAGGAATGACAGTAATGTTCAGGAATGACAGGAATGTCAGGAATATCAGGAATGTTCAGGAATGACAGGAATATCAGGAATGGCAGGAATATCAGGAATGGCAGGAATATCAGGAATGATAGGAATACCCTCAGTCTTCTTTGTGGTCATAAATAAACCTCAAACATCGTGCAAGCCGTTTCTGTCCCCCGACAACGGGGGAACCGAAGGGGGTGTAAAGACTATTGAAGCAGAGGGAAAACTTGTTTTCACTATGCCGAGGCGCTGCCGATGTTCATCATGCAAAGCATGATAAATCTTAAACCTATTTTCGTGTAAGAACATAGAAAAAAAGAGTTATTTCTTTTTAAAAAGGAATTTTTTTTTCGTTTATTGGAATATATTGTAGTAATTTTGCACGCTGTTGCATACATATTGGGCGCTCACGGTCGTACTATGACCCTTGCCCTGTTTTTGTCTTTCTTTTTAGCAGAACATTTTATCAAAGCAATATGAGTATTAGACTAAACAAATCTTCATTTATCGTGAGGGCAGCCATGCTGCTGCTCACAATGCTCACAACCACTGGGGCATGGGCGCAGATTACCGTCGGCGACGAGGTGTCGCTGAAGGGCGCTCTAAGCAACGGTGCGAACCTTCAACTCACAGCGGATATTGTGCTTGAAAAGTACCTCGACATTGACAACATGACAGTGACCATCGACCTGAATGGCCACTCTCTCAGCCGCAATCTTAGCCAGAACAAGAGCGACGGTCACGTGATTTGGGTGCACAACGGAAGTACGCTTACGCTGAAGAGTACTGCTGAAGAAGACGGCAAAATCGAGGGCGGCAGAGCCAACAACGGCGGTGCCATCCATATTCCGTATGGCAACACAGTGATTGCCGACCATGTCATCTTCAGAAACAACTCCGCAGCCGACCATGCCGGTGCCATTTGGAACAACGGCACGTTCACGGCTTCCGACTGCTCCTTCTTAAACAACACCGCCAAAGACGTGGGTGCTATCTATAACTCCAAAACCGACAGCGGTTGCGGTATAGCCACCCTGACGAACTGCACCTTTACAGGCAACAAGGGCACAACAGGTGCAGGCGCACTGGCCAATGCCCTGGGCGCCACGGTGATGAATATCAAGGACTGTGCCATTACGGACAACACCGCCGGCAGTTACGGCGGCGGAATCTGGAACGGCGGTACGCTGAACGTTGAGGGAGATCTCACGGTGACTAACAACAAGAAAGCCTCTGGGATATCCAGCAACGTGTATCTGAAGACTGGCAAGGTCATCACCTTGACCGGCGAACTCGTCGAAGCCAGTATCGGCGTAGAAATGGAAAGCATTACGGGTACGTTTACCAAAGATTACAAAACCTATCACGAACAAATTGACCCCAACGAGTTTTTCTCCTCCGACTATTCTGAAATTGCGAGTCTGGATTTAGACAATGAGAATGAGGCTTGTCTGTATTCCACGGGCTCTGTATATTTCATCGAACGGTCGTGGGATGCCGAAAACGAGCAGGTAGTCAGCACATTGAAGGCTCTTACAGGCTCCGAAATCGGCTATGAAGTCGAACCCTCTGAGGGGCAATACAAGAAAGTGACGAGCCATGCTGAAGATTGGTTTGGAATGGGCGGATATAGCACCACCGTTCCCGAGTACTATGTGGTTAGCGGAGACGTGAGTCGCAAGGCCATCGTCGTGCAGGGCAAGGATGTGCATCTCATTCTCTGCGATAATTCCAAACTTACCCTTACCGGTGGACTGAAACTGGAAGGCAACAACAAACTCTATATCCATAGCCAGTCGTATTCAGGCAACATGGGGCAACTGATAGTTTCCAACAGTTATGAGAATGCAGCCGGCATCGGAAGTGCATGGGATAGGGTCAATGGGAAAGATGTGGTGAAAACCGTGGGCCAACTGGTCATCCACGGCGGACACATCGAGGTCACCGGTGGAGATTATGCCGCCGGCATCGGCTCTTGCCGATCAATAGATAGACAGATAATTGATCTCTGCAGTAGCGTCACCGTCTATGGCGGTTATGTCAAGGCTATAGGCGGCAAAAATGCAGCCGGCATCGGTGGAGGTGCTGGCCAAATCCCCGGAGGAACGTTTAATCTATATGATGGAACAGTGATTGCCACGGGTGGACAATATGCCGCCGGTTTAGGAGGTGGCGGAGCCTTTACTACCTTTTTTGATGAAGGCATAGGCGGCTGGGGCGGCACCGTGAATATATATGGCGGTGAACTCACCGCCACCGGTGGTGAAAGAGGTGCCGGTATCGGTAGTGGTACAGAGGCTGCAGCTACTATAGATCTTTCTTCTCTTGTTGGTGGCATTGTGAACATATACAATGGTAAAGTGACAGCCAACGGTGGCAAAGGTGCTGCCGGTATCGGTGGTGGATTTGGTAAAAATCGTCGTGGTGCCAAAGTGTATATATATAATGGCACAGTGACAGCCAATGGCGGCGAGCACGGTGCTGGCTTTGGCGGCGGTGAAAATGGAGAAGCTGGCACACTCAAGGTTTTGGATGGCACAGTGACAGCCAATGGCGGCTTAGGTGCTGCCGGTGTCGGCGGCGGCTACAAAGGCAATAGTATCCTTTACACTGATGAAGACGTGTATATCGCTGGCGGTACCGTCATTGCCAGGGCAGGAGAGCAGGGAGGTGACCCAAACAGAGCCTTCGGACCTGGTAAAGATTGTTATCAGCCAGACAATGCCACTCCGAAAATAGGCAACTATATGAAGGTGGGTGCCGGCAACAACGGCTCTGTGGAGAAATACGTCCCTGCCAATGAACGCCGGAAAGCCTGCTGGTTATACTCTTACGCAGAGGTTTCGCCTTGCACACACGATGGTTGCACCTACACCGTGACCAGCGAAAAACACACCAGGCATTGCAACTACTGCGCCGATACCAAAGAAGAGAATCATTTCTTTGAGAACGGCAAGTGCGTCGTGTGCAACTACGAAACAGACAAAACCTATAAAGTGACCTACTACTTGCCGGATTTGGAGGACGAAGTACCCAATGAAATTTATAAGCCAATAGTTTATCAGATGGTTCCTGGCACTATCTCATTGCCTATCTGCGAAGTCATCCCCGACGGATATGAGTTCGAAGGATGGGCTTTGAACCCCTATGATTACACTACCTATTTGACAAGACCCGATGAATATGAAGTAGGAAAACTGTGGGATTCACTGGCCGAATACAACATCACGGAAAACGTGGGTTTTGTTGCCCGTTTCAAAGAAATCAACGTCACCCTTTACGACGACCGATTCAACAGCGAGACGCTCTTCGCATACGATGGGATGACTGCAGCCACGGTTACCCTCCAAGGGCGCACACTCTACAAGGACGGCAAATGGAACACGCTGTGCCTGCCGTTCTCACTCACGGAGGAGCAGTTGACAAACAGTCCACTCGCCGGTGGCGACATCCGCACGCTGAGCAGTGCCTTATTCTCCAGTGGCACACTGACGCTCAACTTTACTGAAGTGGAGAGCATCACCGCCGGCACACCCTATATCGTGAAGTGGGATGAGGGTGATGACATCGTTAATCCTACATTCAATAACGTGAAAATCAAATATACATATCTTCCTGTGGAGAAAGGTGTCGTCACTTTCTATGGCAACTACAGTCCTGTGGGCGTGGGAGAAGGGGGCGACAACACGATGCTCTACCTCGGTCTGGACGATGAGGGCAAAAGCACGCTTTTCTATCCCAATGCTGCCATGACCATCAACTCCTTCCGCGCCTACTTCCAACTGAACAATGGCTTGGTGGGCGGCGAACCGTCATCGACAGAAGGCATCAACAACTTCGTGCTTAATTTTGGTGACGACACGGGCCTCACCCCCATCCCCTCTCCAAGGGGCGAGGGGAGTAGTTACTACTACTCGCTCGACGGTCGCAAACTCAGTGGTAAGCCGACCCGGAAGGGCGTCTATATCCATAACGGTCAGAAGGTTGTCATCAAATAATTAAGAGAACAAGACAATGGCCCCATCCCCTCTCCAAGGGGAGAGGGGAGTAGTTACTACTACTCGCTCGACGGTCGCAAACTCAGTGGTAAGCCGACCCGGAAGGGCGTCTATATCAATAACGGTCAAAAGGTTGTCATCAAATAATTAAGAGAACAAGACAATGACCCCCATCCCCTCTCCAAGGGGCGAGGGGGAGTAGTTACTACTACTCGCTCGATGGTCGCAAACTCAGTGGTAAGCCGACCCGGAAGGGCGTCTATATCAATAACGGTCAGAAGGTTGTCATCAAATAATTAAGAGAACAAGACAATGACCCCCATTCCCTCTCCAAGGGGAGAGGGGAGTAGTTACTACTACTCGCTTGACGGTCGCAAACTCAGCGGTAAGCCGACCCGGAAGGGCGTCTATATCAATAACGGTCAGAAGGTTGTCATCAAATAATTAAGAGAACAAGACAATGAAAAAGACATATATGCAACCCGAAATCTGGGTGGAAGTATTGACTGCAGAGAATCCATTGCTTGCCTTAAGCAATGAGGTGACCAGCACCGCCGGCAACAGTGGTATCATCTATGGCGGCGGTGGCAACGGTCCTGCCAGGGCAGGTGAGAATACCCTCTGGGATGAAGAGGACGACGGCTCCGACTGGGACCAGTTGTAAGGCATTATCATACAACAAAAAAATCACCACATCCCCATGACCGGGGGTGTGGTGATTTTTATGTATGCAAGGTCGGTGGGCTATTTCACCATCTTCTTGCCGTTCAGGATATATACACCCTTGACGGCGGGGGCAGTCAGCCTGCGGCCCGACAGGTCGTAATATACGCAGGTGCTGTTTTGGTTGGCGGCATCGATGCCGACAATAGCAGTGGGGCTGCTGCAGTAACTGTTGATAAATGATTTGATGGCAGCCACGTCGTAGAATTTGGAGTAGTCGCCCGAAGAGACGTCAATCACGAAGTCGGGCTCCACGCCACCGTCGATGTTTTCCCAATTTTTGTTGGCTATGCGGTCGCGAGCAGATGATATCTGGAACTGCATTCCCTCTGGGGTGATGAATGGATGTACGGCACAGGAGCCACCACCGCTCCGTTCGCCGATGATGGGGAATCCCACGTCCTGCATCATCGAGGGGAAGAAGTTACCACAAGAGAACGACACGTCGGAAGTGAGCACGGCGATGTTGAGGTCGTACTTCACTTCCTTGTCCTTTTCGTCAAAAACGCCATCGAAGTTGGTGTCCACGTCAAAGTAGGCTATCTGACGCTGTCCGGTCACAAGGTTCTCGCTGTAGTAATAGTTCGGCCCGCCCATGAGTACCGACATGGCCATCAACACGTCGAAGTCGCCACCCGTGTTGCATGCGAGGTCTACCACGAGGTTCTTCACCTCCGGGTCTTCGCTGGCCTGCTTCAGCGCATCGAGCACCACGCTCAGGTCACCTGGGAACTCTTCATCGATGGCAGGTGTCTCGCCTTGGCATCCATTCTCGTAGTATTCTTTCCATGCTTTGTTGTTAATCGGACCAAACTGATCATACATCAAAAAGGCTGTATCGCCTTCCTTGTAATAGGTTTGATCTGATGTTGACGGACGATACATACTGATCACTTCCCTCTTAGAACTTTCCATAAATTCTTCGATAAGGTCCATCAGCGGCTGGTACAGGTAGGGATATGTGTCCTCGAATTCTTTATTCCTCTCCTTCCATTCTTCAAAATATTCCTCCATTTCGTATTCTTCCGCAGGAGCCATGAAGAGGCTATAGTCGACCATCAGGTTGGTATGTCCACCGTCATGGAGCAGCACCTGAAGGCTTTTCATGCCGAAGAAGTACTCGTCGGTGTTGGTGCTCTTGAGCAGTTTTTTGATGGTCGGTCCATGTTCGATGGCGTCGAGCGTCTTGTCCAGACCGTCGTTTTTGATTCCACCCTCGAGAGGCGAGCGTCCCGGCATGCCATAGAAATGGTCGATGACAAAACATAGTTCGGAGTAGCAGAATGCAGCCATGTCTTCTTCACGGCTCTCGGTCTCCAGCAATTCCTTGGCCCTCTCAGGCTCTAACTTGGTAACATCGCTGGTATCTTCATCTTCACCTGTCAGTACAATCACCTTCTCACCATTATAGCCGGCGAGGTGGAAATCCATATCGCTGAAGATGTCAGAGATGGTGGCGAAGGGGAAATACACAGCCTTCTCGTCGCCGCGCAGGTCGATGTCGTACTTACTGAAATCGAAGGTAACTGTAGCCGAGGCTGGTGTCAATTCATGATGGTTGTAGCGTAAGAAGGGTGCACCACCGAAACCGACATTGTCCATCCCCTCTTGCACCTGTCCCATCTGGTTGGTGAAAGCCATGTAGTCGTCCGACGTGAACTGGTCGTTCACCGTGTTCACTGTGGCATTGGCATACGGGCCCTCGAGGAGATACTCACCTTTGCCGGTTTTGGTCACTTTAATCGTGGTGCCGGGGAGTATCAGTGCCTGGAAATCAGCAACGGAGATGTAGGGCACCGAGGGCATGTCGGGGTAGAAAAGCAGGCACACGGTGCCGTCGTCTTCACCGCCACGGTTTACGGGCACTTGCCGCTTCTCAACTGTAAACGGCTCTTCGGCCAGCGTGGGAAGCGTCAGCAGAAGGACCAGAAGGAATAGTAAATACTTTTTCATCTTTCTAACTTAATTAATTATTACATGATTAGGATATAAGCGATAGTAAGGGGGTAGAAGTGGGCTGTGGTGTGATAATGCTCTCATTATCATCCGAAAAGCACTGCAAAGGTATGTTTTTTCCTGCAAATGCCAACGGCTTTTTTCTCCTTTTTTGTATTCTGTCGCTCGATATTGAACAAACGCCCGCCAACACCTGTTCTCCGCACCATTGTCTTTTGCGGTTATGGAGTCTCTTGTGTCTTGAATTTGTAGCCATCCCATTCCAGTACTTCTTCCCATCGATCTCCTTCGGATGAGACTAATACACGAATGTTCTTGCCTTTGCGAGGTAGGAAAAACATACTCAATCCGTTTCCATCATATAGGGCATTGATGTCTTCAGGCAATATAGTCCTCATCGTTTTCTTCTGATTGTCATAAAGGTAGAATCTGCATCCCACGTACTCGCTCCAGCCATAGTCTTCGCCCATTTTCCATCTTACGCTATAAGCCACCAGTTTGTGCTTGGCATCGGCACAATTCCAAAAACACATCTCCAGATAGATGGTATCATTGGCCTCCTCGCCTGGCATGTAGTAACTCATGAATCCGTTTTTGGTATCTACGGTAAAGTTGCCATGATAGCGGAGAGGCTTTTTTTGCTGGTATCGCTTCCATTCCTCGTTCACTTTGTCAAAAAACTCCATATCTTTGGAATGGTTGAGGATGGCGGTTGCAAAATCTGCTATGGTAGGGCGACTGCCTTTGCTTTTTACTGCTATCCTCACGCTGTCGTCATCGTAGGTGGGATATTCAAAAGTCTGGGCTGTCATCTCTTGCATCCATACCAATGCCACGAGGGTCATCAGCACAGGACAAATCTTGATATGAGGCCATTTCATCGTCTGCAATTCTTATATAGGGCATAAAAATCCGAATCTACGGCAAATATAGAAAAAAATCGCGGAACAACAAGCCTGTAGAGATAAAAATGTAAACAAATTGCCCCGAATTTGCATATCCGAGGCGCCGCCGATGTTCATCATGCAAACCTCAAACCTCAAACCTCAAATCTCAAACCTCAAACCTCAAACCTCAAACCTTTTTCCATATAATCCCCACGACAATCAGCAGATATCCCGCGAAGCAGAGCATCGGGGCAACAACAATACGCCGGGTGGAGAACATATCGGGGCAGAACGCCTGTGGGGTGCTTTCATCACCGGTCATGAGTGCCATACCGGTGATGATAAGCCCACAGGCCATCAGTAGGATGAGGCTGTTGCCTCGGTGAAAGAAAGATGAGGGATTAGTCTTGTTGGTATTCGTTGACATAGCGGTCGAAGATAGGGTTGTATTTCATAATCAGTGATTTCCTTTCATATTGATAGGCCAGGGTCAGCGACTGCTGCATGGTCTTCAGCCAGTCGTGGGCGGTGTAGAGCGAAGCCATGCGGCGACGGGCACCGATAGTGCCAATCCATGAGAGCCATTCCTCACTGCGGCAGAGGAGGTTGGCGGTGATGGCATCACCTTTGTCGGGATGCCCTGTGGCATAGTAGCATTTTGCCAGCGACAGGGCAGCGTCGCTGTATGGGATGTTGCAGACAGGCAACTCCTTCTGCCATTTCTCTGCCACAGCCAGCGCACGGCGCTTGTCGCCCTGCTCAAGCAGCGCATCGATGAGGATGGCCATCACATATTGGTGGGTATGCGCCATGTGCAGCACGTCGGCATCTACATAGATGCCCTCCCGCGACAGACCGCCGTATCTGAAACGGTGCATCACGTTGTCGTACATCCGTTCCACGTCGATATGCTGTCCCTCTGCAGAGGGGACGATGCGGTAGGCCAGCCCCTCGAGCACGTAATGGTCGCGAAGGTAGGGCACCTCGCTCGGTCCCAGACTGATGGAGGCATAGAGCGGACGGCTCCAGTCGCCGTGCGACAACATTTCCAGTACAAACAAGTCGTTCTTCTGCAAGAACCGTATCCCGCTGAAAGAAATGGTCATCTGCTGGCCGCCTGCCGTCACGGTCACGCTGTCGGTGGGGATGAAGTGGCGGTTGGGGTCGCCGCTGAGAATCCAGCGATGGATGATGTTGCTGAGTTCAAAGGGGTTGTCACCAAACTGCTTCCTCGCCTCCTCGGGCTGTTCGCTATACAGTTGCAGGATATTCTCCTTCAGGTCGGCACGCACCTCCACGTAGTCGTTCACACCTTCCTGGTAGTCTTTCCTCTCCCAGGAGAAGGGTAGGGCGGGAGAATCATAGGCTGGACGCTTCATCTGGTCGATATACCAGTCGGTGTTCACATACGACAGGTTGCAGTCGCGCGTGTCGCGCCGTGTGCCTTCCACCTCATGGTTGTACCATAGTGGGAACGTGTCGTTGTCGCCGTTGGTGAGAATGATGGGATGGCCCTCGCGAGTCATGCTCTCCAGGTAGTTGTGACCGAAGTCGCGGCAGGCATAGCGGCCCGAGCGGTCGTGGTCGTCCCATGTCTGGCTCACCATCTGTATGGGGACGAGCAGGCATAGCAGGGCAGCGATGACGGCAGCCGTGAGAGGCCTCTTCGCCCACCGGCTGACCATCGAACCTATGGCGCATGTGCCCATGCCTATCCAGATGGCGAAGGCATAGAAAGAGCCGGCATACACATAGTCGCGCTCACGGGGCGGTTGAGGGGGCTGGTTGAGGTATACCACGATGGCAAGGCCGGTCATGAGGAAGAGCAGGGCGATGACCCCACACTGTTGTCTGCCGCGTCGGCCCTGGCGCATCTGCCACCACAAACCGAGGATGCCGAGCAATAGCGGAAGGCCGTAATACACGTTTCGCCCCTTGTTGTCGCGGAGGTCGGAGGGGAGTTGAGAGGTGTCGCAGTCGAGCAAGAGGTCGTCGATGAGTCGGATGCCCGTGAGCCACTGGCCATGCTCCACCTCGCCCTGGCTCTGGATATTGTTCTCCCGTCCCACGAAGTTCCAGAGGAAATAGCGCCAGTACATGAAGTTCACCTGGTAGGTGAAGAAGAACCTGAGATTGTCGAGGGTGGTCGGCAGGTTGCCCTTTTTCTCCACGCCATTCATCCATGCTTCGTAGGCTTGGGCGTGCTGGCGCGAGTGCATGCGCGGAAACCACATGTTGTCTTCGTATACAAACTTCTGACGTTGCCCGATGGTGGTGTATCGCCGTCGCATGCTGTTGGTGTCGAAATAATAGATGGGTGAACCCTCTTCTTGCTTGGCCACGTAGTATTCGCCTTGAGGTTCATAGGCGAGTTGGCTGCTGTAGGCAGGACCATAGAGCAATGGGGTGTCGCCGTACTGCTCTCTGCTGAGGTAACTGCCAAGGGCGAACACGTTGTCGGGGGAGTTTTCGTCCATCGGGGGATTGGCGGCAGAACGGATGATGATGACGGCATAGCAACTGAAGCCGATGAGCAGCATCAGCATACTGAGAAAAATGGTCTTCGGCACGCGCCGTCTGGCTCTGGCCTGTGCCAGGAAGAGGAGCGCTAACAGAAGGACAAACGACACGATAAGGCCAACGTGCTGCGGCAATCCAAAGACATTGACAGACAGCAGTTCTGCCCATCCGCTTATCTTGATGACACCGGGCACAAGGAGATAGAGGATGCCGAGAAGGGCCAGCGTGCCCAATGCCAGGGCTTTCGCCACTCCCATCTTGCTCGCTTGTTTGGCGCGCCGGTAATACACCACCAGTGCCATGGCGGGGATACACAGCAGACAGAGCAGGTGGACCCCGATAGAGAGCCCGATGATGTAGGCGATGAGGATGAGCCAGCGGTCGCTGCCTGGTTTGTCGGCCTCGTCTTCCCATTTCAGGATGAGCCAGAACACCAGGGCGGTGAGGAAACTCGAATAGGCATACACCTCGCTCTCTACGGCAGAATACCAGAAGGTGTCGCTGAAGGTGTAGGCCAAGGCACCGGTCATGCCGCTTCCTTCGATGAGGATGGCCTGCGGGATGGAAATGGGGTGCCCCGATGGGGAATGGCATTCGTATAAACGCCTGACGAAATGGGTGATGGTCCAGAACAGAAACAGTATACACCCTGCGCTGAGCAGTGCCGACATGGTGTTGACCATCAGTGCCACTTCAGATGGGTCGCGTGCCAGTTGTGAGAACAGGTTGGCGGTAAGCATGAAGAAAGGGGCACCTGGAGGATGTCCGATTTCGAGTTTGTAACCGCTGGTGATGAATTCCGGACAGTCCCACAGGCTGGCGGAAGGCTCCGTGGTGAGACAATAGGTGATGGCGGCGATGGCGAATGCCGTCCACCCCAAAACAGTGTCGATTTTCGAGAAGGTTTTTTGTCGCATCTTGCCGTGCTATTGGTTGGATGCGGCGAAGGTAACAAGAAAAGCGGATGCAAGGGCAGAAAAAAGCCTTACAATAGTCTTACATTTTACTTACATCATTGGTCTTCAGCCTGTTGTGCTCTCTTGGTAAGTTGATACTCTTTGCCTCTCTTGTTGATGATGTCCATGTCGGACTGCCGTTTCAAACTGGCTTTCATACGACAGATAAACGTGTAGAGGGTGTCTTCGGGATGGTCTTTCTTGGGCCACAATGCCTCGCAGATGGTTTCCTTGGTGAGGGTGTGATGGGGAGCAGAAGCGAACATCTCCATCAGTTGTTCCTGCATCGGTGTGAGGTGAATGCCCGACGGTATGTCGGACGAACAGACCGGCACCGCGGTCTCGGCTTCCGCTCCCCGGCGCTTCATGGCCATGGCCGAGAGCATGAGCAGGCAGATGAGGGCGCCTGCAAAGGGAAGACGCTGGCTGGAATGGCTCAGAATCGAACAAAAAGTAGGGTTGGCGTATGCCTTGAGGGCGATAAATACCCCGGCGGCATCAGCACTGGTGGAATGCCATAACAGGGTGTCGCTGCATACCTGTGCCTCTTCGCGGAAGGCTTCTTCGCGGTTGCGCTCCATCAGGCACAGCGCCACATGCGAGGTGTCTTTGAGCGAGGGGATGGTGAGTTGGGCACAGAAATACTGGTCGGGGTCGTTCAGCGTCAGCACCATGTCTTCATGGAGAGTAGCCATGGAGTGGGTGAGCAACCGTTGCTGCGACTCGTCCATCACAAACTGGCGCAAGGCGCGGGTGAGGTCTTGCCGCATGGCTTCTTTTGCCGATTGATAGTTGTGGATGCCCATGGTGACCGAGGCCAACAACAGCACAATAGGGCATATAATGAGGTAGCGTAGTCCTTTCATGACAGTAAGAAATGATGATAGGGCAAAATTACGCTTTTTCGGTCAAACATGGTGGTTTTGACAACATTTTTTAGGAATTGAGATGGGGCGTTCAGATGATTTTGGCTTTTGTGTCTTTTTTGCTAAAATATATGTAACATATCAAAAGGGGGATGAGCACATTTATACGTAACTTTGCCGTAGCGAAGACACATCGCCGAATAACTAACCAAAATCTATATGCTTCCTATGCGCTATTTGCAAAATTCATTACTCGCTGGCATCGTCGTGTCGGCTGCTTGCCTGTTCACGACAAATGCCTCTGCCCAGTTGTCTTCGAATCCAGACAAATTCCTGGGCAACATCACCACACGTTATCAGGTGGACTATGGAAACGAACCTTTCCATACGCTCTGGAACCAGATTACTCCAGAGAACGAGTCGAAATGGGGGTCGATAGAGGGAAATGCCCGTGGGCAGTTCAATTGGGGGTGCGACAACTCCTACAACTATGCCAAACAGCACAACTTCCCCTTCAAGTTCCACTGTCTCATCTGGGGCGCACAGTATCCCAACTGGCTCAACAACCTTTCACCAGAACAGCAGTATGAGGCTATCGTAGAGTGGATGGACGCCGTGAAGGAACGCTATCCCGACCTCCCTCTCATCGATGTGGTGAATGAGGCGGTGGCAGGTCACCAGCCGGCTCCCTACAAAGAGGCCCTCGGCGGTGATGGAAAAACTGGCTACGACTGGATTATCAAGGCTTTTGAATTGGCTCATGAACGTTGGCCGGATGCCATCCTCATCTATAATGACTACAACACCTTCCAGTGGCAGCGTGCACAGTTCATCGACCTTGTGAGGACGATGCGCGACTATGGCGCTCCCGTTGATGCCTACGGCTGTCAGTCGCACGACCTCACCGACATGAATCTCAATGACTTCAAGAATGCGATGACAGAGATTCAGGACGCATTGAAGATGCCGATGTACAGCACGGAGTATGACATCGGCACCACCGACGACCAGTTGCAGTTGCAGCGCTATCAGGAGCAGATACCATATATGTGGGAGTCGGACTACTGTGCCGGCATCACCCTCTGGGGCTATATCTATGGTGCCACATGGACCACAGACGGCAACTCCGGCATCATCAGAGACGGAAAGGACCGTCCTGCCATGACATGGTTGCGTGAGTATATGCAGACCGATGCTGCCAAGAACGCGAGGAGTCCGTATCCCGGCATGAAGAAAGAGGCATCGGTATATGTGAAGTGCAGTCCGGTGAAGGTGACGGTAGACGAGGAGGTGGCAGTGACCATCAATGCACGGCTGAAAACCAAGACCATCGACCATATCGACCTGTATGTGGACGGCAACTTGCAATGCACGATGAACCAGGAACCTTTTGCTACTTCCTTCGTGCCTACCACCTCAGGGCGTCATGACGTGAAAGCGGTGGTGGTGGCCACCGACGGCTCGGAGTATGAGCGCTACTCTGGAGTGAGGGCATACAGTCCGCGCGCACCGTTCAAGGGCGCCATCGAACTGCCTGGCACGCTTGAGGGCGAGAATTTCGACTCGGGCGCAGAGGGTATGACCTATCATGATTCCGACAACCAGAACGAGGGCACATCGGCCTATCGTAACGACAGCGAGGGCGTGGATATCGTTACTGGCAATGGCGGGTATGCCATTGGCTATACCAGTAGCGGTGAGTGGCTGGAATATACCGTCGACGTGAAAGAGGCTGGCGTGTATGAGTATGATGCCATCGTATCGTCGGGTGTCAACAATTCTTCGTTCAGCCTGTCGCTCAATGAGAACGATGAACTGACACCGCTCACCAACAACATCGTTGTGCCTTGCCTGCAGTCGAACAACTGGGATACCTACAGCACGCTGCACGGACGCTTGCTCGTGCCACTGGAGGCCGGACTGCACATCTTCCGCATCAACATCACGGGCAGCAGTTGCAATATCGACAAGTTGGTGTTCAAGCATGTGGAGGTGGACGAGAATATCGACATCACTGTCACAGCCAATCCCGATCCTGCCGTCCTCGGCGAGGAGACCACGCTGAGCATTACAGCATCTTCGCCCACAGGCACCATCGACAAGGTCATCCTCTATCGCAACGACGTGCTGTTCAAGACGCTCGACAGTCAGCCGTTCGACTATACTTTCACGCCAACCACGAAGGGTAATTTCAAGTACTCTGCTGTGGCCGTCGACAACGAGGGCAGACTGTCGAAGGTGGCAGACTATGTGCTCATGGTGAACAACAGGCGCATCCCTTATAATGCCCTGGCATGTTTCCCAGGCATCATCGAGGCTGAGGACTTCGACAAGGGTGGCGAAGGATTCACCTTCCACGACTCTGACGCTGAGGATGAGGGCAACGTGCACTACCGCAATGACAACGAAGGCGTGGATATCGTGACCGGAAATAATGGCTATGCGCTCGGTTATACTGCCAACGGAGAGTGGACGGAGTATACGGTGACGGTGAACAAGACGGGCCGTTATGCCTTCGAGGGTACTGCCTCTTCGGGTCTCACCAACTCCGGGTTCAGCCTCGGACTGTTGAAGAACGGAACGGTGAACACCCTCTGCCAGTTTAATGTGCCACAAACGGGCAACAGTTCCTGGGACACCTACAGGGTGGTGGCAGGCAGTGCTGAGGCAGTGCTAGATGCCGGCACGCACGTGTTCCGCCTCACCATCACCGGACCGTATTGCAATATCGACAAGGTGGAGGCCATACTCGTGGAGGACCTCGGCATAGAGGATGTGGCTGATGGCTCACAGCGTGCTTCGGGCGACACCTATAACCTCTATGGTGTGAAGGTGAACGGCAACTACAAGGGTGTCGTTATCAAGAACGGAAAGAAATTCATCAATAGGTAATTATTCATAGCCTTGCAACGGCAAGGTCATCCCGCCAATGCACGCCATTGGCGGGATTTTTTTCGTGGTGCTTTGGTGAAGATAAGAAAAAAAGTAGAGACACCTGATAGGCATCTCTACTTCTTTTTTCTGTCCAAGCCAAAGGTCTGCGCGCATTTCTCCCGAAGTCGTGGGGGGCGGACGAAATCCGCACCTATGGTCGCAACTATGTTGCTAAAAGAATTTCCCCTCGACGCTGTAATGGGTCGAGGGGAAATTTCAGTCATTTTGGAATCAGGTCGCTTTGGAATCAGATAAAGCGTTTTCCTATTTCAAATCTATCTCCAGCATGACGAAGGAGTAGGGCTCGAGGTCGAGTTGCGTCTTGCTCTTCGGGGTGTATCTCGACATGACGGGTTGGATGGGCTGTGCATCGTAGTTGTTCTCGTCGTTGGGCTGTCCCTTGAGCACGGTCATCGTGGCAACAGACTTCATCCCCTTGAAACGGGAGAGGTTGATGGATGCCTTCTTCGTTTCGCCACTGGCGTTGCACATCTTCACGAAGAGTTTGCGGGTCTTCGTGTTGAGAATCACCGACTGTCCCTGCAGGTTGCTGGCATCGGCAATGGTCACACAGTCGCCATAGTAGTAGTTGCCCGACGACTCGCCGAACATTTTCTGCACATAGTAACTGCAGGTGAGATACGGACGCTCGTTGTCGAAATAGA
Organism: uncultured Prevotellaceae bacterium; assembly: GCA_900315455.1. Lineage (GTDB taxonomy): Bacteria > Bacteroidota > Bacteroidia > Bacteroidales > Bacteroidaceae > Prevotella. The sequence goes on along the minus strand of OMZE01000009.1, from coordinate 5,126 downwards.
TGAGGTCGGGATTCCAGTTGGTGTTGTCGCGGCGGGCAAAGAGAGGCGCATAGGAAGTCATGCAAACCACGTCGCCGTTGCGCTCCACATGGAGCAGGTAAAGACCCTCTGCAAGGGCATCGATGAGTTTCTTGTCCTTGGCAGCATACTCACCCAGGTAAACCTTCGTCTTGCGGTCGCGTGGGTAGTCGTCGTACTGGCGCTTGGTGAGGAAGAAGTCGTGCGGCTCATAGTAGTGCTCATCGAGGATGGGCAAGTCGATTTCCTCTGCCAGTTTCCAGCCTCTATCGAAGTCAGGATTGCCGGGGTGTGAGCCAGGACCGGCAGTTCCCACGATGACAATCTCGGGATGGGCGGCCCGCACGCGGTTGTAGATGTATTTGAAACGCTCGATGAACTCCGGTGAGATGCGCTCCTCGTTGCCCAGACCCAGGTATTTCAGGTTGAAGGGCTTGGGATGGCCTGCCTCGGCACGGATGCGGCCCCACTTCGTGGTGACATCGCCATTCGCCCATTCTATCAGGTCAAGGGCTTCGTTCACCCATTCCTCCATCTCGTCCATGGGAACCCAGTCTTGAGCCTGGTCTTTCATGAACCAGCCACCATTGGTGCCTTGGCAACTCACACCACACGGAAGGATGGGGACAGGCTCCATGCCCAGGTCTTCACAGAACTGGAAATACTCGAAGTAGCCAAGACCCATCGACTGGTGGTAGCCCCAGGTGTTCTTCAAGCCACGGCGCTGCTCCTTCGGTCCCACCGTGGTCTTCCAACGGTAGGTGTTCCAGAAACCGTCGCCGCCACCGTGCACCACGCAACCGCCGGGGAAGCGCATGAACTTCGGGTGCAGGTCGGCGAGGGCCTGTGCTAGGTCCTTGCGCATGCCATGCCCTTTATAGGTGTCGGCAGGCATCAGCGACACCATGTCGACATCCATCGTACCGGTGGTGAGGGAAAGAATCTGCAACTGTGCTTTCGACACGTCGCTCCCGGCAACGAGGTCGGCCTCGTATTTCTTCCAGTCGCCCGTGCTCACGTCGAAGGTGGTCTCGGCAATGAGTTTGGGGTCTTTACCAAAACCCTGCTGCGGTTCGACAAGCACCACCCTCACTTGCTTGGCATCACCCTTGATGTTGCGCATGAAGGCGGAGAAATGGTAACTTGCGCCGGCTTTCAGGGGGATACCGTCGAAACCGTCGTTCTGAAGACCATAGCCCGTCCAGCCTTTGTAGTCGTAGTAATGGCCCACGCGCTCGATGAACAGACGCATGAACGTGGGGTTGTTGGCATGGATGGGGCGCTCGCTGCACGGGGCCAGGTGACCTAAGGAGTGGCCGGGGCGCACCATGCGCCATGCCGTACCGGCTCCCCAGCCGTCGCGCTCTGTGGGATTGAACTCAAACGAACCGTTTTGCAACAGTTCGGCATAGAGACCGCCGTCGGCGGCGCTGCTGATGTCTTCGAAGAAGATGCCGATAAGTTCGTCGCTGATGGCTTTGCCACCTGCGGGGGCTTTCATGGACTTCTGAGCCCACATGCCCGTTGTTGCTGCCAAGAAGGCTACAGCAAAGAAAAATACTCGTTTCATGAATGATATGGTTTTGGTTTTTGTCGCTAAGTTAGTGAAAAAAACTGAAACCACATTGGAAACATTTTCAAATGATACAATTCAGTTAGTATTTGAAACAAATACAATATGCGCTAAGGCTTTCACTTTTCTTTCGTCGGTTCCATGTGGATAGTGACGTGCGTAGACTTGCCGAACCTTGACTTGAGTTGATGCTCGATGTCGGTGGCCCTGTTGTGCGCCTCTGTCAGCGTGATGTCACCGTTCATGCGCACATGCGCCTCGATGGCTATCCTGTTGCCAATCCTTCGGGTGCGGAGGTTATGTGGCTCGTACACGTTGGGATACGACTGGATAATCTGCACTATCTCGTTCTCGGTGTCTTCGGGAAGCGAACATTCCGTCAGTTCGCCAATGCTGGTCTTCAGCAAACCAACCGCCACCTTCACCAACATGGCGCCGACGACGACCGAGGCAAGAGGGTCGAGCACCGTCCAGCGGTTGCCTAAGAGAATGGCTCCACCGATACCGATGGCTGCTCCTATCGAAGAGAGGGCGTCGCTGCGGTGGTGCCAGGCGTTGGCCTCTACCGCCTGCGAATGAAGCGTTTTGCCTTTCCTGACGGTGTAATGGTATAGTCCTTCTTTCACGAGGATGGAGAGGAGGGCTGCCCAGAGGGCAAGTTTGCCCGGTGCCTCCAATTGTTCTCCCTCCAACCATTTGGCCAGTTTCATGCCTCCAGAGAAGATGATGCCGGTGGCTGCGGCAACCAGTGCCAGACCAATGACAAACGAGGCTATCGTCTCGAACTTGCCATGGCCGTAGTCGTGTGACTCATCCTGAGGCTTCGCGCTGATTCTGACGAAGAGGATGACAATGATGTCGGTGATGAAGTCGGACAGGGAGTGTACGGCATCGGCAATCATTGCCGAACTGTGTCCTACGATACCGGCAATGAACTTGAATGTGAGCAATGCCATGTTGCCGGCGCTGCCCACCAACGTCACTTTATAAATCTCTTTCTCTCTCGAATTCATTTTTCAATCCTCCAACCTGACATCCTCCATGATGATGTCGGGACGCTCGTCGGGGCGCATCAGTTCGAATTTTACATTTTGCAGACGAAGGCCGTCGACATGACGGGCAAACAGGCCATAGGCGGGGGTGGGGCCTGCCCAGCGGGGCTCTGGATAGTTGGTGCCCTGCTCCCTATACGGTGTGGTCACTTTCTTGCCTCCGCCCCGGTATTGGATGCGGATGTTGGATAGCGATACGTTGCGGATGGGAGCACCTTCCATGCCTGTAACGATAATGCCTGCCAGGGAATCGCAGTCGTCGGCAATCACATTGCTGATGGAAATGTCGCGGGCTGATGAGACCTCGGTGCGTTCTTTCGGTCCGCGGTTGCGGCAGCCTGTCGTGATATAGATGGGATAATGGTGCACATGGCTCAGCGAGATGTTGTTGACGACGATGTTCTCCATACGTCCTTGGTCCACCTCCTCGAAAGCGAGTCCGCTGCTCCACATGCACGAGCAGTTGGAGATGGTGATATTGCGGTAGCCTCCGTTAGACTCGGTGCCGAGTTTGATGCGTCCGCACACCCAGTTCACTTTCTCTGGAACATAGGTGCCGTCGAGAAACGTACCGAGTTTATAGCCTGTCACGATGCAGTTGGTGATAAGGATGTGCTCGCAGAGAACAGGACGTTTTAGGGCATACGAACTCTTCAGTACGATGGCGTCGTCGTTGGGTGTGTTCACCTTCGTATTGCTCACGGTGAAGTATTTGCAGCAGTCGATGTCGATACCATCGCGGTTGGTGTCGATAGTCACGTTGTCGATGGTGCCGATGTCGCACCCCGTGGCGATGATGGCAAAGTGGCCGCCACGGTAGATGGTGATGTCGCGTATGGTCACATTGCGGCATCGTTTCAGCGCGATGGACTTGTCGCCAGTGCCGATAGAGCCTCCCTGCACGTTGCCGGCGTTCTCGGTGTCGTGCCTTGTCAGTCCCTCTCCGTCAATCATGCCATGGCCTGTGATGCTGATGTTTTGCTGGTCCTCCGCCCAGATGAGGCTGTTGTGGAAATAGGTGTGCCCGCCATCCTGGTACTCAGGACCACCGAATACCTCGCTCTCGTCGTATGCCTTCAGTTCAGCAGGAGCGGCGAGAATGGTGGCTCCTGCCATCAGGTGAAGGTCGACGTTGCTCTTCAAGTGGATGCTGCCGCAGAGATAGGTGCCCGCCGAAAGTATTACTTGTCCGCCACCGTTGTTCGTGGCAGCCTCTATGGCCTTGTTGATGGCTGTATGGTCGAGTGTCTTGCCGTCTCCTTTCGCCCCGAAATCCTGCACATGATATACTCCGGGCATGGCTTGTGCCGCCAACACCGACAGAACTGTCAGAATATAGATAAGAAGAATGCGATTTGACTGCATAGTTGCTATAATTTTAATAATTTTTTACTATTAGCCAGACCCTTTACCAGATGTGGATGCGCTCGGCAGGGGAATGGTAAAGTTTGTCACCGAGTTTCACGAAGAGGTCGTACCAGACCCGCGATTTTTCTTGTCAGAATTTCCATTTGCCCTGTGCTGAAAAGCAAGAGGGGCATAGTCGTCCACAATAAGGCAAAGATAAACAAATAATCTGAATAAACGAACTCTCTCTGAGAATTTTTCAGGAAAGTGAACCTTTTTTCTGTCAGAGTGGTTCCTCTCCGTCTCCGCGATTCAAAAAATAGTCATTGGAAAATGCCCCGACAATCCACCTATGCCGTAAGAATTCAAATCTATGTTGCCATCTATGCCTACTGCTTGGTTTCCATCGTACAGCATGACATGAAGTTGGAAAGAAACACCTATGCGATCCTGAAAATCCTTGGTATAACGCATTTCTTCTTTCGAGATAGAGAATCCTCCTTCAACTTCTTCAGTATATTTATATGCGATCTGACGAGCAGGCGTTGTTCCTACTTTGGAGAAATAAGTAGTGGATTCCGCTTTCCATGCCGCCGGGACTCAGCCCCCTCACTTCACCACCCGCTTCTTCCCATTCTGAATATACACACCTTTGGGCAGTCGGTGAATATCTGCTCCTTGAGCCACACGTCTTCCGTCGCAGGTATAGACCATCCCATCTTCTATGGAAGACTCATTTTCTGCCATCTCAATACTAAGTTTTTCTTCCCCACTGGTAAATTAGCTGTCCGTCACGAGTGAAGTTCATCACCCGCTTGTATCGTAGCGTAGACCCATCCCAGGGGAAGTCAATCAAATAGTGGAACAGGCCACCGTTATTGCTGAGGTTGCCGATGCCCTTCACTTGCAGCAGGTCTTTGCTTCCCGGCCTGTAAATACATTCATATGAGTTCCCGTCGAGCATCTCTGCTTGGTCGATTTCCGTAATGGTATCGTACACCACATCCCCATTCATGGTGAAATAAATGGGTATCTCCTTGCCAATCTGCCAATCGAAATCATAGACGAGATATTCCTTGGGATTTGTAACGTGGTATCCCCAAAAGATATCACCTAAATAATAGATTTTGCTTCCT